>JBEKRP010000001.1:0-166823 GCA_049518595.1 Steroidobacteraceae bacterium
CTAATGTGCAATTGGAGAATCGCTGATTTTACTGCGAAACCCTGCCCGCATCTTGCGCGCGAAAGCGCTAGCCTTCCTTCACGTGACAACGTGCCCTGAAGCGACCGGAACCACACGCTGGCATCACACCTATGAACGCCCGAACTGTCACGACTACACCTCATGTCCAGATGCTTCGGCTACCGCAGGTCTGCAAGATCACCAGACTTGACCGATCGATGATCCGCCAGGTCTCGCGCTGACCTTCTGCCGCGCTCCTAGTCGATGCCGGAAAGGCGCCGACATGATGGCTGGGAACCGAAAGACGACATGCCGGATCGCGCTGACAATGCGGGTTTGCCGGACAGGGCGCCGCCACTTGGGCAGTTGGCGCTGGATTTTTCACCTCCTCGGCATCGCCGGGAATCGGCATTGTCCAGGACAGCGCCGGACGTTCAGCCAGCGGCCGCGCCTGCACGCTACTTCACCCGCCGCGAGGCTGCGGCCTATGTGCGTTGCAGCGTCCGCTTCCTCGACGGCATGGGAATGCCCTTCATCCGCAAGGGCCGCTGCAAGCTCTACGACCGCATTGATCTGGACGAGCGCATGCAGCAGGATAAGTGCCGAGGGCGGGCCTGGAAGGAGACTCTATGGCCCGTGAACGTGGACTCTACCGCCGCAAGGATTCGCGGTTCTGGTGGATCAACCTCGTTCTCCCGGATGGACGCCGCGTATGCCAAAGCACTGGGCGTGTCGAACGCACCGAGGCTGAAGCCTACGTAGTCCGCCTGAAGAACGAGGCGATTGAAGCTCGGCAGCAGGGGCTTCTCGGCATTTTCGTATGGCAGCAAGCGGTCATACGGTATCTCGAGGAGTTTGCAGATAAGAGGAGCCTCTTCAATGACAGGGATCATCTGAAGAAGCTCGATCCCTATCTGCGCTCTCTGCGGTTGGATGCGATCGACATGACGGCATTGCAGCCATACATTCGCGATCGCAAGTCGAAGGATGGTGTCTCAAACGCGACCGTCAATCGCGCTCTCGAGGTGGTTCGGCGGATATTGAACGTCGCGCATCAGGATTGGCGTTGGTTGCGTGCGGTTCCAAAGATTCGGATGCTGAAGGAACCCCGGCGGCGCGTGCGCTTCCTGAGACGCGAGGAGGCTGACCGATTGATCGCGGCTTTGCCCGTGCATATGAAGCCGATCGTGCAGTTCGCGCTGGCGACCGGCTGTCGTGCAGGCGAGATTCACGGGCTCGAATGGAGCCGGGTGGATCTCGTTCGGAGGGTGGCCTGGCTCGATCATGGCACCACGAAGTCGGGTGAAGGCCGCGGTATTCCGCTCAATGCGGACGCCGTGGCGGCGCTCGAGTCGACGCGGGGTCAGCACCGGCGCTGGTGTTTCACCTTCGCCGGCCAGCGCATCCACCAGAGCTCGACAGCCTGGGACAAGGCGAAGCAGCGTGCTGGCATCGAGGACTTCCGTTTCCACGACCTGAGGCACACCTGGGCCTCCTGGCACGTGCAGAGCGGTACCTCACTGCAGGAGCTGATGGAACTGGGAGGCTGGAGGTCGTACGAGATGGTGCTGCGCTATGCGCACCTGGCCCCGGAGAAACTGAGTTCCGTGGCCAGGCGCATCGAGCGGCAACCGGCAGTTGCGAGTCTGACGGTCGCGCCGCGCGGCAAAAACGTAGCAGAGAACGCTACGTTTTCGCTACGTTTGGTCAATTGAGCGTTGCCGATCAGTGGCAACTTACTGATCGATTGGCGCGCCCGGAGAGATTCGAACTCCCGACCCTCAGGTTCGAAGCCTGATGCTCTATCCAACTGAGCTACGGGCGCGGCGAACGCCCATCCTGTCATGAAGCTCCCCAACGCACCACCGGCCCGCCCTATTGCGGGAAACACACGACCTGCCGACACTGCGCCTGAAAACCAGGCTTGCTCCGGTGCGCAAGCCGCCCGGCTTGGCGTTGGCGCGAGTCATTGATTGAGACTGGAAATTTGGCCCAGAGCCTGCTGCCTGCAGCGGCGTAACATATGGCCATGATAGAACCACAAGCCGCAGAGACGCTCATCAGCGAACACCTGGTCTGCCTGCCGATCGAATCGCTGCCGGTGGGCCAGTGTGCCGGCGCCGTGCTGCGCGAGAACGTCTACGCCGAACGCGATCAGCCGCCGTTCGACCGGGTGGCGATGGACGGCATGGCCCTGGCCTCGAGCGCGGCCGCGAGCGGCCGGCGACGCTTCAAGCTGCAGGCAATGCAGGCGGCCGGCGAGCCGCCCACGGCGCTCACCTCGGACGAGAATTGCGTTGAAGTCATGACCGGCGCCGTACTGCCTGGAGGCTGCGACACTGTAGTGCCGGTCGAACGGCTGCAAAGCGCCGACGGCTACGTCGAGATCGACGGCGGCGCGGGGAGCGTGCCGTGGAAGAACGTGCATCGGCGGGCCAGCGACCGTACCCAGGGAGCGCTGCTGCTGGCCGCAGGCAGCGTGCTGAATGCGCCGGAGATCGCCGTAGCGGCCTCGGCCGGCATGGCACGCGTGCGCGTCAGCAGCCAGCCGGCGATTGTCGTTGTATCCACGGGCAATGAACTGGTCGAGCCCGGCGATCCAATCGCGCCGCATCAGATCCGGCGATCCAACGCCTACGCCGTGGTCGCCGCCCTGCGCCAACGCGGCTTTCAGCGCGTCGCCGATGATCACCTGCCTGATGACGCGCAGCGGCTGCGCGAGCGCCTGCGCCTGCATCTGCATACGCACGAGGTGCTTATCATTTCGGGCGGGGTCTCGATGGGGCGATTCGACCTAGTCCCCAAGGCGCTCGAGGATATAGGCGTGCGCTGCGTGCTACATGGGATTGCACAACGTCCGGGCAAACCGATGTGGTACGGCACTTCGCACGAAGGCCGCTCGGTATTTGCGTTACCCGGCAATCCGGTGTCGACGCTGGTGTGCCTGGTGCGCTACGTGGTGCCGGCGCTGTACGCCGCCATGGGCATGCCGGCAGCCTCGCGCGAACGGGTCGCGCTCGCGGCGCCGATCCATTCGGCAGCGCAGATGACCGGATTCGTGCCCGTGCGCGTATCGCACGATGATTGGGCGCGGCCCTGGGCCACGCCCTGTCCGACCAACGGTTCCGGCGATTTCGCGTCCCTGGCGATGACCGACGGATTCATCGAGTTGCCGCCCGGTCCGGCCGATTTCGCCAAAGGTTATGTGACACGCCTGTTTCGCTGGTAATAACCGGCCCCTGGGACCTACATTGCTTTGGCACAGCGCTCGATCTGGTAGCCTTAGCGCATGGTCATTGCCAAGGTTCAGCCGATATTGCCGCGCCGGCGCCTGGTCCAGGACAGCCTGGGCCGCCCGCTGCGCGATTTGCGCCTGTCGGTCATCGATCGCTGCAACTTTCGTTGTCCTTATTGCATGCCGCGCGAGCGCTTTCACGATCAGTATCGTTTTCTGAGATCCAATGAGCGCCTAGATTTCCATGAGCTGCTGCGGCTGACGCGGCTGTTCCTGCGGCTCGGCGTGGTGAAGCTGCGAGTCACTGGCGGCGAGCCGCTGCTGCGCGCCGGCCTGGCCGATCTGATCGGCGACCTGACCAGCCTGCCCGGCATTGACGACATTGCCCTGACCACCAATGGCGTGCTGCTCGCGCAGCATGCGGCCGAGCTGCGCGCCGCCGGCCTGCAGCGTGTCACGGTGAGCCTCGACAGTCTCGACCCGGCCGTGTTTGCGCAAATGTCTGGCGGCTTCGGCAGCGTGCAGGACGTGCTCGAGGGCATCGCCGCCGCCCAGCGTGCCGGGCTCTCACCCATCAAGCTCAATGCGGTCGTCCAGCGCGGCATCAATGATCACCAGGTCCTCGATCTGGTCGAGCACTTCCGCGCCTCCGGCATCATCGTGCGCTTTATTGAGTACATGGACGTCGGCAACCGCAACGACTGGAATCGCGAGCGCGTCGTACCCTCGCAGCAGCTGCTCGAACACATCCACGCGCGCTGGCCGCTGACTGCGCTCGACCCGGCGTATTCCGGCGAGGTCGCGCGCCGCTACGCGTTCGACGACGGCGGTGGTGAGATTGGTTTCATCTCCTCGGTCACGCAGCCCTTCTGCGGCGACTGCTCGCGCGCGCGTCTGTCCTCGGACGGCAAGTTCTACACCTGCCTGTTCGCGGCCGAAGGCACCGACCTGCGCGCGCCGCTGCGCGCCGGTGCCAGCGATGAGGAGCTGCTGCAACAGATCCGCGCGGTCTGGGAGCGGCGCGCGGACCGCTACAGCGAGCTGCGCGAGAACCTGCGCGCCCGAGGCGTGCAGCACGTCGAAATGAATTACGTCGGGGGCTAAGAGCCGCATGCCGCGCCGCACCCGCAACGCCCGACTCACGCATCTGGATGCGCGCTCCCGACCCACCATGGTCGACGTCGGCGCCAAACCCATTACCCATCGCATCGCCGAGGCGGAAGCGCGCGTACGTTTGCCGGCGGCGGTTGCCCGTGCGCTCAGGCGCAGCGGGCATCGCACGAAAAAAGGCCCGGTCTTCGATACCGCGATCGTGGCCGGCGTCATGGCGGCCAAGCGCACGTCAGAGCTGATTCCGTTCTGCCATCCGTTGGCGCTCGAGCAGTGCCGGATCGATATCGGCTTCGCGCCGGGCGCCGCCGGCGCCGCCGTCATAGTGGTGCACTGTCGCGTCGAAGTACGGCACAAGACCGGGGTGGAAATGGAAGCGCTGACCGGCGCGAGCGTCGCGGCCCTGACCATCTATGACATGTGCAAAGCCTTATCTCACGACATCCGCATTGCGAGCGTACGGTTGCTGTCCAAGAGCGGTGGCAAACGCGTGGTCCGTGCGCGCGTGGGTGCACGTGCGCGCCTGAGGATGGCCGCATGAGCGCGCCGGAACTCTACGGGCTGGTGCTCACCGGAGGACGCAGTCGCCGCATGCACCGGGACAAGGCCAGCTTGGAATATGCCGGCAAGTCGCAGCTCGCACGCGCGATGGAATTGCTCACGCCGCTGGTGGCGCGCTGTTTCGTGTCGGTCCGCGCCGACCAGCTCTATGACCCGCACCGCGCCGCCTACGACACCATTGCCGACATCAAGCCGAACCTGGGGCCGATCGGCGGCATTCACGCAGCGCTGCATGCCCACCCCGATCAGGCGTGGCTGGTCCTCGCATGCGACCTGCCGTTCCTCGATCGCGCGACGCTGCAGCACCTGATCGCGCGCCGAGCGGCCACGCGGGTGGCAACAGCGTATCGCAGCAGCTTCGATGCGCTCCCCGAACCGCTGTGTGCGATCTTCGAACCACGCAGCCGCCAAATCATCGAGGAGTCGCTCGCCCGGGGACAGCAATGCCCACGCGCACTGCTGTCGCGCGCCGACGTTGAATTGCTGGATCTGCCAAACCCGCGGGCGCTCGATAACGTCAATACCGGCGAGGAGTATGCCGCGGCGAAAGCGACGCTCGGCACTACCGCGGGGCCGATGCCGGCCGGGGCCGGCGCGTCGCGGCGCCTGCGCGTGCGCTATTTTGCGATGCTGCGCGAGCAGGCCGGCCGCAGCGCCGAAGAGCTCGAGACGCAGGCCACCACGCCTCGGGAGCTGTACGAAGAGCTGCGTCGTCGACGCGGGCTGACGTTGGCGCCGGAAATCCTGCGTGTGGCCGTGAATGACGAGTTTGGAGACTGGCGCTCACTACTGGCCGACGGCGACACGGTGGTTTTCCTGCCGCCCGTGGCGGGCGGCTGATCCCTTGGGCGCTCGCCGCACCGACGGCTAAACGCTCGGATACTCGAGGCACCTATGAATCGCTTCAGCCTGCATGAGACGCCATTGCAACCGGAGCTACTGCGCAAGGAACTGCAGGATCCAGCCTGTGGCGGCTATGCCGCCTTCGAGGGCTGGGTGCGCGACTACAATGACGGTCGCACGGTACTACGGCTGGAGTACGAAGGCTTCGCGCCGCTCGCGGTGCGCGAGGGCGAGCGCATACTCGCCGAAGCGCGACAGCGATTCGGTGTCGAGCGTGCCCGCTGTGCGCATCGTGTCGGGCCACTGGCGATCGGCGAGCTCGCGGTCTGGGTCGGCGTCAGCGCGGTGCATCGCGGCGAGGCGTTCGATGCCTGCCGCTACATCATCGACGAGGTCAAGCACCGCGTGCCGATCTGGAAGAAGGAGTACTACCAGGACGGCGACTCCGGCTGGGTCAACTGCGAGCGCTGTGCCGCCGCGGCTCCGCAGCCGCACGACGCTCGTGCGGCGCTACAGCCGGCGACTCCTGACCACGGCCATGACCACCATCATCACGACCAGGGACACCGCACCGGCTAGGATGACCCTGAGCCCCTGGGTATTTGCGGATGCCGCTGATTTGATATTGGACCATGAGAGCGGTTTTTCGTAATGAAAAACCGCTCTCATGGTCCAATACCACCTTAGGTGATATGCGATCGCCTGCGAGGCTCAGGGCCGGATCTGGCCGGAGCCGTGGACGACGTACTTGTAGCTCGTGAGCTGCTCCACGCCGACGGGCCCGCGGGCGTGGAAACGATCGGTCGAAATACCGATCTCTGCTCCCATGCCGAACTCGCCGCCATCGGCAAACTGCGTCGACGCATTGTGCAATACGATGGCGCTGTCGACGCGCTCCAGAAAACGTTCCGCGGTCGCCACACTGGCCGTGACGATCGCATCGGTATGCGACGAGCCGTAGCGGGCAATGTGAGCGATCGCCTCGTCGACGCCATCGACTACGCGCACGGCGATGACGGCATCGAGGTATTCCGTAGACCAGTCAGCTTCGGTGGCGGGCTTGACGCGCCGATCGGCCTCACGCGCGCTCTCATCGCCGCGCACTTCGCAACCCGCCGCGATCAACTCACGGATCAAGGTGGCCAGATGCAGCGGCGGGCAGGCGCGGTCGACCAGTAGCGTCTCGGCCGCGCCGCAGATGCCGGTGCGGCGCATCTTGGCGTTGGTCGTGATCCTGCAGGCCATGTCGAGCTCGGCATCCCGATCGACGTAGACGTGACAGTTGCCTTCGAGATGGCCGATGACCGGTACGCGGGCCTCGGCCTGAACGCGCGCAACCAAACTCTTACCGCCGCGCGGCACCAGTACGTCGATGAACTGCTGCATCCCCGAGAGCATCTCGCCTACGGCAGCGCGATCGGCGGTGGGCACCAACTGGATAGCGCTTGCCGGCAGACCCGCCGTCTTCAGTCCTTCGACCAGGCAGGCGTGGATGGCCGCGCTCGAGCGGCGGCTGTCCGATCCACCGCGCAGAATCGCGGCGTTACCCGACTTCAGGCACAATGCGCCGGCATCGGCCGTCACATTGGGCCGGCTCTCGTAGATGATGCCGATGACCCCCAGCGGCACGCGCACGCGGCTGATCCGCAGCCCATTGGGCCGCGTCCACTCGGCGATCACCACGCCGATCGGATCTGCCAGCGCGGCGACGTCTTCCAGACCGCGCGCCATTGCCTCAACGCGCTTGGAGTCGAGCTTGAGCCGATCGAGCAGTGCGTTGCTCATGCCTGCGACCTGCGCATCGCGCATGTCCTCGGCGTTGGCCGTGAGAATCGCCGCAGCCTGTGCACGTATGGCGGCCGCGGCGGCGCCGAGCGCCTGGTTCTTGACGCTGCTCTCGGCGAGCGCGAGCCGTTCTGCGGCAGCGACGGCGGCCTGTCCCAGATTCTGCATCAGTGCGTGCAGGTCGGGCGAATCCGTGCGCTCCGCGATCGATGTGACGACGTTCGTCATGGTTTCACCTCGACCAATCCTTCGGAGGCGCCAGGCGGCGCGGGCTTGTGTTCCTGCGGCCGATAATCATGCTGCAGAATCACCAGATCGTCACGATGTATCAGTTCCTCGCGGCCGCGAAAGCCCAGGATCGCCTCAATCTCGCTGCTCCTGCGGCCCATGATGCGGGTCGCGTCATTGTCGGAATACGCGGCGATGCCGCGCGCGACCTCGACCCCGTTGGGCGCCAGCACACTGACGGTATCGCCGCTTTCGAAGCGCCCGAGCGTGCCGGTAACACCGGCCGCCAGCAGGCTTTTGCCGCCCTGCAGCGCGCGCAGCGCGCCGGCATCGATATGGATCGCACCCGCAGGCCTGAGCGTGCCGGCTATCCATTGCTTGCGCGCCGCCAGCGGCGTCGAGGCCGGCATGAACCAGGTGCAGCGAGCTCCGGACTCGAGGCGCCGGAGCGGATGACGCTTCTGCCCGGAAGCGATGCACATGTAGCAGCCGGCATTCACGGCGATGCGGGCCGCAGCGATCTTAGTCGCCATGCCGCCCGAGCCGACCTCGGAATTGGAACGTCCGGCCATAGCCTCGATTTCGGGCGTGACCCGCATGACACGCTCGATGAACTGCGCGCTGGGGTCGCGATGAGGATCAGCGGTATACAGGCCATCGATATCCGAGAGCAGCACCAGGCAATCGGCGCTGGCCATCTGCGCCACACGGGCGGCCAAACGGTCGTTATCGCCGTAGCGGATCTCGGCGGTAGCCACCGTGTCATTTTCGTTGATGACCGGGATGGCGCCGAGCGCCAACAGCGCTTCAAGCGTGGCGCGCGCGTTCAGATACCGCGTACGCTGCTCGCTATCCTCCAAGGTCAGCAGCACCTGCGCTACGGTCACATCGCCGGCTTCGAGCAGTTCTTTGTAGGCGTGCGCCAGACGGATCTGGCCGACCGCGGCGGCGGCCTGGCTCTCTTCCAGTCGCAGCGTCCCCGAGGCCAGCCCAAGGTGCCGGCGGCCCAGAGCGATGGCGCCCGAAGATACCAGAATGACTTGTTGGCCACGGCGGTGCAGACGCAGCAGGTCACCGATCAGTGTTTCCAGCCAGGAGCGATTAAGGCGCCCTGTCCTGGCGTCGACCAGCAACGCCGAACCGACCTTGACGACAATGCGCCGTGCGGCCGTCAGTGGTGTGGGTGATCGGTTTGTTCTGCGATCGATCATGAGCGGCCGCGCTATTGTAGAGCAACTGAGAGTGCGACCACCGGATTGCCTGACTGCGGCGGCCGCCCTAATATCGTTGCGCGGCGCATCGTGCGCGCCACACAGCCGTCGAGGAATCAGTCAGGTGGCCAGAGAATACGAGCCCGTAGTGGGCCAGTGGTACGAGAACATTGACGAGAACGAGAGCTTTCGCGTGCTGTCGATGGATGAGGATGCCGAGTTGGTCGAGATCGAATACCTCGATGGCGATATCGAAGAGATCGATCTTGAAACCTGGCATGAGTTCGACCTCGAGAAGATCGATGAGCCCGAGGGTTGGGCTGGCAGTGCTGAGGACGAAGAAGAAGAGGAGGAGGAAGAAGAAGAGGACGACGACCTCGACGAGACCTGGGACGACGATGAGGACGACGAGGACGACGAGGACTGGGACGAGAACGAGAAAGAAAGCGACAACTATTGACTGCGGCCCCCCGTGGCGCGCACGCGGGGACTTCGCGGGCCGCGGCGGGGACTTCGCGGGCCGCGGCGGCGCGCCCGGCGCTTCGGTGAGCTACGGCGGCGGCACTAGATAGTATGTCCTTGATTTTACAAGGAGGCTTTGCCGGAAGTTGAATTCCTGGGCGTCGCCGTCATCTAAGCATGGCGAGCACTGCGCCCAGCGAGGCGCTAACAACCTGGCAGGAGCTCTTTCGGTAATTACTATGAAGCGCATATTCCTTTTTGTCCTGACGAATCTCGCGATTGTCCTGGTGCTCTCTATCGTCGCCCAGGTCACCGGGCTCGATGCGTGGCTGGCCCAGCAGGGCAGCAGCCTCGAAGGCCTGCTGGTGTTTGCCGCGTTATTTGGATTCTCCGGCTCGTTGATCTCGCTGGCGATCTCCAAATGGATGGCGGTGCGCGCCATGGGCGTGCAGATCATCCAGCAGCCCAGGTCGGCGAACGAGCAATGGCTGCTCGATACCGTACGCTCGCTGGCGAATAAAGCCGGCGTCGGCATGCCCGAAGTCGGCATCTTTGACTCGGCTCAGCCGAACGCCTTTGCCACCGGCCCCCGGCGCGACAACGCGCTGGTCGCGGTCAGCACCGGGCTGCTCTCATCGATGGACCGGAATGAGATCGAAGCGGTACTGGGCCATGAGCTCACCCACGTGGCCAACGGCGACATGGTGACGCTCACGCTGATCCAGGGCGTGGTCAACACGTTCGTTATCTTTCTGTCGCGCATCGTCGGCAACATCGTCGATCGATCCATGTCACGCGACAGCGACGGCCGCGGCCCGGCCTATTTCGTCACCGTGCTGGTCTCGCAGCTGGTACTCGGCATTCTGGCCACAATCATCGTCATGTGGTTTTCGCGGCAGCGTGAATTCCGCGCCGACGCCGGTGGCGCCCGGCTCGCGGGTCGCGACCGGATGATCGCGGCCTTGGAGCGGCTCAAAGCCGCCCACGACGAGCCGCTGCCTGCGCAGCTGAACGCATTCGGCATCTCCGGCGGGGAGGGCAGGGGTTTGCAGCGCCTGTTCATGAGCCATCCACCGATCGAGGAACGGATCGCGGCCCTGCGCGGGTCTTCCGCAAATTAACTTTAGAAACATGAAGTTGCGACCGGTTGAACGCAGGGCATGAAGGACGACGATGCGCTGCGCACGGAGCTGCGCGCCCTTGTCGGCGCCGACGGCGTGCTCACGGAAGGCGCCGATACCGCGCCGTTTCTGGTGGACGAGCGGCGCTTGTATCGTGGCCGCGCGCTTGCGGTAGCTCTACCGCGCACGGTCGAGCAGGTCGCGCGCGTCGTCGGCTGGTGCAACGAGCATCGGCTGGGCCTGGTACCCCAGGGTGGCAACACGGGCTACTGTGGCGGGGCGACGCCCGATGAGTCGGGCCGGCAGCTGCTGCTGTCGTTGCGCCGACTGAATCGAATCCGTGCGATCGACGCGGATAATTTTTCGATCACCGCCGAGGCGGGCTGCGTGCTCGCGAGCGTGCAGCAGGCCGCGGATGCGCTCGAGCGCTTCTTTCCTCTGAGTCTGGGCTCCGAGGGCAGCTGCCAGATCGGGGGCAATCTCGCCACCAACGCCGGTGGGCTCAATGTCGTGCGCTACGGCATGGCGCGCGACCTGCTGCTCGGGATCGAGGCGGTGCTGCCGGACGGCCAGGTGTTCGATGGTCTTAAGTCGCTGCGCAAGGACAACACCGGCTACGACCTGAAATCGCTGCTGGTCGGCTCCGAAGGCACGCTCGGCGTGATCACGGCGGCGACGCTCAAGCTGTGGCCGAAAATGCGCAGCAGCGCGACCGCCTTCGTCGCCCTGGCGACGCCTGAAAATGCCGTTAAGCTGCTCGGTGTGCTGCGTGCCCAGGCCGGCGAGCGTCTGAGCTCGTTCGAGCTGCTGCCGCGTATCGCGATCGAGCTCACGACGCGCCACATCAGCGGTGTCACCGACCCGCTTACGACTGCGTATCCCTGGTACATCCTGTGCGAGCTGAGCTCGGCCGCGGACGAGCCGCTGTCGGAGCTGCTGCAGCAGACCCTGGCTGACGCCGCCGAACGCTCACTGCTGCTCGATGCGGCGCTCGCGACCAGCGAGCGCGTGCGTGCCGCCTTCTGGCGGTTGCGCGAGACCGTGCCGGAGGCGCAGCGCCTTGCGGGTTCGAGCCTCAAGCACGATATCAGCGTACCCGTAGCCTCGCTGCCAGCGTTTATCAGCGAGGCTTCGCTCTGGGTGCAGGCACACGTCCGCGATGGCGTACTGGTCTGCTACGGACACGCGGGCGATGGCAATCTGCATTTCAATATCAGCGGGATCGACCGCGCCCGATCTGAGACCTTTCTGGCGCAAGAGCCGCAGATACGCCGCGCAATACACGATCTGGTGGCGAAGTTTGCCGGCAGCATCAGCGCCGAGCACGGCATCGGCCGCCTCAAGCGCGAGGAGCTGCGGCGCTATGCCTCGCCGGTGGCGCTTGGCGCGATGCGCGCGATCAAGCAGGCGCTCGATCCGAACGGCATCATGAACCCTGGCAAGCTGCTTTGACCTGATCGCGCACAATGCCGGCCAGGCGCTGCGCGCCGGGACCCGCGTAGTCGCGATCGGCATAGATCAGGTACAGCTCCGCGTAGTGCTCGGCGCCTTCCCGCAGCGGCAGCGGCTTGAGCAGTCCCTGCTCGAGCTCGGTGCGGATGGTGTCCTGCGCAAACCAGGCGAAGCCCAGCCCCATGCCGGCGGCGTGGATCTGCGTCGCCTTGTGGCTCATGGTCCAGCGCTGTCCGGCACCCAGCCACGGCGCGCTGCGGCTGCGTTGACTCCCGGAGTCGCGGATCACGAGTTGGCGGTACTTGCGCAGGTCCTGCGCAGTGAGCTTGCGTTTGAGTTTATGCAGCGGATGGTCGGGATGCGCGGCGGCGATGAATCGCATCGGCATCAGTGCATCGCCCATGAATCCCGGCGGCACCAGCGAGCAGATCGCCAGATCGACGCGCCGTTGCATCAGCGCCTCGTCGGTGCCGCTGAGCACGGTCTCATACAGCTCGATGCGCGTCTCGGGATGCTCCTGCGCAAACAGCCCGAAGCAACGCAGCAGCAACCAGGTCGGAAAGATGATTTCGACCGCGAGCCTGAGTTCACTCTCCCAGCCTTGCGCCAGCTGGCGGCCGGCGCCCTCGAGCGACTCGGCCTCCTCGAGCAGACCTTTGGCGCGTCTGTAGAGGACTTCGCCGCTACCGGTGAGCCGCGCCTTGCGGCCCCTGAGCTCGAAGATCTTCAGCTTGAGCAGCGCCTCGATTTTCTGCACCGCGTAAGTAATAGCGGACTGGCTCTTGTGCAGCTTGGCGGCGGCCTGGGCATAGCCGCCGGCGTCGACCACGGCCTGCAACGCGCGCCATTGTTCGAGCGATATCCGCGGGGCTGAGGACATGATCTATTAGTTTATTAGATTACCTTTAACCGATTATTCTACTTTTTTATCTGATCAGCAAATAGTTAACTATCGGTCACGCAATCAAGCCATCCACCGAGGATCGAACTATGAGCACGCTGCTGCAGATCAACGCCAGCATCCATGCGGACCACGGCCAGTCGAGCCAGCTGGCGACACAATTCGTGCGGGCTTTCAGCCGTGCCCGTCCGGATTTGCGTGTTGTGCTGCGCGATCTGGCGAGCGATACGGTGCCGCACCTGAGCGCCGAGCGATTCGCGGCATTTCTGAGCAAACCGCAAGAGCGTAGCGCCGCGCAGAGCGACGTGGTCGCCTATTCCGACGCGCTGATCGCCGAGCTCAAACAGGCCGACGTGATCGTCCTCGGACTGCCGATGTATAACTTCGGCGTGCCGTCCCAGCTCAAGGCTTACTTTGACCATATTGCCCGCGCCGGCGAGACCTTCCGCTATACCGCGAACGGTCCGGTGGGGCTGCTGCAGGGAAAGAAGGCCTATATCTTCGCCGCACGCGGGGGCTTGTACGCCGGCACCGCGCTTGATACACAGACCAACTACGTGCGCGACTTCCTGCGCTTTGTGGGTATCGACGACATCGAGTTTGTTTACGCTGAAGGCCTGGCGATCAGTCCGGAGAGTAAAGCCTCGGGGCTTGCGTCGGCTGCGGCACAGATCGAGCGCCTGGCGGCCTAGGAGAACCATGCGCACCCTAACGCAAATCATTCCCTCGATAGCGACCGCGGACGGCGCCGGCGTCAAATTGCGCCGCAGCCTTGGCAGCCAGCGCGGCCTTCAGGTCGATCCGTTTCTGATGCTCGATGAGTTCTATTCGGACGATCCGAAGGATTACATCGCCGGATTCCCGGCGCACCCGCATCGCGGTTTCGAGACCGTCACCTACATGCTCGACGGACATATGCGGCATGAGGACCACCTCGGCAACCGCGGCGATCTCGGGCCCGGCGACGTGCAGTGGATGACGGCCGCGCGCGGCATCATTCATTCGGAAATGCCGCAGCAGACGGAAGGTCGCATGCGCGGCTTCCAGCTCTGGATCAACCTGCCGGCGAAGGAGAAGATGAAACCGGCGCACTACCGCGACATTCCGGCGCAGCGGGTTCCGACCATCCGGCTGCCATCGGGCGCGAGCGCCAAAGTGATCGCCGGAACGGCGCAGTTGGACGGCCAGACGGCCAGTGGACCGGTCAATGGCCCGGATGAGCGCCTTAGCACCGATCCGCTCTACCTCGACCTGAATCTGCCCGCGGCCGCGGACATCGTCGTGCCGGTGACTCGCGGCCATAACGCCTTTGTATACGTCTATGACGGCGAGGCACGGGTCGGACCACGGGAGAGCGTGCAGACACTGCCGCATCGCGCCGCCGGCATACTCTCCGACGGGGAGCGCGTGCGCATTGAGGGCGGCGCGCGCGGGGCGCGGTTGCTGTTGCTGGCAGCGCGGCCGCTCAACGAGCCGGTGGTGCAATACGGCCCGTTCGTGATGAACACGCGCCAGGAGATCGAGCAGGCGATGGAGGACTACCGCAGCGGGCGGTTTGCCGCCTAGCCCCGATTTACCGGGTGTGCGCGCGCGGCGCTGGAAAACTATCCCGCCGCCGCGCCGCTCACGCGCATCAGGCCCTCCTGCGCCGTGCTCGCTACCAGGCGGCCGTCGCGGGTGAACACGCTGCCGCGCGAAAATCCGCGCGAACCCGCGGCGCCCGGGCTGTCGTACGAACACAGGAACCACTCATCGACGCGCATCGGCCGGTGCAGCCACATTGCGTGGTCGATGCTCGCGAGAAACCGCTTACCGCTCATCAACAGCTCGGCATGCGGCAGCGTTGCCGTTTTGAGCAGATAAAAATCGGACACGTAGGCCAACAGGCAGCGATGCAGCATATCGTCATCCGGCAACCGGTCGATCGCGCGCATCCAGATGTGCTGCACCGGCGGCGCGTTCTTCGGGTGCATCGGGTCGACCCGCTCCACCATCCGAAATTCAAACGGCCGGGCGGATGCATACTGCCGGCGCGTCTTCTCCGGAAGTGCATCGAGCGCGGCCTTCGGCACCGGGTCCGATTCCCTCAATGATTCCGGCGGCGGAACGTCGGGCATTGCTATCTGGTGCTCGACACCCGGCTGGTCCACCTGAAACGACGCCGACATATGAAAGATCTGCTCGCCGTGCTGGATCGCCGTGACGCGCCGACTGGTGAAGCTTGCGCCATCGCGGCTGCGGTCGACGAAATAGACGATCGGCGCGTTGAAATCCCCGCGCCGCAGGAAGTAGGCATGTAACGAATGCGCGATGCGGTCCGGTTCCACGGTGTCATAGGCGGCCCTCAGCCCCTGACCGAGTACCTGGCCGCCGAATACCTGCGGGCTGCCGATGTCACGGCTCACACCGCGGAAGATGTTGATCTCGAGCCGTTCGAGTTCGAGCAGGCGCAGCAGCTCGGCGAGCCCTGGATGCATCAGGCGGTCGCGACGCCCAGGCGCTTCTGCATGGCTGGACTGGTGGTGGTGTATTGCAGGAACTGCTTCTTGGCCGGATACAGATGGTGCTGAATCGCGAATGCCGCCAGCGCCGCTTCGTGGAAACCGGAGAGAATCAGCTTTTTCTTGCCCGGATAGCTGTTGATATCACCGATAGCGAACACGCCCGCAATGTTCGACTCGAATCTCTCGGTGTCAACTTTGATCGCGCGCTTATCGAGCTCGAACCCCCATTCGGCGATCGGTCCGAGTTTCGGCGCCAGGCCGAAGAACACCAGCAGATGCTCGGCATCGAGCCGGTGCAGTTCACCGCTCGCATCCTTCACGTGCACGCCCCTGAGCGTCGCCTCCTCGCTGTGCACGGAGTGCGCCAGGCCCTCGATGAAGCGCAGCTTGCCGGCGGCCTGAAGTTCGCGCAGCTGCGCGACCGAGGCGGGAGCGCCGCGAAACTCGGCCCGACGATGCACCAGCGCGATGCTCGAGGCCTTGGGCGCCAGAGCCAGCGCCCAGTCGAGCGCCGAATCGCCACCGCCGAAGATGACCAGGTTACGGCCGTGGAAGTCGGCGACGTTCTTGATCTTATAGTGGACCTGCTTACCTTCGAACGACTCGACGCCCTCGAGCGCCAGGCGGCGCGGCTGAAACGAGCCGACGCCCCCGGCAATTACCACCGCGCCCGCGTCGAACACCGTGCCGGCGGCGGTGACGACGCGGAAGCGGCCATTTTCCTGCTTTTTGAGTTGCACGGCTTCCTCACCGAGGTGCAACTGGGCGCCGAAGGGCTTGATCTGCTGCATCAGGCGATCGATCAATTCCTGTGCACCGCAGATCGGCAACGCCGGAATGTCGTAGATCGGCTTGTCCGGATACAGCTCCGTGCACTGCCCGCCGGCCTGCTTCAGCGAGTCGACCACGTGCGACTTGATGCCGAGTAAGCCGAGTTCAAAGACCTGGAACAGGCCGGCCGGACCGGCGCCGATGATAACCACTTCCGTGGTGATGTCGTTGTCGCTCAAGGGGATACCGCTCACAGATTTGATAGGGCCGCGAAATTCTAGCGACGCGGCTGCGCCCAGGGCAATCAAAAACCGGTTTAGAGCTTCGTGCCTTGGGCTTATAGTCTGCCAAACTGGAGGAGATCCCGATATGGGGAGCAATACCGATCTGCAGCGTCGTCGCGGCGCCGCGGTGGCGCGAGGCGTGGCCAATTCGCTCAGCGTCTACGTGCATCACGCGCACAACTCCGAGCTTTGGGACGTCGAGGGGCGGCGCTACATCGACTTTGCCAGCGGCATCTCGGTGCTCAATACCGGCCATTTGCATCCGCGCGTGGTCGCGGCCGTGCAGCAGCAGCTGCAGCAGCTGTCGCACGCCTGCTTCCAGGTGACGCCCTACGAGAGTTATGTCGCGCTCGCCGAGCGGCTCAATGCGATCGCACCCGGTCCGACACCGAAGAAGTCGATCCTGTTTTCGACCGGGGCCGAGGCGGTGGAAAACGCGCTGAAAATTGCACGCTACCACACGCGCCGATCGGCCGTCGTCGCCTTCAGCGGCGGTTTTCATGGCCGTACGCTCGCCACCATGACCTTGACCGGCAAAGTGCAGCCTTACAAGGCCGGCTTTGGCCCGCTGCTGCCGGAAGTGTTTCACGTGCCGTACCCGATGGCCTACCACGGCGTCACGCCGCAGCACTGCCTGGCCGCGATCGAGCAGTTGTTCAAGGCCGATGTGGAACCCGCACGGGTTGCGGCCCTCATCATCGAGCCGGTGCTCGGTGAGGGCGGCTTCTACATCGCGCCGCCGGAATTTCTGCGCAGCCTGCGCGCGCTCTGTGACCGCCATGGCATCGTAATGATCGCCGATGAGATCCAATCGGGATTTGCGCGCACCGGACGCATGTTCGCGCTCGAACACGCCGGCATCGAACCGGATCTGATGACGCTCGCCAAGAGCATCGCGGGCGGATTGCCGCTATCGGCAGTGGTCGGCAAAGCCGAGATCATGGATGCGCCGCCGCCGGGCGGACTCGGCGGCACCTATGCGGGCTCGCCGCTCGCATGCGCCGCAGGCCTCGCGGTGCTGGATGTGATAGCCGAGGAGCGCCTGCTCGAGCGCGCGCAGCAGCTGGGAGCAAGACTGATCACCCGCCTGAAAGCGCTGCAGGCCAAGTACAGCGCGATCGGCGAGGTGCGTGCCCTGGGCGCCATGGTGGCGATGGAGTTGGTCAAGAACGGCAGCGCCGAACAGCCCGATGCTGATCTAACCCGCGCCCTGGTGCAGGCGGCTGCGCGTCACGGCCTGATCATTCTGTCGTGTGGCGTTTACGGAAACGTCATTCGTTTCCTCGCGCCGCTGACGATCAGCGACGCGCTGCTCGGCGAAGGGCTTGATCGGCTGGATGCAGCGCTGGCTGAAGTGAGCGAAGCACCGACCGCCGCGACCGCCTGACGGCACAACGCCGGCAGGGTCCGGGGTCAACCCTTGGTAATCACGGCTATCGCTGCGCGCGTTTGAGCCATGAGCGCATTTTTCATTATGAAAAATGCGCTCATGGCTCAAACGCGCCGTGCGTGATATCCGATTACCGTGGCTCGATCTCTACGCCCTGCCGGCATTGGCATCGGTCGGCGCGTGAAAGTATTCGCTCTCCGCCGCCAGCTGGTCGATCAGCCGTTTGAGCTCGGCCATCCGCGCCTCGGCGGTGCTGATTGGCACGCAGTCTTCACAGCGCGGATCGCCGCAGGGCTGGCGCGAATAAAGCCAATATTGAACCGCACCGGCCAGCAGACCGTCAGCGATGTCCCAGAGATCGGCTTCCTTGTCCTTGCCGGCGAGTCGATTGCCGAGATCGACCGCTTTGGAAAACGCGGCATCGAAGGTATCAGCGGCTTCGTCCATAAGTGGCGCTATTGTACCGCGTCCGCTCGTCAGCGATAGCCGCGCGCCTGCAGGGCGAACAGCTGAGCATAATGACCGGCGTCGGCCATGAGCTGCTCATGGCTGCCCTTTTCGATGATGCGGCCACGATCGAGCACCGCAATCTGATCGGCCATGCGCACCGTGGAGAAACGGTGCGATATCAGAATGGTGATGCGATCGCGCGCCAGCGTGCGGAAATGTTCGAAGATCTCGGCCTCGGCACGCGCGTCCATGGCTGCCGTCGGCTCATCGAGCACCAGAATATCTGCGTCGGTGCGCATGAATGCGCGCGCCAACGCGATCTTCTGCCACTGGCCGCCGGACAGTTCCTGGCCGTGCTGGAACCATTTGCCCAACTGCGTCTGGTAGCGCCGCGGCAATTGCTCGATGAAATCGGCGGCTCGGCCCTTGGCGGCCGCCTCTTGCCAGCGCGCCTCGTCTTCGAAGTAGCGCTCGTCGCCGGCGCCGATATTCTCGCCCACCAGCATCTGATAGCGGGTGAAATCCTGAAAGATCACGCCGATGCGCGCGCGCAGCGCGTCCTCGCTCCACTCCGGCAGCGGCAGCCCATCGACCAGGATCCGGCCCGAATCGGGACTGTAGAGCCGCGTCAGCAGCTTGATCAGCGTGGTCTTGCCAGAGCCGTTCTCTCCCACCAGCGCCAGACTGCTACCCGGCTGCAGGTGCAGATCTATGTCGGTCAGCGCCGGCTCTGCCGCGCCTGGATAAGTAAAACTCACATGCTCGAAGCGCACGCCGTCGGACGGGATCGGCCCGCGCGGTGCGCTGCCGATAGCCGGGGCGACGGGGGTCTCCAGGTATTCGTACAGCGTTGACAGATACAGATTGTCTTCATACATGCCGCCGACCGCGGAGAGAATGGCCGACACGGCCGCCTGCCCCTGGCGGAACAGCAGCAGATACATCGTCATCTGCCCCAGGGTGATGCTGGCGCGGATGGTCGAAACCGCGATCCAGGCGTAGGCGCCGTACAACGTTGACGTCGCAAGCAGGCTCAAACCGAAGCCCCAGCTGTCGCGCCGGATCGACAGTGCTCGATCCTCGCGATAGAGCCGGGTGAAAATGTCGCGATAACGCTGCAGCAGCCTCGGACCCAGCCCGAACAGCTTGACCTCCTTGGCATGATCCTCGCGTGCCAGCACCGTCTCGAGATAGATCTGCATGCGCGTCTCGGGTGAACGCCAGCGGAACAAGCGGAACGCATCGCCCGAGAATTTCGCTTCGGCGACGAAGGCCGGCAAGCCCGCCACCAGCAGCACCAGCATGGTCCAGGGCGAGAAACGAACCAGCAGCGCGGCGAAGCTCAACAGAGATATCGCGTTCTGCGTCAGACCGAAGGTCCGCGTCACCAGGCTCAGGGGCCGGCTCGAGGCTTCGCGTCGCGCACGCGTGAGCTTGTCGTAGAACTCGGAATCCTCGAAATGCTTGAGCTCGAGCGTGAGCGCCTTCTCGAGGATCATCACATTCACGCGCTGGCCGAGCTGTGCACGCAGCAGCGCCTGACACAGGGACAGTCCGCGCTGCGCGCCGGCGACCCCCGCTACCAGGGCGCCTTCCAGCAGCACCAGTCGCAGCACCCGGGCGGCGTTGTGGCCGGCGGCACTGCGGGCCGAGACCACGGCATCGACGATCTGCGCTCCGATCCAGGCCACCGCGGCCGGCAGCAGGCCCGCAGCCAGCGTCAGCAAAGCCATCGCCAGCAACAAAGCGCGATTGGTGTCCCAGACCAGCTCGATCGCGCGCCGGCTGTAGCGAAACACGCCGAAGAAGCCGAGCAGGACGTCGCGATTCGCCGCCGGCGCGGCCGCGGCGGCGCCGCTCGCTCGCGCGGCGTGCGGGTTCATGCGATCAGCAGGGCCACCGGTTCGGGTTCGTAGCCGAGATTGGGCGCGAGCCAGCGCTCGACCTCTTCCACGCTCATGCCCTTGCGGCGCGCATAGTCCGCGACCTGGTCGCGATCGATGCGGCCGACGGCAAGATAACGGCTCTGGGGGTGAGAGAAATACCAGCCGCTGACCGCCGCGGTGGGATACATGGCGTACGATTCGGTCAGCGCGATGCCGGCGTTGCGATCGACATCCAGCAGCCGCCACAGCGTCGCCTTCTCGGTGTGATCCGGACAGGCCGGATAGCCGGGCGCGGGCCGGATGCCACGGTATTCCTCGCGGATCAGCTGCTCGTTGCCGAGCTTCTCTTCCGGTGCGTAGCCCCAGAACTCGCGTCGAACGCGTTCATGCAGCCGTTCGGCGAAGGCTTCCGCGAGGCGGTCGGCCAGCACCTTGAGCATGATGCTCGAGTAGTCGTCGTGGGCCGCCTCGAAGCGCTGCAGATGCGGTTCGATACCGACGCCGGCCGTCACCGCGAAGGCGCCCAGATAATCGCGCACGCCGCTGCCCTTGGGTGCGACATAGTCGGCGAGCGCGCCGTGCGGCTTGCCTTGCGGCAGGTCCTTCTGCTGGCGCAGGAAGTGCACGCAATCCAGAACCCGCGTGCGCGCGTCGTCCGCATAGAGTTCGACATCCTCGTCGATCGAGTTGGCCGGAAAGAAGCCGATCACGGCGCGCGCCTGCAGCCACTGCTCGCGAATCAGCGTACGCATCATCTTGCGGGCATCGGCATAGAGACTGCTGGCCTGCTCGCCGAACTGCGCATCGGTGAGGATATCGGGAAACTTGCCGCGCAGTTCCCAAGCCTGGAAAAACGGCGTCCAGTCGATGTAGCGCGCGAGCTCCTCGATCGAATAGTGCTCGAAGCTGCGTACGCCGAGCATGCGCGGCACCGGCGGCACATAGGCCTGCCAGTCAATGCGCGTCCGGTTGGCACGCGCCTGCGCCAAGGTGAACTGCGGCAATTTGGTGCGCCGTGCTCCATGTTGCGTGCGTCTGAGCCCATGTTCCGACTTGATGCGCGCGGTGTACGCATCGCGCGTGGCCGGGGTTACCAGCTGCTGGCACACGCCGACCGAGCGCGAAGCATCCTTGACGTAGACCACCGGGCCTTCGTACTGCGGGTCGATGCGCACCGAGGTGTGCGCCGGCGACGTGGTCGCACCACCGATCAGCAGCGGCAGCGTAAAGCCCTGCCGCTGCATCTCGCGCGCGACATGCACCATCTCATCGAGTGAGGGCGTGATCAACCCGGACAATCCGATCATGTCGGCGCCTTTACTACGTGCGGTCTGGAGAATCTTCTCGCACGGCACCATGACACCGAGATCGATCACGTCGAAATTGTTGCACTGAAGCACCACGCCCACGATGTTCTTGCCGATATCGTGCACGTCGCCTTTGACCGTCGCCATCACGATGAGGCCATTGCTGCGGTGCTCGCCGCCGCCCGCCGCCTTTTCCTTCTCTATATAGGGGATCAGATGCGCGACGGCTTTTTTCATGACGCGCGCCGATTTGACCACCTGCGGCAGGAACATCTTGCCGGCCCCGAACAGATCGCCGACCACGTTCATACCGTCCATCAGCGGCCCTTCGATCACCTGCAGCGGCCGCTCGAACTGGCTGCGTGCCTCTTCGGTATCGGTAATCACGAACTCGTCGATACCGCGCACCAGGGCATGCTCTAGACGCTTGGCGACCGGCCAATTGCGCCACGCCAGATCCTCGGCCCGCTTACTCCCGGCCTCGCCCTGATAGCGCGCCGCGATTTCCAGCAAGCGCTCGGTCGCGTCCTCGCGGCGGTACAGGATCACGTCCTCGACCCGTTCGCGCAGCTCCGGCTCGATCTCCTCATAGATTGCGAGCTGGCCGGCATTGACGATGCCCATGCTCATGCCGGCGCGGATCGCGTGATAGAGGAACACCGAGTGCATGGCCTCGCGCACCGGCGCATTGCCGCGGAAAGAGAACGAGACATTGCTGACGCCGCCGCTGACCAGGGCATGCGGGCAGCGCTCGCGAATGAGCGCCGTGGCCTCGATGAAGTCGCGCGCATAAGCATTGTGCTGCTCGATTCCGGTCGCGACCGCGAAGATATTCGGGTCGAAGATGATATCTTCCGGCGGAAAGCCGACCTGCTCGGTCAGCAGCTTGTAGGAGCGCTCGCAGATCGCCACCTTGCGCTCCACCGTGTCGGCCTGGCCCTGCTCGTCGAACGCCATGACCACGACGGCCGCACCGTAGGCACGCACCTTGCGGGCGTGCTCGAGGAACGGCGCCTCGCCCTCCTTCATGCTGATCGAATTGACGATGCCCTTGCCCTGCAGGCACTTGAGGCCGGCCTCGATCACCGACCACTTGGAAGAGTCGATCATGACCGGCACCCGGGCGATGTCCGGCTCGGACGCGATCAGATTCAGAAAGCGCACCATCGCGGCTTCCGAGTCGAGCATGCCCTCGTCCATGTTGATGTCGATGATCTGCGCACCGCTGGTGACCTGGGTGCGCGCGATGTCGAGCGCACCGTCATAGTCGTCGGCTTCGATCAGGCGGCGGAATTTGGCCGAACCGGTCACATTGGTGCGCTCGCCGACATTAACGAACAGGCTGTCGGGTCCGATGTCGAGCGGCTCGAGGCCGGCGAGGCGGCAGCGCGGGCTCAGGCGCGGCGGCACACGCGGTGGCAGGCCGGCGACCGCCTCGCGGATGTGCGCGATGTGCTCGGCGGTAGTGCCGCAGCAGCCACCGACGATATTGACCAGACCCTGCTCGGCGAACTCACGCACCAGCGACGCGGTCTCACAAGCCTGCTCGTCATACTCGCCGAAGGCGTTGGGCAGCCCGGCATTGGGATACGCGCAGACCGCGATGTCGGCGATGCGCGAGAAGTCCTCGACATAGGGCCGCAATTGCTTCGCCCCGAGCGCGCAATTGAGTCCGACCACGGTCGGCTCAGAGTGCCGGATCGAATTCCAGAATGCTTCGACCGTCTGGCCCGAGAGCGTGCGGCCGGAAGCGTCGGTGATCGTGCCCGAGATCATGATCGGCAGCTCGACCGACAGCTCGCGCATGGCGCGGCGCACGGCGAACAGCGCCGCCTTGGCGTTGAGCGTGTCGAATATGGTCTCCACCAGGATCAGGTCGGCGCCGCCTTCGATCAGCGCCGCGGCCGCCTCGCTGTAGGTCGCGACCAGCTGGTCGAAGTTGATGTTGCGATACCCCGGATCGTTGACATGCGGTGACAGCGAAGCGGTCCGATTGGTCGGACCGATCGCGCCGGCCACGAAACGCGGCCGTCCGGTACGTTCGGCGTACTGATCCGCCACTTCGCGCGCCAGGCGTGCCGCCGTGCGATTGAGCTCGACGACGATGCCTTCCATGCGGTAGTCGCCCTGGGCGGGTGCGCTGGAATTGAAAGTATTGGTCTCGATGATATCGGCGCCGGCTTCCAGATACCTGCCGTGTATCTCGCGGATCAGCGCCGGCTGCGTCAGCGTCAGCAGGTCGTTGTTGCCCTTTAGATCGCTCGGCCAGTCGTGAAAGCGCTGGCCGCGATAGGCCGCCTCATCGGGCGCATAGCCCTGAATCATCGTGCCCATCGCGCCATCGAGCACCAGAATGCGCTCGGTCAACAGGCGTTTGAATTCGTGGATGCGTTGCTCGCGGCTCATGCGAGTTGCTCCATCACTGCCGGTGGCTCGGCTTGCACCGGGCGAACCCCGAGCGCGTGGCAGATCGCATACGTCAGGTCGGCGCGATTGAGGGTATAGAAATGAAACTCATCGACGCCCTCGCGCGACAGCGCCTCCACCTGCCCGATCGCGAATGCCGCGGCGATCATGCGCCGCGTGTCGGCATCGTCATCGAGACCATTGAAGCGCAGCCGCAACCAGTCCGGCACCGTGGCGCCGCAGCGCTCCGCAAAGCGCAGCATCTGCGGAAAGCGTGTGATCGGCAGAATGCCCGGCACCAGGCTTGACTTGATGCCGGCGGCCGCACAGCGGTCGCGAAAGCGCAGGAACACGCTGGGCTCAAAGAAGAACTGCGAGATCGCGCGATCGGCGCCGGCATCGAGCTTGGCCTTGAGGTTGTCGAGGTCGAATGCCGCACTCGGCGCCTCCGGGTGGACCTCCGGATAGGCCGCCACCGAAATCTCAAAATCGGCCGCGCTCTTGAGGCCGCGCACCAAATCGACCGCAAATGCGAAACCGCCGGGATGCGGCTGGTAGCTGGTGCTGCCCTGCGGCGCATCGCCGCGCAACGCCACGATGTGGCGGACGCCGGCGCGCCAATAGTTGCGCGCGATCTCCAGCACGTGCTCGCGATCCATGCCGACGCAGGTCAGATGCGCTGCCGGGGTGAGGGTCGTCTCCCTGATCACACGTGTGACCACGTTATGCGTGCGTTCACGGGTCGAGCCGTCGGCGCCGTAGGTTACGGACACGAATCGCGGATTGAGCGGTGCCAGTCGCTGGATCGACTGCCACAGCGTCTGCTCCATCTTTTCGTCGCCCGGCGGAAAGAATTCGAACGATACCTGCACCGGGTGCGCGAGCGCGCTCAGGCTGCTGCCGATCCGGCCGGCGAGAGACGAGGAATTCATGCGAGACCTGCCAACTTTTGTGGAGCAATGATGCGGGACGGCCGATGGCCGTGGTGCGCGAGTGCGACGATGAAGTGCCGCCCAGCCAGATCGCAGGGCCGCAGCCGGTCCGCGCTCATCCCGGCCGCCGCGAACCAGCGCCGCAGCTGCGATAGCGGGTTATCGCCGGCGCGCGCGTCGATCTGATCGAAGTCCTCAACGATGATGAGCCGGCCATCGGGCCGTAGCGTGCGCGCCGCCTCGGCGATCGCGACCGCAGGCCGTTCGGCCGAGGCCAGGACCCGGTCGATCGACACGGTATCGAAGCTGGCATCGTCGTATGGCAGGCTGTACATGTCACCACGGCGAAATTCGCAGTGGGCGAGACCCGCCGCGCCATGGACGCGCGTGCGCGCCAGCCGCAGCGCCGGCACGGAGATATCCACGCCGAGGGCACGCCGCGCGCGCGGCCCCAGGATTTCGAGCATCAGCCCCGACCCGGTACCGATATCGAGCAGCTCGCCGACGCTGGCCGGGCCGAGTTCCTCGAGCAGTAATCTCGCCAGCTCTTCGCGTGGCGAGAACTGGGTCGTCGCCGCATCCGCGGCCCGCGGACCAGCCGCACCGCGCGCGGCCGCGGCCGACTCCGCGGCCCCGAGCTGTCGCGCCGCGACCCGCCCCCGGTCCCCGACGACCTGCGCCGCGCGCTCGCGATCCCGCTTCAGCACCAGGGCATCCGGATCAGCCATCGCCAGCAGCTGCCGCTGCCACTCGAGATAACGGCCGTTGATCGGGGCGCGATAATAAACGCACTGCTGCTCGCGAAATCTGTCCAGAAACCCGGCCTCGGTCAGCAGACGCAAGTGGCGCGATACGCGAGGCTCGCTTTGATTCAGCACGGTGGCGAGCTCGCCGACGGTATATTCCGCCTGGCTGAGCAGGAACAGCAGGCGCAGCCGGGTGGGCTCGGCCGCGCTCTTGAGCGCGCGCACGACTTCCGCAAGATCCTGGCTGGAGAACGACCCTTTAAACATAGTCCTTAAACATATAAACATATCTTTATAAATGCTAAAATACTCTAACAGGTCCGAGGGGCGTTCTGCTACCCTCGTCGCCCTTTTGGCAGCACGTTTCGACACTTCCGTACCTCTTTGACTTTACATAACTATTCCCCGCAACCCAATGCAACGTCCCATTCGAAACATCGCCATCATTGCCCACGTCGATCACGGCAAGACCACGCTCGTCGATTGCCTGCTGAAGCAATCCGGGACCTTCGCCGCCCACGAAAAGATGGGCGAGCGCATCATGGATTCGAACGCGATCGAGCGTGAGCGCGGCATTACCATCCTCGCCAAGAACTGCGCGATCGAGTACGGGGGCACAAGGATCAACATTGTCGACACCCCAGGCCACGCCGATTTTGGCGGCGAGGTCGAGCGCGTGCTGTCGATGGTCGATGGCGTGCTGCTGCTGGTCGATGCGGTTGAAGGCCCGATGCCGCAAACGCGGTTCGTCACCCGCAAAGCACTGGCTCTTCGGCATAAGGCGATCGTGGTGGTCAACAAGATCGACCGCCCAGGGGCGCGCCCGGGATGGGTCGTCGACCGGACCTTCGAGCTGTTCGACAAGCTCGGCGCCACGGATGCGCAGCTCGATTTCCCGGTCATCTACGCCTCGGCGCTGCAGGGCTGGGCCAGCACTGACATGACGCGCCGCGACCCGGACATGTCGGCGCTGTTCGAAGCAATTCTTCAGTACGTGCCGCCGCCGCCGACCGAGATCGACGCGCCGCTGCAGCTGCAGATCTCGACCCTCGACTACAACTCCTACGTGGGCCGCATCGGCATCGGCCGCATCCGCCGCGGCACCCTGCATGCCGGGCGCAACGTCGCGTTGCGCTATGGCGATGACGACCGCGGCACCGCCAAGATCGCCCAGGTGCTGACCTTCAATGGCCTGCAACGCTCGTCGGTGGATGAAGCGGCCGCCGGCGATATCGTCGCCATCACCGGCATCGAGAACATCCACATCGGCATCACGATCTGCGATCCGTTGCACCCCGAAGGCCTGCCGCCGATCCAAGTGGACGAGCCGACGCTGGCGATGACCTTCCAGGTCAACACCTCGCCGCTGGCGGGGCGTGAAGGCAAATTCGTCACCAGCCGCCAGATCCGCGAACGGCTGTATCGCGAGCTGCAGAGCAATGTCGCGCTGCGCGTCGAGGACACTTCCGACGCCGATGCCTTCCGCGTGCTCGGCCGTGGCGAGCTGCATCTGACGATCCTGATCGAGAACATGCGGCGCGAGGGTTATGAGCTCGCCGTGGGTAAGCCGCAGGTACTCAAGAAGATCGTCGACGGACAGGTGCTCGAGCCCTTCGAGGCCCTGACTGTCGACATCGACGAAGCGCATCAGGGCGGCGTCATGGAAGCGCTCGGCGGCCGCCGTGCCGAACTGACCGATATGGCGATCGACGGCAACGCTCGCGCGCGGCTCGAATACCGCGTGCCGGCGCGCGGCCTGATCGGCTTTCAGGGCGAGTTCATGACCCTGACTCGCGGCAACGGGCTCATGAGTCACATCTTCGACGGCTACGCCGCCGTCAAAGGCGAGATCCCGGACCGGCGCAACGGCGTGCTGATCAGCAACGAAGACGGCGAGGCGGTCGCCTACGCGCTGTTTGCCCTGCAGGAGCGCGGGCGGCTGTTCGTCAGCCCCGGCGACAAGCTCTATGAAGGCATCATCATCGGCATTCACAGTCGCGACAACGACCTGGTCGTCAACCCGATCAAGACCAAGAAGCTGACCAATATCCGCGCCGCCGGCAAGGACGAAGCGATCGTGCTGACGCCGCCGATCCCGTTGACGCTCGAATACGCGGTCGAATTCATCGCCGAAGACGAGCTGGTCGAGGTCACGCCGCAGAGCATCCGCCTGCGCAAACGCCACCTCAAGGAACACGAGCGCAAGCGCGCGGCACGCGAAGAGGTGACCTCGGTGGTCTGAAAGACCCCTGCCCCAGCGCGCTTATTGCAATCGCAGTTTCAGCGTAACGCCCACCGTGCGCGGCCGCACCGTGTAGGCCTCGAATACGGTGTTGACCTCCGGCTCCTGGATGATCTTGCGATCATTGGCCAGATTCCTGGCGTAAAGGCTGATATCGAAGATCTTGCTGCTCAGCCCAAAGCTGGCATTGAGCACGCCGTAGCCGGGATTATGGTAGTTGGGATTCGTGGTTGGCGGAACATTTAAGTAATCCAGCGGCTGGTAGCTGCCATACGAGCTGCCGCTATAGCTGTAGTCGACCCGGCCGACCAGACTGTTACCGGCCTTGAGCTTGATATTGTAGGCAGCCGAAGCGTCATAGTTGTACTCGGGCACATCGATCAGCCAGGAACCGACCGTCGCCTCGCTCGAGTTGGCGGCGCTCGAGATGTAGGCATGTTGGGCACCGCCCGAGAGGCCGAGGGTCAGTTGCGGGATCGGCCGATAGTTCATCTCCAGCTCGCCGCCATAGATCGTTGCATCACCAACATTGGCCGTAAAGTAGTAGCCGCAGGTTGGCAAATAGAGCGATTGCTGGATGTTCTTCCAGTTCGTGGTGTACACGGCGCCGTCGATCGACAAGCGGTTGTCATCGAGGCGATTCTTGCTGCCGAGCTCATAGGTCCAGAGCGAATCGGAGTCGAAATGGTTCGGGCCCGAAAACAGGCCGTACTGCTGCAGATTGGGGCCGCACACCCCGCCGTTGAGGCCACCGTAGGGGATTGGACCTGTCGGGCCGCCGTTGCGAAAGCCCTTTGCGGCTGAGCCGTAAATGCTCGAGCCCGCCGTGAGGTCGTAGCTCAGGGAGGCCTTGGGCGTAAAGGCGCTGAAGGTGCCGCTCTGGTAGAAAGGGCTGATATTCGGGATCTGATAGAAGCCGATCTCGGCCGAAGTATAGGTCTCGTGCGTGGTGGCGTAGCGGGCGCCCAGCGAGCCATGCAGGCTCTGCAGGAAGGTGTAATCCAGCTGTCCGAATCCGGCGTACTGGGTCTCGTTGTAAAAACGGTTGTCAAATTCGTCGATGTCGTCCGGGAACAGCAGCGTGGAGCCGGGTCTCGGTGGCCCATACAGCGTATTGACATAGCTTTGTTCCATCGGCACGCCGAAGATGCCGGTGAATGCGGTACTGATGCCTGGGATCTGCTGGAAGTCGCGGTCGTGGATCCAGGAATTCTCATAGTACAGACCCGCAACCCACTTGAGCGCACTGTCGGAGCCGGCCGGGGAGGAGAGCCGCAATTCCTGCGAGAACTGTCCGTAGTGGTTACTCAGATGCACCGCCGAGGGCAGGTTGGCGATGATGGAATCGACCAATGGCTGTTGTGCGGAATCGCAATTCGGCGACCCGTTGGGGTAGGTAATTACACCAGGACCCGGGCTGGGGCATGGCATATCAATCAGGCTGGCGAAGGC
The DNA here is from genome assembly GCA_049518595.1 of Steroidobacteraceae bacterium. GTDB lineage: Bacteria > Pseudomonadota > Gammaproteobacteria > Steroidobacterales > Steroidobacteraceae > FEN-1191. The sequence continues at coordinate 29,280 of JBEKRP010000001.1, forward strand.
GCCACTGTTGTAATAGGTGCCATCGATACGCCGGGCGTATTGTCGCAGGAACAGTCCGGTGACCGAGGTCAGGTCGGCAAAACCGAGCTTGGCGCCGATGTTGAGGCTCGGCAGCAGCAGGGCGTCCAGGCCCGGCTCAGAGGTCTCCTTGTCCTGAATCCACAGTCCGGGGATCGGGGGTCCCGGGGGATTACTCGATGAGAGCTGCCCCGGCGGGTAAAACGCATCGCTGTCGCCGTATTTGTAGCGTTGATAGAAAAAGCTCGGCGAGATGGTCAGAGCATCCGAGACCTCGATCAGACCATTGAGCCGCGTCACGAACACGGTGTCACTGTTCACGCCCTTCTTCTCCAATGCAAAATACGGCGTGACCTGGGTCAGCGTCGTGGGGCTGCTTTCTCCGGGGTTGCTGTAGTGATCGATGAAGCCGCTGTCGCTGGTATAGCCGACGCTGCCGCGCACCGCGAACACGTCCGAGATGATGGGCACATTGAATACGGCGCCTTCAAAATAATTGTTGCCCCCGTGTTCGGTCTGCGAGAAGTCGCTGGTGAGTTCGCCAATCCAACGCGTTAGGTTCGGCTTCGGCGTGATAAAGCGAATCGTGCCGCCTTCGGAGCTATCGCCGTAGAGCGTGCCCTGTGGTCCGCGCAGCACTTCCAGGCGATCGAGATCGAACAGCCGCGGTGATGCCGCGCCGTCGTAGAAGAAATTCTTGGTCGTGATCGATATGTCATCGATGTACAGCCCGGTCGTGGCAGAGCCCGATGTGGAACTCACGCCGCGAATTTCGATATTCGTCGTGCCCTCGGTACCGGACACGGAATTGAAATTCACACCGGGTACTGCGCGACTCACGTCGTCGTAGTCGATGATGCGTTCGGCCTGCAGCTGATCGCCGCTGACCGCCGAGATGCTGATCGGCACGTCCTTGATGTCCTCGGTGCGCTTCTCGGCCGATACCACCACTTCATCGAGCGCGCCCCCCGCCCCGGCGCCGGCCGCTGCAGGTCCGGTCGCCACCGTGGTTGATGCTGCCACCACCGCATCGGAGAAATCGGCGGGCGGGGTTGTGTTCGCAGCCAATGCCGCCGAGGCCAGCAGCGTAGCGGCCGCGATGCTGACCACGAGCCGTCGAGCGTGTTGTAGACCCATCGGGCGAAGCCTCCTGTCTCAAGCCGTGCCTGCGGCACTACTGCAGGAAGACCTCGGGCTGCCCCGGGTTTGCTGTCTCAGCGGAGACCAACCCGGGGTCGAAGCCTCCCCGCGCGGACCTCCCGGGCTTTTGTCCCGCCGTGTATCCCGCCGATATCACCGGCCGGGACTGCCTCTCTCGGACCAGCGCTGAATGCATTCAGCCGGAACCCTAGACGCACATTGCACTGTTGTTTCTGCAAGCTCTGTGCCGTGCAGTGAATTGCCCTGCGAATCACCGGAGCAGGCCGAAAAACAACGGCAAAATAAAGACTTAAAACGTCCCTGCGTTGTCGCAATCAGCCGGCGCTTGCGCCTGAGCGCACGGCAATGGGGCGCACAAGGTCCCGCACGCTCTATAAGCGCGCCGGATGCGCGCAGTGCCACGCGGATATTCTGTTGCTGATTCAAAACATCTGGTGTCGGTCACTCGGTTTCCCGCCCCGATTTGCAGGAGGCGGTGGCTAAAGCCTTGCCATCCATGCCGGTCAGGCAAGAACCTCCCAGAAACCGCATGCCGTTTTTCACGCCGGCATGATTGCAATAGGCCAGGAACACCTGATTTTCGATGGACCTCGCCGGCACAAGAAAATCCGGCACCGCCCCATAGTCATCGGTGAGCGCGGTCGGAATCAAGATGACGTCCGCGCCCATCAGCGCCAGGCTCCGCACCGCTTCGGGATACTCTACGTCGTAACAAATCAGCAGCCCGATTTTGAAACCGCCGAAGCTGAACGGCGGCTCGAATTGAATATCCGGACGGTATGCAGCGCGTTCGCCAGGGCCGAACAGATGGGGGTTTTGCGGTAACGCGACAGAACCGATCCATCGGCGCCGATGACCTGCGGTGCGCTATAAATATCCCCGCTGGTCACATCGCGTTCAGCCTACCCATAGGCGATCGCAATGTTACTCTGCCGGGCGATCTCGGCGATGCGCTGCGCCGATGCACCATCGAAACTCTCCGCCAGCACCGCTACGGCATCGCCGATGTTGTAGCCGCAAAGCCAGCATTCCGGGCATAACAGCAGCGCGGCACCCGCAGTCGCAGCAGCCTTCGCCGTGGAGTGTAAAGCCGCGAGATTAGCCGGTACTTCCCCCGGGAATCCGGCCGTTTGCCACAAGGCGAGCTTCGTTGGGTCGGTACCATACGGGATGCCGGAATCGCCTGCCCGAATTCACGCGGGCGCATATCGGCAAGGACTCGTTTCTCGACAACTACACGGATTTTGTTTTGTTGTTGCTCGATGTGCTGGTGCCATGGACGGCGATCAACCTGGTCGACTACTAATCTTCTGCGTCACGGTCAGTACGATGTCCAATCATTCTTCCGGCAGGATGGAGGCATCTATCGCCGGATCAATGATGTGGCTGTGGAATGCTACCTCATCGGCATCCTGATGCAGTTGCCGCTGATCGCCACACCCCCGTACACCGGCCCCATCGCCCGGGCGATGGGTGGCATCGACTCGTCGTGGATCGTCGGGCTCGCCGTGACCGGCCCGGGATATTACTGGCTGACCAAGCGCTCCCAGTCGCGCCGTAGCGGGCAACTTGCACGAACCGAGCAATTGCGCCTATGACTTTAGAGCCATGGTGCAGAACGCGATCATTGCAACAGCCCGGCATCGTCGCCTTAGAACGCTTATAAAATTAAATAAAATAAAGGCTTAGGCGCTCTCAGGGCGGCATGCGCGGCTCGCCTTATTGGTCCGCATTATGCAGATTTAATCTAAGTTTTAAGCGCAGTTGTCCACCAAATCGTAAGCTGGGCGTTCCAGTGCTTAGCGTAACTCTCACCGAGGCAGGAGACATGAAAAACCGAACGAAGTGGTTGATGGTGGCCCTGGCAATGACCGGAGTCGCGGGCGCAGTGTTGGGTGACACGAGCAGCAGTTCCGGCAGCTCGGGCTCCGGCACTCCTGGCGCGCACGATTGGCATTATCATCATCATCACCCGGGGATGATGGTCGGCGGAGGTTTGCTGCGCGCCATGCACCAGCTGAATCTGACTGCGGCACAGCGCCAGAGTGTTCATACCATTCTCACCGCTGCTCGATCGCAGTTCGCAGCCGAACGCAAGGCCGGCGGTCGACCGGACTTCACGGTGCTGTCGAATCCGGGCGATCCGAACTATGCGACTGCGCTGCAGAATCTGCAGACGCGCGTGTCCAACCGCATCCAGGAGCAAAGCCAGACGGAGCAGGCAATCTATAAAGTGCTGACGCCGGAGCAGCAGCAGCAGCTGCCGCAGGTCCTGGCCGCCATGAAAGCGAAGATGGCGCAGCACGGCGCGATCTGAGATGACCTGAGATAGAGATCGCCGCCGACTTGCGAGGCTGGCGGCTGGCCGTGCGGGGCCGGCCGCCGACTCGCGGCCGCCGCTACAGGCCCGCGCGCCCGAGCAGGTCGATGAATTCGCGCAGGCTGGCGGCCAGTGATGGGTGCTCGGCCTCGAACTCGACCGCCAGGGCTTCGAGCCGTGACTGCGATACCGCCGGCGCCCCTGAGCCGGCTGCGGACACGGCCCCGCCGTTGCTCAGCAAGCGCTCGATGTCGCTCAGTACCTCGCGCAGCAGCCGTTTCGAGGATTCATCCACGCGCGGGGTGCGCACCAGCACGGCGTGCAACTGCGACAGCGACTGCTGCAGATGTTTCGAGGTCGGCTTTTGTTTTTCCATCGCGTACAATATTACGCGATTGGCCCCGACGTTTGTTATCGTGTCCATTCGGACCCATGAAACCACGCCGCACCCGGTCACGAACCACTCCGGCTTCATCGCTCGACCAGAAGGTGATCGACGGGCTCTACGGGCTCGAACCGGTGTTCGAGCCGGAGCAGACCGCGCCCGCGAGCGCCACGAGCGCCGGTGGGGCGCAGTTTACGACGGTGCAATGCCCGTATTGCGGCGAGCCATTCGACACGCTGGTGGATCTATCCGCCGGGTCCGCCTCATATATCGAGGATTGCCAGATCTGCTGCTGCCCCATCGAGCTCGGCATCGAAGTCGCCGTGAACGGCGGCCTGACATCAGTCACCGCGCGGCGCGCGGATTGAGGCCGAAACCGCCTGGTGCCGTTGGCACCCGTGGCGTGAATTCAGTCGTCCTGCAGCTCCTGCCCCGGAAACAGCTCTTCGTTGAATCCGAACTGACTCAGGTCGGTCATGCGCATCGGATAAAGAATGCCGTCGAGATGGTCGGCCTCGTGCTGCACGACGCGCGCGTGAAAACCGCTCACGTGCCGATCGATCGCGCGCCCCTGCTGGTCGACGCCGCGGTAATGTAATTGCTGGTAGCGCGGCACCAGCCCGCGCATTCCCGGCACCGACAGACAGCCCTCCCATCCCTGTTCCATTTGCGCGTCCAGAGGTTCGAGCTCGGGATTGATCAATACCGTGCGCGGTACGATCTCGGCGTCGGGGTAACGCGGATTGGGTGCATCGGTGCCGAAGATCACGACGCGCCAGGGTTCACCAATCTGCGGTGCGGCCAGACCGGCGCCGTCGAGCGCCGCCATGGTGTCGAGCAAATCCACCAGCAGCGCGCGCAGCTCGGGCGTGTCGAACTCGCGCACCGGTTCGCTCCGGCGCAGCAATCTCGGATCACCCATCCGCAATACAGGCCTGATCGCCACGGCGGCATTCTAGCGATTCGCTCGAATGAAGGGATGCACCTGCGGAATGAGGGCTGCGACCAGCTGCATCTTTCCGGAGGTCACGCCACGTCGCGAGATCAGCTCATCGGCGATGGCCTGCAGATCCTTGACCGGCCCCTGCACCAGGATGACCTCCATGGTCTGGTTGCGCAGCAGGTGTACGTGCAGCGAGCTGATGACCTCGTCGATATGGCGGGACTGCAGATCGGCCAGCTGTTTCTGCAGGCCCGGCACCGAATTGTCATAGACCAGCGTCACGGTGCCCACCATGATGTCGTCGCCACGCTCGCGCTTATGCTCGATCAGGAACTGATGCAGCATGTCGTTGATCGCCTGCGAGCGGCTGATGAATCCGCGCTCGCCGACCATGCGGTCGAGTTCCTTGAGCAGCCCATAGGGCAGCGATATGCTGATGCGGCTCACCGGGCGGTTCTGTTGACGTGCGATGGCGTACATGCCGTCCCCTAGAACAGATGACTGTAGCGTTCGATTTCCCAGGCGCTCACGCTCAGGTGATACGACTCCCACTCCACGGTCTTGTAATGCACGAACTCATCACGCAGTTCCCGACCGAGCGTGCGCTCGATGAGCGGGTCGGCGGCAAAGCTCGCGACTGCCTCCTGCAGCGTCTGCGGCAGGAACTCGATGCCGCGCGAGCGCCGTTCGTCCTCGCCGATGGCGTAGAGATTGTCCTCGTTCGGTTCGCCCGGATCGATGCGCTCGCGGATACCTTCGAGCCCGGCCGCGAGCGCCAGGGTGGCCGCCAGATAGGGATTGACCGAGCCATCGGCGTTGCGCGATTCGCAGCGGCCGCCGCCGGCCGGCACACGGATCGAGTTGGTGCGGTTGTTCGAGCCGTAGGAATTGAACACCGGCGCCCAGGAGAAATAGCTCATCGCGCCCTGCCGCACCAGCCGCTTGTAGCTGTTCACGGTCGGAGCGAAGGCGGCGCACAGCGCCCTGCCGTGCCGGATGATGCCGCCGATGAAGTAATAGCCGAGCTCGGTCAGCCCCAGGCCGCGCCGGTCGTCGCCAGGGGCGCAGGCGAATAGATTTTTTTTGCTGCCGAGCTCGTACAGCGACATATTGAAATGAGCGCCGGTGCCGGTGCGATGGGAAAACGGCTTGGGCATCATGGTCGCGATCAGGCCTTGCTCCCGGGCGTAATGCTTCGCCATCTCGCGGAACAGGATCAGCCGATCGCACATGGTCAGCGCATCGGCATAGTGAAAATCGAACTCGTACTGGCTATTGCCGTCCTCGTGATCGAAAGAGTAAAGATCCCAGCCCAGGTCGTTCATGCAACTGGCGACCTGGTCAAGCCAGGTCAGGTTGTGCAGAAAACCGCGCACGTCGTAGCACGGCTTCACCAGCTTGTCGTCAGCGTTCGGGATCGAGAGCATGCCGTCGGCGTTCTGCCGGAGCAGATAGACCTCGCACTCGATGCCGAGATTCAGTCCAAAGCCCAACATGGCCGCCTCGGCCTGCGCCCGCTTGAGAGCGACCCGGGTACTGAGGCGATAGGGTTCGCCCTGAAAATAGTTGTCCGCCGGCATCCACGCCACGCGCCGCTCCCACGGCAGTTGCACCACCTGATCCAGATCGGGCACCGAGGTGAGCTCGTCATCGTGCGGTGCCTGTCCGAGGCCATCGAGCGCGTAGCCGGTATAGCGCTCCGAGCCCCGCGCCATCTGTGGCAGATGCGCCAGCGGCACCACCTTGCCCTTCGGCACGCCATGAATGTCGACATAGGCGCCGACGCAGTACTTCACCCCGCGCTCGGCCAGACGCTGCTGTGTTTCCCGGATCTTGTCGCTGCTGCACATGCGGTGGCGGTCCTGTTCAGGGAACAACCGACGAGAAATACGACTGATCGAGGGGCGGCGTTTCGCGTAGCCCCCGCTCGACCAATGCGCTCAGATCTTCGACCATCCATTCGAAAGCGCGCCGGCCCTGGGCCGCGCTGGCGGCACTCGGCGTACCGGTGACTCCATTGGTGCTGGTGCGATTGACGGGATGCGCGAACACCAGACCGGCGGTACGGTCCGGGTCATCGGCCTGTCGCAGCACCGACGGGCGCACCAATTGCGGAGCGATCGCCAGCATCAGCGAGGTTTCGGCGTTGTTGGCGTGCCAATCCTCCCCGTCGGCGACGTTGAACTCGCGCACGCGGGTGCTCAAGGTGGCCGAATTGAACAACGCCACCATCAGATCGTCGTGCCGCGCGCGCAGCATCTCGAGCGAACAACGCAACGGCGCGGCGTTGGTCACATGCGTGTTGACCATGAACAGGCGCCGCACGCCGCTGTGGTAGGCCCAGTCGCCGATTTGCGCGACCAGATCGATCAAGGTGGTCGGCAGCACACCGATCGTGCCGGGCCAGCGCCGGCTATGACCGAGCGAGCAGCCGTAGGGCAGCGTCGGCAGCATCGGCACGCGTGTACGTTCGGCGACCGCCGCGCACAGCTTGTCGGCCAGTACCGCGTCCACGCCGCAGCCCAGGTGCGGGCCATGTTGTTCGGTGGCACCGACCGGCAGTATCGCTGCGTGCTGCACGGCCGCCAAGTCACCCGGCAGCTCCGACCAGGTCCGCTGTGACCAAAACATCGGGCCCCTACTCCACGTTGTCGGCCACGTTGGTCATGCGCGCCATGATCGGATAGTCCTCTTCTTCGGTCGGGTCATGCCGCGCGCTGTAAATGAGCTCCTCCAGCCGCGCCTTGGTAGCGAGAAATTCCGCCGTCACGACCTGCGCGATGCTGCGCGGCCGCGGCACCGGCACCTCGATCAGTTCCTGGATTTCTCCCGGATGGGCCGACAGCACCAGGATGCGATCAGCCAGAAAGATCGCCTCATCCAGATCATGCGTAATGAAAACAATCGTTATGTCGATCTTGCGCCAGATCTCGAGCAGATGGGCCTGCATGCGGGCGCGCGTCTGTGCATCGAGCGCCCCGAACGGCTCGTCCATCAGCAGGATGCGCGGTTGATTCGCCAGCGCGCGCACGATGGCTACACGCTGCTTCATGCCGCCGGAGAGCTGATGCGGATAGACGTCGGCGAATTTCTCCAGGCCGATGAGCTGCAGCCACTGCATCGCCTCGCGGTTGGATTCGAGCTTGCCGTGGCCGTTCACCTCGAGACCGAACATCACGTTCTTCTTCACCGTCAACCAGGGGAACAGCGTGTAGCCCTGGAACACCATGCCGCGATCACTGCCTGGCCCCGTGACCGGCTGCCCCTGCAGCAGCACGTCGCCGGAGCTGTGTTCCTCCAGCCCGGCGAGAATCCGCACCAGGGTCGACTTGCCGCAGCCTGAAGGGCCGACCACGCACAAAAACTCGCGCCGGTGGGTGCTGAAATTGATGTCTTTCAGCGCCACCGTGGTCTTGCCCTCGCTGTCGAAATTCTTGTGCAGGTGCGAGACCGTCAGGATGATCTCGCGCGATTTCAGGCTGTCGAAGCGCGCGCGAACCGGCGGCGACTGTTCGCGATAGGACGGCAGCAGCTGGCTCGGGATGATGATGTCATTCATCAGCGGCGCCTGGCTGCTCGCGCCGGTTGCTACAGTCTGTTCGTGTCTCTGACACCGTACGTAACCTTCAGGCGAACTTGGCCAGCGAACGATCCCACGGGAACAGCCGTCGTCCGAGCACGGCGAGCAGCATGTCGGTGCCCAAACCGATGATGCCGATCATCGCGATCGCGGCGTAGACGTTGGGGAAGTGCTGGTAGCGCGCCTGCTGTGTGATGAACCAGGTGATCCCCGACGTGGTGCCGATGAGTTCGGCGACGATCAGATAAGTCCAGGCCCAGCCGAGCAGGATGCGCTGATCCCGATAAAGGTCGGGCAGGATGCCTGGCACTACCACGCGCGTGAGCAGCTGCCGGCTCCTGGTACCGAGCGTCAGCGCCGCTTCGAGCAGCGCCGGGTCGAGTTTGCGCGTGGTGTTGGCAATGATCAGCACCTGCTGAAAGAACGTGCCGATGACGATGATGGCGATTTTCGGTCCGTCGTAGATGCCCAGAATGGCGACCATGAGCGCACCAAAAGCCGGCGCCGGCAGGTAGCGGAAGAACTCAATGAAGGGCTCATTGACGCGCGCAATCGCCGCGTACGCGCCGCACAGGATGCCCAGCGGCACGCCGATCAGGGAGGAGATCACGTAACCCCAGAAGATGATCCGGATGCTGTGCCACAGACTCTGATGCAGCCATTGGCCATCCTTGGTTTCCGGCGGCGTGCTGAAGGAACTGTAGAAGGCCCTGAGCACCTCGCCCGGCGAAGGTAGATAGATCGGATTGGCCGGCACCCCCTTCGGTGCCGCCCGGCCCTCCTGCTTCGCGGCTGCCACTTCACTGTCGTAGGCGTCGCGCGCCAGGTGGGCGCCGACATCGAGATAGCTCACCGAGCCGGGGTCGGTGATCATGATCTGCGGATGCCATACCGCCGGTACGTAGCTGACCAGGCTCCACAGCCCCACCGGCAGCACGAACGACAGCACGCCGATGACGAGCTTCGCGCGCGGCGACAACGGCCGCAGGACTCGAAACAAGGTCGATCTGGCCACGGCGATTTGTTACCTCTCGAGTGTCTGTCCGTCGGGGTCACGCCGGCAGCTTCTAAGGCAGCGTCGCGGTCAGCGCCGGCTCGATGTAGCCATCGATCTTCTGCGGCTGCCTGTACACCGCATTGCGGACATTGAAGTCATCCGCGATCTGCGATGAGCCATACAGCGATCCCAGCCCGTCGGCCTTGACGAAAATCTTCTTCGCCTCGGCAATTCCGATCAGATGAGTGCCGGCGAGCAGCAGCTGGTACTTTGCCGGCGTCAGGCCGACGCGCGCCGACATGATCTGCACGGCATCACCCTGCGTCTTGGGGTCGTTGATGTAACTGACCACGTGGTCCCAAACCTTGATCAGCTTGATGTAATCGGCGCGGTGCGCGGCGATCCCGGTGGGGTTGACGGCCAGCACGTCATAGATCAGGCCGGGCGCTTGTGCCGAAGTATAGACCGGGTGCGCTCCCGGCAACGCCTTCATCGCCAGACCCGAATTGGGCTGCCAGGCACCGATGGCATCGACCTGCCCTGAAGCCAGCACCTGCGGCGTCTCGTTGGTCTTGGAGTTCACCAGCGTCACATCGTCCTGCGTCATGCCCTGCTTCTTCAGGCCATCGAGCAGCAACAGGTGTTCGACCAGCCCGGTCTCGATGCCGATCTTCTTGCCCTTGAGATCCTTGAGGCTGTTGATGCCGGGCCGGGCCACGATCATGTCGTTGCCGTCGGAATAGTCGGTAAGCATGATCATGACATTGCGCGCGCCACCCGCGCCCATGACCAGGGCATCGCCATTGGTCACGCAGTCGCCGTCGATCTTGCCGGCCGCGAACGCTTCCATCGAAGCGGAGTAGTCGAACCACTCGAATTTCACGTCCAGCCCGGCCTGCGCCAGCCAGCCCTTGTCGATCGCGATCTGCCAGGCCACCCAGCCCGGCCAGTCGCTATAGCCGAGCCGCAGCGCCGCCGCTTGTGCGGGGCCGGCGGTGTTGGCGGCCAGCCACGCGAGGACTAGGACCAGGGCGGCTCTGCGGACCATCGTCATTGCTCGCGCGTTGTGTTATTACGAATTCAGGCTTCCGTATTACGGTGTCTTTGCAAACCTTATGCCTCGCTTTCGGCCCATTAGACCGGGTCTGCCGCGCCTGGGACGCACCGCTATAGTGCCCAGGGCCTCGCTCGCGAGCCGGCGTGGTGCGCACGCCGGGCTTTACGCGCCCGGCCGCTTGCACTAGTTTGCGCACTTGTCCATGCGATTCATGTAGCTCTCAACGCCAACCGCAGCCGACCCATGACCAGCAGCACGCCGCGCACCCCGCCCTCCGAGTTGTGGGCCGAGACCCTGAAGCCGGGCGAACATTGGTCGGGAGTCCTGCGCCGCGGCGCCTCGCTGCGGATCACGGCGCTGGAGGCGCGCGCCAATGTCGCGGCGATGATGTACAACTATGAGTCGCTGCTCGAGCGCTACAACCTGGCCGATACGCTCAAGGCCCAGCATACCGCCTTTCTCACGGCCGGCTGCGTGTGCTATTCAGATATGGGCCGAATATTGTGCTCGATCACGGCCGACAGCTGCGGCTGGCACGACACCATCTGCGGCTTGTCGGATGCCGCCATGGTCGTGGCGAAGTTCGGCCCCAGCCGCTTCCAGGAACGGCGCAACGAGCTCTTCAAGAACGGCCGTGACAGCATGCTCAACGAGTTGGGCAAGTATGGTCTCGGCAAGCGCGACCTGATCGCGAACATCAATTTCTTCAGCCGCGTCACGGCGGACGCTGGCGGCACATTGCACTTTGACGAACAGCACTGCCGGGCCGGCGACCATGTCGAGCTGCGCTTCGAGATGCACACGCTGCTGGTGCTGTCGACCTGCCCGCATCCGCTCGACCCCGACACTCAATATCGCCCGCGACCGGTCGCGCTGCGCGCCTGGAACTCGGGACCGGCGCCCGAGCACGATCCCTGCCGCCGTCGCTGCGAGGAGAATGCCCGCGGCTTTCGCAACACCGAGATGATGTTCCTGGCATGAATCCACGTTCGCCGAATATCGAGGTGCCGGCCGCGGGCGGCAACGCGTCGGCCGCCATCGAAACGCTCGACCGGCGCGACGCGATCCACGACGAGACCGTGGCCGCCGGCGAGCCCTGGATGGGCACCGTAGCCGCGGAACAGATCCTTCGCATCGTCGACCTCGAGGGTAATCAGGCCGTCGACACGCTTTTTTATAACGCCAACGATACCGCGGAGCGCTATAGCGCTGTCGACACCATCCGCGCCCAAGGCAACATCTATCTGAGCACCGGCACCGCGCTGCGCTCGAATCTGGGCGCCACCATGCTGACGATCATCGACGACACCTGCGGCCGCCACGACACGCTCGGCGGCGCCTGTTCGGCCGAGAGCAATACTGTGCGCTATGCGCTTGACAGGCGTTACATGCACAGCTGCCGCGACAATTTTCTGCTGGCGCTGGCGCGTCGCGACTACCGACTGACGAAGCGCGATTTGCCGAGCAATATCAATTTCTTCATGAATGTGCCGGTGACGCCCGAAGGCGGCCTGCAATTTGCGGACGGCATATCGGCGGCAGGTCGATATGTGCAGCTGCGCGCGCAGATGGACGTGCTCGTGCTGATTTCCAATTGCCCGCAGCTCAACAACCCCTGTAACGCCTTCAATCCGACACCGATACAGATCCTGATCTGGGCGGCGGGCTGAACTTCCCGTCGGACTGCGGGACGACTCGCAGCTCCTGATTCCTTGCCGGGACGGCCCGGCGCGCGCTCGAGGGCACGGGTTGTTCGACAAAGTCCTGATCGCCAACCGCGGCGCTGTCGCCTGCCGCATTCAGCAAACGCTGTGCCGGCTGCACATCGCCGCCGTGGCCGTCTATTCCGAGGCGGATCGCGGCAGTCTGCACGTGCGCAATGCCGACCAGTCGGTACTGATCGGCGGCCCGTCGGCCGCCGATAGCTACCTGCGCTCGGACCGCATCCTCGAAGCCGCGATCGCGACCGGCGCGCAGGCGATCCACCCGGGCTACGGTTTCCTGAGCGAGAATGCGCAGTTCGCCGAAGACTGCGCGCGCGCCGGCATCGTCTTCGTGGGCCCGACCCCCAGGCAGATCCGCGACTTTGGATTGAAACACACGGCGCGTGCGCTGGCCGCGGCCAACGGCCTGCCGCTGTTGCCGGGCAGCGAGCTGCTGGCGGATCTGCAGCAGGCGCGAGATGAAGCGCAACGCATCGGCTATCCGGTCATGCTCAAGAGTACCGCCGGCGGCGGCGGCATCGGCATGCAGCAATGCGCCAACGAGACGGAACTATGTACGGTCTTCGACAGCGTGCGTCGTATCGCCGGCAGTCACTTTCGCGACAGCGGCGTTTTCCTGGAAAAGTGCGTGGCGCGCGCACGCCATATCGAAGTGCAGCTGTTCGGTGACGGCGCGGGGCAGGTGATCGCGCTCGGCGAGCGCGATTGCTCGATGCAGCGGCGTAACCAGAAAGTGATAGAGGAAACACCGGCGCCGGGGCTCACGGATCGGCTGCGCACACAACTGTGCGAGGCCGCGATGCGCCTGGGCAAGGCGGTGCAATATCGGTCGGTCGGCACGGTCGAGTTCATCGTTGACGCCGATCGTGTTGCCGAGGACAGCCCCGGCGCATTTTATTTTCTCGAAGTCAACACGCGCCTGCAGGTCGAACACGGCGTGACCGAGGCGGTCACCGGCGTCGACCTGGTCGCATGGATGATCCAGCTCGCCGCCAACGAGCCGCCCGACCTCAAGAGCTATCGCCATGCGCCGAGCGGCGTCGCCATCCAGGGGCGGCTGTATGCGGAGGATCCGGCGCGCGGCTTTCGCCCCTCGAGCGGCCTGCTCACCGAGGTTCGCCTGCCCGACACATTGCGCGTCGATGCCGGGATCGACTCCGGCAGCGAGGTGCCGGCGTTCTACGATCCGATGCTCGCCAAGCTGATCGCGCACGCGCCGTCGCGCGAAGCGGCCATCGATCGGCTCGATGCCGGACTCGAACAAAGCGCGCTCTATGGCATCGAAACCAACCTCGAATATCTGCGCATGATTCTGCGGCAGCCCGGTTTCCGCCGCGGTGATTACTCGACCGGATTCCTCAATTCGCTGCAGTTCAGCTCCCGCACGCTCGAGGTGCTCCAGCCCGGCACCCACACCACCGTTCAGGATTGGCCCGGGCGTCTGCAATACTGGGACGTGGGCGTGCCGCCCTCGGGACCGATGGACCCCCTGGCCTTCAGGCTTGGCAATCGCCTCTTAGGCAATAGCGACAGCTGTGCCGCCCTGGAGCTGACGGTGACCGGGCCGACGCTGAAATTTAGCTGCGAGGCGCTCATCGCCCTGACCGGCGCAGCCATGCGCGCCGAGCTCGACGGCGTCGGGATCGAAATCTGGAGCGCCGTGCCGGTGCGAGCCGGCGCTGTGCTCAAGCTCGGTGCCATCGAGGCCGGCGCCGGTCAGCGCAGTTACCTGCTCATACGAGGCGGCTTCGATGTACCGCGCTACATGGGCAGTCGCGCCACCTTCACGCTCGGCCAGTTTGGCGGTCATGCCGGACGCGCGCTGCGTACCGGCGATGTGCTGCGCATCGGCGCGGACGCGGCCGCTGATGCCGGCGACACCGCGAGGCTCGCGGGCGCAACCGTGCCGCCGGCGGTGCGGCCGTCGTACGGCCAGGATTGGCACATCGCCGTCCTCTACGGGCCGCACGGGGCACCGGATTTCTTTACCGAAGCCGACATCGACACGTTTTTCGCCACCGACTGGCAGGTGCATTACAACTCGAGCCGAACCGGCGTGCGGCTGATTGGCCCCAAGCCGCAATGGGCGCGCCATGATGGCGGCGAGGCCGGGCTGCATCCGTCAAATATCCACGACAATGCTTACGCGATCGGCGCGATCGATTTCACCGGCGACATGCCGGTCATACTCGGTCCCGACGGCCCGAGCCTCGGCGGCTTCGTCTGCCCGGCGACCATAGCGCTGACCGATCTGTGGAAGGTCGGACAGTTGCGGCCCGGTGATCGAGTGCGCTTCCGGACAGTGACCGCCGAACAGGCACACGTCGCGCTGCTCGCGCAGGACGAGACGATACGCTCGCTCTCGCCGGCGGCGTCGGTGTCGGCGGCAGGGCGACACGCGGCCTCGCGCCAGGCGATCCTGGATCGCTACGCCGCGACCGCCACACGGCCAGCGGTCTGTTATCGCCAGGCGGGCGAGGACAACGTGCTGATCGAGTATGGCGAACCGACCCTCGATCTGGCCCTGCGGTTCCGCGTCCAGGCGCTGCTCGACGCCTTGCGGGCCGAGCCGCTGCCCGGAGTGATCGATCTGACGCCCGGCGTGCGCTCGCTGCAGGTGCACTTCGATAGCCGCCGCACCAGTCGCAGCCGGATCATGCATGCGCTGCTCGAAGTCGAGGCGGCGCTGGCGCCGATCGATGACATCGAGGTCGCCGGCCGGATCGTGCACCTGCCCCTGTCCTGGGATGATCCGGCGACGCGGCTCGCGATCGAGCGCTACGCGCAGTCGGTGCGTGCCGATGCGCCCTGGTGCCCGAGCAACATCGAATTTATCCGCCGCATCAACGGCCTGGCTTCGATCGAGGACGTGCGCCGCATCGTGTTCGAAGCCAGTTATCTGGTGATGGGCCTCGGCGATGTCTATCTGGGCGCCCCGGTCGCCACCCCGCTCGATCCGCGCCACCGATTGGTCACCACCAAATACAATCCCGCCCGCACCTGGACGCCTGAAAACGCCGTCGGCATCGGCGGCGCCTACCTGTGCGTATATGGCATGGAAGGACCCGGCGGCTATCAGCTCGTCGGCCGCACTGTGCAGATGTGGAACCGTTACCGCCTGACCGCGCAATTTTGCGACGGCAAGCACTGGCTGCTGCGCTTCTTCGATCAGTTGCGCTTCTATCCGGTGTCGGCCGAAGAGCTGCTGCGGCTGCGCGCCGACTTTCCGTACGGCAAGGCCAGTCTGCGGATCGAGCCGGCCACGTTGCGGCTGCGCGACTACCGGCAGTTTCTGGCTGCGAACGCGGGGTCGATTGCCGCGTTCAAAGCCCGACAGCAGGCGGCGTTCGACGCCGAGCGTGAGCGCTGGCGCAGCGGCGCCCGCGAGGATGACGACAACGCCGAGCTGCCGGTCGATGGCGCCGCCGCCGCGACCACGAGGATCAACGCTGTCCCGGCTGGCTGCATCGCGATCAGCTCGCCGGTGACCGGCAGCGTCTGGCAACTCCATACGCAGGTCGGGGCACGCGCCGAGGCCGGTGCGCCGCTGATCGTGATCGAAGCGATGAAGATGGAAATCGCCGTACAGGCCGAGCAGCCCGGTACGGTCGTGGAACTGTGTTGCCAACGCGGCCAGCCCGTGTCGGCGGGCGAGACACTGCTGATACTGCGTATCTGAGACCCATAGCATCATGAACACCTCACGGCCGACCAGTGCGCGTAGCCTTGCCGTCACCGACCTGAGTGCCGCCTACCGCGAGCGACGCACGACGCCGGTCGCCGTGGTCGAAGAACTGTTTGCGCGCATCGCCGCCCACATGAATCACGGCATCTGGATCACGCTGCTGCCGCTGCAGCGCGTGCTTGAACAGGCTGAGCTGCTCGCCGGTCGCGATCCGGCGTCGCTGCCGCTCTATGGCATTCCATTCGCGATCAAGGACAACATCGATCTGGCGAACGTGGCCACGACCGCCGCCTGCGCCGCGTTTGCGTACACGCCGCCGGCGTCGGCCTACGTGGTGAGGCGTCTGATCGACGCCGGCGCGATTCCAATCGGCAAGACCAACCTGGATCAATTCGCGACCGGCCTGGTCGGCACCCGCTCGCCGTATGGCGTGTGCCGCAACAGCTTCGATCCGGCATACATCAGCGGCGGTTCGAGCTCCGGTTCCGCGGTTGCCGTGGCGATGGGCCTGGTGAGTTTCGCGCTGGGCACCGATACGGCAGGGTCCGGCCGCGTTCCGGCCGCCTTCAATAACCTCATTGGGCTGAAGCCGACTCTTGGACGCCTGAGCCCGCGCGGCGTGGTGCCTGCCTGCCGTACGCTCGACACCGTCTCGGTGTTGGCACTCACGGCCGAAGATGCGGCGCAGATCTGCCGCGTCGCCGAGGGCTTCGATGCGGTCGAAGCTTATTCGCGCCGGCCCGGCCAGCCGACGCGGCTCGCCGATTTTGCGCACGGCCCGTTCCGCTTCGGCGTGCCGCGTTCCGATCAACTGCAGTTCTTTGGTAACAACGACTATGCGCGCCTGTTCGATGCCGCCGTGGCACATCTCGAGCGCCTCGGCGGTCAGCGAGTGATGCTCGACTTCGCGCCGTTTCTCGAGACCGCGCAGCTCCTCTACCAGGGACCGTGGATCGCCGAGCGCTATGTCGTGGTCGAGCCGCTGCTGCGCCGCGACCCGCAAGCCGTACATCCGGTCACGCGTCAGATCATCGAGGGCGGGGCAAAACCGAGCGCGGCGGACGCGTTCCGCGCGCAGTACCGATTGCAGGACCTGCGCCGCACCGCCGAGCAGGTGTGGCAGCAGATCGATGTGCTGCTCACACCCACCGCCGGCACCCACTATCGCATTGCTGAAGTCGAAGCCGACCCGGTGCGTCTCAACACCCAACTCGGCTTCTATACGAATTTCATGAACCTGCTCGATCTGGCGGCGGTGGCCGTGCCTGCCGGGTTCACCGGCGCCGGTCTGCCTTTTGGCGTGACGCTCGCCGGTCCCGCCTGGGGCGATTTCGCGCTGTTGCGCCTGGCCGCGAGGCTGCAGCGTTTCGGAGCGGCGCGTCTCGGTGCCCTGCCGATGCCGCTCGGCGCGGCGCCGGCCTTCGACTGGGCTGGGTTGATGGACGGCATTCCAGTCGCCGTCTGCGGCGCGCACCTGCAAGGACTGCCCTTGAATCACCAGCTGGTCGAGCGCGGCGCGGTGCTGCTCGAGGGCACGGTCACAGCGCCGAACTATCGCCTGTATGCCCTGCCTGGAGGGCCGCCCGATCGTCCGGGTCTGGTCCGCGTCGAAGCCCAGGGCGCCGCCATCGAGGTTGAAGTCTGGTCGGTACCCGAGGCGGCCTTCGGCAGCTTCGTCGCCGGCACACCCGCGCCGCTCGCCATCGGCAAATTAACCCTCGCCGACGGCCGTGAGGTCAGCGGCTTTCTGTGTGAGGCGCACGCTGCAAGCCACGCACAGGACATCACCGATTACCGCGGCTGGCGCGCGTATCAAGCCAGTCGCCAGTAGGCGCGGCCAATCGCTTATACCAAGACGATCGCCTAAGCTTGAGCGTCCCAGTATTGCCCGATGCGGCCGGCCGCCGCCGCATCGGGCAGCGGACCGCGACCGGCTGCCTGTTTGTCTTCGAGATGCTCAACCTTGGTGCTGCCGGCAATCGTGCAGGTCACGGCCGGATGCGAAACGACGTCCTTCAACAAGAGCTGTGCCCCGTCGGTCGCGCCGAACTCGGCAGCGAACGGCGGTAACGGATGATTCTGGCTCATCACCAGGTTCGCGCCGCCGCGGCCCCTGAATGGCACGTTTGCGATCACCGCAATCTTGCGCTCGAGTGCTACCGGGAACACGCTCATCGCCGCATCGCGGTTGGTGATCGAGCGAGCGCTCAAAGCTCTGCTTGCCATCGACCCCGCCGCCGAAGTCCGGCGGCGCCATCCGCATCGGGTCAGCCATCAGTTTGGTAGCGACAAACACCCGGTTGCGAATCCCCAAGTCGGCTACCAGCGCGCCGATGACCTGCTCGCTCTCGCCGTACATCGCGGCGCTGTCGATCACCGAGCCGCCCAACTCGACCATGCGCTTGAGGACTGCGGCGGCCAAGCCGCATGGACTCCAGCGGCCAGTGCCAGCGCCGTGGCTTCGCGGCGCGACAAGGGCGGATTTGCGAGCTGTCGCATACCTGCCTCCGCATCGGCCAGGTTTATGTCATATCGGGTGATCATGGCGCTGCAGGCCTTCGTGACTCTGCCGATAACAGGGTTGTCTTGACCCGGTGAACAAGTGGCAGGCCCGACGAGGAAAGTCCTGCGAGCTGCTACTCTTTTGGCGGCACTCGCCGCCGGTCCGGCCTTTGTCAACCGCGCAGCGTCGGATGGCTCGGTGCCGATACCCAGCGGGTCGGCGGCGATACGCGATGAAATGCTCGCTGCGCAGAAGGCCGTGAAGGCCTACGACACGGCCGTCACGGCCTATTCGGATTGGCTGCAGCAGGAGCAACAGGCGAAGGCGGCCGTGGGCGGCGACAAGGACGGGCTCGCCGATGAATAGAGCCGGCGCACCAAAGTCGAGGTCGACAAGGTGCAGAAGCTGGCTGACAAATTCAACAGCGAACTGCAGGCTTTCAAGGCGAGGAACACGGGCTGAATGGTTCTCGGGCGCGGGTCAGGGCGTAGGCGAGTCAGTGCCGCTGCGGCGTCGCGCGGCTCGCGCTCTCCTGCGCCACCAGCCATTTTACGAGTTCGATCAGCTGCTCATCACCGCCCGCGGAGGCCAGCGTAATACGGTATTTGCCGTTAACGACGATCGTCGGTGTCTCATCGACCTGCTCGGCCCGGATGAGCTGGTCCGCCTGGCGCATCTTGACATCGACGCCGAAAGAACCCGCGGTGGCAACGAATGTCTCCGGCTTCACGCCGGCGACCCGAGCGTAGAACCGGGCCGCATCCTCAATGCTCGGGGCCGGCACTTTGATCCTCTGGGTACGCAAGTCGAATACCGCCAGCTCGCCTGTCTTCCACACCGCGTCGAACATGGCGTCGTGGGTTCGCTTATCGATGTCCAGCAGCTGCGCCGTGTAGTAGGCGCGCTGAAACATCGGCCAGTCCTCATCGGCGCGGAAAGCTGCCGCGATAAAGTCGAGTTCGGCATTGACAGGTAGCGCCGCCCGCAGCCGGTCCACGACCGGATGGAAGCGGTTGCAGGCCGGACAGGCGTAGGAGAAGACTTCAGTGACTTCGATCTTGCCAGACGCGAGGGCCGGGGGCTGCGCGGGCTCGATCAGAAAGTAGTTGCTGCCCTGGACCCAGGCGGCAGCGCCGTACGCCGCCGGAGCGCTCCCCAGCAGCAGCGATCCCAGCAGCAGCGATCCCAGCAGCGGCCCCAGGAGCAGCAGCAAGTGTCGTCGCATAGGCACCTCAAAACGCCGTGGCCAAACAGGGAGCATAATTTGCATGATCAGGCTATGACATTACAATCCTGGCTTTTGTTCTGTCTCACGGAAGCGATGCTCTGCTTAATTCCCGGCCCGGCGGTCCTGTTCGTGCTGGGCACGGCGCTGCGTCGCGGCTTTCCGTCAGCTACCTTCGCCGCCGCGGGAATTCGAGCCGGCAACACCCTGTACTTTGCGTAGTCGCCGACGGGTATCGCGTCGGCTAGCCGTCGACCGGATGGGCGGGTGTATTCAGCACGAGCTGATAGAACTCCAGATCCAGCCAGCGATTGAACTTGAAGCCGGCCTGTCGGATGTGCGCACACTGCTCGAAGCCGAGTCGCCGGTGCAGCGCGATACTGGCTGCATTCTGCGCATCGATGCCGCCGATCAACGTATGGTAGTCCTGATGCGCCGCTGCCCCGATAAGCTCGGCGAGCAGCAGCTTGCCGACACCATGGCCGCGATGAGACCGCGCGACGTAGAGTGAGTGCTCGACGGTGTATTTATAAGCCGGCCATGCCCGAAAGGGACCGTAAGAGCCGAAGCCCAACAGCTGGCTGGCTTGGTCGACGACGCCGACTACGGGATAGCGAGCCTTTTCCTTGGCGTCGAGCCAGGCGTCCATCATTGCCGGCGTGCGTGGCTGGTAGTCGTATAGCGCGGTCGAGTTTTCGATGGCCTCGTTCAGGATGGCCAGGATGGCGCCGGCATGTGAGCGGCCACAGGGAATGATACGCGTGCTCATTTAGACTCTCGCCATCAATGTCCGCTGCGACGCCTTGCTATGATGCCCGGCTGCAACCCAAGGTGCCGGAACGGATATACGTTGGATGCCGTGATTTGCGGGCTCAGACTGATTCTGCCGGCAAAGCTTATCGACGAAACACTGGCGATCGTCGTGCTCGCGGTGTTCGGGCTTAGCCCGAACCTGGCGCGGGCCGGTGGCGACCCGCTGGGCATCGATCATGAATGGACCTACGACGATCATGGCATCTGGTCGACGCGTTACGAACAGGGCCTCGAATACGGTGTCATGCTCTTCGAAGCCGGCGGCGCTGTATGGCTCGGCAACGAGGACGACTTCGGCCAGGCGCTGTGGCAGTCGGTCGACTCGTCTGTAGTATCCGGCATCAGCGCCGAAGTGCTCAAATACGCTTTCAGCCGGGCGCGGCCAGACCAGGGCCTGGGCCCCGACAAATGGTTCCAGGGCAGTTGCTGCGACAGCTTTCCCAGCGGGCAGGTGACCCTGCAGGCGAGCTTCGTGACCCCGATCATTCTGCATTACGCACATAGCGAGCCCTGAATCTGGGTGCTGGAGATCCTGCCGATTTACGACGCGCTCGGCTGCCTGAAACATCAGGACCACCGGCAGAGCGACACGATTGCAGGCTGGGCGCTTGGCACGGCAACAGGCTAGTGGGCCGCCAACCGCGAGACGCCCGTGATGGTACAGATTCTGCCGCGAGGCCTGACGATCGGCTTCGCCAGGCATTTTTGACTTGTCAGTGCGCGGCCGGCGCCGATGGGCCCGCGGCACCGGGCTGTGCGGCGGCATCCGGCGGTGCGGCGGCATCCGGCGGTGCGGCGGCATGTGGCTGCGTAGCGGCAGCCGATGGCGTGACGCCCGGCTGCAGGCCCTTGGAATACAGAATCCGTCCATCGGGCGTCACCAGTACCGCGTCGACGTCATCGAGCTGGTTGTAGATTCTCATCGCTTCATCGGGACCGAGCACGAATGCGGTCTTGGACAGCCCGTCGGTACGTATAGCGGTCGGAGCGATGACGGTGGCACTGCGCACCTTGCTGGCCGAATGACCGGTGTGCGGATCGATGATGTGGTGGTAGCGCACGCCGTCCTCATCGAAATAGCGCTCGTAGTCGCCGGAGGTCGAAAATGCGGCGTCCACCAGCGGTATCCGCGTAATGACCTGATCGGGGTGATCCGGATGTCGGATGCCCACCACCCACGGCCGGCCGAAGCGATCACCGATCACGCGACTGTCGCCGCCGGCGTTGACCAGCGCATGGGTATAGCCGCGCGCCTGCAGAATCTCGATACCACGATCGACCGAATAGCCTTTGGCGATTCCGCCGAGATCGATGCGCACACCCGGCTGCGAGAAGCGCACCGAGTGCGTCTTGGCGTCGAGCAGCACATGCCGATAGTTGACCGCCGGCAATGCCGCCTGGATCTGCTCTTCGGTCGGTCTCTTGCGCTCGCGAAAGTCGTACATGTAGCCGACACTGGCATAAGTAATGTCGAAGGCGCCTTCCGTGATGCGCGAGTACTCCAGCGCCGTTCCGAGCAGCTTGAATAGTTCCAGGCTGATTGGCACCGGTTGCGTAGCCGCGAGCGCATTGACTTTGGAGACCTCGCTGGTCGGCTTATACGTGCTCATGGTCTCATCGATGTGCCGCATCTCGTCCATCACGGCATCGATCGCCGCCTCGCCTTTGGCCCGGTCATCGGCCCAGATCTCGACGTAAATGCGGGTGCCCATGATGCCGTCGACCGTGCGTGACAACCACTGTGCATGCGCCGGCGCCGTAACCAGCATGCTCAGCATCAGCAGCGCGCACCTGGAACAACTCATGTTGGCGACGCCGCCAGACCGGCAGCCTCGAGCAAACCCTTCTGTGCCAGCCAGTCTCGATTGAACAATCGCGACAGATACTTCGCACCGGTATCACACAGCACCGTGACGACGGTATGACCTGGCCCGAGCTCGCGCGCGACGCGCACGGCGGCCGCGACATTGATGCCGCTGGTACTGCTGACGAACAGGCCCTCCTCGCGCAGCAACCGGTAAACGTAACTCACGGTCTCAGCGTCTTCGACATGCACCGCATCGTCGATAGGCGCATCCTGCATATTGGCGGTGATGCGTCCGATGCCGATGCCCTCGGTGATCGAGCCGCTGCCGGTGATTTTGACTACGCCATGGCGGATGAATTCATAGAGAGCGCTTCCGGGCGGATCTGCCAGCACGGTGCGTACCTTGGAATTGCGCGACTTGAGGAACTCCGACACGCCCGCCACCGTGCCGCCGGTGCCGCTCGCGGCCACGAAGGCGTCGATGCACCCGTCGGTCTGCTCCCAGATCTCCGGACCGGTGGTCTCCAGGTGGGCACGGCGATTGGCGGTGTTATCGAATTGATTGCTCCAGATCGCGTTCGGCAACTCCTGCGCCAGTCTGCCGGCGGTCTTCTGATAATGGTTCGGGTCGCTGTAAGGCACCGCCTTGACGCGGCGCACCTCGGCCCCGAGGGCTTCGATCAACGCATATTTTTCCGGCGATTGGTTATCTGGCATAACGATCACGCAGCGATATCCGCGTGCGTTGCAGACATGCGCCAGGCCGATCCCGGTATTGCCCGCGGTACCTTCGACCACGGTACCGCCCGGCTTGAGCAGCCCGCACCGCTCGGCGTCGAGCACGATCGCACGGGCTGCACGATCCTTGACCGAGCCGCCCGGATTCATGAATTCGGCCTTACCGAGAATCTCGCAGCCGGTCTCGTCGCTTACGGTTCGCAGCCGAATAAGCGGCGTGTGACCCACCGCATCGACGAAGTCCTCGGCGATATTCATGGATTGGCGGTTCCAGTAGCGACCGATGCCTGCAGCAGATTTGCCGAGCGCGCAGCGCGGCCAGCCGCCTCGCCCACGATCAGCAGCGCCGGCGCCACCACCTGCGCGTGCTGCGCCTGCGCGGTGATATCGCCCAGGCAGCCGGGGATGACCCGCTGCCCGGGCAGGGTGGCCTGCTCGACGATCGCGACCGGACGGTCGGCGGGGGCCCCGTGTACGCGCAGCAGCTCGACGATCCGCGGCAGCTGTACCACACCCATGTAGAACACGACCGTCTGCAGCGGCGCGGCGAGCGAGCGCCAGTCGAGGCGTTCCGCACCCTCGCCCGTCGCCGTTACGAACGTGACCGACGGCGCCAGGCCGCGCTGAGTCAGCGGCAGCGCCGCCGCTGCGGCCGCACCCAGGGCCGCGGTGATGCCGGGTACCACGATCACCGGAATGCCGGCGCGCTGCAATACGTCGAGCTCCTCGCCGCCACGTCCAAAGATGAAAGGATCGCCGCCCTTGAGACGCGCGACGCGCAATCCGCGACCGGCATACTCGAGCAACAGCGAATGAATGCGCTCCTGCGTGACCCGGTGCCGGCCCGATTCCTTGCCGACGAAGATTCGCTCGGCGTCGCGCCGCACGCGTTCGAGCACGGCCTCGCTCACCAGGCGATCGTAGAGCACCACGTCGCTCTGTTGCAGCAGCTGCAGCGCGCGCAGCGTGAGCAAATCCGGGTCGCCGGGCCCGGCGCCGATCAGATACACCTCGCCGCGGGCCTGGCGCGTGCCATCAGCGGCGGCGCGTAGCTCCGCATCCAGCAGCGCCTGCGCCTCGCGCGTGCTGCCTGCGAAAACCTTGCTGGCGATGCTGCCCGCAAACAGACCGTCCCAGAACCGCCGCCGCTGCTCGATATCGGGCAGCGCACGCTGGACGCGTCCGCGTGCGGAACCCGCCAGTCGGGCCAGATCCCCGAGTCGCTCGGGCAACATCGCCTCGATCTGGGCGCGCACGCGCCGCGCCAGCGTCGGCGATTGTCCCGAGGTTGCGATGGCGATCACGAGCGGCGAGCGATCGACAATGGCCGGCATCACGGCGGACGAGGCGCCGCCATCGTCCACGACATTGACGAAGATGCCGCGCGCGGCGCCGGCCGCGGCCACCGCGTGATTGACCTCGCCGCGATCGGTGGCCGCGATCGCAAATATCGCGCCGTCGAAATGCCGCGGCTCGAACTCGCAACCCAGATGTTCGATCCGGCCGGCGTCGCGATACAGCGCCAGATCGCAATGCAACCGCGGCGCCACCACCCGTACGCGCGCATGAGCTTTCAGCAGCAATTCGACCTTGCGGGTCGCCACCGCGCCGCCACCGACCACCAGTGCCAGCTGATCGCGCAGGTTGAGGAAGACCGGTAGATAATCCATGGGCAGACTTTAGCGGATCGGGCGGCGCTTGACCTCGGCAACCGAGGTCCACCGAGATCCACCGAGGAGGCGGCTGCGCCGGAGTGCCTTAGGAGCCGGCCTGAGTGTTCCGCGTGAGCTGCCGCGGATGCAGGCCGCATTCGCGGGAGTCGGGATTTTCCCACCACCAGCGGCCGGCGCGATGATCCTGTCCAGGCTCGATGGCTCGGGTGCAGGGCGCACAGCCGATGCTCGGATAGCCGCGGTCATGCAGCGGGCTGTAATAGAGCTGATGGACACGGATATACGTCCAGATCTCCGCTTCCGTCCAATCGAGCAGCGGGCTGATCTTTTGCAAGCTGGACTGCTCGTCCCGGGCTATCGGTTGCGCCTCGGCACGCTGCTCCGACTGTTCGCGCCGCACGCCGGTCACCCAGGCCCCGTACCCGGCTACCGCACGAATGAAGGGCTCGAGCTTACGAATCTGGCAGCAGCTGATGCGCTCGCCGAGGCTGTTATAAAAGCCATTGATGCCGTGCTCGCGCACGTAAGCCTGCACCGCCTGCGCATCCGGGTAGTACAGCTTGATTCGACGGCGATAGCGGCGCTCGAGGCGCTCGAGCAGCGTCAGGGTCTCCTCCGGCAGCCGGCCGGTGTCGATGGTGACGATGTCGATCCCCGGCACATGGGTCCAAATCAGGTCGGTGAGCACCATGGCCTCGGCGCCAAGACTGCTGGCGTACACCACGCGGCCGTAATCATGAACCCCCTGGCCCAGCAGCGCGAGGCTGGTTGCAACCTTGGCGGCGAGAGCCGAATCGGTTGTTGTGAGCTGACCGGCGGCCGCAGGCATAGGGAGGCGATTTTGCTCGCCCGCCTCATAACATTGGCTTATAAGTTAAGGACCAAGGGCGCCGCTGCCGGGATTGTCCTCGCAGGCCATGACCGTGGCATGGACAATGTGACAATGTGTGACCGGCGGCGCGCTGCCTCGCGGCACACTGTCAGCTTAGGCGATCACTGCGACTCCAACCGAACAGCATGAGCTCTCTCGATCTGCGACGTTTGCGTCAAAATGAGCATGTCCGCGCCTTGACGCGCGAAGTCCACGTGCAGCTCGATCAGCTGATCCAGCCGCTGTTCGTCGCCGAGGGCGTAACGCGTCCTGAGCCGGTGCCCGGTCTCACCGGAGTGCACCAGGAAAGCGGCGAGTCGCTATTGCGACAGGTCGAGCAAGACCTCAAGGCCGGGGTGCAGAAGTTCCTGCTGTTCGGCGTTCCGCGGGCACGGGCCGAGCGGCAGATCGACTGGTCTTTCACTGCGGGCCAGGTCCGGGCGCTCAAGGCGCGCTTTGGCCGCGACATCTGGCTGGCCACCGATGTCTGCCTGTGCTCATCGACGCCGCACGGCCACTGTGGCGTGCTCAGTGCCGAAGGCGATCATCTCGATAACGATGCCAGCGTTGCCGAACTGGTGCAGGCTGCCCTGGCCTACAGCCAGGCCGGCGCCGACTGTGTCGCCCCTAGTGACATGATGGACGGCCGCGTCGGTGCCATTCGCTCGGCGCTCGACGGCACCGGACTCGAGCGCACCATTCTCATGAGTTACGCGGTCAAATTTCATTCGACGCTATATGGCCCATTTCGGGCCGCGGCCGATTCGGCGCCCAAATCCGGCTCGTCGCTGCAAGACCGTGCCAGCTATCAACTCGATCCGGCGCGGCCAAACGACGCCTGGCTGTGTGCCGAGCGCGATGCCGAGCAGGGCGCCGACATCCTCATGGTCAAACCCGGGCTGCCGTACCTTGATATATTGCGCGAGCTCTCGCGCGCGATCCGCAAGCCCTGGGCGGTGTATCACGTCAGCGGCGAATTCGCGGCGCTCGAAGCG
The DNA here is from genome assembly GCA_049518595.1 of Steroidobacteraceae bacterium. GTDB lineage: Bacteria > Pseudomonadota > Gammaproteobacteria > Steroidobacterales > Steroidobacteraceae > FEN-1191. Next base: position 55,775 of record JBEKRP010000001.1, read on the forward strand.
CTCGCCGCTCAAGGCCTCGCCAATCGTGCGGCACTGCATCGGGAGATTCTGATCGCGTTCCGGCGAGCAGGCGCCAGCATGATCATCACCTACGGTGCGCGCTATGCGCGCGACTGGCTGTCGGCTTGAGCGCCGGGATCAGCCGCTCCGAGGAGCTGTTCATGCGTGCGCGGCGCGTCTCCCCGGGCGGCGTGCATTCCCCGGTGCGTGCCTTTCGCGGCGTCGGCGGGACACCGCGCTTCATGACCGGCGGCGCCGGCGCCTATCTGCGCGATGTCGACGGCCGAGATTATCTCGATTTCTGCATGGCTTTCGGGCCTCTGATCCTGGGTCACGCCGACACCGAGGTGCGGCTCGCCGCCGAAGCGGCGCTGGCGCGCGGCTGGAGCCTCGGTACCGCTGAGCCCTACAGCCTGGAGCTCGCGGAGTTGATTACGGCCCATGTTCCCTGGGTAGAGAGCATTCGATTCGTCAATTCCGGAACCGAAGCGGTGATGTCCGCGCTACGAGTGGCCCGCGCGGCGACCGGCCGTTCGAAGATCCTGAAATTCGAGGGTTGTTATCACGGGCACACCGACTCGATGCTGCTGCGCGCCGGTTCTGGCCTCGCCGAGGCGCCGCTGCCCGATAGCGCGGGCCTGGCGCCCGACGTGGTGCAGCAGACATTGATCGCGCCGCTCGATGACGAGGCCGCACTCGAGGCGGTGTTCGCGCGTCACGGCCGCGAGATCGCCGCGGTGATTATCGAGCCGTTGCCGGCAAACTACGGCCTGCTGCCGCAACGGCCGGAGTTCCTGCGGTCGATCGCACGGGTCACGCATGCGCACGGCGCCCTGCTGATCTTCGATGAAGTGATCTCCGGCTTCAGGCTTTCGTTTCAGGGCTACGCCGGCCTGAGCGGCATTCGCCCCGACCTGGTGACCTATGGCAAAGTGATCGGCGGGGGCTTTCCGGTCGGCGCCTATGGCGGCCGCCGCGACCTCATGGAATTGGTCGCACCGTCCGGCCCGGTCTACCAAGCCGGCACCTTGAGCGCGAACCCGCTGGCGATGTGCGCCGGGCTCGCAACCTTGCAGCGCCTGGAGGATGGCAGGCTATACCAGCGGCTCGAAGATCTCGGCGCCCGATTGCAGCGCGCGGTCAGCGACGTGCCTGGGCTCGCCATACAGCGCGTAGGTTCGGTGTTCTGGATCTGCAGCTCCAGGCGCGGCTGCCCTGCCACGCCGATGCGCTCGCCACAGAGCTTACCCTCCGATGCGGGCCAGAGCTTTGCGGCGCTGTTTCATCCGCTGCTCGAACTTGGGATTTATCTAGCGCCGAGCGCTTACGAAGTCGGATTTCTGTCCGCGGCGCATACCGAAGCGCACGTTGATGCACTCGCCGAGGCGCTGCTCGCACTCCAGGCCTCAGTGATCCGCGGTGACAGCAGCGGCTGATGCATTCTCGGTTTCTTTGGGCGCCGGCGCAGGCTCGGACACCGCCGCCTTGCTGATCGATGTAGCCGCCAGGCTGTCTGGAGTTATCGTAACGATCGCGGTGAGCAGTTGCACGCTGTGTGCCGCCACGTCGATCGCCGGACACTCGATTTCCTGATCTGCGCTATGCACCTCGGCGGTGTTCAGGCGCAGCCTCCAGAGAAACTTCGGCTCCGGCAGCTGAAAGCTGTGCGAGTCGGGCGTGTTGTTGGTCAACAACAGGCTGATTTCGACGCGCGCCTCGTCCAGTCGCCGCGCACGGCGCACGGACAGCAACCGGCCCTCGGCGTACTGCCAGTCTTCCGACCGCATGACGTCGCCGCTTTCGTCGAACCACTCGATGTCCCGCACCTGCGGCAGCGGCTCGATCCGCCCGTGCTGGTAGTAGTCGCTGCGCAAGCTGCAAAACTCGCGGCGCAACCGAATCAGCCGCGTTACGTAAGCCCGCTGCTCAACTCCCGCCGGCGACAGCGCCTGCGTCCAATCGAACCAGGACAGCTCTGAGTCCTGGGCGTAGGCGTTGTTGTTGCCATGCTGCGTGTGGCCACACTCATCGCCACCGAGCAGCATCGGCGTCCCATGCGAAAACAGCAGTGTCGCGAGCATTGCTCGCTTGACGCCCTCGCGCGTCGCCTGTACCGCCGCGGCGTCCGTGGGCCCTTCGACGCCCCAGTTATTGCTGGCGTTGTTCTCGGTGCCGTCGCGGTTGTCCTCGCCGTTGGCCTCGTTATGTTTCTGGCTGTAGCTCACCAAGTCCTGCAGCGTAAAACCGTCGTGCGCCGTGATGAAATTCAAAGAAGCCCAGGGACGGCGTCCGTGATGATCGAACAGATCGGCCGAGCCCTGCAGCCGTGCGGCCAGCGCTCCACGCAGACCCGGATCCCCGCGCCAGAATCGGCGCACATCGTCGCGAAACTTGTCGTTCCACTCGGCCATGCCGGCGGGATGGTTGCCCACCTGGTAGCCGCCGGGACCCAGATCCCAGGGCTCGCCGATCAGCTTGACGCGCGCCAGTGTCGGATCCTGCAACAGTGCATCGAAGAACCCGGACCCCGGATCGTAGCCGTTTTGTTCGCGCCCCAAAGTCACGCTCAGATCGAAGCGAAAACCGTCGACGTGAAATTCCTCGACCCAGTAGCGCAGCGAATCGAGCGTCAGCTGTATCACGCGCGAGTGCGAGAAATTAACCGTATTGCCCGTGCCGGTGTCGTTGATGCAGTGACGCATATTGTCCGGCATCAGGCGATAGTAAGCGGCATTGTCGAGTCCGCGCATGCTCAGGGTCGGGCCCAATTCGCTGCCTTCGCCGGTGTGGTTGTAGACCACGTCGAGCAGCACTTCGATGCCGGCGGCGTGCAGCGCCTTGATGGCGGTTTTGAGCTCATCGAGGCTGCCGTCGGACAGATAGCGCGGCTCGGGCGCGAAAAAAGCGAGCGTGTTGTAGCCCCAATAGTTGGCTAACCCGCGTTCCACCAGGGCACGATCGTTGACGAAGGCATGAATGGGCAAAAGCTCGATGGCCGTGATGCCGAGGCTCTTGAGATAGCCGACGGTGCGCTCGTGGCCGAGCGCCGCCGCGGTGCCGCGCACCTGGTCCGCAATGCCATCGAGCCGCATCGTCAGACCGCGCAGGTGCGTCTCGTAGATGATCGTATCGTTCCATGCGATACGCGGCGGCCGGTCATCGCCCCAGTCGAAGCGATCGACCGCGACCACCGCCTTCGGCATGGCAAAGGCGCTGTCGCGCCGATCGAAGGACAGGTCGGCGCGGGGAGAGGTGATCCGGTAGCCGTAGAGCGCGTCGCTCCAGCGCATCGAGCCGCTGAGCTTGCGCGCGTACGGATCGAGCAGCAGCTTGTTGGCGTTGTAACGATGGCCCTGCTCAGGCTGATAGGGTCCGTGCGCGCGGTAGCCGTAGAGCTGGCCTGGCGCGACTCCGGTCACAAACCCGTGCCAGACACCGTCGGTACATTCGCGCAGCGACAGCCGCCGCAGTTCCTGCCGCCCGCCGGCGTCGAACAGACACAGATCGACTTGCTCGGCGCTGCCGGCAAAGACGGCAAAATTGCAGCCTTCGGGTTGCCAGGTCGCACCTAGCGGATAGGGGGCACCCGCTAGCGGGGCTTTCGGCAGGTCGGAATGCATGCACGGCGATCCTCTATGGCGATCACCCCCCATGGCGCAACAATACAGTGGCCAGGGGCGGTAGCGTTAGTTCCAGCGAAAACGGTAGTCCATGTGAAGGCGTGGTGGTGGCTTCCAGCCGCCCGCCATTGCCCAGATTGGAGCCGCCGTAGAGCTCCGAATCGGTGTTCAGGATTTCGCGCCAGACCCCGACGCGCGGGGCCCCGAGCCGGTAGTGCATTCGCGGTACCGGCGTGAAGTTACAGATGGCGATCACGGGCGGTGAGTCGGGGTGGCCCTGGCGGGAGTAGGCGAAGACGCTATTGCTGTAATCGTCGGCGACGATCCAATGAAAGCCCGCACTGTCGCAGTCGAACACGTGCAGGGCCGGTTCCTGCCGATAGAGCCGATTCAGATCGCCGACCAGCTGCTGCACGCCGCGGTGCAGGGGATGCTCGAGCGCCGCCCAGTCGAGCTGGCCGTCGTGATCCCATTCCCAGTCCTGGCCGAATTCACCGCCCATGAACAGCAGTTTTTTTCCGGGCTGCGTCCACATGAAGCCGAAGTAGGCGCGCAGGTTCGCGAACCGTTGCCAGGTATCCCCAGACATGCGTCCAATCAGCGAGCCTTTGCCGTGCACCACTTCATCGTGCGAGAGCGGCAGCACGAAGCGCTCGGAAAACGCATACAGCAGCCCGAAGGTCATGTCGTGGTGATCGTAAGAGCGGTGCACCGGATCGAGCTTCATGTAGCGCAGCGTGTCGTGCATCCAGCCCATGTTCCATTTATAGGAAAATCCCAGGCCCCAATCCTGGGTCGAGCGCGTCACGCCGGGCCAGGCCGTGGATTCCTCGGCAATCATCAGCGCGCCGGGAAATCGCTGAGCCACGGCGTCGTTGAGATACCGCAGGAAATCGATGGCTTCGATGTTCTCGCGGCCGCCATATTTGTTCGGAATCCACTCGCCTTCACGGCGCGCATAGTCGCGGTAGAGCATCGAGGCGACCGCATCGACACGCAGCCCATCGACGTGAAAGCGCTCGATCCAGTGCAGTGCGCTCGAAACCAGGAACGCGTGCACTTCGCGCCGACCGAGGTTGTAGATCGCGGTATTCCACTCCTGATGAAACCCCTCGCGCGGGTCGGTGTGTTCGTACAGCGGGGTGCCGTCGAACCACGCCAGGCCATGCGCGTCGGTGGGAAAGTGCCCCGGGACCCAGTCGAGAATCACACCGATACCGGCGGCGTGACAGCGATCGACGAAGCGCGCGAATGCGGCCGGATCGCCGAACGTGGCCTGCGGCGCGTACTGACTGAGTACCTGGTAGCCCCAGGAGCCGCTGAACGGATGCCCCATTATCGGCAGCAGTTCGATGTGGGTGAAGCCCAGGCTGGTAACGTGGGCGACCAACTGATCGCCGAGCTCATCCCAGTTCAGCGCCCGCCAGCCGTGCTCCGCTACGCGTCGCCACGATTCGGCATGCACCTCGTAGATCGCCAACGGCGCATGCAGCAGCGCGCTGTTGGCGGCCCGAGCCTGGAGCCAGCGCCCGTCATTCCAGCGAAACGGCGTTGGATCCGCCACCACGGAGGCCGTGCGCGGCGGTATTTCCACCTGCAGCGCGACCGGATCGGCCTTAAGCGGCAATAGGCCGTACGGACCGAGAATTTCGTATTTGTAGAGAGTGCCGATCGGCAGCCGCGGAATGAACAGCTCCCACACCCCGGCCTCGACGCGTTTGCGCATCGGATGCCGCCGACCGTCCCAAACGTTGAAATCGCCCACGACGGAGACGCGCTGTGCATTCGGCGCCCAGACCGCGAAACGCACGCCCGGGACGCCATCGACGTGCATGGGCTGGGCACCGAGGCAGCGGCCCAATTCAAGGTGGCTGCCTTCAGCGAGCAGGTAGATATCGAGCTCGCCGAGCAGCAGGCCGAACGAATACGGATCCTCGGTTTCCTGCACCAGCCCGCCGGGCCAGTGGATGCGCAATCGATAAGCCGTAGCCGAGGGGATCTTGCCGGCGAACAGGCCCGGGGTCTGCAGCGGCTGCAGCGTCGCCAGCACCGTACCGCTGCGATCGATCGCCGCGACGCCTTCCGCCGGCGGCAGGTAGGCGCGCACCACCGTGCCGTGCGCGCAAGGGTGCGGGCCGAGCAGCGCAAACGGGTCGCCGATCCGGCCCTCGACCAGCGCTTTGACCGCCGCGGGATCGCTCAGAAGCTCCGGGTCGACGGACGGCGTAGACTCGATTAGCTGTTCAAGATCCGTAACCGGCCCTGTCTTCTTTTGCATGATAACCCCGACGACTTAGATGGCCCACTCACATCCCGTGCCTTGACCCCAGCCGATGCTGAAGACTCCCGCGCCATGATAGCGCAAACCACCGCGGCCCCGGCCTGCGGTCCGCACCGGCAACTGCTGTCAGGCAAACGCGGAATTGGTGTTACGAGGACGCTCGGGCGCCGAGACGGGGCCCGCTGGATCAGGCAGAGCCGGCGCGCCGCTGGACTTTCACCACGGCGTCGCTGCCGTCCTGGTAGGCGACGCTGAAGTCGTTGAGGGCGGCGAGTGCGGCTTGCAGGTCCTCAGTAGGATCCAGATCGAAGCTATCGAAGCCGCAGCGCGCGAGGAAAAACAGCTGATCGCGCTTGAGCGCGCCACGGGCGCGCAGCTCGCCCGCATAACGATAGCGTTGCCGCAACATTCGAGCCTGCGAAAACCCGCGGCCTTCCCCGATCTTGGGGAAATCCACGACGATAAGGCTCAGGAGCGCCAAATGCGGCGCCAGCGGTTCGAGCTCATCTCCAGGGCCGATCAGGATGGCGGCGCCGGACCCGGCCGTCTGGCCCGCTGGCGCGGCGATGAATTCCGCCGCCGGCTGCACCGGGCGGGTTTCGATGCCGGCCTCTTCGCCGGCGTAGCGCGCGTCGTCGGTGACCAGCTCATGCCAGCGAATGATTCGTCTCATACACCCGCTCCTGGAACGGTTCGATACCGATGCGCCGCACGGCATCGACAAAGCGTTCGTCCTCACCTTGCCGCTCGCGTAGATAGACTTCGAGCAGCCGGGCGATGGTCTCGCCCACCTGGTCCTTCGGCACCGATGGGCCGATGACTTCCCCGAGCGCGGCCGGACCGGTCGACGAGCCGCCAATCGTGATCTGATACCACTCCTTGCCGTGCTTATCGACGCCGAGAATACCGATGTGGCCGATGTGGTGGTGGCCGCACGCATTCATGCAGCCCGACATCTTGATCTCGATCGGACCGAGGTCGTACAGGTAGTCCAAATCGTCGAAGCGCGCGTGTATCTGCTTAGCCACGTCGATCGAACCGGCATTGGCGAGGCTGCAAAAATCCAGACCGGGACAGCAGATCATGTCGGTCAGCGTACCGATATTCGCGGTCGCGAGCCCTAGCGCGTCGAGCTGGCGCCAAACCTCAGGCAGCGCCGATTGCGGCACGTCGGCGAGCACCAGATTCTGGTCATGCGTGGCGCGTACCATGCCGAAACTCACGCGATCGGCCAGCTGCGCGAGCGCCTCCATCTGCTCGGCGCTCATGTCGCCGGGGGCCTCTCCGTGCTTTTTCAGCGACACGAATACCACGCGATATCCCGGGATCTTGTGGCGGCGTGTGTTGTAGCGCAGCCACGCGTCATAGGCCGGCTCGCCGGACCCGACGCTGCCGCAATCGGGCGCGCCGTCTTCGAACCGCTGATACGGCGGCGGCGCGAAGAAGCCGCGCATGCGCTCGACTTCATGCGCTTCGAGCCGCGGGGCGAATTCGCGATTGGCCTCGAACTCGTGCTCTACCTGGCGTGTGAATTCCTGCGCGCCCAGCGTGCGCAGCAGTATCTTGATGCGGGCCTTATGTATGTTGTCGCGGCGACCGTGGCGGTTGTAGACGCGCAGGATCGCCTCGAGGTACGCCAGCAGATCGGCCTGCGGCAGATAGGGCCGGATTACCTTGCCCAGAATCGGCGTGCGGCCGAGGCCGCCGCCGGCCAGAATCTCGAATCCGATCTCGGCGTGGGGCGAGACACGCTTGATGCGCACACCGACATCGTGGATCTCGACCGCGGCACGATCGGCCGGCGATGCCGTCACGGCGATCTTGAATTTGCGCGGCAGATAGCTGAATTCGGGGTGCAGCGCGGCCCACTGGCGGATGATCTCGCAGTACGGCCGCGGATCGGCGGTCTCATCGGGCGCAACGCCGGCCAGATGATCGGAGGTAATGTTGCGGATACAGTTGCCGCTGGTCTGGATGGCGTGCATCTCGACGCTCGCCAGATCGGCGAGGATATCGGGCACCCGCTCGAGCTGCGGCCAGTTGTATTGAATGTTTTGCCGTGTGGTGAAATGGCCGTAGCCGCGGTCGTAGCTGCGCGCGATGTGCGCCAGCATGCGAAGCTGCCCGGTGGACAGCAGCCCATACGGAATCGACACCCGCAGCATCGGCGCGAAGCGCTGGATATACAGCCCGTTGCGCAGCCGTAGCGGACGGAATTCGTCCTCGGTCAGCTCGCCGGCAAGAAAACGACGGGTCTGATCGCGGAACTGGGTCACCCGCTCGTTGACCAGGGTCTGATCGATTTGGTCGTATCGGTACACGCGTGTGCTCTGATTGGCTAAAGCGTACTCTAATGTGGCGCGACTGCCGGATAAACGCTGGGCCGGTTATGATCATGGTCTGCGCTTGTTATATCGACCGCCGGGCCTAAGGCGGCGCCATTCGAGCCGCCGCCGTGCTACCCGGTGGTCTGCAGGCCGCGCGCGATGCCGCTGACGCTTGCCTGCAGCGCTTCGAACAGTTCGCGATTCTGCCGGCCGCTGGCGCGCCAGCGTTCGAGCAGATCGACCTGCATGAAGTGCATCGGGTCGATGTAGGGGTTTCGCATCATGATTCCCCGCTGCAGCGTACGATCGGTGTCGAGCAGGGCCATGCACTCCTTGACTTCCAATACCAACGCGCAGGTACGCTCGTACTCCGCTCGCAGCTGCAGGCCATATGGGCGCAAATCCGGCGGCGCCAGCCGATCATAATGCGCCGCCACGCTCAGATCGGCGCGCGCCAGCATGGCCTCGATATCGTCGATCAGATTGCGGAAAAACGGCCAGCCGCGGTAGCAGCGCCGCAGCAGCTCGATGCTGCGCTCGGCTTTGGCGAATTCGAGGCCGGTGCCGGCTCCAAACCAGGCCGGCAGCATGTGGCGTGACTGCGACCAGGCGAGCACCCAGAGCGCGGGCCGTATGGCGTCGACGCCGCCTCGCTCGCTGCGCTGCACGGGATTGGAACCGATCTGCATGCGCTCGATGACGTCGATCGGCGTGACCGCGCGAAAAAAGTCGAGGAACTGCGCCTGCTCGTAGATCAGGCTGCGCCAGAACTGAGCGCTGCGGCCTGCGACCAGGCCGACACATTCAGCCAGCGTGGCGCTCTCGCGCACCGCGATGCCGCGCTTGACCGCCATTGTCGCCAGTGCCAGCGTGCTGAAAGCGCGCTCGAGCGTGCGCATCGCGTTCGGTAGCAGCCCATAGTTCTGGCTGATGCTCTCGCCTTGCTCGGTGAAGTGCAGCACGCCATTGATCGACTCGGCGGGAGCGGCCCGCAGCAGCGCATCGATGCGGCCGCCGCCGCGCGGAATGCTGCCACCGCGGCTATAGAACAGGACGTGCTGTTTTTTCGCTTGTCGCAGCGCGTCGGTAAGATGGCGTTGCGCGCGGTACGCGGCGAGGCGTGAGGCGATCATGCCGCTCTCCTGGTTGCTGTCGGAAAAGCCGATCAGCACGGTTTGCAGCCGGCCGCGGGCCTCCAGATGACGTTTGTATACGCCATCCTCGAGCAACTCACCCATGACCGCGCCGCAACGCTCGAGCGTCTCAACGCGGTCGAACTGCGGAGCGACGTCGAGCGCCACTTCACCATTGCTCTTGTCGTAGGCCCCGGCCCAGCGCGCCAGCACCAGCGGCGCCAGCACGTCGTCGGCCTGCGCCACGCCGCTGACGATATAGAGTCCGATGGCATCGGCGCCGTAACGGTGGCGGCACTGGGTAATAGCGTCGAACACCGCCAGCGTGCGCTTGGCGAGCGCATCGAAGCTGCCGGTCGGACCGATATCGCGCTCGAGGATCTCGATCAGGCGCGCGTGCCGCTCGGCGGCACTGCGGCTGTTCCAACCCGGGTCATCCATCCCCTGCGCCAGCACCGCGTGATGCACTGCCGTGTGCGCGCGCACATCCAGCGTTGCCAGGTGAAAACCGAAGGTATCAATGCGGTAGAGCAACCGTCGCACCTGGAAATACCCGGCGTTGGCACCGCGATTGGCGAGCAGGCTTTGCGCGATCAGCGCAATGTCGGCCCGAAACTGCGCCGGGTCCTGGTAGCCGTTGGAACGCCCATCGTAGGTGACGTGCAGGCGCTCGGCGATCTGTCCGAGCAGCACCCGATACGGCATGCGGTCATGGCGCGATGGCGTGATGGCCTCGGCGCCGGGCAGCAGCGTGCGGTATTCCTCGACCCGGCGCATGACCGCGCTGGAGATGCCAATGCGGCTCGCGCTCTGCGACAGCGTCTGTGCCAGCTGCAGACATTCGTCGTGGTAGGTATTGATGATGACCTGCTGGGCGCGCGCCAGGGTATCGCGGATGCTCTTGGCATGCACGTCGGCGGAGCTTTCCATATCGCCGCCAACCCAGGTGCCAAAGCGCACGATGACCGGCAGCTCCACGGTCTCGGGTGCGACGCCATAGAGCTTGCCCAGCGCCGCGGCGATTTCCTGGTAGAAGGCGGGAATGATCCGATAGAGGATTTCCGCGAGATAAAAAATCGCGTGCTCGCGCTCATCGGCGACCGTGAGGCGTTCGCGCGGATGCTCCTCGGTCTGCCAATCGGCGCTGATTTCGACCCGAATGCGCTCGAGCAGCGCGCGCTGCTCATTGGGCGCCAGAGTCGCGTTGTCGCGGTCGAGCAGCCGCGCGGCGATGCGCTGCTGGCGGCGCAGGCTGGTTCGCCGTGTCGATTCCATCGGGTGCGCCAGCAGCACCGGCTCGATCGAGAGCTGCGCGAGCAGCGCCAGCACTTCCTGCAGACTCAGGCCCGGGGACTTGAGCTCGAAGAGCGCGTCCTCTACGCCCCCGGGCTGCGGCCGTTCGCTGTCCTGCTGAAAATACTCTCGCCGGCGTCGGATGCGGTGCACCCTTTCGGCCACGTTCACCAGCTGGAACCAGGCCGAGAAGGCCCGCACCAGCTCGCGCGCCACGCGCGGCGGCCGCCCGCGCACGCGCACCGCGAGCGCCTCGGCGGCACCCGCCACCCCTTCGCGCCAGCGGATCGCGGTCAGCCGGTCCTGCTCGACCAGCTGCCACAGTTCCGCACCACCTTGCTCGCGCAGCACGTCGTCCATGAGCTGCGCGAGCGCGCGGATGTCTTCCCGCAGCGAATGCTGGCGCGTCGGGAACTGGATGTCTTCATGATTCATGGGGGGCGGAATTCTACCTGCAAGCGGGGCCGACGGCCGTTCGACGTAGCAGCCCACCACAGCGTGCCCCGCCCTACCCCGCCAGCAACACCGCCTCGGCATGCTCGAGCGCCTCGGGCACGCCGTAAATCACCACCACGTCGCCTTCGCGCAGCTCGGTGTCCCCGGCAGGTTCGCGACCGGTGATGCCCTGGCGGCGGATCGCGGTGAAGGCGACTTCGGCGCCGCGGGCCCGGATCTCCTCGAGCCGACGACCGACCGCCCAGCCGCCGGGGGGCAGCACCACCGAGCGCAGCTGGTCAGCCGACGCCTCGTCGTCCGGTTCGAGCCGCGCGGCCCCAGCCCGCGTACGCGGCGTCGCATAGCGCTGTTTGCGCAGCGATTCGACGACGCGCCCGACCTGCGCCGCCGGCAGCTGCAGCAGCGTGAGCGCGTGCGAAACCAGGGTCAGGCTGGCTTCGAAGATTTCCGGAACCACTTCCGTGGCGCCGGCCGCCGACAGCTCGGCGAGCCGGGAGTCATCCGCGGTGCGCACCAGCACCGGCACATCGGCGCGCAGACGGCGTACCGCGCGTATCACGCCGATCGCGACCGTCGGGTCGGCGAACGTGATGATGACTACGGTCGCCAGATCCAGACCGAGATTGTGCAATAACTGTTCGTCGGCGCAATCGCCCCAGACCACCGGCACGCCTGCCTGGCGCGCGGTGCGCACGCTGGCCGGGTCGAGATCGACCGCCAGATACTCGAAGCCCTGAGAATCGAGTACCCGCGCGAGGTAACCACCGACGCGGCCCAAGCCACAGAGGATCACGTGCTCGCGCCGGGTTAGCTCGGTGGTGGCGGCCTGCTCGCGCTCGATCGCCGTGGTCGGCGGGCCTTGTTCGCGCAGCACCAGGCGCGCGATGCGCTTGTTGTAGCGAATGATCACCGGACTCACGATCATGCCTAGCACCACGACGGCGAGCAGCAGCTGGGTCGGACGCGCCGGTATCAGATCGGGCCCACGCGCCATTATCGTCAGCAGCGCGACGCCGAACTCGCCGCCGCCGGCAAGCACCAGCCCGGTGCGCAGGGACTTGAAGCGATCGACGCCGAACATGCGCGTCGTCAGCGCCGAGAGCAGCGCCTTGGCCGCGATCAGCAGCATCAGCAAAGCCACGATGCGCGGGAAGTCGGCAAACAGCACTTTCAGATCGAGCAGCATGCCGACCGTGATGAAAAACAAACCCAGCAGCAGCTCGCGAAACGGCCGGATGACGGCGTCGATCTGGTGACGGTATTCGGTCTCGGCGAGCAGCATGCCGGCGAGGAACGCGCCCAGCGCCATCGACAGCCCCAGTCGCTGGGTGATCCAGGCGGCGGTCAGCACGATCAGCAGCGCGGTGAGCGTGAACAGCTCGCGCAGCCGGCTATGCGCGATTTCATACAGCACCGGCCGCAGCAGCCAGCGCCCGATCGCCAGCACCGCGACCAGGGCGAGCAATCCCAGCGCCACCAGACGCAGCAGCAGCGCCGCGCCCGACCCCGAGTGCCCCTGCGTCTGCACGGTGGCAAGGGCCAGCAACGGCACGAACGCCAGATCCTGAAACAGCAGCACCGCGAACGACAGGCGACCGTGCGTACGGTTGAGCTCATCCTGGTCGCCGAGCTGTTGCAGCACGATCGCGGTCGAGCACATCGCCAGCGCACCGCCGACCACGATCGCGCTCGGCCAGGTAACACCGATGGCATGGGTCGCGAGCGTACCCGCGGCGCCGACCGCGATGGTCTGCGCGGAACCGAGCCCGAACACCTCGCGTCGCATCGCCACCATGCGTGGGAAGGAGAACTCGAGTCCCAGCGTGAACAGCAGAAATACCACGCCGATCTGGGCGATCGCCTGCGTCTGGGCGCTGTTGGGCAGCACCTCGAACGCAAACGGCCCGAGGACGATGCCGACGATCAGATAGCCCAGGATCGCCGGCATACCGATGCGCCGCGCCAACGCCAGCACCAGCACCGAAGCGAGCAGGAGTATCAGGACTTGGCCGAGCGACTGTACGGGCACACCGTGACGTTACGGCGCGTGCGCGTCAGTTGTCCATTGCCACCGTGGCATCGTAGCGGTCGAAGCCGTGGATCGCCCGGCGGTAGGCATTGAGCACCAGATCCTGGGCGACGGTATCGGTGCGCGGTGTCAGCAGCATGCGCAGCACCACATCATCGGCGGGCCGCGTGTGATCGTCAGCCAGCAGCTGTTCGATGAAGCCTGCGAGACGGCAGACGATCTCGTTGACAAATCGCAGCCGCGCTCCATCGTGTACCTGGTCCACGCCCGGTCCGTAGGTGCTGCGGGCCTCGATTGCCAACTCGTGCAGGAATACCGACAGCAGCCGCGCCTGGTCCACCGGCAGCACTTCGCTGAAGTATTCAATTTCGGATTGTAGATTCACGGTATCCAGTCACGTCGCCGGCACGAATTCGATCGGTTTGGTCGTGGTAATCGCCGCCACGTCCTTGGCTTCGAAGCGAAACAGCTTCACGCGCGCCACGATCTTGCGCTCCAGGTCAGTATCTTTCAGCTCGCTCGACACGACGTGGCATTCTGTCACTTCGCCGGACGGGGCAATTGTGAACTCAAGCACAAGTTTGCCCTGCAGATCGGGCGTATCGCGCAGCGCGCGCCCGTAGAGGGCGTAGATCGCGCCCTTGTTGCGGTCGAACACCAGCGCGATCTCTTCCTGACTGCGTGAGGGCTTGCCGCTGCCGCCCTTGGCGATATTACCCGGCGTGCCGGCGGCGGCAATGCGCGAATTCACCACCGTGGTATCGTGACCGGTCAGCGAGCCCGCGCCGGTGCCGAATCCTCGGCTGGCGCTCGCCGTGGTGATTCCGGCCGAAGCCCCGCCCGCCTTCGAGGCAATCAGCGAGCGTTCGGCATGGCTGTCCTGGCCGACCGCGCCCTGCAGGTTTTTTGTTTGCCCGAGCGGCGTCAGATCGACGTTCTGCCGCAGATCGGCAAGCTCGTCCTGGAACTTGAGCAACCCGGAATGCTGCGCCTTCTTGCGCGCCTCCGCCGTGCGGTCCACCGGCTTGGGTGCCTCGACCGGCTTGGTTTCAGGTTTGGGCTTGGGCTGCTCGACGACCGGCGGCGGCGGCTTGGCCTTCTCTTCAACCATCAGCCGCGCCAGGCGCTCCGGTACGGCTTCGGCGGGCGCCTCGGTCAGCTTGGGCAGATGGATGAACGGCAGAATCAGGCCGAAAAGCACGAACAGCAGCAATCCGGCCGCCAGCGGCCTGCGTAAACGGCGTTGATCCTCGGGATCGCTCTCCCAAGGCAGCTCGTAGCGACGGTAGTACTCAGTGAGCTGCATGCGGATGTTCCTGCATCAGGAGGTTCGCACTGCTCCGGGCGGCACCGGCTTGTCTTTCTGCAAGACCGCCAGCGAGATTCGGCCGTAGTCGGCGTCGGTGCAGGTTCTCATGACCTTTTTCAATACCTCGTAGGGCAGCGCTTTGTCGCCCATGACCGTGATCTCGCGCTCGGCGAGGTCCTTTTCCGTGACCTCCTGACCGACCAGGGTCGGACGTTTCAGCGCCTCGCGCAGCGGCGCAATGATGTCGCCGTCGGTGGCGTGGATCTCAGCCACCGTGGCAATCGGCTCGCCCTGCACGTACAACTCGTCTCTCGTCAGCATGACGACCACGGTCTGCCGCGGCTGCTGCTCTGCGATCGACTGCGGAATTTCGATGGCCTTGGTGTTCTGCAGTACCTCGACATTGGTGGAGTACACCAATAGAAACGACACCATGACGCTCAGGATGTCGATCATCGGAATCAGGTTGAGGTAGGCGTCGGCGCGATGGCGCATCTGGTGCTGCAGCATCCGTCGGGCTCGGCTGGACATGCTCATGCGCGGGCTCCGATCATGGTTTGGCGGCCGCGGCCGGGCTCGCGCCGGTCGCCGGAGCGGGGGCCGCGTCAGTGCCGCCCGCGACCATCACCGGAGCGTCGCCGATCGAGATATCGGGAAACAGCTCGTACTGCATCACGTTGAGTCCGGCGCTGACTTCAAGCACCCGGATCCGGTCCATCACCTGCACGACGATGTCGTACGGCGTGTCCGGCTCGAGCAGAATCGTGGCATCGGTCTTGTCGGGAAATTTTGACTTCACCTGCTGCAGGTACGCCGACAGTCCGTCGAAGTCATAGGCGTTGTTCTTGTTCGGAAACGACGCCAGCGGCCCCGAGTTGCGGTCGCCAACCTGCAGAGTGCCCTTGCGCACGGTGACTTCCAGCTGCAATCCCGGCGGTGGCTCCTTGAACTCGGCATTGGCGGGCGGCAACTTGAGTTCCAGGATCACGGTGCGCGAGAACACCGCCGTCATCAGCAGAAAAGTCACCAGCACGGTAAAGATGTCGATCATCGATACCAGCATCAGCTCCGACGGCCGATAGTGGTGGCGCTGCAATCTGCGGACGCTGGGAGACCGGCGCATGTTCTGGCTCTACTTCGCTTGACAGGCGCGGCCGCTCAGGCCGCTGCCGGAGTGGGCTGCGGCCGCTCGGTCACGGCATTGAGAAACTTGACCGAGGCCATCTCCAGGCTGTCGATCAATTCCGTGGTCTTGGTCTGCAGCACCGCATGTATCAGCAACAGCGGCACCGCGGTCAAGAGACCAAAGGCGGTGCAGTTCATGGCCACCGAGATGCTCGCCGAGAGCAGATTGGCTTTTTCCGCCGGATTGACGGTCGCGACCGCGGCGAAGGCATTGATCAGGCCGAATACCGTGCCAAGCAGGCCGAGCAGCGTCGCGACATTGGCAAAGGTCGCGATGTAGTGTGTGCGCTTCTCGAGTCGCGGCATGATATCCATCAGGCTCTCTTCCATGGCCTTCTCGATATCCTCGCGCCGGCGCGCGGAGGAGATGCGCGCCAGCCCGTAGCTCAGGATCTCACCGATCGCGGCTGTCGACTTGGAAGTCAGCTGCACCGCCTGGCGGAAGTTGCCCTGTGCCAGTAATGGCGAGATCGCGTTCCAGAGCTTGCGATTGTTCACGGCCGTGATCGTCAGATAGACCCACCGTTCGATCGCGATCGCCAGACCCACCACGAGCACCGCGGCAATCGGGTACATCATTTCCCCGCCGCCCTGGAAGAACCGGACTATGTGACTGAACATACTCATCGTGCTGACTCCCGTGCCATGCCGCTACGGCCTACATAAGATGGTCAAACTAAGGTGACGTAAACACTCGATACCGCGACCTACTTCTCATCCTTGGGTGTTGGCGCTGCCGAGTCCTCGCCGGCAGCTCCGGGCTGTGACTTGGCCGACCCTGCCTCGCCCTGCAGCGCGGCGTAATAGCGGTTCTGCCGCCTGAACACGTCGCGATCCACTGGCGTTAGCGCCTCATCGAGCAGACTGTTGAGCGGCCGACCGGTGAATTCAGCCGGGTCCGCCTTGCGCCACGGCACTACGTACATCACCTTCGGCAGCTCGCGATTGCCGCTGATCTGAGTGGTGTCGAGCTCGATATGGTCGCTGGACTTCCCGGCCTTGGGCGCCGCGCTCGGGGCGGCGGCGGCGGGCTTGGCGCTCGCCGTGCTGGTAGTGGGCACGGCCGCACTCGAGGTCTGGACGCCGGGTTCCAGCTCCTGCGCGCTCGCCGCATTCGCGATGAGCGCCAGGCACAGCGCGGCCAAAGCGGTATTGAATGTTCTCATGTCGGTCCTCCGTGATCGGCCGCGCTCGCCGCGTCGGGCACGCCGGGATCCGCCGCCCTGGGATCGGGCGCGCCGGGCGGCGTCGGCGCCGCCGGCGGCTTGATACCGGTGCGTGCCCGCAGCTCGGCGATCCACGAGCTGACCGGTTTGTCCTCGGCGGTCAGCGCCTTGTAGCGCTCCATCTCGGGCAGCGCCGCCGCCGGATCGCCAAGGTACAGGTCAAGTAATACACCGAGATTGCGATGTGCCGGCGCATAGTCGGCATCCGCGGCAAGCGCGTGCTCGTAGGCTGCGCGCGCCTCCGTGAACTTGCCTTCGAGCCGCAGCGTCACGCCCAACTCGCTCCACGCCGCGGCATTGGCGGCATCGAGCGCGGTCGCCCGCCGCAGCGCGGCTTCCGAGTCCTGCAGCTTGTCCTGACGACGGGCCAGCAGGCCCAGATCGAGCGCCGGCGCGACAAATCCTGGGTGCTGCAGCTCGAACTGCTTGAGCTCCAGCTCGGCATCCGTGTCCTTGCCGGCGATGGTCAGATCGGTCGCGCGATGAAAATCGGCCACGGCCGCAGCGGTCGGCACCGCGCCGGCAGCGCCGGAGCTGCTCGCCGGCGCAGCCAGTGTCGCCACCCAGCCCGCGCTCAGCTCGGTTTTACCGTAGCGCGCTGGCTTGAGTTCGGCCAATGCCTGGAAGCTGTTGCGCACCGAGTCGTCATACACGCCGTCCTGCGCGCGCTTCGCATTGATCTCGTGAATGGCTATCGCCTGCTCCTCGATCGGAAATGCCTGCTCATCGAGCAGCGCGTCGTATTGTTCCAGTTCGTCGCCCGAAAGCTTCTTCGGTCGCTCCGATTTCAACAGATCGTGCGCCAGGGTGCGGTAGAGCTCGGCGGTCTCATAGGTGGCGGCAGTGGTCGTCTCCGCTACCTGATACTCGGCTACCTCTTTGTACGCCTGCACCGCCGCGTCGAGGGCTTTCTTCTTCGCCATCAGGCTCTGCTTGAGCGGCGCGACCAGTTTGATGCTGCGAAACTGATCGCGCGCGGGCATCGCCAGGGCGAGCCGCGCCTTGGAAGCAAGGTATTCGGTTCGATCAGTGCGCGCCGCTCCCGCGGTGGCGTCGGCTTTCACGATCTCGCGTTGCCAATAGCGCTGTCGCTCGAGATCGCCATTCTTGGCCGCGATTTCCATGAGCCGCTGGCGCACTTCGATCGCGTCGGGCACCGGCGTCGGGTAGTCCTTGACCAACCGCTCCAGCGCGGCAACGCTACGGGCCGCATTGCCTGATTGCTGGTACAGGTCCGCGGCCTTGGTCAGCGCCTCGCGCACGACCGCGGGGGCCTCGTGCACATCGGCGGCGATACGCTCGAATTCATCGGCCGCCGGCCCGGCGCGGCCGGCCGCAACATAGGCCACGGCGAGCTTGCGGCCGACATCGGCGCTGTACTCGCCTTTGGGATAGTCGCGCCGGTAGGCCTCGAGCACTTCGATCGCATGATTCCACTGCTGGGCATTGATCAGTGCGGCCGCGGCATCGAATTGCGAAGTCGCGATCACCTTCGAGCCGGGCGCTACGCGCGCCACGCGCAGAAAATCCTCGGCCGCGCCCGCCTGGTCGCCGGCACTGCGCTTGCTTTCGCCTTGCTTGTAAACGGCGGCGGCCAGCCGCTCGGTGATATCGCCCCTTTCGGGATCATTGGCGGCTGCGACCGCGAGCGCATGCGTGAAGGCGTTCTCGGCCTGAGGAAAGTCACCCTGGTTGAAATTCACCTGACCGATGATGGTCCAGGCGATGCGCTGCTTGGCAGCATCGACGCTGGGCGTTCGCGCCAGCAGCGCCTGGGCGCTCTGCGCCGCACGCGCCTGGTCGCCGGCCGCATACATGTCCTGCGCCGTGCGCGTCAGCACCACGGCGCTCTCGGGGTGCTCTGGAAACGTCTGGGCGAACTTCAGCGCCGATGCCGTCGCCAGCTGATGCGCGGCGCCACGCGACTCGGCCGGCAGGGCATCTTCATTCCTCTGATCGGCGACCACCGCCGCATAGCCGGCCTCGGCCGAACGCGCGTTCTTCGGAAAGTCGTAGGCCGTATGCTCGTATTCGGTCGCCGCGTCCGCATATTGCTTGCTCTCGAACAGGGCATCGGCGAGCAGGTAATTGGTCGCGGCCGAATCCGGCTCGCCCGGAAACGAACTCAGGTAGGCGCGATACCAGCGCGCCGCGGCGGCGTAGTCCTCGGACTTTTTGCTCTTCTGCGCGCTGGCGTGATAGTACTGCGCCACGTCCTTGAGGTTCGTCTTGAGCTCCTCGACCACCTGCGGATAGGCGCGCGGTTCGCGACCTTTCCAGAACGGAGCGTCGAAGCCGTAACGCTGCACATACTCGAGCTTGCCCTCGAGCATCAGATCGGCGAAGCCGCCCTTGCGGTAGGCCTCAATCGCGGCGTTGGTGAGTGCCGGTGCGTGGCCGTCGACCGGGTCGCGGCTGACAAAGGCGCGATAGGTTGCGGCCGCGTCCTGATAGCGCTGCTTCTCGACGTACAGATCCCCAAGACGGGAATACAGCAGATAGGCGTAGGGCATCTGTGCCCGATGCCCGGCAAATTCATCGACTGACTTGGCGCCATCCAGGTAGGCGAAGGCGATGCTCATGACACGCAGCGTATCGTCCACCAGCTCGCGGTCGGCGCGGCCGAGCGCATTCATATCGCGCATGTGGGCGTGATCTTTCGGCTCGATCAGCATCAGATCCAGCAGATCGCCGAAGGATTTCAGGCTGTCTTCGTTCTGGCCCTGCTTGAACAGCGACCAGCCGTGCTTGTAGAGGCTCTGCACATAGAAATTCGAGCTGCTGTGGCCGCGCTCCAGCACCGCCTCATAGGCACGCTGCGCGTCAGCGTAGCGACGATTGGAAAACAGCAGTTCGCCACGGCGAAACTGCACCTCGGGGTAATCGCGGCTCTGCGGATAACGCGCGACGATCGCATCCAGCGTGGCCAGCGCCCGATCGCTCTGTCCGGTGGTCTCGTAAGCCCGCGCCAGCTGATAGAGCACCTGATCGTTGCGCGGATAATTCGGGTACGCCTTGAGCAGCGTTGAGTAGAGGCGGATAGCCTCGGCGCCCTGCATGTCGAGTTGCGTGACCTCGCTGGCCATGCGCTCGAGTTCACCCGACTCGAGATTCAGATCGCCGAGTCGGCGCAGAGCCTCGGCCCGCTGCTTCGGGTCGGTATTCTGCAGATTGAGAAACTGGCGGTAATTCTCCATCGCCTTGGCGGCCCCGCCGCTCGGCACCGTGTTGGGCTGAATCGGTACCGACTTTGCATTCAGATCACCGATGGTCGGCGCCGCCTTGGTCGGCTGCGCCGCCTGCGCGGCGGGCAGCGCCACGGCGCACAGCAGCGCTGCGAACTGCCATTGCAGCCTTGGGCGGGAGGCCAGCGTCATCACCGCTCCGGTGCCGGTGCCGGTGCCGGCGCGGCGGGCGGGCTCGGAGCGGCCGCGCCTGCGCCAGCCGCACCATCGGCCTGGTCGGCCGTACGATCATAGATATCCGCCAGCGCGAAGCGTGCCTGCACTGCGTAAGCGGCCAGCCGCTCCTGCTGTGCGCTCAGCTCGGATGCGGCCACCGTCTGCAGATAATCGCTCTGCTTTGCCGCGGTGTGCGTCAGCCGCTCACGCACCGCCTTGATGCGCTCGGCGAGTGCCGCGATGCGGTCGGCGAATTCCCCGGTATTGGTCGGCACCGTGGCACGGGCGCGCTGCACCCGTACCCAACGGTTCTGCAGTTCCTCCAGCGACGCGTCGAGTTCGCGCAGCGCGCGCCGCTGACCGTAGCTGCGTTCCTTGAATGCGGCATCGAGCCGCCAATACAGCACGCCCTTGATCAGGCGCAGCTTATCGGCCGCCTCATCGCGTTCGAGGCCGCGCGGCAGCGCTGCGACCTGCTCCTCCAAAGCTGCGATTCGCGCCCACTGTTCACGCTCCTCGGCAGTGCCGAGCGCGGCCACATCATTGCCGGTCTCGATGGCATCGAGCCGGGAGTCGACCGCGGCACGCGCGGCGCGCAGCCGTGTCGGCGCATCGGTCGCCAGCAGTGCGTCGGTGCGCGGCAGACGTTCGGCATAGGCACGCTCGCGCGTGTCGATCATGGCGCCGAACGCCTGCATGCTGTCGTCCCAACCCGATAGCCCATGCTGCAGGAAAATCAGGTCGCGGAAATTCTTCAGACCTTCCTGAAAATCGTTATCTGCCAGCAGCGAGTACAGGTAGCGCGACTGCGGCGCATCGGGCAGTGTCTTGAGCTGCCAGAACCAGCCATAGCGCGCATCCTTATCGGTAGCCAGCAGGTCATCGAGCATATGGCCATCGTGAATGCGCCCGATGGTGGCCTCGAGATTGTCGGACTCGCTGGCAAAGGATTTGAGGGCCGCTTCATAGTACTCGGCCGCTTGCCCCGCGGCGTCCAACTTGCCGTAAGCGTAAGGAACTGCCAGGTACGACTCCTGCACCGCCGCGTCGAGCAGATTGCGCCGGTGCAGCTCGAGCCAGGGCACGAGTGCCGCGCGGTAGTCGCCGAGGGCGGCCTGCGCCCAGCCATCGCCGAGCAGCGCGCGGCTCGAATACGGCCCGTCGAGACGCACACGCTCCAGCGGCACGCGCGCCTGCGCCGGCCGGTCCGCCTGCAGGTACGCGAAACCCAGCGCCAGATTGGCCTTGTCGCGCATGGTGAGCAGCTCGTCGCTGTCGGTCTGGAGCGTGCCGAGCGCCGTAAGAATCGGATCGGCCTGCGACAGCCGGCCGGCGCGCACCAGGGCCACGCCGAGGTTGAAGCGCGCGTAGGCCATCCAGTCGGCCGGGCCCTGCCAGCTCTTGAGTCGCGCGATGGCCTCATCGTAGCGCTGCTCGCGCATCAGCACATTGACCAGCAGATGCATGCGCTCGGCTTCGAGCTGCGCCGACAGTTCGCCCTGAATGCGGTTCAGCGCCTGCTCGCTGCGATCGAAGTAGCCGCGCTCGTACCAGATCTTTCCCAGGTAGAACCAGGCCTTGTTGCGCACGCCCGGCGGAATGTTGTCGCCGAGCAGCGTCTCGAAACGCTCGCCGGCTTGATTGTGCATGCCGAGCTGCAGATACAGTCCCGCCGCCAGCAACTGCGCATCGACGGCATGGTGCGGCATGCGCTGCCAATGGTTATAAGCCTCGAGCCGCGTCAATGCCTGCAGGCCCGAATCCTCGTCGGCCCAGTAGTGGAATAACACGTCGCCGTAGTGCAGATCCTGCACCCGAATGCTGGGCAGCTTGTCCGGATCGCTCCGGTGCGCGGCCCAGACTTGCGGCAGGCCGGCGGCCAGCAGCGCTGTAGCCAGTCCCAGGGATCGGCGGCCAGCTCTCATGCGCGCGTTATTCCCAGTCCTTGATCTCGAATTCGGGCTGCTGCGCGCGCGCGTGATCGGTAACCTTGACCTCGAGATACTTGGCGCCGACACCCTTCTCGAACCGCAGGTTGGCGCCGCGTCGATAGTAGCGTTCGTTGGGACCCTTGCCGTTGAACAACACCACCAGCTCATGTCCGCCGGCCTTGAGATTGCCGACGTAGAGGCGTTGCACGCCGCCTTTGATCAGCGCCGCCACTTCCCGCGGCGTATAGAGATAATTCATGACATCGCGGTTATCGATCTTCAGCGTGATCGAATCCAGGGAGAAGAAATCCCCGACATCCATCGATACGAACACCGCTACCTGTGTATTGGCGGGGAACAGCAGCTCCTCCTCGAGCACGAACAGATCCCGGTTCAGATCGATTACGTCTTTCTTCAGATCCTGGATCTGCTGATCGAGCGCGCGAGTGCCGCCGCTGTCCGCGGGCGCGCCCGTGACGGTCGTATCGGCGGCGCTATCGGTCGCCTGCTGGCCGCTGGGAGCCGGCGCGGCCGCGTCGGCTAATGTGGCCCACGGAATCAAGCCCATCAACAGCAGCGACAGCAGCAGCGAGCGCGGGCAGGCAAAGCCTCGCAAACAAGACAGGGGCGGTGTGTTCATGGTTCTTTATTCGTCAAGGAGAAATTCATGGCGCCGCCACGGCGTCGTCCAGCAGTGCACGGATCTGTGCAACATAGGAGCCATCGTCAGCACGGTCGTCGTCGTGCCGGTGGCGAACGATCCCGGAACGATCGATCAGCACGGTCGAGGGCAGCCGATCGATTGCATAAGCGCGGCTGACTGCCTTGCTGGTATCGAGGAGCAGCGGAAACCCGGCTGCGTGGGCACGCGCATACTGCTCGGCGTGCATCGGCTCGTCATCGACGCTGACTGCGAGGACGACGAGCCCGGCGGAGCGATAGGTGTTATAGAGCCGATCGAGCAGCGCCAGCTGGCTGGCGCAGACACCGCATCGGCTGCTCCAAAAAGAAATGATGACCGCCTGGCCACGATACTCCGACAACCGCACGTTGCTGCCGACCACGGCCGGCAGCGCAAAATCGGGTGCCGTCTGGCCAATCAGGCTGGCTTCAGCAGCGACCGCGGCCGTCGTGGCGAGCGCCGCCAGTAGCGCGAGGCCCAGCACAGCGACCAGCCGGCGACGGATTGTAGGGCTACGATCTGTCATCGCAGCTAATTTGACATCATTCGCCGGCGCGCTGCGACTGTCAAACCGTAAATACATGACGCCGCTCGCATTTCACTCGCTACGCGGTGAGAGCGAGCGTGGTCCCGAAACGGCAATTCGCGTGGCTACGATCCGATGGGTCAAGGACGCGGGCAAGACCCGCCGCGCGGCGGGACGCCGCCATCACGTAATCTGGCCGTTGACCACCGACGCCAGCTGGCCGAACGCGATCAGACTGTCATAGGTCGAAGCCGCCCCAAGGCCGGTGCCGATGCCGCTGGCATAAGTCATCGTCTGAAACGCGCCCGCCTGACCGTGCAGCGCCATGTAGTTGAGGATCACCGTTTCGGCCAGCAGGTTGACCGCATTCGCCGCGGGACTGGAGGTCGAGTTTACCGAGCCGTCGGAATTGTAGCTGCCGATCTGCTGCATGATGGCCGTCGGTTTGGCCTTCGGATCGAACACCAGCATCAGCGAGGCCGCGGTCGCCGTGTTATCGGCGAGCCAGATGCCCTTGCCGCGGCCAGCGACCGAATTGTCGGGCATGCCGTTGGACACCAGCGAGCCATCGCTGAATACGTAGATCATCAGCGGCACACCCACGCGCGCGGCGTACTCCAGACAGGCGCCGATGCACTGTCCGGCCTTGAAGTCGCGCGTCTCGCCGGTGGCGCGGGTACTGTCGTGGTAGTCGAAACCGCCCATCTCGATGGTGCCGGCGCCGGCGTAGCCGTTGACCACCATCTTCATGACCGAGGCGGTCGCCAAAAAGTCCGAGTCCTGCAGATCGGTCGCGCTGAAGATGCCGCCGCTGCCGGTGATATTGGGATCCTGGGTCGGATCGAGCGCCGCCAGAGCGTTGCCGTACTTGTCCACGAGGTAGGCCGCATCGACGTAGCTGCATTGCACCAGGTTCTTGATCGCCACGTCCTGGCCCGGGATGTTGGTGCTGACCTGTCCGAGCTTGGCAGCGCTGATGCGCTCCACCGACTCGAGCACCGAGACCGCATCGGACTGATCGAGCAGGCCGACCAGCGAGCCGGTGTTGACCAGCCCGGTGACGTCCGAGGGCTGCGTTACCACGGTCGGATTCACCGTCGGGTCGATCATGTAGGCCGGCGCCATCGAATTGCCGCCCGAGGCGGTTGCCTCGGTGCCGATGAGCACCAGCAGATCGCCGGCGGCGCCGGCCGAGTGAATCCCATACATCGGATTGTGCGGATTCAGATCGGTATCGGTCTGGCTGATGGCCGGAATGACCGCGCCATTGACGTTGTTCATCGTGGTCATGGCAGCGCGCTGCGAGATGCCGCGCAGATAAGCGCTATCGCTGTGCATCGCAAGACCCAGCGACGTGTTGACGAAGTTGCCGGCGCCGATCGATGAATTGGGAATCATGTTGCCGGGCAAACCGAGCTTGTTATAGCCGGCGGTAGTCAGAAAATTCAGTTGCCCACCCGCGCCTCCGACCAGCGCATTGGAGCCGGCAATATTGCCGCCGCCCGCCAGGTCAAACGCGATGAACGGTACCTTGCCCGCCCCCGCGCGGATGTTGCAGGGCGAGGTCACCAGCGCCTGAATGTCAGGCGCAAGCGTCGCATAGGCCTTGCGCGGATTGGCGAACATGCTGAAGAACGAGGACATGCCGATCACCGTGGCACTGGTGCCGATCAGGCCGCGGCCGAGAAATTCCCGTCGTGTCACCGGCGGCCGATGATCCAGGTTCCGCAGCGCATGCGGACTCGGTGGGCGCCGGGGTGGATGCTTCTTCATTGGGTCGGCCTCTCCAGGGTCATAAGTAGGTTGGCGGTAGACATGACTATTTGATCGACGTCGTGGCGCTCGACAGGATCGCAGTGCACGCCGCCATGCTGATAGTCGCCGTGCGGCCCGTAGGACAGGTGCCGCCACCACAGGCGGACAGGTTGGTAATCAGGTTGTACAGCTCGGAGCTCACCGCCGTGGAGGCCGGTTGTGACGCGAGGTTCTGGCCGATCAGGTTGTTGATCAGCGGTTGGACCACCTGGTTCATGCCACTGGCGGTGGCAAACGCGACGCTCGGCACCGCAGTGAAGCTCATGCCGGGGAAGAATGCCGGCCCCAGCGTCGGATCATTCACCAGTGCCTGGCAGTACTGCATCGCCAGCTGCGCGCTGGCGATCTGCGAACCAGAACTCACGCTCTGGATGTTGTACACCGTCGGCAATCCCGTCTGCACCGACAGGTAGGTCGCATTGACCGCCGGGTTGGTCGCCGGGACGGTCGTCAGCGTCGACATGGTGCTGTTGACTTCATTGAACACACGCACGCCGATATCGGACGAGGCCGGCAGATCTACCGGCGCCGGTGCCACCGGGGTGGGCGTGGTATAGGCGCGGGTATTGGTTCCGATCTGTGCAAACGTCAGGAAGAACTGATCCGAGGCCGCCCCGTTCTGCACCGGCATCACGGTGCCGAGCGGTGACAGCAGCTGCCCGCTGGTGGGCGAGTAGTCGGCGCTGTCGATGTTGACGCTGAGTGGAATGTAGGCCTGGTCAACCGGTACCTCCGCACCGTTGATGCCGATGCGGATGCCCGAGATCTGGATGGGACTGGTCGGCGTGAAGGCCGGATTGAGGTTGATGAACGTCGGCCGATCGAACAGGTAACTGTAGCTGTCATACTGGCTGGCGGTAAACATGATGTACGACTGCGGCGTGTTGATCAGGCTGCTGACATCGAACAGCAGGTAGTAGCTCGCGCCGACCCCGGCGGCGTAATTCTGCTGAATCTGCTGCTGCGTGAGCGCCACGTCGTGCACGGCGGCAAATCGGATTGAGCCTTGCCACGGGTGATCGCCCGAAGTCTCATTGCCCAGCAAAAAGGCAAAGCTGTTGTCCCAGTTATTGATCGCCCCACCGGTGGAGCTATCGATGTCGCCGGTGAATACACCGTTGACGTACAGCCGGCGCCCCTGGGTCGCAGTGTAGGTCAACACCACGTGCTGCAGCGCGGCCTGTGCCAGCTGATTGTTGGCGTTGGTCAACAGCGATGGTGCGCCGTTCAGGCTGGTCACGCTACTGCGTGCGAATGCTTCGTACTGGAACGCATCCTGCGCCAGGGTGAAATTGCGCAACGTGTCGCCGCCCGAGTAACTGGCCATGTAGGCCTTGGTTTGCGTCACGTTGGCGGCGTTGACCCACAGTTCGATGCTGTACTGGCCACTAGCGCTCAACTTGGTATAAAGCTTCGAGCTGGTGGCAGTACTCGCCTGGGCCCGGCCATTGGTGGTGAAGCTGATGCCCCAGCCGCCGACCCAGGCGGCATCCCCACTGAGGGTGAGGTCCATGCCCGGATCCACGCCGCTGGTGTCGTAGGCGGTCGTGCCAGTGCCTTCCTTGAACTCCCACTTGGCGATGTCGTGCGCATCGTAGCGATTGGCGCCGGAGGCCACCGTGCCCTGGGTGAGTGACAGGGCTTTCGAGACGATCAGTGTCGGATCGACCGGGGTCACCGCGATGCCATTGGCGAATGCCTGGATGGCCGCCAGCATGACGGCGGCGCTGGCCGGACAGTTCACCGGGTTACCCCAGCAATTGTGCGACTGCTGCGCCAGGCGGATGTAGAAGGTCGAAGTGTTCGGTGTATTGAGGCTTATTTCCGGCTGCGCGTAGCTATAGGCCAAGGCCAGGTTGCTGCTGGCAAAGTACGGCGACTGCGGCGTGGACGCGGTATCGGAATGGCAGCGCGAGCACCACTGCTGCACCACCGGATAGACCGTGGTGCTGAACAGGGTCGGATCGGCCGGAAACACCTTGGTCGCACCGACCGTCTGTGACGGCGGCGCCGTCAGCGGAATCTGCGTGCCGGCCGACGATCCGGAGCCACCGCCGGCCCAGTTGCTGATCCAGGTCGTCAGGATATCGGCGCAGGCCTGAGGGCTCGAGAGCCAGCAATTATGGCCACCGGCGACTTTCTGCACCATCAGCGAGGTTTCGGGCTGCGATAGGTTGACCACCGTGAGCGCGGCGCTGTAGGCGAGATTGATGTCGTCGGAACGGGCGAACATGGGGGTCTGCCCGCTCGCCTT
Source organism: Steroidobacteraceae bacterium (assembly GCA_049518595.1). Taxonomy (GTDB): domain Bacteria; phylum Pseudomonadota; class Gammaproteobacteria; order Steroidobacterales; family Steroidobacteraceae; genus FEN-1191. The sequence goes on from JBEKRP010000001.1 coordinate 83,243, forward strand.
GTGGCAATTGCCGCAGCGGTTGCTCGGGGAAATGTTGACCCACAGATTGGACTCGAACGCCTGCACATCGGCACTGCCGGGCGGCGGACCGCTGTAGGTGTCGATTTGCGCCGTGGCCTGCAGATTCGGGCTCTGCGTGGTCGGTGCGCCTCCGGAACAGGCGCCGAGCAGCACCGCCGTCATGGCTGCCAGCAGGAACGGTACCGTCACTGGTGTCATCGGGGCTTTCACGGCGCGGCCTCCTACTGGCCCATACAGTAGACGGCCGATTCTGCAAACGCCGTCTTCATGTTGTAGTTCGACGAGACGAAGTCAGAAGTGATCTTCGCCGCCTGCGCGCGATCAGCCGCGTTGCCCGGCGGGCGCAGACACATCGCCTGAAACACTTTCTGGACCTGGCAGTTGGCAAACTGCGCCGAGTTCTCGATTTCCTGGCCGAATGACTTGGCTCCATTGCCGCTGCCCGGCAGCGTGCTGCTCCAGCCCAGCAGCGCATTCGGGCCGCTGCGCCAGTAATTGAGCCAGCTGTCGTCGACGGTGACGTGTCCGTACGGAAAGTTGCCCGTGTTGATGGCGTACTTGCCCTGTACCTGCCCGGGCGTATAGACCATTTGCCCAGCGATCAGGTTGAAGTCGTAATACGCAAATGCGCCCGCGAGCGCATCCATTCCGGAGTGACAGCCGATGCAGGTATTGAGAAACACCCGGCTGTCGCCGCCCGGGGATCGCGATGGGTCCTGGCGGATCCGGTCCGGCGGCCGAGTGATGTCCATGATCGTGTTCAGGTCGTCGCACATGTAGTTGATCATCGTGAAGCGCACCATCGCGCGGTTGGTGCCCTTGTAGAAAAAGGCTGAGGCTCCGCCGTAGCTGGTCATGACACCCGCGGTCGCCGACGACGGTATGCCCACCAGCGTGGACTGCGTCTGCTGCACCAGCACCTTCGACAGATCCGCGCCGTTGGTATCCAGGTACTGGTAGTGATTGTTGTTCGCGGGCGAGTAGGCCGGCGCCCCCGACATGTTACCGGTGTAGATCAGATCGGCTGACAGCACCGTGTTGAACGGAACGTTGTCGCGGATCATGCCGATGACGGTGGCGGTATAATCGTTCAACGGTACGAACACCGACTGCGCCTTGTTGGTCATCGGGGCGGCGAAGTTGCGCAGCGTGACGTTGTAGAAACTCGGATCCTGCATGGCGAGCTGCGCCGCACCGGTCGCATTGTTGGCAGTGATGTCGCTCGACATCTGCGCCAGCACCGCCGCACTCGGCTCACTGCCGGTGATGCGGCCGAACAGCCGTTCGGCCTGTTCGTTCGGACCGGCGAGCACTGGCGTAATGGGTTGCAGCGCCGGCAGCAGAGCCGCAGCGACTGCGAGTGTCTTGCGCACACCCGATATGTTTGAGCGGACGAACATTGCCTTGAGCTCCTGCCTGCGTTGCGACTGCTATCCGACTACGGTGAGACCACGATGAATCTGGCTGCAATCATATGCACGTTGAAGTCACGCGCGTAATGTCGCCACGCGACGACGCTCCGTGCCGTTACGTCAATAGCGCTATGCTTATCGCCATGAAAAAGCGCCGTAGCGCCCGCATTCGATCGCCCGAACACGACCCAACGCACGGTTTCAAAACTGTGCGTCTGATCTCATATCGATACCTTGCAGAGCAGACTCCGAACCACGCGCGAATACCGTGACGCGTTTGGCGGCGTTTAGGATTGAAGATGGAACATAAAATGCGTGCACGTCAGTTTGTACTACCCGCGGCGCTGCTCGGCGCCGTGCTGCTTGCGGCGTGTAGCAGCAACGGCAGCGGCGGCTCGGTAACCATTGCCAACTCCCAGCCCCCGGATTCCCAGACCTCCGACTTCGGCATGGTCTACGTCAAACGTACCGTGCCGCCGCCCACGACGCCGGCGACCCAGGATGACCTGCGGTTGCGCCGAACCTTTCTGCCGCAGGCCGACCTTTATCTGTTGAATCCCACGAGTGCCGGCGGCAATGAGGTCAACATCACGACGCGCGTGACCTCAACCGCCCCGAAGGGCACGTTCTACGATCTCAAGGACGTCGACGTCTCGAGCGACGGCTCGCATGTAATCTTTGCAATGCGCGGCCCGCTGACGCCTACCCAGAAAGACCTGGATCCGCCGAATTGGAATATCTGGGAATACGTTGTCGCGACCAACGACCTGCACACCGTACTGCCGAGCTCCGACCCACTGGGCACCGGCTCGCAATACATCTCACCGCACTATCTGCCCGACGGACGCATCCTGTTTGCGACTACGCGACAGATTGGCTCTGGCGCGGTTCTGCTCAATGAAGGCGAGCCGGAATTTGAGGGACAGACCGAGGACCTGGACGAGTCGGCGTTCGTGCTGCACGTGATGAACCCCGACGGCACCGACATGCACCAGATCACCTACAACCCGAGCCACGATGTCGATGCTACCGTGCTGAATAACGGCCGCGTGATGTGGAGCCGCTGGGATCACGCCAACGGCAACAGCGGTATCCACCTGTACACCAGCAACCCCGACGGTACCGACGTCGAACTGCTGTATGGCCGCGGCAGCCACAACACGCTCAGCACCAACCCCGGCGGATCCGATACCTGTCCGGCCGGTGAGGACTGCACGGTGCAGTTCGTGAAGGCACGTGAGCTGCCCGACGGCAAAGTGCTGGCCCTGGTGCGTCCATTCGACGAGGCCGGTTACGGCGGCAATCTTACGATCATCGACGTGCAGAACTACGCCGAGAACAACCAGGCCTACCCGGATACGGCGAACAATCTCGGCTATTCCACCACCAGCTTTGCCGAACAGGCGGCGACCCAAAATGCGGTGTTGACCGCGGTCAACACCACCATGAACATTCCGGTAATCTCTCCCGGTGGACGCTTTTCCTCGGCGTTTCCGTTGTGGGACGGCACCGGGCGCATTCTGGTGACCTGGAGTGAATGCCGGCTGCAGGATACTACCGGCACCTTCCTGCCGTGCACCGCTGCCAATCTCGCCGCCGCCGCCGCGGCCAACGCCACGCTCACGGCGGCACCGGTGTTATACAGTGCATGGATGTTCGATCCAGTCGCCGACACCTTCAAGCCGATCGTGACGCCGACCGAAGGCGTGTTCGTCACCGACATCGTGGCGCTGCAGCCGCGTCCCGCTCCACCCGCGTACATTTCCGACAGCTACACCAGCAGCACGCCACCGTTAGGCATCATCGACATCCGCAGCGTCTACGACTGGGACGGCGCGCCGTGGAGCGGCACCGGCGCCGGCGGGATTGCCGCCATGGCGCAGACCGATGCCGATCAGCGCCCGGCGCGCTTTCTGCGATTGGTGGAAGCGGTGGCGATCCCCAACAAGCAGACACTCAATTTTGATCAAGCGACCGCATTCGGCGCCGCCGGCAACTACATGCGCCAGATTCTCGGTTATGTCCCGATCGAGCCGGACGGCTCGGTGCGCGTCACGGTGCCCGCGAATGTGGCCTTTCAGGTCTCCGTGGTCGACGCCAACGCCCAACAGATATTTCCGCTGCATCGCGCCTGGCTGCAGCTGCTGCCGGGAGAGGTGCTGAGCTGCAACGGCTGTCATTTGCCACCCGCGCAGCAGAACCCGGTGCCGGGCGGCAGCTTCTATTCTCATGGCCGTCCGGGTACCTTCACCTCCGCCTGGACCGGATCGACATCAACCGGTCTGTTTCCGGGCACACAGGGCTCGTACACCACCTGTCCTGGCGAGACCATGGCCGAGGCGCTGGTCGGCTGGAATTGCGGCGCCTCGGCGACCGCGGCGGCAACGCCGAGCGTCAATGTTGTCTTCAACGACCCGTGGTTCGGCGGCGGCGTCGGCAATGAGCCGGTGCTGCTGTCCTATGACGATCCGACGTTCACCACGCCACTGCCGACCTCGCAGGCCTGCGCGCTGCCAGGCGGCTGGACCTCGAATTGTCGCGTCATCATCAGCTATCCGATCAACATCCAGCCGCTGTGGGACAAAGTCCGTGGCGCCAACACCTGCGTCAACTGCCATACTGCGTCGACCGCGGCCACCGGCTATTTGGATCTGGCCGACGGTGCCTCGGCAACCGATGCCAACCAGGACAACGCCTATCAGCAGCTGCTGAATCCCTTCAGTGTCACCACGACCAATGCCACCACTGGAGCGACCACGCAAACCGTCGTACGCTCGCAGGAATTCATTTCCGGCGATGCGCTCGATTCCCACTTCTTCCAGGTCTTTGTCACCGACGCCACGCATATCGGCCTGCTATCTCCCGCTGAGATGCGGCTGCTGTCAGAATGGGTAGACATTGGCGCCCAGTACTACAACAATCCGTTTGACGCTCCGACGAATTGAGTTCGCGCTCGTGCTCTCGCTCTGGGCGGTGTCGCTGGTGTCGACTCCGGCCAGGGCCGCACACGCACTGCTGCAGCTGTTCGTCACCCAGCCTTACCTGGAGTTGCACACCGGACCGGGCCGAGGCTATCCAGTCACGCAAGTCGTTGCCCGCGGCGAATCGGTGGACGTCCTGTTCCGCCGCACCGACTGGTTCAAGGTGCGCACCGAGCGCGGCGTAGAAGGCTGGGCCTCGGCCCGAGAGCTGAACCTGACCACGATGGCCGACGGCGCCCCCTTCCGGGTGAATATGGGCGATCGTGCCGGATTCGCCTCCCATCGGTGGGAGAGCGGGGTGTTTGCGGGCGCCTACGCCGGCGCTACATTGATATCGGCCTACAGCGCCATGTCGATCACCGACAACCTCAAGATCGAGGTCGGTGTGTCGCAGTTTCTCGGCAACGTTTCCGACGGCGAGCTGGCCGAGATCGGCCTCGCGCACGTGTTCATGCCCGAGTGGCGCTTCTCGCCGCTGGTCGAACTGGGTACCGGTTATCGTTGGGTGCAGCCCAAGGCCACCTTGGCCACCCCGGTGGATCGCAGCGATGAGGTGGGGTATTACGGTGCCGGCGCCCGCTTCTATCTTACCCGGCGTTTCTTTCTGCGCGGCGACTTCCGCAAGTACGTCGTGTTCACCAGGACCAATGAAAACGAGGTCAACGAGGAATGGAGACTCGGATTCGCCTTCTTCTATTGAGCATCGCGGTCGCCGCCTGCAGTGGCTGCGCGACGATGCATTGGCCATGGCATCACCCAAAGACCGATGCCGCGTCGACCGCAGCGGCGAGCGCCGACGATCTCAATGCGCCGCCGCCGTCGGTGATCGAACCGCAGGTCGAGCGGCGCGAGGTCAAAGTGCCGAAGATCAGAGCCAAAGACATCGAATTGGGCGGCTATTACGGCGAGATTTCGATCCAGGACTTCGGCGCCCAACCGGTCGCCGGGGCGCGCTTTGACTATCACATCAGCGAGGACCTGTTTTTCGAGGCGACCTACGGGCGGGCCAAGGGCGGCAGGACCAGCTTTGAGTACCTGAGCGGCAACGTGCAGCTACTTTCCAATGCTGAGAGACGCTTCACGTACTACAACCTGTCGCTGGGCTACAACTTCCTCCCGGGCGAGGTATTCATCGGTCGCAATCTCGCCATGACCAGCGCCTTGTACATGATCGGCGGCATGGGCAACGTCACTTTTGCTGGCGATCAGAATTTTGCCGTGAATTTCGGCGCCGGCTTTCGCGTGCTGCCGACGGATTGGCTGGCGCTGCATATCGACGTCCAGGACCTGGTGTTCAAGTCCAACGACATCGGCGTCTATCAGCTGAAGAACAATCTTCAGGCGACGATCGGCGCGACCGTGTTCTTCTAGCGAGCTTGCGCCGCAAGCGCTCGATCGCATTGAATGGAGGCAGTCATGAAAGCTGACGCATTTAAGGTTTCCCTCCTGATCCTCGGCCTGAGCCTGCCGCTCGCCCCTGCGCTGTCGGCGGCGAGCGTTGCCGCCGGTGCGCCGGCCGCCGCGTTCCAGTTGCCGGCAGCCCTCGGCGACCCCGTCAGCCTGGCGGATCTCAAAGGCCAGGTGGTGCTGATCAACTTCTGGGCCAGCTGGTGCGGCCCCTGCCGCCAGGAAATGCCGGTACTCGATCAGCTCTACCGCAGGTACAAGGCCGCTGGATTCACGCTGCTGGGCGTGAATGTCGAACCAAAATCCGCTGACGCGCTCGGTTTCCTCAAGGCGACCCCTGTCTCTTTTCCGATACTGTTCGACACGCAAAGCAAGGTCAGTACCCTCTATGAGGTTTCGGGCATGCCGAGCACCGTGATCGTGGACCGCAAGGGCAACGTGCGCTACGTGCACCACGGCTACAAGCCTGGCGACGAAAGCGAATACCAGGATCAGATCCGCAGCTTGCTGCGCGAGTGATGCGGCCTCGGGAGCGATGATGTCGAGGATGCATTCGTGGAAGATCGCGTCGGCGCTGCTGCTGGGCGGCATGCTGTTGGGGGGCTGCAGCCCGATCGAGCCATGGGTCAAACCCTATGAGCGCGAACACCTTGCCGACCCGATCATGTCGTTCGATCGCAATCCGATCTCCAGCGGCTACCTCGATCACGTGTTCGAGGTGCGCGAAGGCGCCCGCGGCGCCACCGGTAGCGTCGGTGGCGGATGCGGCTGCAATTAGCGCCACGCGGCTCGTGAGCGACCCCCGGACAGCTTGGACGTGATTACGCGGCTGCATCTGCGAACGCGCTGGCTGGCCGCGGCGGCCTTTGGGCTGGGCGCCGTCGGGCGGGCCGACGTGCTGCCGGAGGATCGCACCGATGTGCTCTACCACCGCTACGACGGCGGCGGCCTCACCGTCCAGGGTCCATCGGTGCTGGTGCGAAAGAAGTTCGGCGATTCCCTATCGGTCTCCTACCAATATTACGAAGATCTGATTTCCAGCGCCTCCATCGACGTCGTGACGCAGGCCAGCGCCTATAAGGAACGGCGCTCCCAGCACAACATTGGTTTCGACTACCTGCACGGCAGCACGCTCTACAGCGTCGGCTACATCCGCAGCGACGAGCCGGATTACAAATCCAATACCGGGTTCTTCTCCGTCAGCCAGAGCATGTTTGGCGACCTGACCACCGTGTCCTTCGGCTTCACGCGCGGCTGGGACAAGGTCGGCGAGGTCGATCACGGCATCGTCGTGCGTTCGTTCTCGGAGGACGCAGACCATCGCAACTGGTCAGTCGGTCTGTCACAGGTGCTCACGCGCAACCTGCTGCTGGGCCTGAACTTCGAGACCGATGAGAGCGACGGCTACCTGCAAAATCCGTATCGCGGGGTACGTTTCGTCGATCCCTCGGTCGCGCGCGGCTACAGCTTTGGACCGGCGCGCGCTCCGAATACCCGCACCGGCAATGCCGGTTCGGGACAGCTCAAGTATTACCTGCCCTGGCACGCGGCGGTGGACGGCAACTACCGCCTCTACAGCGACACCTGGGGCATTCTCGCCAATACCGTGAAGCTCGGCTACACCCAGCCGTTGTTCACGGCCTGGACCCTGGAGGCCACCGCGCGCTATTACTGGCAGAGCCACGCTAATTTTTACAGCGATCTGTATCCCTATCAGAACTCGCAGAATTTCCTATCCCGCGACCGCGAACTGGCGCAGTTCCGCAGCCTGACCCTGGGGCTGGGCGCCAGCTGGGAGTTCCATCCGGCCTGGCCGCATTGGGTGGACAAGGGGACGCTGAACCTCAACTTTAACCACCTGCGCATCGACTATCAGGACTTTCACGACAATCTCATCCTCAGTGTCATACCCGGGGACGAGCCGCTCTACACGCTCGACGCCAACGTCACGCAGTTCTTTATTTCCTTCTGGTACTGAACGATCATCCGCCCCTTGGGCTCAAATGCCCTGGAGGCGAATCATGATCCGAAGCTATTTCCTGTTGGCGATCCTTTCCACGGCAACGCTCGTGGCACCTTTTAACAGCGCACTGGCACAGACCCGCGAACAGTCGCGCGAGGACGCGAGGCTGATCACGGCCACTCAGGTACTCGAGGAGCTGCTTGCGACCCCGGACCAGCGCGTGCCGGACTGGCTGATGCAGCGCGCCTACGGTGTTGCGATCATTCCGGAAGTAATCAAAGGCGCATTCATTTTCGGTGGCCGCTACGGCAGCGGCGTCATGAGCGTGCGCGATCCTGCGGGCCGATTCAGCAATCCGATTTTCATTTCGCTTGCCGGGGGCAGCGTCGGCTGGCAGGTCGGTGCCACCTCGACTGATGTCGTGCTGGTATTCGTGACCCCGCGCAGCGTGGAGAACTTCGCGCGTGGCAAATTCACGCTCGGCGCCGACGCGTCGGTGGCCGCCGGACCGGTCGGCCGCCAGACCGAGGCCGCGGCCGGCATCGCCGCCGAGATCTACTCCTATTCACGCTCGCGGGGCCTGTTTGCCGGGGTCGCGCTCGATGGAACCGTGATCGCCTTCGACCGCAGTGCCAATCGCGAATTCTACGACAATGACGATGTGACCACCGCCATGATCACGGGCAATAAAGTGACGACCCATTCGGAATCGGCACGACGCTTTCTCGCGGCCGTAGCCGCCAGCGCCAATGGTGACAGCGCGCCCGCACCGGCAGCCGCCGGCGCACCGGCGCCGCCGCCGAACGCCGTCGCGCCTTCCGGCCCGGCAGCCTCGGGCGACGTTCACACCTTCCCGATGGAAGATTCACATCCAGGTGGCGAGCCGCATTAGCGTCGGCACCAGCCTGGGTAAACCAATCCCGGCGCCACCCGCCGTCGGCCGCGAGTCTCGTCGCGCATGAGCGTGCCGAGACCGGCCGGGGTGGCCACCCCCGGGGTGGCCGCGGACTACGCGCTGCGCGTCGACGGATTGCGTAAACAGTACGGCGATACCCTCGCCGTCGACGGCATTGCCTTCGGCGTGCATGCCGGCGAAATCGTCGGACTGCTCGGACCCAACGGTGCCGGCAAGACCACGACCTTCAATATGGTCCTGGGCGTGTTGCAGCCGAGCGCAGGCAACATCCGCATCGAAGGCATCGAGCTGGCACGTCACCGTTCACAGGCGCTGGCGCACACGAATTTCGCTGCGGTCTACGCCGCCCTGCCGGGCAATCTGACCGTCTATCAGAATCTGCGTTTTTTCAGCCTGATCTACAACGTCCCCGCGGGCTCGACCCGAATCGAACAGCTGCTGACCGAGTTCGATCTGCAGCGCCTGCGCAATACCCGCAGCGGCGTGCTGTCCTCGGGCGAGCAGACGCGGCTGGCGCTCGCAAAGGCGCTGCTGAACAAACCCCGACTGCTGCTGCTCGATGAGCCCACGGCCTCGCTCGATCCGTCTGCCGCCGATCTGATTCGCGGGCGCATACGCGCAATGGCCGCCCGCAGCGATTGCGGCATTCTCTGGACCTCGCACAACATGTACGAGGTCGAGGAGACCTGCGATCGCGTGCTGTTCCTGTCGCGCGGCAGGATACTGCTGGAAGGCGATCCCAAGACTCTGCCGCGTGCACACGGTGCGGCCTCGCTCGAGGAGCTGTTCATCCGGCTGGCGCGTGAGCCGCTGGCTCAGCATCGCGACGGTCCCGGGGCACCACGATGAAGCTGCGCCCGATCGCCGCCATTGCGCTGCGGCAATTTTATCTGATGCGCAGCAGCCCGACGCGGGTATTACCGATGATCGCCTGGGTCGCGATCGATATCATTCTGTGGGGCTTCATCTCGCGCTACCTGAACACCGTCGCGTCCACCGGCATCAATTTTATAGCGAGCCTGCTCGGCGCGGTGCTGTTCTGGGATTTCTTCACCCGGGTGATGCAGGGCGTAACCATGGCGTTCTTCGAGGACGTCTGGTCGCGCAATTTCATCAACGTCTTTGCAACGCCACTGCTGATCTCCGAATACCTCACCGGATTGGTACTGACCGGAGTGGCCACCAGCCTGGTCGGGCTGATCGTGATGTTGGTGCTGGCGACCTGGCTGTTCGGCCTGCCGTTCTTTTCGTTGGGATTGCTGCTGCTGCCGTTCCTGCTGGTACTGTTCCTGTTCGGCATTGCGCTCGGGGTACTCGCAAGTGCCATGGTACTGCGCCTGGGACCGGCCTCGGAGTGGCTCGTGTGGCCGATCCCCGCGCTGCTGTCGCCATTCGTGGGCGTGTTCTATCCGCTGTCGACTCTGCCGGCCTGGATGCGCGCCGTCGGTCATCTGCTGCCGCCGTCCTACGTCTTTGAAAACATGCGCTCGGTGGTCGGCCGCCACGGCTACTCGGGCAGTGGCCTGCTGATCGGCATCGCCCTGGCGCTGCTCGATATCCTGCTGGCGGCCTGGTTGTTCACGCGAATTTTTCGCTACGCCGTGCGCAGCGGATTGCTGGCCCGCTACAGCGCCGAGAGCGTCAGCTAAACACCTCCACGATGAGCAACCTCGGCCTGTATATCGTCGCCGTGCTGATCTGGGGCTCGACCTGGCTCGTCATCAAGTTTCAGCTCGGCGTCGTGCCACCGACGGTCTCGGTGGCCTGGCGCTTCGCGCTCGCGGCATTGATACTGCTCGCCTACTCCGCATTCAGGCGCAGGCCGCTCGGCTTCAGCGCGCGCGATCACCTGTGGATTGCCTTGCAGGGCGTGCTGCTGTTCGGCCTGAACTATGCCGGCATCTACCTCTCCGAGCAGTATCTGACCTCGGGCCTGGTCGCGGTCGTGTTCTCAATCGTGGTGTTCATGAATGCCGTGGGCATGCGGCTGTTCTTTTCGCTGCCGATCCGGCCGGCCACCATTGTCGCGGCCGTCGTCGGTGTCGCCGGCGTGACGCTGGTGTTCTGGCCGGAGATGCGGCGCTTCTCGAGTTCGGGTGAGCAGTTCTATGGGCTGGCGGCGGCAGTCGGGGCCACGGCCGTGGCATCGCTAGGCAATATGGTAGCCACGCGCATTCATCGGCGGCAGCTTCCGGTAACGCAGATCAATGCCTGGTCGATGCTCTACGGCGCTGTCTTTGTTGCCGTCGTTGCCTTCGCAACCGGACAGCGCTTCGCCTTCGATGTCTCCTGGCCCTATGTCGCCTCGCTGATCTATCTTTCGCTGTTCGGCTCGGCGTTGGCGTTCGGCGCCTATCTGACATTGATGAGACGAATTGGCGCCGACCGTGCGTCCTACACGGCCGTGGCCATTCCGGTGGTCGCGCTGCTGCTGTCTACCGCCTTCGAGCACCTGCGTTGGCAGCTTGAGACCTTTCTCGGCATCGCGCTCTGCCTGGGCGGCAACGTGCTGATGCTGCGGCGCCGTCCGGCGTAACCGGCGCGCGCCGCGAACAGGGGAGACCATGGCGGCCACTATCATTTTCGGCGTCACGGTAGCGGTCAGCCTGCTGGGCTTGCTGGCCGCGCCTTGGATCATCGACCGAAATCTGTTCCGGCCCTTCTGGTTTCTGCCACGCCGGCAGTACTGGACCGCGATCACCAGCGGCTTCGTCCACGCGGACTTCGCTCACCTGCTGTTCAACAGCGTGACCTATTGGTTCTTTGCGTTTCCTCTCGAGCGCGCAATCGGCACACCGCGCTTCGTAGCGCTGTATTTCGTCGGCCTCGTGGCCAGCAATATCGGCACTTATTTCAAGCACCGGCGCGATCCGGATTACGCCTGCCTGGGCGCTTCCGGCGCCATACTCGCAGTGCTGTTCGCCTCGATCGTGTACTTTCCGCGGCAGTCGATCATGATCATGCCGATCCCGTTGCCGATACCCGCGCCGCTGTTTGCAATCGGTTACCTCGTCTATACCTTCTACGCCGCGCGCCGCGGGCGCGGACGGATTAATCATGACGCGCATTTCGACGGCGCGCTGGCCGGTCTCGCCTTCGTCGCCGTGACCGACCCGGCGGCCTGGGAAAGTGCTTGGCGAGCCGTACTGGGCTGAGCGCGGCGGTGATTTCAGTCCGCGTCGCTTTCGCGCGGAACCACGTTGATACTCAGGCGTCGCCCCCGCCGCAGCAACTCGAGCGCCGTCGACGCGCCGATGCGTGAGTCGATCAGCAGCCGGTGCAGATCGTCGACGCCGCCGATCCAGTGACCGTCGAAGCGCACGATCAGGTCGCCCGATTCGACATCGGCCTGGGCCGCGGCGCCGCCGTCGAGCACGTTGATGACCCGCACCGCCGAGACCTGCGGCAATTCGAAATGACGCCGCAGGCGTTGTGGCACGGCGACGGTCTGTCCACCAATGCCGATGCTGGCGCGTCGCACGCGGCCGTGACGCAGCAGTTCGAGCGCCACCCGCTGCACCGTGTCAATCGCGATGGCGAAGCAGATCCCCTGGGCACCGGCAATGATGGCGGTATTCATGCCGATCACGCGGCCGCCCGAGTCCATCAGGGGTCCGCCCGAATTGCCCGGATTGAGCGCAGCGTCGGTCTGGACCACGTCTTCGATCAGGCGCCCTGAGCTGGCGCGCAACGAGCGGCCCAGGGCGCTCACCACGCCGGCGGTCACCGTGCAATCGAAGCCGAGCGGATTGCCAATCGCGATCGCGAGCTGTCCGACCCGCAGTGTATGCGAGCGCCCCAGGGTCACTGCCGGCATCGCGGCGCTCACCCGGATCAACGCGGTGTCGGTATGCGGGTCTTCGCCGAGCAGATCGGCCTCAAATTCCTCGCCGCGTACCGTAGCGACGCGCAAAGCGCTCGCCCCGTGCACCACGTGGCTGTTGGTCAGAATCAGGCCGTCAGGAGTGAACACAAAACCCGAGGCACTGCCGCCCTGCATGCCGGCCGCGGCTGAGCGTCGGGTGTGAATCGCGACCACTGCGGACGTGGCGGCCTCGGCGACGCCGGTCACGGTGCGCGAGTAGGCGTCGAGCAGCGGCTCGTCCTGGCCCTGGACGGCGTCGTATGCCGGCTGAGCGAGCGTGTTCATAGCGTGAGTTCGCCGCATCGCAGCGCCGCGACCACCGCCTCGGCCCGCGTGGCCGCGTCGAGCTTCTCGAATATCGCAGCGATATGAAATTTCACCGTATTGGGCGACACCTGCAACTCTCGGGCGATGCCTTTGTTCGAGGTTCCGGCGGCTACCAGAGCCAGAACCTCGCGCTCGCGCGCCGTCAGTCGCGCCGAGCTGCGTTGGACGATCAGATTCACCGATTCGGTAATGGTGGCGCCGTCGCCGACTGCAAGGCCCTCAGTGCGGAGGCCGGCGCCATTCGCCCACCTTGATCTCGACCGTCTGGGGCCGCCCGCCGCGGCGCAGTCGCAGCTCGAGCGAGCGACCCGGGATCGATTGGACCAGCTGCGCGGCAAAGCCCTCCACGTCATCGATCGCCACCCCGTCGATCGCCTCGAGCAAATCACCCGGCGCAATTCCGGCTGCCTCGGCCGGCGACTCAAGCTCCACGCCCGCCACCGCGGCCACGCTGCGCGCCGTGCGCCCCCACCGCCTGCGGGTTGCCTCATCGAGCCACAGGGCCTGCAATCGCAGCCCCAGATACGGCCGCGGCAGATACCCATGCTGTTCCACCGCGGCCACGATCCGATGAATGGTCGGGCCGGGAATGCCGAGCAGCCTGCCTCGCGGCCCCGGCACCAGCATCGCTTTCGGAGCCCCCCCAAAATCGGCAACCAGAGCACCCTCGAAGCGGCCATCGAGCGCGGCTTCGAATTCCAGGCGCTGGGCAATGGCACCCCCGCGACGCGATCGCCAAGCCGGGCCGGCCACTCGAACGGTGCCAAAGCCCACCAGCGGGCCCGCCGGTGACCGGCCCACGATGACCACACCAGCACCGGCTTCGAGCGTGGGATCGATGACCGCCGGTGCTGCGCCCGCGCTTACCCCGTCGGGCCGCTCCTCGGCACCGATGCGCAGCACCGCCACGTCGGTGGCCAAATCGCAGGCGATGACTGACCCCCGCGTATCGCGGCAGTCCGACACGACCACCACCTCATCGCTACCGGCGAGCGCCTCGGCGGCGGTCACTACGAATGCTCCGTGCCAACGAATACCGGACACCGATCGACGTGGACCGAGCGCAATGGCGACCGTACGCGGCGCCAGTGCAGCCGCGAGGTGCGAGCGTTCCCGCGACCATTGTTGCAAGACAGTTGTTGCATCCATGGCTCACCTCACGAACATGACCACTCATCGGATGACCGCGCACTGCAAGTTCAGAGTGCACGCCGATCGTGCGTCGCGGTACTCCCCGAACGGGCGGGTGATTGCCGGGCGCGACGCGGCTGTGACGCCGGCCCAGGGTTCGCTGTGGAGCCGCAGCAATGATCTCAGTGCGGGTTTCGCAGTCGTCCAGTCTCTATATGTTCTCGGATCTTGGCGCGAGATATTCTGATCTTGGCGCGAGCTCAAGCTATTCGCTGCCCATGGGCGCGGCTGCGCAGATCGTCACCACGTGCCAGCTCGGATTGCGCTCCGAATCGAAGCCGGGCGGCATCGTCGCCGAGATGCCCCGGAACGACGATGCCGCACCGCTTCCCCCCGCATCCCGCAATCCGTCTGCCGGCTGCAAAGACTGGCTCGCCCGGCACGCGCCCCGTGTATCGCTGCCTGTTCTCGTAGGCAGTCCGCCCAAAGCCTTTTGTTCGCCGGCAAAACTCAGCGTCGATTTCTTACAACACCGGTCATCCTTAATCAGGCTGCACTTATCCCTATACGTTGTCAAATTGCAGCGCCCCGCGGAAAAGCGCCGCGGACTGGCTCAGCGCGAGGAGCAGAGCTGCGATCCGGACAGGTCTGCGCGCGCTGTTCGCGGCTGCGTCGCGGACGTCGCCGGCGCCAGCGCCGGCGCCGGCGCCGGACTTTGCAGGTATTGCTCCAGCGCGTCGCGATCGAGCGGGCCGGATTCGCCGGGTCCGAGCCCCTTGAACGTCGTAAAGCCGTCACCGCCATTGGCCAGAAAGTCATTGACCGTGACACGGTAATGACGCGCGGGGTCTAGAGCCTCGTAAGCACCGTCGCAGGCCTCGACGATGCGCGCGCCGACGGGCCTGGCAGGATCCCAGCTGTAGTACAGGCCGGAGGTCTTGAGAATCCGGGGCAGAGCATCGGCCTCGGCGGGCCATTGCTGCTCGAGCACCGCCAGCAACTGCGCCCCGGTCATATCGAGCGTGATTAGATGGTTGGCAAACGGGTGCAGTGTCAGTACGTCGCCCCAGGTGACCGGACCGGCGCGCAGATCGGACCGCAGGCCACCCGGATTCATCAGCGCCATGTCGGCATGGGTTGCAGCGCGCTGCGCGTCGGCCACGAGATCCCCGAGTGTGGATTCGCCGGCCGCCGTCAGGGCGCGCGTCACCGGCCGCGGCAGCGTGCCCACGACGCGTCCTACGCTCGCGGCCACGAGTTTTTGCGCTGCGTCCGTCAGGCGCTGCGCGCCTGGGTCGCCGGGCTGGCCGGGCGGCGAGTCGGCCCAGATTGGCACGATGCGGGCGGATTTTGTCACCACATCTCGAGTCACAGGATCGATGCGCAGATCGATCTGCGCCAACGCCACGCCGTAGGCATAGGCTTGTGTGACCAGTACCGGTGCTCCGCCGCGTGCCGGCAGCAGCGCGTTGGTGTAATTGTGCGTGTGTCCGGAGAGCACGACGTCGATGTCCGGATCGAGCCGCGCGACGATGGCCCGCAGCGGCCCCTGCCAGTCATAACCGCTTGCGCTCGGCACCGGCACCAAGCCCTGATGGATGAGAACGATGATGGTATGGATTCCGCGGCGTGCCAGCTCCGATGCGGCGCGATTGATGGACTCCGCCTCGTCGAGAAACTCGAGATCGGCCACCGCCCAGGCCGGAACCATGCTCGGCGTATCACGCAGTACCGCGCCGATGACTCCGACCGGAATACCGCCGCGCACGACGACGGCATAGGCAGGCAACAACAGCTTGCCGGTGCGCCGATCGATCACATTGGCGCACACGTAAGGCACCCGACTGCCCCGATAGGGATCCTCCAGAAACGGGCCCTCGGGGGCATTTCCGCCCTCGAGCAGCCGGCGAATCTCGGCGGGCCCGGCGTCGAACTCATGGTTGCCCAGCGTGCCGACCACATTGCAGCGATTGGGCTCGCGCCGCCAATGTGCCGCGTCGAAGAATTGCATCGCCGAGCCGTAGTGGCAATACGAGTTGGCCAGCAGATTCAAAAATTCGATCGCGGGCTCATTCTGCAACAGGCCGGTGATGGGAGGGCTGGCGCCGAGCTGATCCCCGGCATGCACAATCAGCGTATGCCCCGGGGCTGCGCGCTCCAAGGCCTTGAGATACGCCGCCAAGGCCGCGGCGCCACCGACCGGCCGCGCCGAGGACACCGTGGGGCTTTGCAGGTTACCGTGAAAATCGTTGAAGCCGAGCAGCTGCAGATGCACCGTGCGTCGTCCGGCCGCTGCTGGATCCGACCAACTCAGGCTCGTCTGCGGGGGCGGCCAGGGATTCGCCGCCGCCTCGGCGGATAGCGGCTCGGAGCCGGGAGAGAGATTCGACCCCTCGGTGTTGCCGCCGACAATGGCGATCGGCACGCCCGCCAGCAGACTTAAGATCCAGCTACGCCACACCATCTGCGACCCTCATGGATAGATTGCTTGTAAACGGCGCGCGTGACCGCGGTATTAAGCCCGGATCGATGCGGTGGTCGCACTGATGCAATAGTGCCACACCGATAGCGGCCCTCGCTGAGGACAGCATGACGGCTCGGGAGCTCTCGGCGGTATTAGGTATCGTCAAAGATTCCCTATAGATCCAGCGATTCTTGTGATGCGTGCACCCCTCTGAGCAAACCACGACATCGACTGCTTGATGCAATAGCAGCTGCGTAGAGCCACCCGCGCCGATCGTCCAGCCCTGCAGATATCGCTCGCCCGGTCCGCGCGCGTGCTCGGTGCCGGCGACTACCGCCGCGAACAGATCGAGGGCGCGCTTCAGGGCGCCTCCGGCGTCGACAGTCAGCTGATCGATGACGACACTTATTTCGTCGCCGAGATGACAGGCAGCCTCATAGGCTGCGGAGACTGGAGTTGGCGGCGCACGCTGTTCGGCGGCGACAGCCACACCGGGCGCAATGCGCGCGAGCTGGCCCCACTGACCGATGCCGCCTAGATCCCCGCCTTTTTCGTTGACCCCGGCTACGCGCGCCGGGGCGTCGGCCGAGCCCTGCTCGAGCGCTGTGAGGCCGAGGCCCGTGCGCGTGGCTGCACGCGTTTCGAGCCGATGGGAACCCTGCCTGGTGTCCGTCTGTATCAGGCCCTGGGCTCCCGTAGCGGGCGAGCTAATACACTACCCAGTCGCTCCTGGCGTGACGATTGAATCCGTGCCGATGTGCAAAGAGTGAGGCTGCCGCCTCGAGGCCGGCGGCGATGAACCGCAGCCGCACGCTGGGACTCCTGATGACTAGCCGCTCGGAAAGACCGCCCGTTGCACCAGCCAGACCAGCGCCACTGCTGCGATGACGGCCGACCCCCAGGGCATGACGGCTCGCCGGTAGACGGCGCCGGCTCGTAATCCGTAGACGATCGGCATGACCGTCAGCACCACGGCCAACTGGCCGGTTTCGATACCCAGGTTGAAAGCCAGCAGGCAGATCAGACGGGCACCGTGCGGCAATCCCATGTCGGCGAGCACTGAGGCAAAGCCAAATCCGTGCAGCAGACCAAATGCAAACGCGATGCGGGCGCGGCTCTCGGTGACCAGTGGAAAGATATTATTAAGTGCCGCAACGATGATCGAGGCCGCGATCACCGACTCGGTGAGTCGACTCGGCAGCCGCACCACATCCAGCGCCGCCAACGACAGCGTAATCGAATGTGCCAGCGTAAAGGCGGTCACGACCTTGAGTATGCTGAGGAATGCCGGACGTACGCGCGGCACCGGCTCCCAGCGGCCGTTGTGCCGCAGCAGCACCGCAGGCAGCAGCAATGACAACAGGAACAGCAGATGATCGATGCCGCTCCAGATGTGCCAGATGCCGGCTTGCAGATACTCCACGAACGCCCGCCATCGCGACGGCGCATCGACGGTGAACAGTGCCGGCGTAGCGCTGCCGCCCAACACGCCGGTCTGGGCCACCGCACCGTCGGTCAGCGTCAGCAGTCCGCGATGCGACGGGTCGATGTCATCCATCAGGCCGTAGCGAATGCTCAGCTGTCGCACCGCCCGCGGACAATGGGCGGTAAAGGGCAACCAGGCGTAGTTACCGTCCACCCGCTCATTGACCTCGAGCCCCTGAAAGCTGATTGCGCAGTCGCGCTTCTGCGCGCCGATAGACAGATGCTGCGCGACGTACTGCATCAGCCGCGGTTCGGCGGCGCGAAGCTCGCCCCAGGTCACCTTGCCGTCGCGATTGGCATCGACGCCGATCGCGAGTTCGACATCTCGCACCGCCAGCTCGATCGAGCCGCTGAGCTGCTGGCCTTGCACCTGCACGACCAGAAAGCCGTTGCTGGCAACATGAGCCCGCACTACCGGGCTGAACATCAAAGCCAGCGCCAGCGCGGCGGCGACTCTCATCGCAACCCCTGCCGGTACGGCTCGAGACGCACATCCTCGAGGCTCTGCTGCTGCATGAACAGCAGCGCCGGCAGCGCCGCCTCGGGTCGATGAGCCGCCTGCGCCGAGCGCAGCAAGATGAGTACGTCGTCCGGCTCGCGCTGTACGCGCCAATTCTCCTGCGCCGCGGCCAGCGCGGCCTCGGGCTGCTGCTCGACATCGAGCAGAAAGCGCGCCTGCTCGCGTCGATGCACCGCCTCGCCGCGCTGCTGCTCGACCTCGAAGGCGCCCGACAGCATGGCCCGATCCTGCGCGCCACGGCCGTCGCCCAGCAGCTTTTGCGCGATGACGATGCGCAGCACCATCGGCTCCATCGATTCGTAGCCGGCCAGCAGCTGCAGCGTTTCGGCCGCGCGGTGCTGGCGCAACAGCAGATCGGCGCAGGCCGCGCGCATGTAGAAATCCTCGGGCGCGAGCTGCAGACCTTCGCCGAACCAATGCTCGGCGGCGGCATCATCGCCTTGGCGTTCAGCCATCTCACCGAGCTCAGAATAACGCCAGGCACGTGCCTCAGCGGCGAGCCCCTGCTGCGGCAACGATATGAGCGCCGCGTATGCCGAGTGCAGATGCCCCGTCAGCCCACGCAGGCTCTCCTGGCACAGACCCGTGATCGCCGAATCGGCCTGGGCCGCGAGATGCATACACGATGCCATCGCTTCGTCGTAGCGGCCCAACACCCGCAGCACCGTGGCCCGCGTAAGCCATGCCTGCGCGTTATCGGGTTGATCCTGCAGCGCCAGGTCCAGCTGCGCCAGCGCGGCGCCGAATGCGTGACGGCTCTGCAGGATTGTCGCCTCGAGCACCCGCACGGCGGCCGGCACCGCCGAGCGCTGCATCCACGGCTGCAACACCGCTTCGGCGTAGCCGAGATAGCGCAGATCACCGGTTGCGCGTGACCGGGAGACGTAGAACTGCGCCAGCGGCAGCGCGACGTCGAAGCGCGAGCGCGTCAGCTCCCGTGCGGGTGCGCTCTCGTGCCTCGCGCCGACCGGCAGGTCCGCCAATACCTGCGCATCGCTGCTCGGGATACGTGGTGTCGACCAGGCCACACCGATCTGCGCCATGCCGACCAGCACCGCGCCCAGCAACCGTGCTCGAGTCCTTCGAGGACGGTTGGCGTTGGTCGAATGCGCGAGCACGGCTCACATCCCGTTGACGCTGATCGCTGCCGTGGTCTCACTGGTGTCGGTAAGCGTCAGCGCACCATCGTCGACTTGAATGGGTGCACTGACCTCCGATGTCTTCTGCGCCAGAGCCAGCACCTGCGCGGTGTCCAGCTCCTGGGCGGTCGGCATCGACATCGATCCTGAAGCCGCATGGTCACCACAGGCGCTCAGGGAAGCCGCCGCGACTGCAGCGGCGCCTAGGAGGACAGTCTTGCGATTCATGGCGATACCCCTTAGTCATTGGCGCTGGTGGGAGAGCCAGCGAGCGCCGTGTTCAGATACGGGAATGCCACCAGGTAGTTCGCCGGATTCGGCTCCACACCGTCGGTGTAGTGCAACTGGCGCGACGCATCCGAAGCAGGATCCGGGTCCATCGCGCTGCCATCGAACGGCGACAGCAGCACGCCCATCGCTACACGCAATTCGATGGTCACCACATCGTCGATAGGACGACGGCCGTTGGGAAAGCCCGAGGCGTCACCGGCCAGCACACCCAGATCGTTCTGCGAGGCCACTGGTGTTACCGCAGTGCTGGTGTTCAGACGCAACTCCTCGGCGGGGGTTGCCTTCGCGGGCTGGTTCAGCCCGGTGATACCGGTCAGAAACGCCGCCTCCAGGTCGGTTCGCGGGTAGACATTGGGCGCCTTGACCCCCGCCGCGCCGAACAGCACCTGCAGCAGCACCGGCAGTGACGGATTGGTCACATAGTCGGCAAATTGCGCATCATTCTTGGGCTCAGAGGCATTGAATCGATCCTTGTCGGGCAGACCGATGACGAGCTCGTTCACCAGCGGCATACCTAGGCGCGAGACCTGGTTCCAGGCGCCGCCCTCGACCGCAGCACCGGTCGGACTGTTCACCGGTCCCACGCTGACCGCACTCTTGCTGCTCTGCGGCTGCGGGTTCAGCACCTCCGCCTGCCGCAGGCTCGCGGTCGTCCAGCCACCGATGACCGGATCGCTGCCGGATGTGAGACAGGACGCCGGCACTTCCAGCGCCAGCGAGCTGACGTTGTAGCCGGCGAGCGAATTCGGCGCCAACTGCCGGGCATTCACGCCCATAGGCGCCAACTCTTCCACTGGGTATGTGATATTCACCAGATCGAAGGTCTCGCCAAGATTGACCACAAAGCCGTCCTGACGCTGGCCGACGAAAACACGGCCGGGTTTGCTGCAGCCTGGAATGGTGATGTTATGAACGAAGCTGCCGGCATAGCTCGCGTAATTGGCAATGGACTTGGCGCCAATATTGTCCAGGGGCTTGGTGAAGCTGGTGCTGCCGGTGTCGGCATCGGTGATTGGCTGCACCGTGCCGGAACGGCGATCGCCGCGCACCAGGGTCAAAGTGTAGGTTTCGGCGACGTTTTGTGTGCTCATGTTGCCGGCGCTGACCGCGCCGATGTTGCCCAACGGCACCGGTATCGACTTGGTGCCCGCCATCACCGACAGGCCTTGAATGACGGTCGTAAAGCGAAACTGAAAGGTAAGTTCCTCGGCGCCGTCGCCGTTGTTGTCGATCAGTATTTCGTACAGCGCGTTCGGATCCATCGTGTAGTAGTTCGGACCACCTTGCGGATTCTCGAATGGCTGATAATTTGCGATCAGCGTGACGTAGCCGGTGCGGCCCGATTCGTAACTGTTGAACATGTAGAAATCGGTACCGTCCACTTTTGGACGGGTGGTGATGAACGGCGCCTCCCGGTGACTGGAAGCCAGGGCCGTGCCCGCGATGGCGCAGGCAATCGCCCCCGCCAGAATGCGACGCCAGACATAGGAATACATAAGCGGATACCTCCCGATGACGGAAACGCGACACCAGCGGTGCCATGAGTTGTTCGCCTATGTATACGAATGACCGCCTCGGGCGGATGCATTGAGGCGGCAGTGCACGGTCCCGGCGAGCGCCGGCGGCATTAGGGCGGCACTACGGCGGTCGACGCTCCAGTCCGGCGTCCAGAGCAGACAGGCGCGCGATGGCCGACCAGTCCAGAGCTTCCCCGCCGCCGGCCAGCAATCTGAGCAGTCGATCGCGCAACAGGCTGGCGAGCGGCATCGGTACCCGCAGTTCCTCGGCCGCCGCCAGCGTCAGACGGATGTCCTTCAGCCCCAAGGGGGCAGCGAAGCCCGCGGGCTCGAAGCTCTGTTCCACGATCAGGCCACCGTAAGTCTTATACAGCGGCACATTGAAAAGCGTCGAGGTCAGCAGATCCAAGTAGACACGCTGGTCGATCCCGCCCTTGGCAATCAACGCCATCGCCTCGCCGAGCGATTCGATCACCGAGGCGATCAGAAAATTGCCGCTGAGCTTGACCAGATTAGCGGCGCTCGCTTCGGGGCCGAGGTAGAAAAGCCTCTGCCCCATGGCACTGAACAGCGGTGCGCAGTCATCCACAGCGGCGCGCGCACCCGCTGCGACGATGTACAGTTGCGCGGCAGCGGCAGCTTGCGGCCGCCCGAAGACGGGCGCGGCGACGAAGCGTTGCCCCGAGGCGGCGTGCGCCGAGGCGAGCCGGACCGACAAGCCGACGCTGATGGTGCTCATGCAGATGTGCACCGCGCCGCTGCCAGCGCTCGCCAGTACGCCGCCGTCATCGAACACGACGCTGTGCACCGCCTCATCGTTCGACAGCATCGTGATGACGGCCTCACCGCGACAGGCATCCGCTACGCGGGTGGCGACCCGGGCTCCCAGACTCGACAGCCCCCGAGCCTTATCGGGGGTACGGTTATAGACCGTCACCTCGTGCCCGGCCTTGAGCAGATTGGCCGCCATGGCCGCGCCCATGCCTCCGATCCCGATGAATCCCAGCTTCATGATTGCGGCTCCCCGCTTTCTGGCAGTCAGTCGAGCAGAGCTGCAACGTCCGGCTCGATCGATTCAGGCTTTTCCACCGACCCGTAGCGCCTGCGCACCTGGCCCTGCCGGTCGATCAGGAACTTGGTGAAATTCCATTTGATGGCCTCGCTCCCCAAAATCCCCGGCTGCTGCTGCTTGAGATACTGGTAGAGCGGATGCGGGCTCGCCCCGTTGACTTCAATCTTGGCAAACATCGGAAACGTCACGTCGTAGGTCAAGGAGCAAAAGCGCTTGATCTCGTTCTCATCGCCGGGCTCCTGCTGCCCAAATTGATCACAGGGAAAACCCAGCACGCTGAAACCGCGGCCATGCAGCTTGCGGTACAGCGCTTCCAGTCCGGCATATTGCGGCGTAAAGCCGCATTTACTGGCCACGTTGACGATCAGGATGACCTGGTCGCGATACGCGGCGAGGCTCTGCTCGGTACCGTCAATGGTCTTGACGGTGAAGTCATAGACAGCCATGAGACGCGCAGCGTCAGTGCGCCGCGGCCACATGGCTCGACAGGAAATCGTAGATCCCTTTGTCCCCCATCTTGTGCGCGTTTGCCAGTTCGCCGGCTTTGCTCGAAAAGACTATCTGGTTATCGGCAGTCAGCACGACCACCGCGGGAATGCCGATCTTGATCGGATTGCCGTTTTGATTGGCCACGTCGAAATTCTTGTCAAACCTGCCGACATCGACCTTGACCACCTGGAAACGCCCGGCGATCAACGCGTGACTGCTGCCGTTGAGGGCCTTATCGAGCTCACGGCAGTCGGGACACCAATTGGGGCCGAACACCAGCAGCACGTCGTTACGATTCGCCTGCGCCGCGGCCAGCGCGCGTTGCAGATCCGCCGCCGCGTTCGCGGTCTCATCATATGGCAGCTGGGCCGCCTGCACTGCGAAGGCCAGCGCAGCCGCCACAATCGACCCAGGCCTGCGATTCATCACCCGCTCCTCCAAATGTGTCGGCTACTGTGCTCACTCCAGGCACAGACGTCAACGATCACGCTAGGCCCTGGACAGCAGTCGGCGCCACGGCTCCCAGTAGCAGTTCTCCCAGCCCGCGCTCATTCGGACGGTCACCGAGTATCGATCGAGTGGACGTATGCATCCGCAGCCGGGACCAGAGCCTGCTTTTCGGACAACATGAAGCGCGCGCTCTCCATGCCACGGTCGACATTTGCCGACATCTCGGCCGGGACCTGCGAGCGCACCCAGGCTTCGAGCTGATCCAACGGCACGGCGTCCCAAAACGCGGCGGGAATGTACTGCGCGATGATCAATGGCGCGAAACTCGGGAATGGTGACAGCAGAGTGACCGCGTTGTTACTGAACGTGGACCAGGCCAATTCGTGATGCTCACTGGCAAGACCCAGAAGCAGCCCCAGGCGCAGCCGCACCGCCTGTGGCGGCAGTTCCGGCGATAGTGCGATTTGCGCCACCTGCGCCGCGAGCTGCGGATCACGCACATTGACGAGGGCCCTGTAATAGCGTTCCAGCTCCGCTTCGTCCTTGGCCTGTTTCGCCATCGCATGCACTTGCTCGTAGGTCGCCGCGTCGGCGTCATGCATAACGACGGAAAGTATGACCGCCTGATCGTCGGGCCCAATGGTGCTGCGATCCTTGACAAACGCACTGAAGCGCCGACGCGCCTCGCCGATGATGTCTTGATCGCCCCAGGCTCCGAGATCGCCCAGCAGCCGTCGGCGTAGCCTCTGCACGTCGGGGGTCTCACCGGACTTCGCATCCCAGCCCAGCTGATCGGCGACCGGTTTGATGATCGAGCGGGCAAGAGCGGCGAACGCATCATGCCCGGGCGTCCCGCGCTCGTCATATTCGATCGTACCCAGGGCCTCGGCAATCTGCTCCCACGCGCGGGTATCAAGCTTGGCACCCATCGCCGATGCCAGTGTCAGGTATGTCGCCAGCGGCTCCGTGCCCGACTCGACCAGCGCCCATTGATCGTCCAGCAGCGCGATCAGGTCGCCGTCCGGCAGGCCGCTGAAATTCCTGGCATTGGCGCCAAACGCGGCTTCATCGTACCTGGCGCGGTAGAAACCGATCGCATCGGCATTCACGCTCAGCGGCTCGTCGCATCGGCCGGCCGATACCTTCTGCCCATCCTGTGTCAGCAGCACGGGTTGCGACCTGCCCGCCGCGCCGGATCGTATCTGCAGCGGGATACGCCACCTTGAGTCGTGGGTATCGGCGCCGTGCAGCAGGAAGCGCCGTTGCGACAGTGCAATGGTGCGTATACCTGAGGGATCGCAGCTCGAGATGACCGTGACCAGCGGAAATCCCGCCTGTTCGGTCCAATCGGCCGCGATCTCGCCGATATTCTGGCGGCTGGCCGCGCTCAGAGCGTTCCAGAGATCGACGGTCGTGGCATTGGAAAATGCATGCGCCTTAATGTAGCTGCGTATGCCGTCGCGGAAGGTATCGGGTCCCAAATAGGCCTCAAACATGCGCAGCACTGCCTGGCCTTTGTTGTACGTGATCTCCGGATCGAAGGCGTTGTCCACCTGCAGCTCGTCGGTGACGTGCTGTTGGATCGCATGCGAGGACACGCGCGCATCGGCTCGCATCGCCTGCTCTTTGCTGGAGTCCTCGCTCTCCCACCATTTCCAACTCGGATTTCGCAGCTCGGTCTCTTTGGCCGCGCGCCACGAAGCGAAGCTTTCATTGAGCCAGATGTCGTCCCACCAGCCCATCGTCACCAGATCCCCGTTCCACTGGTGCGCCATCTCATGCGCTTGAATGCTGAATACCTGCTGGCGGTCGCCGATCGTGCTGGCGGGCGTAATCAGCAGCACCTGGTCGTTGTAGGTGATCGCGCCCCAATTCTCCATGGCGCCGCTGAATCCACCGGGAACCGCGATCGAGTCGAGCTTAGGCAACGGATACGGATAGCCGAAGTAGTCGTTGTAGTCCGCCAGAATCTGCTGCGCGTTGGCGAGCGCAACCTTGCCGTATTGCTCGTGTCCGCGAACCGCCCAAACGCCGAATTTGACGCCGCCGCTCGTGGCAGTGATCTGCGCGAGATCGCCGGCGGAGAATTCGACCAGATAGGACGGCATCTTCGGCGAGCGCTGAAACGTCACCGTCGCCAGCGTGCCGTGCACGACGCGATTGGCGATTGGCATGTTGGATACCGCCGTCCAGTTGGCCGGAACCACGACCTTCAATTGGAAGCGTGCACGATAGGCCGGCTCATCCCAGCACGGAAACACGCGCCGCGCGTCGGTGGCCTCCATCTGCGTCGACAGCAGCAGCCCTTGGCCGCCGCCGGCAATGGAATAGGGCTGCGCGAACAGGCCGTGCGGCTGCTTCTCAATCTTTCCCTTATACGAGAATGTCAGCCTGTGCGGTCCGATAGGCGCCGCCGCTGCCAGCGTCACGGTGGTCAGCTGCTGGCTGTCGTCAGAGACCACGGCCTCGACTGGCGTGCCGTCCAGGCGCACGTCGTGCAGGGTCTCGTTGACAGAGTTGAACACCAGCGTCGCCGTTGCAGACCGGAACTGCAGCTGCACCGATTCAGTACCGCTGAATGTCAATGCAGTGGCGTTGGGCGTGATGCTGACATCGTAGTTGAGCGGCAGCACATTTTTCGGTAGCCGGCCAGGGGCCGCATCGAAAGAGAACGGCGCTGGCCCTGCTGCTGGTGCTGGTGCTGGCACCGCCGCGGGCGCGGCCGTCGCCAGCGGCATGACAATCGCGGCAAGCATCAGCGCGCGCGTTTCCAGTGTCATCATGCGGAGGTCCTCCACAAGACCAACGAGAGTTGTGTGCGGATCAGAGAGTCAGCTGACGGCTTGCCGGTTTCCGGCCCTACTTTGCCATCGGTGTGCCTGGATGGCGAATGCCGCACGTCGATTGACATTTGGTAGGCCGGCCGCGCCTCGGGTGTCGAACCGCCGACAGCGGGAATGCATCGGTGCCGCCGCTGACACTTGTCAGCAATATAAGGATTTTCTGTGAAATCGATCGTTCACAATGACGCTGAGGCCAGAAATAAAGCGCATTCGTCATAAATCCGTAACCAACGCGCTCGACATAACAGGCAATATCCCTGCACGTTAGTTAACGACACGAACGATCCCAGGCAAGCAGTTTGCTGGCTGGTGGCAGGGAAGATTTAATGTCGCACAGAAAAGCCCACTGGCTCGGATTGTGTTGCGCACTTCTGGTGATCTTCACCTGCGCTGCCAGTACGACCTCCAGCACCGCCAGTCCGGGCGCGATTGAGCTGTCCTCAGCCAACTACAGCGTCTCTCCGAGAGCGGGCGCCGTCACCATCACGGTCAATCGCCTGGGCAGTGCCAGCGGGATCGTGACCGCCAGCTATGGCACGGCCAACGGCAGCGCCATTGCGGGCACGGACTACACGGCGACCTTCGGCACACTGACTTGGCCCGACGGCGACAGCACCCCGCGGACTTTCGTGGTACCCGTCGCCCCCGGCGGAGCCGGCGGCGGGAGCTTCGCCGTCTCTCTGCTCTCCGTCGTCGGCGCAACCTTTGCAGCGCCACTCAACGCTACCGTTTCCATCACTGCCGCCGGGGCAACCACCAGTCCGGGCGCGGTCGAACTGTCCGCTTGGGCCTACAGCGTCGTCCCGAGCGCGGGCGCCGTCACCGTCACGGTCGAACGCGTCGGTGGCTCGAGCGGCATCGTCGTCGTCAGCTACGGCACGTCCAACGGCAGCGCCGTGGCGGGCACGGACTACACCGCGACCTTCGGCTCACTGACTTGGCCCGACGGCGACAGCACACCGCAGACTTTCGTGGTACCCGTCGCCCCCGGCGGAGCCGGCGGCGGGAGCTTCGCCGTCTCTCTGCTCTCCGTCATCGGCGCAACCTTTGCATCGCCGCTCAACGCTACCGTTTCCATCAGCGCCGCCGCCGGCGGCTCCGCGGGCTCGGGCTGTTCGAGCTCGTCCCCGACGAGCTCGACGGTGTGTCTGCTGGCGTTCATCAACGGATTGTCGGGACAGAGCAGGCACATCCTCTCGGGTCAGCACACGAACTATTGGGACAGTAACCCCATGGACATCGTGACGCCGATCCCGGCAGCCACCGGCAGCCAGGTCGCGATTCTTGGTTTAACGAACTACTGGACCGGCACCGCATCGACGGATTACGGCACCGCCCCTGAATCCTTCGTAGAGTATGCGAATGGTTGGCTCGAGCAGGGCGGCATCGTGCTGGTGTCGCAGTCACCGCCGAACCCGCTCAGCACGGTTAGCGGCACGCTGGCCGACGTGCATACGCCCGGAACCGCGGCCTATAACCAGTGGCACTCATACCTCGACACGCAGATTGCGAAGTTCAAACAGATCAATGGCACGGTCATCTGGCGACCGTTCATCGAACTCAACGGCAGCTGGTCGTGGTGGGTATCGAACGAAGGAAGCCTGCAGGCCGACTTCATCCTGATCTGGCAGCAGATGCACGACTATTTCGCTGCCAACGGGGTGAACAACATACTGTGGCTGTTTAATGTCAACAACTGGGACAGCAGCGCCGACGTGACTTCTTGGTATCCGGGCAGCGCGTACGTGGACCTTGTCAGCCTTGATGCCTACCCACCGGGCGCGCAGGGAGACACGCCCGTCTACGACGCGCTCGTGGCAACAGGCAAGCCTGTCATGTACGCAGAGGTGGGCGTGCACAGTTCGGACGATTCATCGGTCACGCAGCAGACCTACGACAACAGCACGATCCTGGCCACGATCGAGGCCAACTTTCCCAAGATCTTTGCGGTCGTGATCTGGTGTCAGAACTACGCGTTGCCGCTGCAGTTGGGCGAGAGCGCGTTCATGAGCGATCCGGCGATCGTCACGCTCAGCGACGTGCCCGCAGCGTTCTTGAACAGCTCGAGCACCTCGGGCAGCTCGCCTTGAGTGGTGTCCCCAGCGCGGGTCGTGCAGGGGTAAGCGCAGCCAGGCGGCCAGCGCGCAAGCCATTCTTAATGCCAGCATCCCGCTCATCATCGGTGAGACCGGCGACAAGAGTGCCAACGGCACCGTCGGCGCCCCGGTGATCTCCGATGTCATCACCTGGGCCGACCAACACGGTGCGAGCGGGCTGGCCTGGATCTGGGACGTTTGGAGCAGCACGGGCGGCAGTTCCGATCCGCTCATCAAGGATGCCACTGGCACGCCGACCGATGGTGAGGGTGTGACCTTCAAGAACTGGCTCGCCATTCATTGAGACTCGAGGACTGCGCGGGGAGCCAGCAGACATCGGCATGAGCGCCGATCCTGGCTCCTCGCGCTGCGGTACGCCCCGAGCAGTTGGTGCACTCATCCTTGGCTACACGGCAATGATCAGTCGGCAGCACAGCGCTCAGCCGGCCATAGCCAGCAGGATCCTTCCTTCCGGAGGGCTGCGCCGGCGGGCGTGGCCATGGGGCGGCGCCCCGCGCCGCGACTGGCCTGCCATTTGCGGGCGGGCCCGCACGAGGACTAGGATTCAGGCGCTAAGGAAGGCTGGAGAGCCAGCCCGCATAAATATGAGCGGCCGAATACGGGCCGCGCAATACCACTAAAAACTCGATCGGACGAGGGAGAACGGCTGTGGACATCAACAAGATCATCACCCGTGCCAAGTCGATGCTGTTGACACCGCGCTCGGAGTGGCCGGTAGTCGCGGCGGAGCCCGACACCATTGGCGGCCTGTACTCCGGTTACATCGTCATTCTGGCGGCCATACCGGCAATCGTCCGTTTTCTATCGTCAACGCTGATCGGTGTGTCAGTGCCCTTCCTGGGCTCCTATCGGCTCCCCATAACTACCGGACTCACCACGGCCGTCCTGACCTACGTGCTGGCCCTCGTCGGCACCTTCATCGTGGCGCTGATCGTGGATGCGCTCGCACCCACCTTCGGCGCCGAGAAAAACCGCGTGCAGGCACTCAAGACCGTCGCCTATGCCTACACGGCGTACTGGGTTGTGTCCATCATCGGCATCATTCCAGGCCTCGGTCTGCTCGCGGCACTGGCCGGCGGTATCTACAGCGTCTATCTGCTGAACATGGGCCTGCCGTTCACGATGAAATGTCCCCGGGACAAGGCCATCGGCTACACCGCCGTCTCCATCGTGGTGGCGATCATCATCGGCTGGGTCCTCGCTCTGATCGTCGGCTCCGTTGCGGGCTTGGGTCTGGGTATCGGCCGCGGTCTTACGGGCTTTTCTGCTCCGGGTTACTCCCGCCCCAGCGGGGACTTCGCCCCCGGCACCACAGGTGCCGCTCTGCAGGCCTGGACCAAGAAGATGGCAGACGCCTCCAAGCAGGTCGAGGCGGCGCAGAAATCCGGCGATCCCAACGCTCAGGCGAATGCGGTCGGTCAGATGATCGGCGCCGCGGTAGGCAGCGGCGGCAAAGTCGAATCACTGGCACCCGATCAGCTCAAGCCGTTCCTGCCCGATGCGATGGAGGGACTGAAGCGTACACAACTCTCCGTCGATCGAAGCAGCGCCTTGGGTGTGCAGATCTCCAAAGCTACGGCGACCTATGCCGATGAAGGTCAGCGCCGACTGAATCTGGAAATCACCGATACCGGATCGCTCAAGGGCCTGGTGGGATTCGCCTCGGGCTGGGCGGGCGTGGAGCAGGACACTGAAACCGACACCGGCTACGACAAGATCTACAAGAGCGGCGGGCAACTGGTGCATGAAAAATGGGACAGCCGCGGCAACTTCGGCGAATACGGCGTCGTCGTCGGCGATCGATTCTCGGTCAAGGTTTCGGGCAACGCTGCGAGCATCGATGAATTGAAAGCCGGCGTCGCCAGCGTGAATCTCGCCGGCCTCGAGGCACTGAAGAACCAAGGCGTTCAGGCCAATTGAACCGAAGCGCAATTGAACCGAAGCGCAAGTGAACCGCGGCGCAAGTGAACCGCGGCAGAGGCCCGGCGGTGCGTCCGCCCCCCGGCCAAAGCCGCCGGGGGCGTTATTTCGCCAGCTGGAGCTGTGTCGACACCACCCAGCCCTCATTGCCGAGCTCGTCGTTGACCTTCCACCAGACGCCCTGCTTGTCGCCGGTCGGATAGAGCTGCATACCGGCATCCAGATCGCGCACCGGTTTGGACTTCAGGTCCGGGCTCGTGTACAGCTTTCCAGGCTTGGACATCGTGACGGCTTGCTGGACATTGTCCGCTTTGGCATCGGGCGCCGCGTTTTTAACATCGTTGATCAATTTATTGTAGGCATCCAGGTAGGCCGTCGCGACCACCTGCCCGATCTCGGTATTGGCATAGCTGCTGGCGCCCCCGGCGGCAAATCCGCCGAAGAAACCGGCGCCGCCGCCGCCCAACCAACCCATGTCGGTTTTCTTGGCATGGCCTTGCTCCAGCGCGACCTGCTCGGTCGAGCGCACGTCGGTCAGCGTCAGCACCACGTCCGCGGTCTTGCTCTTGAGGCTGATCCCCCCCACCACCGCGCCGAACCCATGGCCCAACAGGCCGCCGAGGGCGCCGCCAATGTTCGTACCCTGCGCATTGGCATTGCGGTTGGCGATGTCCGGCACCAGCACGTAGTCCGCGGCCTTCATCTGCCCTTTGCCGATGTTGGAGCCCACGCGTTCCTCGCCGCTCGAGGCCAGCTCGCGTTCGGCTTTAGCCGCCGCCAGACCCTTGCCACGATCCACCAGCGTGAAGCACTTGGACTGCGAGACGTACACCTTGATGAGCGCCGCGGGCGAATCCAGTTGCATCGCGGTCCACCACGGGTTTTCCGGCTCGGTCACCGCCAGCGTGCCGATCTTCTTGTCGCAGATCGGAATCTGCGGTTGTGCGTTGGCGTCGGCGTAGGCAGTGGCCAGACCAGCCGTCGCCGCAGTCGATGCCAGTATCAACGTTACGTAGTACCGGGGATCCTTATTGGACATTTTCGCTTCCCTCCCGAGTCTGCGAATCATGCGCAAGGCCAAGCCGCTGCTGTCCCAATCTTACCCTGATTGTGCCGATCATCACTACCATCCCGGGATCGGTCGCAGGCGCTGAGGCGTGCTAGAGTCGGCGCGATCTGCATAGCCCACCGGAACGCGAATCCGGGCATATTCTGTAACAACAACCGTCGGCCGAACGGCGATCCAATGGGGGAATGACATGGCAAAGCTCGAAGGACGGCAAGCATTGATAACAGGGGCGGCACGCGGCATTGGCCGCGAAATTGCCAAGGCGCTCGCGAGCGAGGGCGCCAACATCGCGATCAACTACCAATCGAGCGAAGCCGATGCGGTATCGCTGGCGGATGAGCTCGGCAAGATGGGCCGCAAGACGCTGCTTTTCAAGGGCGACGTCGGTGAGCGCCCGATCTGGACGGCGATGATCGAGAAAATCAAACAGGCCTGGGGACGACTCGACATTCTGGTCAATAACGCCGGCATTACGCGCGACAAGACCCTGCGCAAAATGACCGACGATGACTGGCTGGCGGTGCTGCGCACCAATCTCAACGCCTGCTATTTCGGCGTCTCGGCGGTCATGCCGATGATGCTCGAGCAGAAGTATGGCCGGATCGTCAACATCAGCTCGTTCGTCGGTCAGGCCGGCAATTTCGGGCAGGCCAACTACGCGGCCAGCAAGGGCGGAATCATCGCCTTTACCAAAACCGCAGCGCTCGAACTCGCAAAGTACAACGTGACCTGCAATGCGCTCGCGCCGGGATTCACTGAAACCAGCATGCTCGCCAAGGTGCCGGAACAGGTGCGGACGCAGATCCTGGCGCGCATTCCGATGGGACGCTTCGGTAGACCGGAAGAGATTGCGAAAGCGGTACTGTTTCTGGCCGCCGACGGCGACTACATCACCGGCCAGCAGATCAACGTCAACGGTGGCGTCTACATGTGAGCCCCGGCGCTTCAGCGCGTCGCGAGCCATCCGGCGATCGCCGCCGGCACATCGCGTTGCGCACGCGCGCTGATGTACATGCCGATGTGCCCGAGATCGAATTCGAGCGCCGTGTAGTCGGCGTTCCCGACCAGCCGTCGCAAGGCGGCGGAGGCGTCGGGCGGCACCAGATGATCGCGCTTGCCGATCAGGTTCAGAACCGGCAGCGGCAGGTCGCGCAGCTCGACTTGGCGACCGGCGATTTCAAGCCGGTCCTGCATCAGACGGTTTTCCTGATAGAACCACAGCACGAACTCGCGGAACGCAGCGCCCGCCTGGTCCGGGCTGTCGAAGATCCATTGCTCGACGCGCATGAAATTCTCAATGCGCGCGCGATCCGGAACGCCCGCGAACAGATCGACGTATTTCTGCTGCGTAAGGCGGAACGGCATGAGAGATAGGAACAGCTGATTGAGCGCGTCGCCCGAGATGTTGCCGTCACCTACCCAGGCTGCAACATCGATCTTGCTGACCCACTTCGACAGCAAGTCCGCGGGGGTTTTAAAATCAACTGGCGTGACCATGGTGATCAGATTACGCACGCGCCGTGGATGCAGCGCCGCATAGCACAAGCTGAACACGCCGCCCTGACACACGCCGAGCAGATTGAGGGCATCGAGCCGATGCGTCTGCAGGATCCATTGCACGCAGCCGGCGAGATAATCCTCGATGTAATCGGCCAGCGTCGTGAACCGATCGGCGCCATCGGGGTAACCCCAATCGATCAGATAGACGTCCAGGCCGGCGGCCAGCAGGCCACGGATCAGCGAGCGATCCTCCTGCAGATCCATCATGTAGGGGCGATTGACCAGCGCGTAGACAATGAGCAGCGGCGCGCGCCCGGCCGGCCGCGCGATGGGCCGGTAGCGATAAAGCCTGAGCTTGCCGGATTGCCATACCAAGTCTTTCTGCGAGCAGCCGGCAGCACAATGGCTCGCCGCCGTCAGCGCCGCGTACAGCCCCGTGCCGGTCACCGTTTGGCCTTGCGGCGCACGCCCTTGTGACGCGCAGGCGATGACTTGCGCCGCGCGACCCGCGGCTTAGCCCTAGGCGCTGCGGCCCGCGCGGCGGGCACCGCGGCACGCAGCTGTTCCTCGATCGATTTGAGGCGTTGCGCCAGGGTGTTGATTTCACTGCGTGTCGGCAGATCCAGCAGTTTCGCCCAGTGCTCGATGCCCGCTTGCAGTTCCTGGCGCCATTGGCTGCCCGCGTTCACCAATTCCGCCTGCGCATTGCAGAAGGCTTCGCTGTGGGCGGTGCGAGCGTAGGCGTCCTCGGCGCAATCAATCCAGGTGTCGTACAGCTTGCGCAGCGCCTCGGCATCCGCCGCGCTCGATAGCGGCGGCTGAAGTCGTGCTGCAAAGTCTGCCGCCGCTTGGCGCAGAGCATCGGACCACAGGCGCTGCAGGCGACGCTGGGCATCATCAATACGCCGCCCGGCTTCGGTCATGCGCTGCCAGCGCTGTTGATGTTCACGCATCGGTCCGAGGGCAGGCCAGTCGGATATGGACGACCGCTGCGCGCGGGCGCCGACACCGGGGCCGAAGCCCGCGTTCCATGGCAGCCGTGCGTCGGCGAATTCATCACGCAGAAAATCGCTGAGGTTCTGCGCCGCCGCGGCTGCCGCAGATGCGGAACCGCTGGCAGCGCCGTCGAGAAAGGTCTGCGCGGCGGCCTTGAAGCGCTCGGCCGCGTCGATAAAGGGCGCGAATCCGAAACTGCCATCGCTGGCGGAGCTGGCCTGCGTGCCTGGTGCGGCGGGAGCCCAAAGCGCCGCGAACGCCTGCCACTGCCGCCACAGATCATCCGGCACGGTGCGGGCTCCCGTATGCGCTGCAGCAAGCTCTATTGGCCGAAGTACGGCCGGCCATCAACGTCACTGCTAAAACGTAAGAATTTGTTTTGCATGAAGTTATTTTCATATATCGAGAATCGTCGGTGGCGCACGTTCTGGTGAGTTGTGCAATGCGAAAGCTTAGCCTAGCATCTCGTCTGGATTTTGGAATCGACCATGCCGCCGGAACGCCTCATACGAAAGTACTCGAATCGTCGCCTTTACGACACGGCGGCCAGCCGCCACGTCACGCTCGAGGATCTGCGCCAGCTGATCATCGCCGGCGAGAAAATCAAGGTGATTGACGACAAGTCTACTGAGGATCTCACGCGCTCCGTGCTGTTGCAGATTATCTCCGAGCAGGAACAGTTCGGTGCGCCGGTTTTGGGCTCGGAGCTGCTCGAAATGATCATCCGCTTCCATGGCCGTCCCATGCAAGCGCTGCTCAGCCGCTACCTCGAGCAGGCCTTTACGACGATGGTACGGCAGCAGGAATCGATTCAGTCCGAGATGGCCAAGGCACTGCAGACGCCATTTGCGCCATTGACCGAGCTGGCACGCAAGAACCTGGAACTCTGGGAACAGATGCAGGCGGCGACTCGCGACGCATTCATGGCCCGACCCGAGGCCGCCCCCGCCGCCGCCAGCACAGCTTCCGACCAGGATGAGGGTGAGCAACCGCAAGACCCCGAGCAGGGCAAGTGACACATATTGGACATTCGTAACAAAACCATGGTGGTCACGGGAGGCGGACGCGGCATCGGTCGCTCGATTGCCCTGCGGCTAGCGAGTCAGGGTGCGAATCTGGCGCTGCTCGATCTCAATGCCGCCGACCTCGAGTCAACGGTCGCACTGTGTGCCGCCGAATCCGTGCAGGCACGCGGCTACGGCGTAAACGTCGCCGACGAAGCCGAAGTCTGCGCGACCATGGCACGCGTCGCGGCCGACTTTGGCCGCCTGGACGGGCTGGTGAACAATGCCGGAGTCCTGAGCGACGCCTTGCTGGTGAAAGTCAAAGACGGCGCGGTGGTCGGGCGCATGTCGATGGAGCAATGGAACGCGGTTATCGCCGTGAATCTCAGCGGCGTGTTCCTGTGCGCGCGTGAAGCCGCGGCGCGGATGATCGAGTTCGGCAACGGCGGCGTGATCGTCAATATTTCCAGCATATCGCGCGCCGGCAATGCCGGGCAGAGCAACTACAGCGCCGCCAAGGCCGGGGTCGAGTCCATGAGCGTGGTGTGGGCCAAGGAACTCGCACGCTACGGCATTCGCGTCGGTGCGGTCGCGCCCGGCTTTACCCAGACCGAAATCCTCGCCTCGATGCGCCCGGACATGCTCGACAGACTGACGGCGCCCGTGCCGCTCAAGCGCTTAGGTAGGCCCGAGGAAATCGCTCACGCCGTGTTGTTTATATTCGAGAACGATTTTTATACCGGCCGCTGTCTCGAAGTGGACGGCGGCTTGCGACTCTAGGAGCGATCCTGCGTGTCTCTTGCGTCGCAATTATTTTTTGCCATTAGGCTGCGTGCCAGTTTCAATAATTAAATGTTTTACCTTTATAAACAATAGGTTAGTTAAAAGTTGAGGCTCCTTATGAGGTACCAAAAGATATGTTGCACTGCATACAACTTGCGTTATAATGGCCTCCGTACCGATACCCCCAACCAGGAGATGACATGAGCGACCCGACTTTTGATCCCAAGACCATCCTTGAGGCTTATCGCAATGCCCTCGCGCCGACGCTGAAGGCACAGCAGGAAGGCTTAAAGGCCATCGACCGCGCAGGCCGTTACCAATACGCCGTCGCGGGTGATTACCTTGAGTGGAGCCTCGCGCAGGGCAAGGCCGCCTTAGCCGCGCAGACGCCGGCCGAGTTCGTGTCCAAGCAGTTCGAACTTGCCACCGCGCTGAGCGAGAAGCTGCGCGCCCGCATGCAGGAGTTTGTCACCCTGGCGACCGACGCCCAGACCAGCTTCACCCAGGTGATGAGCAATGCGACGGCCAAAGCCGCGGAAGTAACCAAGGCTGAAGTAACCAAGAAAGCGGCCTGATGCCGCGCCCCGGCGCCGCCTCCCCCCACAGGCGCCGGTCAGCTATTGCCGACTCGCGATAGCTATAAGGCGGCCGGCGGGGATGCCGAGAGGCGTCCCCGCCGAAAGCTGTATAGTCGCGGATGGTCGGCGCACCGCAATGCGCCCGATGCGAGAAATCTTGGATAAGCCTATCGATTCCAGCGCCGGCTCAAGCGGTGCAAGCTCGAGCGCCGCGACCGCGGCACCAGGACCAAAGGACCAGGGTGAGTTGGCGCGCGCCCTGCGCGCGCAATTGGCCGCCGTGACCGGCGGCCTGGCCCCCGACGTGTACGCCAATGCCTGGTGGGACTGGTATCTCAATCTCGCGCAGCAACCGCCCAGGCAGCTGCAACTGGTGCAGGATGCGGTGGCCAGGGGCATGGATAATTGGGGCTTCACGCTGCGCGCAGCCACCGGCCAGGCCCTGCCACCGGCCGACGGCGATCATCACTATAACGCCGAAGCCTGGGCACACTGGCCCTTCAACGTCTACCTGCACAGCTACCGCAACGTTGTCGACTGGTGGCAGAACGCGCTGTCGGATGTGGCGGGCGTCACGCCTGCGACCGAACGCACACTCGACTTCGTCGGCCGCAACGCCCTCGAGGCCGTCTCCCCAGCCAACTATCTGCTGACCAATCCCGAACTGCTCGAAGCCACGCGGGCCGAACATGGCAAGAACCTCGTGCGCGGCTTCGGCAACTGGCTCGAGGACATCGAGCGCACCTTCGCCGGCAAACAACCGAGCGCCGGCGAAAAATTCGTCGTCGGCCGCGATGTCGCGGCAACCCCCGGCAAGATCGTGCTGCATAACGACCTGATCGAGTTGATCCAATATTCGCCCGCGACCGAAACAGTTTACGCCGAGCCGATTCTGATCATTCCGGCGTGGATCATGAAGTACTACATTCTCGACCTGTCACCCGGCAATTCGTTGGTGAAATACCTGGTCTCGCAGGGACACACGGTGTTCATGGCGTCGTGGAGAAATCCTGACGCCGGCGACCGCGAGCTCGGCATGGACGACTACCTGCGATTCGGTGTATTGGCCGCGATCGACGCCGTCGCGCGCATCGTGCCGAACCGCAGGATTCATGCAGTGGGTTACTGCATCGGCGGCACACTGCTGTCGATTGCCGCTGCGGCACTCGCTGCCCGGGGTGACCAGCGGTTGGCGAGTGTGTCGCTGCTGGCGGCACAGACGGATTTCAGCGAACCCGGCGAGCTCTCGGTGTTTATCAGCCCGAGTCAGCTCGATATGCTGGAGGCGGTCATGGACCGGACCGGCGTGCTCAACAGCGAACAGATGGGCGCGGCGTTCACGCTGCTGCGCTCGCGTGATCTGCTGTGGACGCCAGCGGTCAACAGTTACCTGCGCGGCCAGCGGATATCGCCCAATGACCTGATGGCCTGGAATGCCGACGGCACACGTATGCCGTGCCGCATGCACTCGGAGTATCTGCGCGAGCTGTATCTCAACAACGCGCTCGCGCGCGGCGAGTTTCGCGCCGCCGGCCAGTGCATCGATCTTGCCGCCATCAACCTGCCGATGTTCGTCGTGGGTACTGAGACCGATCACGTTGCGCCGTGGCAATCGGTCTACAAGGCACGCGGCCTGACGCGTTCCTCCGACTACACGTTTCTCCTGACCTCGGGCGGCCACAATGCGGGCATCGTCAGCGGCCCGGTGCACCCGCGGCGGCGCCACCGTGTGCGCACCTGGTCGAATGCCACCGAGACACTCACGGCGCAAGCGTGGCTCGCGGCCACAGAGCCGCAGACCGGTTCGTGGTGGCCGACCTGGCAGCGCTGGCTCGCGCAGCACTCCACTCAGAGTCGCGTGGCTCCGCCGCCGATCGGCTGCGCTGCCGCCGGCTACCCGCCGATCGCCGACGCGCCCGGAGAATACGTATTGCAAAAATAGCCCCCGGGCTTGCGGAGCTCGCCACCGATGGAAAAGGTGTTTATTTCGGCCGAGTCGCTGTTGCGCGACTCAATGGAGCTCGCTAGCAGAATCGTTCGGAGCGGCTTTCGGCCAACCTTTCTCGTGGCCGTGTGGCGCGGCGGCGCGCCGATCGGCATCACGGTGCAGGAAGTGCTCGAATACCATGGGATCCACGCCGATCACATCGCGATTCGAACCTCGTCCTATTCCGGCATCGACCATCAGGCCAAGACGGTTCGGGTTCACGCGCTGGATTACCTGGTCTCGCGCCTGTCGGCCGAGGACCAGCTGCTGCTGGTCGACGACGTATTCGACTCCGGGCTCAGCATAGAGGCGATCATGAGAGAGCTTTCGAGCCGCTGCCGGCGCAACTTGCCTGGCCAGATTCGGATCGCGACCGTGTATTACAAGCCGGACCGCAATCGCAGCGCCGTCAGGCCCGACTATTACGTTCGGGAGACCAATAACTGGCTGGTTTTCCCGCACGAGCTGCAGGGACTGACCCGTCAGGAAATCCTGGACCATAAACCGGTCGACGCCAGCTTCTTCGATCCCGGCTAGCGCGGCGTTTTCGTACGGCGTCGCCCGCTATAGAATGCAGCAGTGAAATATCTGCACACCATGGTCCGCGTGACCGATCTGGAAGCTTCCTCCAGGTTCTACTGCGACGCGCTGGGGTTGCGCGAAGTGCGGCGCATGAGCAATGACAAGGGGCGGTATACGCTGGTCTACCTGGCCGCTCCCGGCGACGAAGCCGCTCAGATCGAGCTGACCTATAACTGGGATCCGGAAAGCTACTCGGGCGGTCGCAACTTCGGCCACGTCGCTTACGAAGTGGACGACATCTACGCCACTTGCCGCACGTTGATGCAACGAGGCGTGACGATCAGCCGCCCGCCGCGCGACGGCCGCATGGCTTTCGTGCGCTCGCCCGACCTGATATCGATCGAGCTGTTGCAGAAAGGCGCTGCGCTGCCGCCGCAGGAACCGTGGGTTTCGATGCCCAGCGTCGGCAGCTGGTAGTCAGGCGGGTCGATTCACCGGCTGCCGTGGGCGGCGCGCATATACGCCAAAGCTGAGGATCCCGGCGTAGCAGATCGCCGGAATCGTCAGCGCCGCCTTCAATCCGACCAGGTCTGCCGCGTGGCCGGTAATCAACGGCACGATTGCGCCGCCGACGATCGCGACGCAGATGATTCCTGAGCCTTCGGCGGCTCGCGCGCCCAGCCCCTCGCAGGCCAGAGAAAAGATCGTCGGGAACATGATGGAATTGAACAGCCCAATGGCGAGCAATGCCCAGCCGGACACTGCACCCGCGGCGTTGGCCGATATCAGCAGCAACGTGATCACGGCTGCGGCAACGGCTGCCAGCACCTTGCCCGGAGAAAAAATGCGTAATAGATAAGCGCCGATGAAGCGCCCGACCATGGCGCCGCCCCAATAGAATGACACGTGTTTACCTGCGCCCTCCGCGCCCATGCCCCAGACATTGGCCTGCATCAGGTAGTTGACCATCATCGAACCGATCGCCACCTCGGCCCCGACGTAGAGAAAGATGCACAGCGCACCGAGACCGAAGCGCCGCTGCCGCAACAGATCCAGCGGATGACGGATGGTCGTGTCTTCGACCGCGGCTTCCACCAGGCGATTGCGGCGCAGCCAGACCAGAGCCGCCGCCAACACCAGCACACTGGCCAGCCCCAAATAAGTGTGAACAATGACGTGCGTCTCCTGGGTTCGAAACGCATCCAGCGCGGCGCCCGCGAGCCGCGACGGGTCCACTTTGGCGAGCGATCCGAGAATCAGGATCGAGCCCGCGTAGGGAAAAATCGTGGTGCCGAGCGAGTTGAAGGCCTGCGCAAAGGTCAGCCGGCTGTGGGCCGTGGCCGGAGCGCCGAGCATGGATATCAGAGGATTGGCCACCACCTGCACCACGGTTATGCCGGCCGCGAGCACGAACAGCGCGGCGAGAAACGTGACGAACAGGCTCGACGAGGACGCCGGGACGAATAGCAGGCAGCCAGCCGTCATCAGCAGCAAGCCGATCACCGCCGTTTTCATATAGCCTACACGGCGCACGATTGCGGCCGCCGGCAACGAGACGATGAAATAGGCGGCAAAGAAAGCCGATTGCACCAGCATCACCTCACCGTAAGAGAGCGTGAACAGGCCCTTCAGCTTCGGAATGACCACGTCGTTCAGGCTGGTGATGCCGCCAAATATGAAAAACAGCGCAAACACAAACAGCCGCAGGTCCGGTGCGTCCGCCGGGGAACAACCGGCGGCTTCCGTCGGCACCGGATCGGTAGATGATGTGGCTGCGATGTCCCGCATTCAGGCGCGTCGCTCGACTGTCATCAGCACATCCTCGCGCGTGCGCAGGTTGATACGTGCTTCCATTTTCATCGGGCCCGAATGCACACAGCGAAGCCTGAAATTACGTGCCGCATGGTAGATATGAATGGCCATTTCATAAGTCGCGAAAGTCTCGCCGACACAATGACGCGGTCCGGCCGAAAACGGAATGAAAGCAAACCGATGCGCCGCGGAATCCGCGCCGGATTCAAAGCGATCGGGTCGAAACACATCGGGCTCGGGCCAGTGCCGCGGATCGCGCTGCACGACATACGGGCTAATGAAAACATCGGTGCCGGCCGGTGCGTCGCAGCCGGCGAGACGGTCGGCGTGGACACAACGGCGCGTCAGCACCCAAACCGGCGGATACAACCGCAACGCCTCCAGTATCACCTGATGCGTGTAGCGCAGCGATTCGATCGTGGCGAGCCGCAGATCGGGCAGCTCGGTCGCATCGACCTCGGCATGCAGTCTGGCTTCGATTTCTGGATGTTGCGACAGCAGGTACCACACCGAATTGAGAACGGCGGCGGTGGTCTCATGTCCGGCGACAATGATCGTCATCACTTCGTCGATCAGTTCCCGATGCGACATGGCCGAGCCGTCGCGACGGTCCCGCGCGGCCATCATCATCGCCAGCCAATCGCTGTCGCCGGCGGCGTCGGTCGGCGGCGCAGCTTCGCGCCGTGAGATCACCGCCTCGATATGCTTGCCTAATTGCCGAAAGCGGAATGCAAAGCGCAGATCGCGGCCGGTTTCTTCGGTGAGCATGGCGAACGGATTGGCGCCAAGATCCGCCAGCAGGCGATCGAAATCGGCGCCTAGGGTCGAACGCAGCACGACTTCGAGCGCGCTCTCGCCGGTCTCCCGGGTCACATTGAGCATGTCGCCGCTGGCGGCTTTTCCCGCCCATGTCGCCAGCCGACGGCGATTGATGTCGGCGATCAATTCGCCGAAGCGCTCGACCTGCGAGCGCTGAAACATCGGCTGCATCATGCGATGCTGGCGCTTCCAAACCTCGCCTTCGCTGACGATGATGCCGTCGCCGACCAATATCCTGACGCGATCCAGCCCGACGCCGATAGTGTAGTTGCGGTGATTGGACACCAGCACCCGCTTGATGGCTTTGGGATCGGCAACGACCCAGGTATCGCTTTGGCGACCGGGCGCATGCACGCGATAGATATCGCCGAACTCGGCGCCGTCCTGGACCATGCGCGACAAGGAATCGTCGGTCGATCCGACATCGTATTGCGCGTGCGCGCAAGGCGGACCGGGATCATTGCTGTCCGAGGAAGCCATAGAATCCTTATGAGCTGCGAGTCATATACTTCAGCTTGAGTCTTATTCTGCAATATAGCCGACCAACGCGGCGATTGTCCGCGAAAGCGCCCTCCCCGGCCCTGTTTGATATTATCGTGCCGGCGCCGAGTACCCGGTCGATCGGTACGCGTCACAGTGAAGGCGGAAAAATGAACAAGTACGGTGCGCTGTACCTGGACTCTGCCATGCATAGCTCCCCGCAGCGCCCCGCTCTCCTGGGTGCGGCGGTCTGTCTGCTGTTACTTGGCTTGCCTGCCAGCGCCGGCACCCATCCTGGCGTCGTCGATGCCGTTGCCGTCGACAGCCATGCGTCGGCCGCAGCTGCCTCGGACACCATGTGGGATCTGTCCGAGCTTTATGCAACGCCCCAGGCCTGGGCCGACGCCTACACGCGCGAGCGGACCGCCGCCGAAGCGCTCGAGGCGTATAAGGGCAGCCTCGGTGGGAGTGCCACCGCCATGCTCACGGCGCTCGATGCCATCAGCGCCGCCAAACGCGAATCGGCGCGCCTGTCGGTCTATGCACATCTGAAAGCCGATGAGGATCTGCGCGTCGCGGGCGATCAGGAGCGCCGTCAGCAGAGCCAATCCCTGGAAACGCTCATCGCGGAGAAAACCTCGTGGGTCGCACCGGAGATCATTGCGCTGGGTGCCGGCACGGTGCACCGGTTCCTGGGGGAGAGTCCGCTGCTGGCGCAGCGTTTTGATTTCCTTCTCGAAGACACATTGCGTGCGGCGGCCCATACGCTCGGCGACCAGGCGGAAGGTGTTCTGGCTGCCGCCGACACGGTGCTGCGGCAGCCGGGCACGGTGCGCGAACTACTCGCCTACGGCGAACTGCCGCTGCCGACGGTCACGCTGTCCGGCGGCCTCAAGGTGCGCCTCGATCAGTCGGCTTACGAAAAATATCGCCAGTCGGCCAACCGTGCCGATCGCAAGCGGGTGTTCGATGCGTTCTGGGGCACCTGGAGCCGGTACCAGAGCACTCTCGGCGCCCTGCTCACCGCGCAGGTGATGGGCGATATCTTTGGCGCCAGGGCGCGTGATTTCTCGAGTTCGCTCGAGGCGGCGCAGTTCGCCGACGACATGCCGGGCGCCGTCTATCGAACATTGGTCGATGAGACCAACGCCGCGCTGCCGACCTTGCATCGCTATCTGCGCCTGCGCAAGCGATTGCTCGGTATCCGCGGACCGCTGCGGTATTACGACAATTATCCGCCGATATTTGCACTGCAGCCCCTGCCGAGCTTCAGCGTCGCGGATTCCAAACGCATCACGCTCGAGGCGCTGCAGCCGCTGGGCGAGGACTACCTCAACTTGCTGCGTCGAGGCTTTGCCGGGCGCTGGATGAATGTCTATCCGCATCCGGGCAAGGCCGCAGGCGGCTACATGAGCGGTGCCGCCTACGACGTGCACCCGTATCTGCTGCTCAATCACACCGACGACTACCAGTCGCTGTCGACCATCGCGCATGAGTGGGGCCATGCGGTTCACACGCTGCTGGCCCACGATGCTCAGCCCTTCGACAAGGCGGGCTATTCGATTTTCATCGCTGAATCGGCCTCGATCGGCAATGAGATGCTGCTCAACGACTACATGGTCGCCCACGCCCGGTCGAAAGCGGAAATGCTCTATTACCTGGGGCTGGCCCTGGATCAGATCCGTAGTACCTATTTTCGCCAGGCTCAGTTCGCGGAGTTCGAGCTGCGCATTCACGAAGAGCGGGAACAGGGTCATGCGCTGTCGGGTGCGCGCATGAGCGAGTTGTACTGCGGCCTGCTGCGCAAGTACTACGGCGAGGAAGAGGGTGTCATGAAGATCGACCCCGCGTATTGCGTCGAGTGGACCTACATCCCCCACTTCTTCCGTGATTTTTATGTCTATCAGTACGCGACTTCGATGGCGGGGGCGGCCTACATGACCGACGCCATATTGAAGGAAGGCGCGCCGGCGCGTGACAGGTTCCTGGCCATGCTGCGAGCCGGCGGTTCGGACTACCCGTACGAGATCTACAAGCGCGCCGGTATCGACATGGCCACACCCGCGCCCTATCGGGCATTGATTGCCCGCATGAACAGGATCATGGATCAGATCGAAGCGCTCGAGTCGCAGAAGTAGCACTCCGCGCCGCTGTACTCACAGGTACGGCAGCATCAGGTGTGCGGCGTTATCGCGCAGCCGCGTCGGCAGGGTGCGCCGGTCGAGGTCGGCGGCCGTGACACGGGTGGTCTGGTTGGCGGCAATCTTTGCGCTCACCTGCTCGACGATGACCGAGTGGTAGACTTCAAGGTCGATCTCGAAATTCAGTCTGAAGCTGCGCATATCCCAGTTCGCGCTGCCTACAAAGCACCAGATATTGTCCACCGCCAGCAGCTTCGAGTGATCGAACGGCGGCGAGTGAGTCCAGACGCGGCAGCCGGCCGCCAACAGTGGCCCGATGTGTGCGCGCATCGCCCAATCGACCGTCGGGTGGTTACTGTGTTCCGGCAACACGATATCGACCACGACACTGCGCATCGCCGCCAGCGCCAAGGCGGTGATGATGCGATCGTCCGGAAGAAAATACGGAGTCATGATCTGGATCGACGAGCGCGCGCAGGCGATAGCTTCGAGCACCAGCATCTCGATCTTCTCGAGATCCTGATCGGGACCCGAGGTGACGGCGCGCACCAGACAATCACCGACCGGCGCGAGCTTGGGGAACCACACTGGGCCCGCCAGCGTTTCACCGGTGGTGAAGTACCACTGTCCCGCAAATGCCTCACACAGCTGCGCGACGATGGGCCCGTCGAACCGGAAGTGAGTGTCGAGCACCGCGTGACGAGGA
The DNA here is from genome assembly GCA_049518595.1 of Steroidobacteraceae bacterium. Classification (GTDB taxonomy): domain Bacteria; phylum Pseudomonadota; class Gammaproteobacteria; order Steroidobacterales; family Steroidobacteraceae; genus FEN-1191. The sequence continues at coordinate 127,970 of JBEKRP010000001.1, forward strand.
TCGCGGGCGACGACATTCTCGGAGCCGATATTCAATCCACCGGTGAAGGCGATGCGGCCATCGACGCTGAGGATTTTGCGGTGCGTGCGCAGATTGAGAAATGGCATACGCCAGGGCAGTGCCGAGTGCATGAATCGGGCGACCGGAACTCCCGCGCGGCGCAGCTTTCGGTACGCAGCCGATCGCAGATAGCCGCCCCCATAGCCGTCTATCAGCACGCGTATTTCGACGCCGCGCCGTCTCGCGCCGACCAAGGCTGCGATGAAATCATTGCCCACATGATCGGCGCGAAAGATATAAGTCGAAAGAGCGACACTCGCTGCGGCGCCGTCGATAGCGGCAATCATCCGCGGGTATGCGGCGTCACCGTTGGCCAGCATGAGAATGGCGTTACCCGGTTCGACGTTGCGTCGGCTGATGCGGCGAGCCGCCAATTCGAGGGCAGCCAGCCGCTCGCAACCCGGGGGTCCCGGCGTCGCCTCGACCACCGAGTCGTCAGGTGGAGCGACACTCAGGCTCCGGGCGCGCCGCTTTACGCGGTTGATGCCCAGCAGCACGTACAGCACGCTGCCGACGACCGGCGACAGCCAGGCGAGGCCGATCCACGAGACGGCCGAGCCGGGATTGCGGTTGTGTGCGAGCACGTGGAGGGTGACGCCGAGGGCAAGCGCAAAATGCACGATCCAAAGGGCGATCGCCGCGAACGGAACGAACTGTGCCAGCATTCCTTCCCTCCCCGTGCTTGATATCAGCACGCCGGCGGCGCCGAGCTCCCCTGGCGCTATAATTTATGCGCACGCAATTCGTCGTCGGCCAGCGCTATGGAACGTTCGAAATACCACATCTCGTAATGGCGCATACGCTTGTATACCGCGTAGTGCGCCGCCATATAGGCCGCGACCCAGCCGCGCCACCCGTCCAGTACCGCCAGCCGAAACAGATAGTCCTTGACGAAGGTCAGGATGAATACGAACGGCCATTCGTAGGGTCTGGTACCGCGCCTGCGTTCGCGCCAGTCCAGCGCTTTGAGTTCCGCATACCGTAGATACTTCAGTTGCAGATGCACCAGAGTGGGATTTAGGTAATGCATGAATGGCGGCTCGAACGCGACTTCTTCGCCGCTGTACTGCAAGGACTCATGCACGCGAGCTTCACTCCATCGCGCGCGCTGGCGGTGGTAGATCCGCGGCTTCCTCTCGCGCACCATGAATCGGTACCAGTGGAGCGGTTTGCCCATGAACCAGGCGGTGCGGAACAGCACACCGGCCGCCGCGTTCGATGCCAGCAACTGCGGCAGTCCCAGTTCCAGGGCGCGTGTCAGCTCCGGCGTCAGCGCCTCGTCGGCATCGAGCGACAGAATCCACTCATGGCTGGCCAGGCCGCTCGCGAAATTGCGCTGCGCACCGAACCCCAGCCACGGCTGATCGACGACTCGGGCCCCGTGAGCCGCCGCGATGGCTCTGGTGTCGTCGTCGCTGCCGCAGTCCACCACGATCTTTTCGGCGGCAAAGCCCACGCTGTCGAGACAGCGCGCGATATTGGCCGCTTCATTACGAGTAATGACGATCAGGCTGATGGGAAGCATGGGCGGTGACGACATCGGTAACTCACTCGCGATATGGGCCGGCGCGCACCGCCCCCTGCCACGCGGCCAGGACCTGCTCCGGCTTAATGTACAGCATCGAGCGCTCCCCTTCGTGTTCTCCGACCACGCACTCGACCACGGCCGTCCTTCCCCGCGGCGCGTACATGTACGGCTCGGTCTTGCCAAAGATGTCGATCACCGTACAGCCCACCGCCGCCGCCAGATGCGCCGGACCCGTATCCACCGAAACCATACCCGTGGCGCGCCCGGCCAGGCCGAGGAGCCTTGATATTGATAATTCATGCACGACGTTGTACGCGTTCCTAATTCCAGCAAGTCGAAGGATGTGCTGATTGAGGCCCGACTCCTGCGGCACGCCGAGCATCAGAATCGCGTGATCTGGATGTTGCGCCCGTAGACCGCGCATCACATCAGCCCAATTCTTTTCCGGCCAGTATTTGGAATTACTGCGGCGGCGGCGCAAGCCGAAACGCATGGTGCGCTTGTTGCCGGCTTGAATCAGGATCAATGGCAGGCCTGCCCATGGACGTGCTTGCGACCACGCCTCCACCTCTGCCCGCTGCTCGCTGGTCACGACTAGCTCGCCGAAGGCATCGGCGGCCTGCAGCGGCAGATCGCCACCGCCGAGCACAGCAGGATTGCGATAGGCGAAGCGCAACCATCGATCACAGAAGTGCGAGCGCTGCAGCCCCGGCAGATCCTCGTGATGACACCAGAATTCCGGCGTCCAGCCGGCGCGTAGCAGCAACCGGCAGACTTTCCGATTGTCGTGATCGAATAGCCACGTGGGTCCGGCGCCGCGCGCGCGCAGGCCGCGTACCAATCGCTGTTGATCCGGGCTCAGCCAGTAGGGAGGCTTGCGGCTGGCGAGCAGAAAGATGTCGCCGACGCCCGGTTGTCCGTGCAGCAAGGGCCGGGTCCAGCTGGCGGCAGCCAGAACGTCCACCGGCTGGCCGAGGCGCGCATGCAGATGGCGAATGGCGACCGTGAGCATCACCATGTCGCCCAAGGCACCGAAACGCACCACTAGCGGCCTTGGGTTCAACGGTCATCCACGCCGCACGCCGCCGCGCGCAGCGCGGCCGATGTCGGCGACGGCGCTTCGTACGCGCTCCACGAAGCCCCGCTTGTTGACGAGAAACCAGTGTCGCGCGGCGGCGCCGATCGCGTCGAGCTGCACCGCGCTCAGCGCCAGCGACCGCTCGACCGCTGCTTCCAGCGCGGCATCGTCGAAACGCGCGATCCGTGCCAGATTGTGTCGCTCGCCGAGGCGCACGCCGACCAGCACGCCGCGCTCGGCGCCGACCAGCTCGTTCATCGGCGGCGCATCGCAGGTGAACGTCACCGCACCGACGCTCATGGCCTCGGCGATGTAGTGACCCCAACCCTCGGCCTCGGAAAGACAGAGGTGAAAGCGATGCGTATTCTGCAGCGCGCGCAAGTCCCGATCGCCCAGAAAACCACGTTCATGGACGATGTTTGCGGCTGCGGCTTGGCGGCTGGCAGTGCCGGCCGGCGTATCCTGAACCACCGTGAGCCGCGGCCATTCCGGGTGTCGCTGCCACAGCATCAGCAGGCGTTGGGTGCCTTTGAGCGGACTGCGGCCGGCCAGGTGCAGGAAGTGCGGCAGCCGCACCACTCCGGGCTGGAAGCGGTCATCGCTATCGAAACCAATCCGGAAGGAGCGGGCGCCGCGCGCGACGAACAGTTCTTCGGCCAACTCGGTCTTAGCCCAGACACGATCGGCGATGCTCAGCATGGCGACGTCGCGGCTATCGAACCATTCGGGGTTGGGCACGAGCACGTTGCATCGGGCTTGCTGCACAAACTGCGGCCAGATGTGCTCGAGCATGATGTTGACATCGAACAGCGGCTGCGGGCCGGCGCCGCGCCACCTGCCGATTCGCATGGCGAGCCGCGTCAGCAACGAACGGCGACGCTTGCGATCGCGCCGCTCGCACACGTGCTGCGTGAGCTCGCAGCCGCAGGCACCCAGCGCGGCGGCAAGCAGCTCGAAGTCGCGCGACAGGCCTACGCCGTTGGATTTTCCGATCAGTCTGACCTTGAGCGCCGGCTGGAGCGCAGCCACGTCGTTGCTGTCCACAGGCATCATAGCGGCCGGTGCCGTAAGCACTAGTGAACCGCGGGCCGGGATGGCCCGGCCACCGGGCGTCGGCGCAGCAGCAGTGCGCCGCATAACGCCAGCAGGGAGATCTCATCGAGACTCCCGCCGCCCCCGCCGGAACCACTGCTGTTCGCGTTTGCCGTCAGCACCACCGAGTTGGTGTTGGTCCCGCCCGGCCCGGCGCACGTGAGGGTATAAGTATTGGCACCCGTCGAGGTCGGTGTGATGCTCTGGCTGCCGCTCGTGGACTGCACGCCAGTCCAGCTGCCCGAAGCGCTGCAACCGGTGGTGTTGATCGACGACCAGGTGAGGGTCGCGGAGCTGCCGATTGTCACCGAAGTCGGGCTCACCGATATGGAAGGTGGCGCCGGCGGCAGCAGCGCGAGGGCGGCATCCGCCTGTATGAAGCCATAGCCGCTGTCATTGTTCAGGGCACCGCCCATCACCAGGGCACTGTCCTGCAGGGCGGCATCGATCTGGGCCGCGGTCACCGCCGGGTTGGCCTGCCACATCAAGGCAGCGGCAGCGGCGGCATGTGGCGCCGCCGCCGAAGTGCCGAAGAAATTCGGGTACGAGGCATCGTTCTGACATCCGGCGACCGTGGTATCGAGCGTGTTGCTTGGAAGGCCGTAGACTTTCAACGAAAATCCTAGAAAGGTATCGTTCACGCCGTCGGGTCCGACGAACTCCGGCTTCTGGCGCAGCTGCGGCGTGGCCAGGCGGACTCCCGATACATCGAACAGGATCGGATCGCCGCCCGCCGATGAGAACTGCTCGAGTATTGCGGGGGCCGTGCCGCATTGTGGTGTTCGGAAGAAGAACGCCGCCCCGACCGCCATCGCGCCCGCAGCGCTCGGATGACCTTGGATGGTCGGGCTGTTGGTCGCGAAAGCGTCGATCGTTACGGCGGCACCGTCCCCGTCGAGTGCGAATTTGATCCTCCCGGGCGCGCCGCTACCGTTCGCGAGACCGATCGAGATACTCAAGGATTCGACGGGCGTCGATGCCGTCGCGTCGGCCGGATTGCCAATGACCAGAAGCTGCACCGGATCCGCGCCGGTCGCGTTCGGACCGGTGCAGTTGACGGCGGCGGCGGCCGGTGCGAAGTTGATCCAATCGGCGCCGGGAGCGCCCATCACGCACAGATCGAGCGAGCTGGTAGCGCCGCCGCTGTCCGGAGCGCCGGTCACGAAGGGCTGATCCCATTCGACGATCAGAGTCACGTATTCTCCCGGGAACAACGCGGGAATCGTCAACGGCAGGGACGTCGCGGTGGTTGCTCCCGAGGTGTCGAAATTGAGCAGCTGCTCCCCGGCATTGAGGCCGCTGGCCGAAGTTACGGGGAACGCAGGAGCGGTGTTTTCATAGGATATGCGGCCGTCGTTGCCGGCCGAGGAGAAGTAGGCAACGCCCGAGGCCGACACTTGATCAATCGCCTGCGCGACCACGCCGTCCTGAAAGAAGGGCTCGTCCGGATAGCCGACATCGTCGTCGATGATCCTGGCGCCGGCTTGCGCCAGCTTGACGATGCCGCTGGCGAAGTCGGCCTCGCTGTTCTCCGCCGTGTAGAACGCCAGCCTGGCGCCCGGCGCCACCGCGTGAACGATCTGCAGCAGTGCACGCCCTTCATCGCTGAACGGCAGTCGCACGGGCTCGCCATAGCTCATGCACGACGCCTCCTCGAGTACCGTAACCCCTGCCGGCAGGGCGCCTGTCGACCGATCCGTAGCGTAGGTTGCGGTAAAGCCGTTCGACGCGTAGCCGTTGGAACCCGAGGCCGGCACGCCGTCACTGGCGTAGATCTGGTAGCAGTCGAAGCTGTCGGACAGCACGCCGACGGTGATGCCCGCTCCGGTCAAGCTCGGATAGCTCGCACGAATGTCCGCGCTGCGTTGCGCGAAGTCGCCCTGCGTGGCCACCGGGCCGGCGCGGGTTCTCGGCATTGAGGCTCGAGCGAAGCGCAGCTCGGTGAGGCTGGCGGCCTCGGCGATCTGATCCACCGGCAGCCAGCCGCCCACGTCGTTGGCGAACGCGGCGACGTCCCGCAAGCCGAGATTCTGCAGCGCGCTTTTGAGTGCCTGCGTATCGCCGGTGGTGACGGTGTCGATCAGCACCTCGGGAACCGCGAGCGGTGCGGATAGCCGGAACCGCGCCGCCGGATTGATCGCGTGCAGATCGGCCAGCGGATGAGCGGCGGAAATGGTCGCATAGCGCTGCGAGATCTCCGCCAGTGCGCCGTCCAGCCTGGCGCCGGCGACGCGGCGTCCCAGTGGCGCTCGCGCAGCTCCGAACACCCTGAGACGCGGCGAGGTCGGCAACGGACTAAACTGCAGCGCGGCCTGGATCGACTCGGCGCCGCCGGCCGATCGTGCCGTCAAGACTCCTGCCACTAATACGCCCAGCCAGATCCGTTGCCCCAGCATGCGCCGATCTCCCCGTAAACCTACAACACCGGCTCTCATATATTAGTTCGCCCCACGCCGCCCACAGCGGATAGGCGTCGCTGAGCAGCCAGCGCAGCAGTGATTCGTGCTCGCGCTTCGGCTTCGCCCGGGAAGCCTCTGCACTGTTCGGGGCTGCGGCCTCAGTGCGCGGCATGGCTCGCCGCGGCCAGCAAGGCCAGCACGGCGCCACCGACGATCGCCATGCAAAGCAGCCCCGAGGTGGCGGCACCGGAAACCGAGGAGCGCTCAGGCTCGGTCCCGGACAAATTGCGGCCCGTCACGCCTCCGGCCGGACTATTGCTGCGCTGTGGGCGCGGTGGGCCTGCCATGAATTCAGGTTAACCTGTCTGACCGTCGGGAGCGACCAGATCAGACGTAACGCGCCGGTTTAACCGCCGCCTGGCTGCCCGGCGGCGGTACGCTCGGCGGCGGTGTCCACGGCCATCGCGAGTGCCCCGAGAGGCCCTGCGCGCGTGTCGAGGCCGGGCGGCCCAATGTAGCGATCAAGCGCAGATGTCACCTCAGGGATGTCGAGGTAACCGTGCAGACTGGTCGCGAGACAGGTGCGGATGCGAGGAAAAAGATGAGGCTGGGCGCTGAGCACGCCGCCGCCGATCAGGATTCGCTGCGGCGCAACCGACAGCACCAGAATGTGCGCGAGCTGGCCGAGCGCATGGGCAACCGTAGCCCAGATCGGGCTATCCTCGGGCAGATTCACCGCCGAAGCGCCGCTGCGAGCCTCGATCGCGGGACCGGAGGCGAGGCCCTCGACGCAGTCGCCGTGAAACCGGCAACTGCCCGGCCAATCATCGCCCGCGGAGCGCACCACTCGAACGTGGCCCAGCTCTGGGTGATGGCAACCTAGGACGGGCTTGCCGGCAACCACCATCCCGACACCGACACCGGTTCCCACGGTTATATAGGCATAGTCGGTCAGTCCCCGTGCGCCGCCCCAGCGCCCTTCCGCCAACGCCGCCCCGATCACATCAGTGGTGAAGCCGACCGGCACCTCGAACCGCTTGGTGAAGAACCCCGCCAGCTCCACGCCTGTCCAGCCCTCTTTCGGTGTGGTGCCGATGCGCCCAAAAGTGCGCGAATCGCGGCGCAAATCAAGCGGGCCGAACGAAGCCACGCCGATCGCCTCGAGCTTACCGAGGCTTGCACTCCAGCGCTCCAGCACCGCCGCAATCGCGCCGAGCGTGGCTGCGGGATCGCGCGTAGGCAGAACCTCCTCTGCGCGGATGTCGTTGGGCCCGGTACCCACTATGCAAACGCACTTGGTACCCCCCATTTCGACGCCCGCGAAGATGGCTGACGGCATTGCGCTAGTGTTCCCGTTACCGCTCTAGCGGCTGGAGCCGGGTCCCCGCCGTGTCATGAAAGCTTGAAATGCAGTTCGCGCTTCAGGGCTCATCAGCCGATCGGCGAATACCCGGCCTTCCGACTCGATTACCGCCAACATCCGCCCGTGCTCGCGCATCAGCTTTTTTGTCGCCTGTACCGACTGCGTCGGCTTGCCGGCCAATGTGAGCGCCGCGGCGCGTGCGCGTGGCGTGACTTGCCCGGCAGGCAGCGCGGCATTGGCCAGGCCGCAGTGGACTGCCGCACGGCCGTCGAGTGTTTCACCGAGAGCGAATAGCGCGAAGGCCCGCACGTGACCGATGCGCGCCGGCAACAACAGACTGGAAGCGGCCTCCGGCACCAGCGCCAGATCGACAAAGGGCGTCGACAACCTGGCGTCCTCGGCGACATACACCAGATCGCAGTGCAGCAGCATCGTGGTGCCGATGCCCACCGCGCGGCCCCGGACCGCCGCGACCACCGGCTTGTCAAATGCCGCAAGCACACGCAGAAAGCGGAATACATCAGAGCTGTCGAACGCTTGTCCCGACCGTGCCATGGCAACAAAATCAGCGATGTCATTGCCGGCACAGAAATCACCGCCGTCGGCATCCACCAGCACGACGTGTACGGACGGCTCGGCGCTCGCAAGCTCGAAGGCCTCCACCAGCGCCTCGTACATCTGCGTCGTGAGCGCGTTTTTCTTCTCCGGCCGTGCCAGCGTTATCGCCAGCAGCCCGGAAGTCATTTCGATCCGCACATGTTTCGATGTGTTCATTGCCCCAACCTTCGCCGCGAACGGCATATCGCATCGCTGCGCACCGGCCCCTGCCGCTGATGCTAGCGCGTACACCGCTGCGCTGACATCCTGTCACTGGCCGCCAGCCATCAAAGGGAGCCGACCATGACGAGGTTATCGGGCAAGACTCTTTTCATCTCCGGAGCCTCGCGCGGCATCGGACTGGCGATTGCGCTGCGTGCGGCCAGGGATGGCGCCAACATTGCCATCGCCGCCAAGACCAGCACACCGCACCCAAAGCTGCCGGGGACTATTCACACGGCGGCCGAACAGGTACGCCAGGCTGGCGGTCGGGCGTTGGCGCTCGAGTGCGACATTCGTTTCGAGCAACAGATCGAAGCGGCGGTGGCCAGAACTGTCGAGGCATTTGGCGGCGTCGATGTCTGCGTCAACAACGCCAGTGCCATCAGCCTCACGCCGACCCTGCAGACCGACGCCAAGCGCTACGATCTGATGCATCAGATCAATAGTCGCGGCACGTTCATGGTGTCGCGGGCCTGCATTCCGCATCTGCGGCGCGCGGCAAACCCACACGTACTGATGCTGTCGCCACCATTGAATCTGGTTCCCGCCTGGTTCGCGCCCTATCCGGCGTATGCGCTGTCCAAATACTCGATGAGCATTTACGCGATGGCGATGGCTGAGGAATTCCGCGCCGACGGTATCGCTTTCAATACGCTGTGGCCCCGAACCATTATCGCCACCGCAGCTGTCCGCAACCTGCTCGGCGGCGAACCGGCAATCAGTCGCAGCCGCAAGCCGGAGATCGTCGCCGACGCCGCCTACGCGATCCTGACCAGCAGCAGCCGTGAGTTCACCGGCCGGCACTGCATCGACGAGGAGGTGCTGATCGCCGCCGGCGTGACCGACTTTCAGGGTTATCGCACCGTGCCAGGCTCCGGCGCCCTTGCCCCCGATCTGTTTGTGGCCGAGGTTGCGCGAACACCGTCGACAATTCGGGACTGAAGCCGCGAAGGTATCCTGATCGTCCGAGGGGCCTCGCGGCGTAACTTCTGGCGCGCGCGAGCGAATATACCAATGGGCCGCACATCGCGGCGCAGAACTCTACCGACACCGCACGACCTCTGATGGGAAGGACCGTGAACCACAACCGGGAAAAGCGCACCGACATGTCGGGTGCCGTCAATTCGGTCGGATCCGCACCGACCGCTATCATGGATCTCGGGCGCGCCGATTTCACTCAAGCGAGCAATGCTCTGGAAAGGGAATGGCTGGTGACCAACGGCCTCGGCGGCTTTGCCTGCGGAACCGTAGCGCAAGCCAACACCCGACGCTACCACGGCCTGCTGGTTGCAACATTGCGGCCACCGCTCGAGCGTGTGCTGATGCTCTCCAAAGTCGACGCCACAGTGCGCTATGGGGGCGTCGAATGGGCACTGGGTTGCAATGAATTCGCCGATGGCACGCTCACACCGCGCGGCTTCGAGCACCTGAGTGCGTTCAGCATCGAACTGGGGACGCCGACATGGACCTATGCGTTCAGTGACGCATTGCTGCAGCAGCGCATCTGGATGGGTCGCGGCAGCAACACTACCTACTTGTGTTTCACTGTGCTCGCCGCGACGCAATCGGTGGAACTCGAGCTCCTGCCGCTGTGCACCTATCGCGACTATCATTCGCATGCGAGCGGCGGGTGGCAGCTCGACGTCGCGCTCGAAGAGCGCGGCTTGCTGATCAGCGCCTATCCTGGAGCGCGCCCCTACTCTCTTTCTATTGATCGCGGCGAGGTGGTCGCCGGTACCGATTGGTATTGGGGATTTCGACATCGCGCGGAGGCGCAGCGCGGCCTGGATGCCAACGAGGATCTCTACAAGCCGGGCGTGTTTCGCACCAGACTCGCCGCCGGCCAGAGCGTCACACTCACCGCCAGCGCGCAGCCGGGCGTCGCCGAGCCTGCCAAGGGCGCTCTGAGCCGTGAAGCGGCGCGGCGCCGCGCGCTGCTACGCGCTACTCCCAGCGAAGCTCCCGAGTGGATCCAGCAGCTGACGCTGGCGGCGGACCAGTTCATCGTGGCACGCGGTGATGGGGCAGCGCCAGGCGGCGGCACGACGGTCATCGCGGGATATCCGTGGTTCGGCGACTGGGGTCGCGACACCATGATCGCGCTGCCGGGCTTGACGCTGACCACGGGCCGCGCGGCCGACGCGGCCTCGATATTGCGCACATTCGCGATCCATGTGAGCGAGGGCACGTTGCCGAATCGATTTCCGGACGGCGGCGAGCCGCCCGAGTACAACACTGTGGACGCGACGCTGTGGTACTTCCATGCCATCGATGCGTATCTGCAGGCGACCGCGGATCGCGCGCTGCTGCGAGATCTGTATCCCACATTGCGGGACATCATCGATTGGCATCAGCGCGGTACGCGCTATGGAATTCGGGTCGACCCAGCCGATGGGTTGTTGCGCGCCGGCGTGGCCAATGTCCAGCTGACCTGGATGGACGCGAAATTCGGCGACTGGGTGGTGACCCCGCGGATTGGTAAAGCGGTGGAAATCAATGCGCTGTGGCACTTTGCACTCGAGCGTATGGCGGCGTGGGCTCGGACACTCGGGCAACCTCCGGCCGCCGAGGCCTATGCCGGCGAGGCCCAACGGGTGCGTGAGTCCTTCATCCGCTCGTTTTGGTCCGAAGACGCCGGCTATCTCTACGATGTGATCGACGGACCTGACGGCGAACTCGATGCGCGCGGCCGCCGCGTGGACTCGAGCTTGCGTCCCAATCAGATATTCGCGGTATCGCTGACGTCCGGGCTGCTCGATGCGCGGCGCGCGCGCGCGGTGGTGAATGCCTGCAGCCGTGAGCTGCTCACGCCAGTGGGCCTACGCAGCCTGTCGCCGCGGCATGCCGATTACGCGGGCACCTACGCGGGCGGTCCACGCGAGCGTGACGCGGTCTATCACCAGGGCACAGTCTGGAGCTGGCTGCTCGGTCCGTTCGTGCTCGCACACTATCGTGTCTATGCCGATGCCGCGCAGGCACATGCGCAGCTGGCGGGCCTGGCGCCGCACCTGGGAGAGGCGTGCCTGGGCACGATCAGCGAGATCTTCGATGGCGACGCACCGTACGCGCCGCGAGGCTGCGTTGCGCAGGCCTGGAGTGTCGCGGAGACACTGCGCGCCTGGTATTCGATCACCGGTGCCGAGGCAAACCGCCGGCCAAACCGGACACCGGCGGTCGGAGAGTCGACGTGAGCAGCCAGGGCGCCGAGCAGCAACGACTCCATAGCAGCCTTCCGCCGGGCGAAGGCTGGAAGAAGTGGGGTCCCTATCTGTCGGAGCGGCAATGGGGCACTGTGCGTGAAGACTACAGCGCTCATGGCACTGCCTGGGATTACTTTCCGCACGACCATGCGCGCAGTCGCGCCTACCGTTGGGGCGAAGACGGGCTGGCGGGATTCTCCGATGCGCGGCAGTTCTTGTGTCTCGGCCTCGCGTTGTGGAACCAGCGTGATCCGATCCTAAAGGAGCGAATGTTCGGCCTGACGAACGGTGAAGGCAATCACGGCGAGGACGTCAAGGAACTCTACTACTACCTCGATGCGACTCCCAGCCATTCATATCTCAAGATGCTGTACAAGTACCCGCAGGCCGAGTTTCCTTACGCCCGGCTCGGGGATGAGAATCGACGGCGCGGCATCGGTGCGCCGGAATACGAACTGATCGACACCGGCGTGTTCGACGACGACCGCTACTTTGACGTCACCGTCGAGTATGCGCAGGCGGCGCCGGACGATGTACTGATGCGCATAACTGCGGACAATCGCGGTGCCGATATCGCTTGCATTCATATCCTGCCGCAGCTCTGGTTCCGCAATACCTGGAGCTGGACCGAGAACGCGCCGAAGCCCAGCGTCAAACTCGAATCACCCGACTTCATCGAAGCGCGCCACCCCGAGCTGGGAATCTATCGACTGCAATGGGACGATGCGCCCACCGCGCAGCTGTTCTGCGACAACGACTCCAATCAGGCGCGGCTCTGGAACGACACCACACGCCGCGGCTATTGGAAGGACGCTTTCCACGAGCGTGTCGTGAACGGCCGCGAGGACGCCGTCAATCCGCGCGCCGAAGGCACCAAGGCCGCAATCTGGTACCAGCGGCAGGTGCCGGCCGGCGGCCGCGTACAGCTACGACTGCGGCTGTGCCGGCGACCCGCGGCGTCCGGTGATCGCGGCCCGGTCGACGCCTTTGAGAATTTCGACGCTACCTTTGCCGCCCGCATTCGGGAGGCCGATCAGTTTTATGAGCATCTGCAGCAGGGCATGGGTGGCGAGGACGCCCGCGCCGTACAGCGTCAGGCCTACGCCGGCATGATCTGGAGCAAGCAATTCTTCTACTTCGATATCCCGCAATGGCTGCGCGGCGATCCCACCCAGCCGCCGCCGCCGCGGGAGCGCCGGCATGGGCGCAATCGTGGATGGATGCATCTCAACAACGCCGACATCGTCTCGATGCCGGACAAGTGGGAGTATCCCTGGTACGCGGCCTGGGATCTGGCCTTTCACTGCATTCCGCTTGCGGATCTGGACGCGGAATTCGCCAAGGAGCAGCTGCTGCTGCTCACACGCGAATGGTACATGCACCCCAACGGACAGATTCCGGCGTACGAATGGGCGTTCGGAGATGTGAATCCGCCGGTGCACGCCTGGGCGACCTGGCGTGTGTTTCAAATCGACCGCAAGCAGCGCGGCGACCGCGGTGATCTGGAATTCCTCGAGCGCGTGTTTCACAAGCTGATGCTGAATTTCACCTGGTGGGTCAATCGCAAGGATACCGAGGGCCGCAACGTCTTCCAGGGCGGATTTCTCGGCCTGGACAACATCGGTGTATTCGATCGCAGTCGGGAGTTGCCCACCGGCGGCCACATCGATCAATCCGACGGCACCAGCTGGATGGCCATGTATGCCTTGAACCTGATGCGCATTGCGCTCGAACTGGCGCAGAACAATCGGGTCTATGAGGACATCGCGACCAAGTTCCTGGAGCACTTCCTGCACGTCGCCGAGGCGATGAACCACATCGGCGGGGATGACGGCAGCAGCGACGGCGTCGGCCTGTGGGACCAGCAGGACCAGTTCTACTACGACGTACTGCATCTGCCCGACGGCGGCATGCAGCCGCTCAAGCTGCGCTCGATGGTGGGGTTGATTCCATTGTTCGCCGTCGAGACGCTGGAGCCGGAGCTGCTCGATCGCGTGCCGGACTTCAAACGCCGCCTCGAATGGTTTCTGAACTACCGCCCGGATCTCGCCGCCCTGGTGTCGCATTGGAACGAGGAAGGCCGCGGTCATCGGCGACTGCTGTCATTGCTGCGCGGCCACAGGATGAAACGCATTCTGAAGCGCATGCTCGACGAGAGCGAATTTCTATCCCCTTACGGTATACGCGCGCTTTCGCGCGCGCACGCCGAAGCGCCGTACATCTACCGGCATGAGGGCATGGAACTTTCGGTGCGCTACCAGCCCGCCGAATCGGATAGTGGGTTGTTTGGCGGCAATTCCAACTGGCGCGGACCGATCTGGTTTCCGGTCAATTTCCTGATCATCGAGTCGCTGCAGAAGTTTCATCATTATTATGGCGACGACTTCAAGATCGAATGCCCGACCGGATCCGGCCGCCTCGTCACCATCCAGGAAGTCGCCAACGAGCTCGCGCGCCGGCTGACGCGGATATTCCTGCGCGGTGAGCGCGGCCTGCGGCCCGTCCATGCGCAACATCCCCGTGCGCAGCAGGATCCGCACTTTCGTGATCACTTGCTGTTTTACGAGTATTTCGATGGCGACAATGGCCGCGGCGTCGGCGCCTCGCATCAGACCGGCTGGACGGGCCTGGTCGCGAGGCTGCTGATGCCGCGGTACACAGCCGATATTGCCCGTTGACGGAGGGTACATTCATGCAGACCCCGGTGCACTTCCCCTACAAGCGTATCGGCGAGGCCGAGGAGATCGGTCGCGCAGCGGTCTGGCTCGCCTCCGACTACGCCGACTACGTACACGGCATCGGTTTGTTCGTCGACGGTGGCATGACGCTCTACCCGGGATTCGAGACCGGAGGCTGAGGCGCTCATGAGTCCGGCGGCGGCGTTGCGCGGACACTGGCCCGAATACCTGAAGGAACACACGCTGATGCCACCGAACGCACCCGATTCGAGGACGGCACGCGATCCGGCGCAGGTAACGCCATGGCTGACACGCCTGGTGGAAGCGCATGCCGAACTGTTTCGCCTAATCCGAATCTTCGGCTGGCCACTGGCCGATGTAGTGATCCGCTTCGTGCTGGCACGCTCGTTCTTCGCCTCCGGAGCGGTCAAGTTGACGAACTGGTCGACGGCACTGTATCTCGCCGCCAACGAGTATCCGGTCACATGGATGAATCCGGTAGCGGCTGCCTACACCGGCGTCACGATCGAAGTTCTCGGCGCAACATTGTTGATGCTGGGACTACTGACACGGCCGGCCGCGTCGGCGATGCTCATCCTGGTCGTGGTCGAACAGACCAATTATCTGGCGCTCGATACCCAGCTGTTCACTGCCGTGCTGTTCGGTTGGTACGTCGTGCACGGCGCCGACCGGCTGTCACTGGATGCAATATTGAGCCGGGGCTTCAGGGACAGTGCCTTGCCGCTGGCGGCCAGGCTTGGGCGTCTGACGTCGTGGCTGTGCCAGCGAGGAACGCCGATCTATCTGTCGCTGCTACGCCTGTGGATCGGCGCCGCATTGTTGGTGACATGTCTGCGCCCGCCATGGATTGCATCAGCCACCGTCGGCGCACCGCCGCTGTGGCTGCCGCTCAACACCGCATCGATGTGGCCGCCGGCAGTCGCCTGGCTTGGCGCAATCGCGCTGTGCGCCGGGGTCGGCACGCGCTATGCCGCGATCGCATTGATCGCGTTCGCATCCGGCACCGCGATGATGCATGGCGCCTCGGCCGAACAGATGTATCTCATCGCGACGCTGGCACTGCTGGCGATTCACGGCGCGGGTGCGGCGTCGGTCGATGCCGCCGCCGAGACCCTGCTGAATCGGCGCTACCCACAGCTCCAGGGCAAGCCCGCTTTCTCTCTCGATGGCCTGCCGCGTGTGGTCGTGGTCGGCGCCGGCTTCGGCGGCCTCGCCTGCGCCGTGGCGCTGCGGCGCACGCGCGCCGCGGTGATGCTGATCGACCGCGGAAATCACCATCTGTTTCAGCCTCTGTTGTACCAGGTCGCGACCGCCGCGCTGTCTCCCGGCGACATTGCGGCCCCAGTTCGCCCGATATTTCGTGAATCGTTCAACACCACGGTGCTGTTCGGCGAAGTGACGGGCCTCGATCCGGCGCGCCAGCGGGTGTTACTGGGACAGCGCGCGATCCCCTACGATTACCTGGTTCTCGCCACGGGCGCCACGCACAGCTACTTCGGCAAGAATGAATGGCAGGTGTTCGCGCCGGGACTGAAACGCATCGAGGACGCCACAGAGATTCGCCGTCGGCTGTTGACCGCCTTCGAGCACGCGGAAGCCACCGACGACTGCGACGAGCGCCGCGAGCTGCTGACGTTCCTGATCGTCGGCGGCGGTCCGACCGGCGTCGAGCTCGCAGGCGCGATTGCCGAGCTGGCGCGCTTCGGCATGGAACAGGACTTCCGCAATTTCGATCCCGCCACGGCACGCATCATCCTGGTACAGTCCGCGGCGCGCGTGCTGCCGACCTTCGACGTCAGGCTCTCGATGCGCGCGCAGCGCGCACTCGAGCGACTGGGGGTTGAAGTCATGGTCGGCAGTCGCGTCGAGAACATCGACGCTCATGGCGTCATCGTTGGTGGCAATCGCATTGCGGCGCGCACGGTATTGTGGGCGGCCGGCGTTACCGCATCGCCGGCAGCGAAGTGGCTGGGCGCCGACGCCGACAGTGCCGGTCGTGTCAAGGTCCAGGCAGACTTGAGCGTTCGCGGCTTGCCGAACGTCTATGTCATCGGCGACACCGCGCTGAGCACGGCGTGGAAGGGTCAGGCCGTGCCCGGGTTGGCCCCCGCCGCCAAACAGGCCGGCGCCTACGTCGCTCGCGCGATCAGTGCGCGCCTGCGAGACCAGTCGCCCACGGAATCATTCGTCTACCGCCACAGGGGCAGTCTCGCGACCATCGGCCGCAAGGCGGCGGTGGCCGATTTTGGCCGCATCAAACTCTGGGGTGCGCCGGCCTGGTGGCTGTGGGGTTTCGTGCACGTGGGGTTTCTGGTCGGGCTGCGCAATCGCGTCGCCACGATGATCAACTGGTTCTGGGCTTATCTGACCTTCGGTGGCGGTATCCGCCTCATCACCGGAGGCGAGCCAAAGACCACCGCCGACGCGGCCATGGTCAGAGCCGTACCGTAGGCGGCAGCTATCAGCGCACCAGTGATGCGCTTTATCATGCCGTGCCATCCACCCGCGCATTGGACTTCATGCGGACCACAATAACGATCGCGATTCTACGCCAGATCCAGCGGCTGATATTCGTCGCACTGGCGTGCCTGTCCGCCATATGCGCCGCAAGCGCCGTTGACCTCTCGTCGCCTACCGGCTGGTGGCAGCCAATCGATGAAAAGACGGGCAAGCCGC
Organism: Steroidobacteraceae bacterium; assembly: GCA_049518595.1. GTDB lineage: Bacteria > Pseudomonadota > Gammaproteobacteria > Steroidobacterales > Steroidobacteraceae > FEN-1191. The sequence goes on from JBEKRP010000001.1 coordinate 144,884, forward strand.
AGGGGCTCATCAGAATCTGCGAGGAGAGAGGGCTGTTCTTCGGACGCATAGAGCCGAGCTCACCGTCCGATGATGCCTCGAAGAGACGCTCACGGTGTACTGATGAACGCAGGAATCAACCGATAATCGGGCTGGTTCTGATACGCAATATGCGGCTGCAGGGCGACGAGTATGTCGGGGCGACATTCTCGATCCGGACACCGGTCGAATTTATGGCTGTAAGTTCCGGTTGGCCGACGGCGGAAGAAAATTGATCATGCGTGGATTCATCGGACTGTCGCTCTTTGGAGGATCTCAGACCTAGCAGCGCGTGGAAGGTAATCGCTAGCCGAGCCTGCTCAGCATATTGAGGTTCATCAACAGCCCGTCGACATTCTTACGGCGCGCATCGTCGATAGCAGCAGCTTTTCTTCGCGATGCCAGTCGTTGAGGCCGTGTCCCACGATCAGCACGTAGGACCCCGGCAGGGAATCCTTGAAGAAATCGCCGGGGAGAAACTTCAAGCGTCCCTGCAGCCCGAACGATCAGATGTAGTCGTCGAGTATTGGCCCGACCGCGGGCAGGTCGAGGCCGCGGCCGATGACATTCCAGAGTGGAAATGACTGACAGGGGTTGGGGCGCTCTCGGGCGACACTGCGGTATCATTGTCACCGCCGATGCAGATAGCAGATGGAAACGCCAACGCCGCAGCCAACACCCCAGCCACCACACGATCCGATCCCTGCGCCCATTGGCGACCCGCCACCGGGTCCTAACCCGAGGGCCTCGGGCGTTCATCACTGACGGGCCACGCCACGGTCCTTGGATCTGCGCTGGACTCACATTGCCTTCAGACCTACGCTTGCAACACAGCGGCGGCCAGAAAGTTGAACGCGCCCTGCATGATAATGAAACAGGGCACGTTACGCAGCGGCGCGTCCGGCAGCCCCATATCGCGATTCAAGTTGTTGAGCACATACCGGAAGCTTCGCCGGATGCTGCGGGTAATCCGTTCAAGCCTTTATTTTCATATAAATTTCAGTTGATTACGCCAACTGAGGATGGCACACCGGTCGACACCGCTTCCTGGCACTATCATTTACCCGTGTCAGCAGTGATCGATAAGCTCCGCGGCCGATCCTTTGCGGGTGTGCTGCTCGTAGTTTTCTCTTGCAACGGTGTGGATGCGGCGATCGAGCCGCAAGTCTCGTCGCCGGCCGATCAGCAGTCAGAGGAGCTGACGGAAGTGGTCGTGAAGGCAGCGGAGCCACGATTCGTTGCGCCAACCCGGCGAGATCGTATTGGGCGTATCTGGGCGCCTGTGTACATCAACAACAAAGGGCCATTCCGTCTGGTGCTCGATTCGGGCGCCAACCATTCTGGAATTAACACGCATGTCGCCGAAGCACTGGGCCTGCCCCTGAATCAATCGCGGCAGGTAATGCTTCGGGGTGTGACGGGTTCGGTCGCAGTGCCAACGGTGCGTGTCGAGAGCTTTACCGTCGGCGACCTGGCATTGGGCACTTCCGAGCTCCCGATCGTGACTGATGCGCTCGGAGGCGCCGACGGCATTCTGGGCACCGACGGAATGTCGGGCCGACGCGTACTGATCGACTTTCGTCACGACCTGATTACCATTGCGATTTCGCATAGCGCGCGCGCTGCGGTTGGCTTTCGTACGATTCCTTTTCAATTGATACGAGGCAACCTGCTGGCTGTCGATGCCTCGGTGGGCGGCATCCGCACCAAGGCAATCATCGACACCGGCGGTGAGGCGACGATTGGCAATCTGGCTTTGCGCCAGGCACTGGAACGGCGATCGTCGCAGCTCAAGAGCCGGCCGGACAAGATTATGGGCGTGACGACCGATGTTCAGGACGGCGATGCCGCTCACACGCCGCCGCTTATTATGGGTAAGGCTGACCAGGGCGACATCGTCGAAATTCGCTACAACTATGTGACCTTTGGCGACATGCATATATTCGAGCACTGGCACCTGACCAGCGAGCCGGTAATGCTGATTGGAATGGACGCATTGGGATTGCTCGACACGCTGATCATCGATTACCGAAGGCACGAGCTACAGATTCGAATGCGCGATCGCGAATAGCCAGAGCGGCCATCCGCACCGCGTTTTATTGTTGCCGACTCTCTTGAACATCATGCCTCGCCACAAGGCTTCGTCAATATCCTCGGCCATGTCGCTGAATGCGACCTGACCGGTGGTCCCACCGCGCGCTGCAGCGGATGCTTTGCCACCTATGCCGGGCTGTTCTTCAGGCCCTTGAGATGATCCCTGACGGTCTATGCCGCGCTGCTGTGCGCAATTGCCGTGGCTGCCGCACTCGTTCGTTCTACACCGGCTGCCAGTGTCGTACGAGATGCACGCCGTCCACCATGTCTCGCCTCGAGCCTTCGTCGGCACGCCGACATGGCTCAGCCTGACGATCCTTTGCTGCGTGATTTTCCTGCCGGCATGGTGGGGGTTTTCCATCAACGCGGCTAGCGGCCTGATGGCCGGAGTCATGGCGGGATTTCCCTGGTACGGCATCTTGCACCACGCCATTCATCACCGGCGACCAAGGATGCTGGCATCGCGATTGACCGCCACGTCGCAACATCATCTCAGGCATCATTGCTGCGATCAGGGCGGAAACTTTGGCGTTACGACCCCGCTGTGGGACTTCGTATTCAGAACCATTGTGCCCCGCCGGTGAGGCACCCCGCAGGAATGCGTCAAATCATTCCTCGGTCCAGCACGGCGGATGACTGCACAACCTCCGGCGGACAAGCCACTTGCGCAACTCCTCCAACAACGACACGCCCAGCGCGAAAGGAAGGATGACCCCCAGACCTTCTCTCCGACAGGCGCCGTGCCGAGGTATAAATTCCTTCACGAGCCGCAGCCACAGAGGCACGCCAGCCATCTTCTGCACCTCGTTAAGGCCGAATTCGTGCAGGCGGCGTTCGACTTCGGCGCTGCTCAGCCCTGTCGCGGCGCCCTTCAGGCTCGCGACGGCATCGAGCGCAGACAGTTGGTGGATCCTCACGGACATATCGAGGTGCGATACCTTTCTCTATTCCGGATGCAACGCGATTGTTTCCCTGAGACAGGGAAGCTTGCCAAAGCGATGGTATGAGTCGATGAGATGCCCGTGCGATTGAGCGCTCGGGCCATGCTCGAGTGACCCTAACTGGTTGATTCCATGATCTGTTTCGCTTCACTCATTTTGTTGTTCAAGTATAAGGCAACGCGAACTGTCCTCCGCGGGAGCTAAGGGCCGACTACGGGAAAACCGAATACCCAGGGGGCCCGAAAAGAGCAACGATAGCTTCCGCCAAAGCAAACGCATGGACGCTGATCGGAGGAATCAACATGGCGACACAGCAAATGAACAGCTTCGATTTTGCGCGTCTCCGCGATCTTATGATTGATCGCCAGATAGCCGGCCGCGGGGTGCGTTCGCAGCTGGTGCTGGATGCCATGCGATCAGTACCCCGCGAGGCGTTCCTGCCCGAGAATCTGTGGGAATTTGCGTATGAGGATTCGCCGCTGCCCATAGAAGAGGATCAGACGATCTCTCAACCCTACATCGTCGCGATGATGATTGAGGCTTTGGCGCTCAAAGGCGGTGAGAAGGTACTGGAGGTTGGCACCGGTTCGGGTTACGCGGCAGCCGTTCTCGCGCAGATCGCCGGGAGCGTTTACACGGTCGAGCGGATCGGCCAGCTCGCGGAGAAGTCTGCAACGAAGCTTGCCGAGCTTGGTTATGGGAATGTGCACGTGCTGCATGCGGACGGAACGCGCGGCTGGACGGATCACGCGCCGTACGACGCGATCGTGGTCGCAGCCGGCGGCCCCGACGTTCCAGAATCCCTGAAGGCACAACTGAAAATCGGCGGCCGGTTAGTCATTCCTGTGGGCATTGATCGGCGGGATCAGGAACTCTTACGCCTCATCCGCGTCTCAGAGCACCAATTCAAGACGGAGGATATTGCCGATGTCCGCTTCGTGCCATTGGTCGGCGAGGAAGGCTGGCAGCCGGAGGCAGATCGTTTCGCCGCTCGAAAACATCCTCCCGCCGTCAAAGCCACGGCGGGGACTTTGGCGAATTTGATTGCGGCATCCTGTGAAAAGTTTGAGGCGATCGACTCCGCCGACCTCAATCCGTTGCTTCGGCGCATCGGTGCGGCGCGCATCGTTCTGCTCGGCGAAGCATCGCACGGCACCTCGGAATTCTATCGTATGCGCGCGCGTATTTCCCGCGAGCTCATCGAGCGCAAGGGATTCTCATTCGTCGCTATCGAGGGTGATTGGCCAGATGCTGCGCGCATCGACCATTACGTTCGGCATGCCGAATACGCGCCCTCCGAGTGGACGGCATTTGCGCGTTTTCCCGTGTGGATGTGGCGCAACCGGGACGTGCGAGCTTTCGTCGACTGGCTGCGGACGCACAATGCCGATATCGAGCCTGACAAGAGAGTGGCATTTCACGGCCTCGATCTCTACAGCCTTTTCAACTCCATCAGCTCGGTCTTGAACTATCTGGATGACATCGACCCGCGGGCCGCACGAGTCGCACGCCACCGCTACGGATGCTTAACGCCTTGGGAGGCGGACCCTGCGACTTACGGCCAGGCGGCATTAACCAGTGAGTTCCAGACGTGCGAGCGTGAGGTTGTCTCTATGCTGGCGGACCTCATGCAGAAACAGCGAGCCTATGCCGAGCACGATGGAGAGCGATTTTTGGATGCCGTGCAAAACGCCCGCCTGGTTGCAAATGCCGAGCGTTATTACCGGATCATGTACTACGGGTCTCGCGCCTCCTGGAATTTGCGAGACAGCCACATGTTCGAAACGTTGAAGACGCTGCTCGACTTTCATGGGCCCAAGAGCCGGGCCATCGTCTGGGCCCACAATTCGCACGTCGGCGACTCCGCGGCCACAGAAATGTCTTCACGCGGGGAATACAACATCGGCCGGCTTTGCCGGGAGGAATTTGGCAGCGAGGCTTATTCGATCGGCTTCGGAACGAACGCCGGCACGGTCGCGGCGGCATCGCAGTGGGACGGGCCGATGGAAATCAAGGCAGTTCGTCCGGCCGTGCGCGGCAGTTATGAGCGGCTGTGCCACGAAGCCGGCATTGCGCGGTTTCTGCTGCGCTTGCGGAGCCCAATCGCGCCAAACCTCGCAGAGGGTCTGTCGCGGCCGCAGCTCGAGCGAGCCATCGGCGTGATCTACCGGCCGGAGACCGAGCTCCAAAGTCACTACTTTCAGGCAGATCTGCCACATCAGTTCGACGAATACATCTGGTTCGACGAAACCGAAGCCGTAAGCGCGCTGAAGACCGCGGAGCTCGAGGGGCTTCCAGATACCTACCCATTCGGCCTGTGAGGCAGCCCATGACCGCGGTCGAGGACATACAGTATGTCCTCGCCTAGCTGACCGAGCGCGGGCTGATCAGCCCGCGAGCGGCTTCGGTGAGGCAATCTCCTTTAGTAGTACATACCAGAACTCCAGGCCGTCGTAAAACGACTTGACCGGCAAACGCTCGTTCAGCCCGTGCGCGAAGACATCGCTGTCCTTGATAAAGACCTCGCTGACCCCGTAGGTTGGAATGCCGACCGAACGGAACACCGCGCCATCACTGGCACCCGACTCCTGTTTCGGGACGATAGGGATACCCGGATAGAAAGTGTGGACGGTGTTGGTAACTGCCGCTAGGACATCGGGCCGGAGCGGCGATGCGTGGCTGAAAATGACCGGCACTGGCAACTTGATCTCGACCTTTGGTCCCACAACGCGCTGCAGCGTGGCTTGAATCCTATCGGGGCTGATGCCCGGGAAGATGCGGCAATTCACCGTGACGGTGGCCGACTGCGGCAGCGCGTTGTCGGCATGACCGCCACGAAGCAGCGTCGGCACACAGGTGGTGCGCGTGACGCCCACGTAGTTCGGGCTGACATTTAGAATGTCGTCGGCGGCGCGGTCCTGCGGGTTCACGGCAAAGCGGCTCATGGCGGCGCCGAGCTCGCCGGGTGTGCGCGGACCCATGATCTTGAAGAACTCGCGTGTCGAATCATTCCACATCACCGGAAACCGGAAGCTCCGCAGTTTTTCCAGCGCATCGGCCAGTTCATAGATCGCATTGTCGGCGCGCGGCAAGGAACTGTGGCCGCCGGGGTTATGTGCCGTCAGTTCATAGCTGGCGTAGGTTTTCTCGGCGTTCTGCAATGCATAGATAATGGCATGGCCATCGCCCTCATCGAGCGTGCCGCCGCCGGCATCGCTGTTCAGGGCGTAATCGGCGTCGACAAGGTCACGATGCCTGTGCGCGATGTCCATGGCGGTGTCCTGCGTCGTTTCCTCATCGCCGCTGAAGACCAGGATCAGGTCCCTGGTGGGCACGAAGCCCTCGGCCTTCAGGCGAAGGAAGGCGTCGGTAATGCAGACGACACCGACTTTGACATCAAGGGTACCGCGGCCGAAGAAATAACCACCTTCCTCCGTGAGCGTAAACGGATCGCGCTGCCAGTCTTCGGGCTTGGCCGTAACCACATCCATATGGGCAAGGGCGAGAACTGGGTTACCGCCAGTCCCGTTGCCCCGGTAGCGGACGATCAGCGAGGCCGTCTCCCCGAGCGGCAGCACATGGATGTCCTTTTCCGGAAATCCGGCGGCGCGGAACTTATCAGCCAGAAAGCGCGCCATAACCGGTACCTGACGGAGTCCGACTTCCGTCTTGAAGGCAATGACCTGACGATAGATATCCAGCGCCTGGACTTGGTATGGAGCGCTCGGTTCGGCGGCACCTACCGACAATGCGATGGCGAGGGACAAAACCAGAGGCGGAATCGGGCGCATCATAGGCCTCACATATGTCCGAGTTTCAGAACCTCAGAGGGCGCGATATTATTGATCGGCGGTCAATGCTCGGCTATCAGCGCCTCGTGTACGGGGCGGGGCGGCCGCTCCTCATGCGTGCACCGCTTCATGGATGAGCGCGAGCCGATTCACGCAGCCGTTGAGGATCCCGCACGTGCCGACGTGTCCGCCGACCCACTTCGGGGTCAGCTACGTGATCAATTCGCGCCTGGGTGATGCACCACCGTGTACATTTCATGCCATCAGCGGGTCGAAAGAAGAGCGGGCTGTGCCGCCGGGGCGCCATCCCGTCTGCGGAGCCCCGCAACCGGGCCTACGTTCCGCGGCTGCCTGCATCGCGATTTGGCGAGCCACCAACGTGGCGTATACTCGACAGCAACAACGAGGGGACTGCGGATAGCGGCGAGATCGCGCGGTGAGGGCGATGGGCGCTGCGACGAAGGTATGGCGCGCCGCATAGGCATCGGCGCGCGCTGATTACCGTGCAGCTTGGCGTCGGTCGGCATGCCTGCAACCGGACGGGACATCTCGGTGGCCAGCAACACGGAACCGGTGGGCTCATTGGAAACGGCGCTTCAGCATGCGCTGCGTCTCCTGGAATCCCAGCCAGCGCTCGCGGCGGAGCAAGCCGCAGAGATTCTCAAGGTCAGCCCCAACCATCCGCAGGCGACGCTCGTAGCGGGCGCAGCACGCCGCTTGTGCAATGACGCCGCCGGAGCGGTGCTGGCACTCACAGCGCTCTCCCGTGACCAACCACGATGGGGCGCCGCGCAGTACGAGCTTGGCCTCGCGCTGGCGCAGGCGGGCCAAGGCGATGCGGCGCTCGCGGCGTTGCGGCGCGCGGTGGCGCTGGCGCCCAATCTCACCGACGCCTGGCGCGCGCTCGCGGATCATCTAACCGCCATTGGCGATGTCGCCGGGGCGGATGCCGCCTACGCGCGGCAGATCAAGGCGGCTACGCACGATCCACGCCTGCTACAGCCGGCCGCCGCGCTGTGTGAAAACCGTATTCCGGTGGCAGAGGCGCTATTGCGCAAGCACCTGAAGCAATTTCCGACGGACGTGGCCGCGATCCGGATGTTTGCAGAAGTCGCCGCCCGCCTCGGCCGATACCGGGACGCCGAAGTGCTGCTCGCGCGCGCGCTGGAGCTGGCACCGGGCTTCACGGCGGCCCGGCAAAATTACGCACTGATTCTGCATCGAGGGGCCAAGGCGGCCGCGGCGCTGCGTGAGGTCGACGTGCTGCTCGCGCAGGATCCGCGCAATCCGAGTCATCGGAATCTCAAGGCCGTGGTGCTGGGTACGATCGGCGAATATGAGCAATCGATTGCCATCTACGCGAGCCTGCTCGCCGAGTACCCGCATCAGCCCAAGGTCTGGATCAGTTACGGGCACGCCCTGAAGACCGCCGGCAAGCAGTCCGAGTGCGTGGCGGCCTACCGCCGCACACTGGAACTCGCCCCGGCGATGGGCGAGGCCTATTGGAGTTTGGCGAACCTTAAGACTTTCCGCTTCGAGGCCGCCGACCTTGAGGCCATCAGAACGCAGCTCGCGCGCCCAGACCTGTCGGACGAGGATCGGTGCTTTTTCGAGTTTGCGCTCGGCAAGGCGCTCGAGGATACCGGCGATTACGCCGCGTCGTTCGAACACTATGCGGAAGGCAATCGGCGGCGCCGCGCTCAGGTCTCCTATGATGCCGACGAGCTGAGCGATCTCGTGCGCCGCTCCAAGGCGCTGCTGGACGGCGCTTTCTTCTCGCAGCGCGTGGGTTTCGGAGCGCAGGCGCCCGATCCGATCTTCATCGTCGGCCTGCCACGCGGCGGATCGACGCTGCTCGAGCAGATTCTGGCCAGCCACTCGGCGGTCGAAGGAACGATGGAATTGCCCGACATGGTGGCGATCGCCCGCGGCCTTACCGGACGCGTGCGCAGCGATGCCCCAGCCCCCTATCCGGAAGCGCTGGTGGACTTAAGCGCCGAGCAGTGCCGCGAGCTGGGTGAGCAGTACCTCGAACGCACGCGCATTCACCGCAAAAGCGCAGCACCGTTTTTCATCGATAAGATGCCCAACAATTTTGCGCACATAGGACTCATTCGGCTGGCGCTGCCCAATGCCAAGATCATCGATGCGCGCCGGCATCCGCTCGGCTGTTGCTTTTCCGCGTTCAAGCAGCACTTTGCGCGCGGTCAGAATTTCTCCTATACGCTCGATGAACTGGGTCGATACTATCGCGACTATGTCGAACTCATGGCCCATTTCGATACGGTGTTGCCGGGCCGCGTACATCGAGTCATTTACGAAACGTTGATCGAGAACACCGAAACGGAAGTGCGCCGACTGCTCAGCTACTGCGGCCTGCCCTTTGAGGTGCAGTGCCTGCGATTTTATGAAAACGAGCGCGCGGTCAGGACCGCCAGCTCCGAGCAGGTCCGCAAGCCCATTTTCCGCGACGGCGTCGAACATTGGCGTAACTACGATGCACAGCTCGGGCCGCTCAAGGCCGCGCTCGGGTCCGTGCTGGCGAGCTATCCAACGGTGCCGAAGTTCTGAATCTGTCTCGCGACGGGGATTTATTGGTCTCAGGTCTTGACTGAAGGGGAAATTCATGACCAGAAGCAAACTGCGAAAGCTCAAGCGTGCCGGCGCGATACTGGCGAGCATGCCCTTGCCAGCGACACTTCTTACTGCGATGCCAGCGGCGTACGCGCAGGAAACTTCGGAGGCTGGCACTCTGGAGGAGGTCATCGTAACCGCCCAGAAGCATGTCGAAGATCTGCAGAATGTACCGGTCAGCATCACCGTGCTCGGAACCGAAGAACTCGAGCAGCAGCATGTTGAGAGCTTCAACGACTATATGAAATTGCTGCCGAGCACCTCGGTGCAGGTGCTGGGCCCTGGAAATGACCGCGTGTTCATGCGTGGCATCGCGACCGGCGACTATCCGAACCATTCCGCCTCGCTGCCGAGCGTCGGTACGTATCTGGATGAACAGCCCATCACGACGATTCTCGGTGCGATCGATCTGCACATGTATGACATCCAGCGCGTCGAGGCCCTCGCCGGGCCGCAGGGTACGCTCTACGGTGCGAGTTCCGAGGCAGGCACGATCCGCATCATTACCAACAAACCTGACGCCAGCCACTTCAGTGCTGCCTATGACGTCGAGGTCAATGACGTGGCCCACGGCACCTTCGGTGGAATTGCCGAAGGCTATGTCAACGTGCCTGTGTCCTCAAACGCCGCCGTGCGGCTGGTCGGCTGGTATGAGCGCGACTCGGGGTACATCGATAATGTGGCCAACACCCTGACCTATCCGGCCACGTCGAGCAGCCCGGCCATCGCTATCAATAACGCGGGCCTCGCCAAGAATCACTACAACGATGTCGAGACCTGGGGCGGCCGGGCAGCATTGAAGGTGGATCTGAATGATCAGTGGTCAATCACGCCTGTTCTCATAAGCCAGATCACGGAGTCAAACGGCATTTTCGCCGAAGAACTCGTCGAGTCGGCCGATACGGCGCTGAGCGCGCCGGTGGGTCCCTACCAGGTCAGCCATTTTCTTCCCGAGCCATCGATGGATGACTTCGTCGATGCGGCACTCACCGTCGAAGGCAGGATCAGCAACATCGATGTCACCTACGCGGCTTCGTACATGAAGCGTCACAACACCTCGGCTTCGGACTATACCGATTACTCGCTCGCCTATGACGCCCTTTACGGCTCTGGTGTCATCTGGCACGACACCTCGGGCAAACCCATCAATCCCTCGCAGTACATCATCGGTGGCTACAACTACCAGTCCTACAGCAATGAGCTGCGCTTCTCGACACCTGCCAAGGATCCGCTGCGCTTTGTCGGTGGCCTCTACCAGCAGCGCCAGCAGAACTTCATCTTCCAGCGCTACGAGGTCAATGGCTCCAATGGCGACGGCCTCGACGCGGGCAACGGCACGGTTCCCTCCGAATCGGTCACCGGATGGCCCAATACCTGGTGGCTGACCGATCAGCTGCGTGTCAATCGCGACTGGGCCGTGTTCGGTGAGTTGAGCTACGATATTCTGCCGAAACTCACCGGCACGGCGGGTCTGCGCTGGTTCGATTACGACAATACGCTCGGCGGATTCTACGGGTTCGGCCTCAACAACCCCCTCGGTACACCAGGCCAGCAGAGCTGCTCGGTTCAGACCCCGCTATATGGCGCTCCGTGTCAGGATCTCGTGCAGCCGGCCAGCAGCGGCAAGGGCACGACACCCAAGTTCAATCTAACCTACCACATCGACGACGACCGCCTGCTCTACGCGACGTTTTCCCGCGGCTTCCGTCCCGGCGGTGTCAACCGGATCGCGAACGCCGGCGTTTCCGCGCCCTACAAGCCTGACTTCCTGACCAATTACGAAATCGGCTGGAAAACCGCGTGGTTCGGCAGGACTTTACGCTTCAATGGCGCGCTGTATGTGGACGACTGGAAGAATTTCCAATATGACTTTCTAGGGCCCAACAGCGTGACCATCATCGCCAATGCGGCGCAGGCGCGCAGCAAAGGTGCAGAAGCTGAGCTCCAATGGGCAGCCACGCATAATCTGACGCTGACCGCGAATGCGGCCTACACCGACGCGAGGTTGACGGCCAATTACTGTGGAACGGTGGACGCAGGCGGCAACCCGATTACCAACTGCGCGTCGCCGCTGGCGCCGAGCGGCACCCAGCTGCCGGTAACACCACCGTTCAAGGGCAATATGACAGCGCGGTATACCTTCCCGCTCGGCGGCTACGAGGCCTTTGCGGAGGGAACGCTGGTGGATCAGGACGCCGTGTGGCCTGACCTGCGGCTGGTGCAGCGCAGCCTGATCGGCTCGCAGCCGGGCTTCACGACGTTCGATCTGTCTACCGGCATCCAGGAGAAGACCTATAGCCTCGAGATCTACGCCAAGAATCTCTTCAACGAGACCGTCCAGCTGTACCGGTACGCGGAGTGTACACCGCAGACCTGTGCGCCCTACACGGTCTATGCCGGACTCGGTCAGCCACGGTTGATCGGCATCAAGTACGGCCAGAAGTTCTGACCGATAGTCGATTTCTGTGGTCCTCTCCGCGTTTACGCACTATCGGGCGGCGCGGCAATTTGGCAGCGGATTTTAAATGCCGAACAACGGCCGGAATTATGGCGTGCAGGCGTCGAACCGCTGCCGTGGCCATGTCTCTTTCAAGGTCGCGGTAGCTGTTGATCAATGCCTTGCCTAATTCGGTCCCCTGCACGCCGCCTCCGCTCTTGCCTCCCTTACTTGCAACCGTCACAGGCTCTCGACACGATCCTTTCAGGCTGTCCACCAACAGCTATGCGCGCCGATAACTCATTCCAATGTTACGTGCCGCTTGTGACAGAGAACCGGAATCCCGAATGCCTTCAAGGAGGTCGATCTTCCCTGGCCCAACGTAGGAGCCTTTCGCGAAATCGATTCAGAATCGGAATGTCACACACTTGTAACTTTTAGCCCCTAACATTTTCTTGAGTACAGGGTCGTGTTGCAAAAACGCCGCATGACGTAGCGGGATCAGGTCGCAAGTCTCACGACCGCGGGCTCGCTCGCTATTCCTGCGCGCATAACGGTACGAATTCAGTAAACACGAATTCACTAAACACATCTCTACGAAGCCGCGTAGCCCGTCAGGAAATTTTGCTGTCTTTCAGTGTTGTTGTTGCGCCTCTATCACTGCGCTCAGGGAGAGCCTCTTGAAAACTAACCAAAAAGTGACTTGCGCAATCCTGGCGGCGCTTGGCGCGCACGCCGGTGCGTCCTACGCCGCCAGCGACACCGAAGCGTCGGCGTCTACCAGCCTTGAAGAGGTCATCGTCACGGCTGAGCGCCGCGAAGAATCGATCCAGGACGTGCCCATCACGATTCAGGCACTCACGGGCGACACGCTGCAGCAGCTGAGCGTCACGACGTTCGATGACGTGATCAAGTACCTGCCAAATGTGGAGCTCGGTTCCAACGGCCCCGGGCAGGCCGATATCTACATGCGTGGCCTGAGTGCCGGATCAGTGGGCGGCCAATCGACCGCGACTTTCGCCTCGTTCCCGAACGTCGCGGTCTATCTGGATGACCAGTCGATGCAGTTCCCGGCGCGCAACCTCGACGTCTACATGGTCGACATGGAGCGTATTGAGGTGCTCGAGGGTCCTCAAGGCACGCTGTTCGGCGGCGGCGCCCAGGCCGGCGCGATCCGCTACATCACCAACAAGCCGAAACTCGACGTGACCGAGGGTAACCTTGAGGGCACCTATGGCTGGACAGCCGGCGGCGACCCGAACCAGAGCGTCAACGGAACCCTCAATCTGCCGTTGCTGCAGGACACACTGGCCGTACGCGCGGTGATCTATGACGACAGGCGCGGCGGCTACATCGACAACGTGCCCAGCAACTTCACGCGCAGCAACAACGATCACGGCAACTACTACGCCGGCATCGTACCGGGCGCCAACGGCCTGTGCCCCAACGGCCTCGGAACGACCTCCGGATTCTGCGTCCCGGCGAACAACGTCGTAGGCAACAACTACGGCATCGCACACAGCGCATCCAATCCGGTCGACTACGGCGGCATTCGCGCCTCGCTGCTGTGGAAGATCAACGACGACTGGAATGCGCTGATTACGCAGAGCTTCCAGAACATGGAAGCGGATGGCGAGTCCACGCAGTACCCGATCGGTTCCGATTTCCAGAAGCTCGGGCCCTGGCAGGTCACGGCATTCTTCCCCGCGTATGACAAGGATCGGTACGAGAACACCTCCTGGACGCTCAACGGCAAGCTCGGCGACCTGAAGGCCGTCTATACCGGCGGCTACCTCGATCGCCACATCGATCAGACCAACGACTATTCGAACTACACACGCAGCGCCTACGGCTTCTACTACACCTGCAGCGGCGGTCCCGGTGGCGGTGGATTTGGAGCGGGCGGCAGTCCCGGTGCGCCCCCCGGCGGCACGCCACCGATCTGCTACTCGCCGATCACCTCCTGGCGCGACCAGGTGAACACGACCCACCAGAGCCACGAGCTGCGAGTCAGCACGCCGGATGAGTGGCGTGCCCGGGGAATCCTTGGCGCCTACTTCGAGGATTTCGAGATCGCGGACAACATGAATTTCCTCTACAAGACCATTCCTTCGTGCACCCCCGAGAACCTCACGGCCGCCCTCGCAGGCGGCTACCCCTGCGTCGCCAACGTCGGCCCGCCGCCCGGCACCACCGCAACCGACCCGAGCGTGCGCAACGACAACACAGCGTTTGGCGAGGACGTGCATCGCGGCTACAAGCAGACGGCGTTCTTCACCTCGATCGACTTCGACCTGATCCCGAAGGTGCTCACGCTCACCGGCGGCACCCGCTTCTACCACTACACCGAGTTCGAGGTCGGATCCAAGTACCAGACCAATACCTCCTGCACCGACGTGCCCAATGGATGCTACACGGACGCGCACAGCATCGATGCAGAGCATGAGCACAAGGGGTACCACGGCTTCAAGAGCCGCGCGAACCTGACCTGGCACATCACGCCCGACATCATGGCGTACTACACCTACTCGCAGGGTTTCCGCCCGGGCGGTTTCAACCGCACAGTCTCCGACAAGGCCAAGGACACCAATGGCGTGCCGCAGTACGCCTCACCTTTGAACTACTCGCCCGACTCGCTCACCAACAACGAGATTGGCCTGAAGAGCGAATGGCTCGATCGCCGGCTGCAGGTGAATGTGTCGGCGTACCGCATGAACTGGGACAACGTGCAGTTTGCACTGTTCGACCCGACCATCCTCGGCAACACCACGTTCGTGGTTAACGGCCCGGACTATCGGATCGACGGCGTCGAGCTGCAGCTCGTGGCAAGAATCACCGACGGACTGACGGTCCAGGGATCAAGCTCCTGGAACAGCCCGAGCCAGACGTCGGCTCCCTGCCTGCTCGACAACTACCCGACCTCTCCGAATCTCGGCAACTGCATCACCGAGGTCAAAGGGGCCGCGTTTCCGAATCCGTTCGGTGAACTGGGCACGCGTCCGGCATTCTCACCCGCGGTGGAGTTCAACCTGCGGGTGCGCTATGACTGGTCGATCAACGCCTACAAGCCGTTCGTGATGGTTGGCGCCAGCCACATCGGCGACATGCAGAACCAGCCGGCCAGCTACCTGTCCGGCGACATTCCGTCGGAAGCCGTCCCGACGACCACGCACCTGCGCTACGATCAGCCCGGCTACACGGTCTATGATGCCTCGCTGGGCGTGGCCAAGGACAACTGGACCGCGACGCTATACGGACAGAACCTCGGCAACAGCGACGCCAGCGTGTTCACGTCCTCGGCGCAGTTCATCAAGTCGGAAGTGCCGCTGCGGCCGCGAGTGATCGCCATCAGGCTCGGCTATAAGTTCTAGCCGCTGGCCAATCGGCGCGGCAGGCTCCGGCCAGTTGCCGCGGACTCAGCCGGTTGCCGTAGAATCAAAGGCGGGCAGCAATGCCCGCCTTTTTTACGCCCGGAGCCGCATGAATTCGATCGCCGCCGACCCGCAGATCGCACCGCCGCAGTCATCCCCGATCGAGCTGGAAGTGCGGCGCATTCGCGAACTCGCGAAGCGCGGGCGCCACGCCGAGGCGCTGAGCGCGGCTGAGACGCTCGCTGTTCAGGTGCCCGAGAACCGCGACGTACTCCTGCTCATCGCGCTGTGTCAGCGCCATGGCAACCGCATTGCGCAGGCGCTCGCCACCCTGGAGCGCCTCGAGCAGCTACACCCGCGGTTCAGTCGCCTCTACCAGGAGCGCGGCCATTGCTACGTCGCCCTGCGCGATGCGCCGCGAGCGATCGATGCCTTCCTGCGCGGCGTGAACATCAATCCGGCACTGCCCGCCAGCTGGTCCATGCTCGAGGGCCTGTACCGCATGACCGGCCAGACCGAGAACGCCGGCATGGCCGCCGCGCACGTGGCGACCCTGAAGGGGCTGCCGCCCGAAGTCGTGCGCGCCACGTCCCTGTTCTCGGACGGGGAACTCTTGCCCGCCGAGAACATCGTTCGTGCCTATCTACTGCGGCACGGCGATCATGTGGAGGCCATGCGCCTGCTCGCCAGGATCGGCATGGCGCGCGACGTGCTCGACGACGCAGAGCTGTTGCTCGAGGCGGTGCTGGCGCTTGCGCCCGACTACCGTGCCGCACGCCATGACTACGCGCTGGTGCTCGTTGAGCGCCACAAGTACCTACCGGCGCGCGAGCAGCTCGAGAAGCTCCTTCAGCTCGAGCCCGGGAATCGCCAGTACCGCACGCTCTACGCGACCGCCTGCGTCGGCCTGGGCGAGCACGAGAAGGCGATCCCGCTCTACCGTGAGCTGCTGGTCGATGCGCCGGCGGCGCAGGAGCTGCATCTCTCGATCGCGCACTCGCTCAAGTCCATCGGTCGGCGCGACGAGGCCATCGAGGCGTACCGCGCGGCAGCCGCCGCTCGCCCGAGTTTCGGCGATGCCTACTGGAGTCTCGCGAACCTCAAGACTTATCGCTTCCTGGACGAGGAAATCGCGCGCATGTGCGCCGAGGAGGCGGCGCCGGTGACTCTGCTGGTCGATCGCTATCACCTGTGTTTTGCGCTCGGCAAGGCCTATGAGGATCGGGGCGAGTACGCCGAGTCCTGGCGCTACTACGAGCGCGGCAATGCGCTGAAGCGCTCCGAGAGCCGCTACCGGCCGGAGATCATCGAGAACAATACCAGGCTACAGATTGCAATCTGCACACGCGAGTTCTTGGCCGCGCGGGCGGGGGCTGGCGCGCAGGACTCCGATCCGATCTTCATCCTGGGACTGCCCCGTTCCGGCTCGACGCTGCTCGAGCAAATCCTCGCCTCGCATTCGCGGGTCGAGGGCACGCAGGAGCTGTCCGACATTCAGCGGATCGTCCTCGACCTGCAGGGCCGAAACCCCGATCTCGACAACCCGCGCTACCCGGGCGTGCTCGCAGCTATGAAACCCGCGGATTTCCTCCGGCTGGGCGAGAAATACCTCCACGACACGCGCGCCTATCGGACGGGCAAGCCGCGCTTCATCGACAAGATGCCGAACAACTTTCGCCACATCGGCCTCATCCACCTGATGTTGCCGAAAGCGCGGGTAATCGACGCCCGCCGCGAGCCGATGGCCTGCTGCTTCAGCAATCTGAAGCAATTGTTTGCCAACGGACAGGAATTCACCTACAGCATTCAGGACATCGCACGCTATTACCGGACGTATTTGGAGCTGATGCAGCACTGGGATCACGTGCTGCCGGGAAAAGTGCTGAGAATCTGGCACGAGGATGTCGTCGACGACCTCGAACCCAACGTCCGGCGACTGCTCGATTTCTGCGGTCTCGAATTCGAGCCGGCCTGCGTCGAGTTTTACAAGACCGAGCGCCGCGTCCAAACGGCCAGCTCAGAGCAGGTTCGCCAGCCGATTTTCCGCGAAGGCCTGGATCAATGGAAGAACTATGAGCCCTGGCTGGGGCCGCTCAAGGTCGCGCTGGGCGACGCGCTGGTGCGGTACCGTTCGTAGAGCGGCTGCGTCGGTTCGCCTGCTCCAGCGCCGGTACGAGATCCGCGACCGAATCGATGACGAGATCGGCGCCCGCAGCAAGAAGCGCTTGGCGGGCGCTGTCGATGCGGCTGGCACGCTCGGAAGGTGACAGCGCCTGCAAGGCTTCGAGCGAGAGGCCGAGCGCATTGCCCGACGCAACCCCGACCGTGAACGCGCCCGCTGCCTTGCCCTCAGCGATCCCAACCTCCGCGTCATCGACTTTGACGACCCGTGACAACGGCCAGACGCCCAACTCTGCACAGGCCTTGTATATCATCAACGGCGAAGGCCGACCCGCCGGCGTCTCGCCGGAACACACGACATGTTCCGGTACGTAACCCTGCTCGGCAGCCCGCGCTAATACAGGCTCCATCATTTCGCGCGTATATCCCGTGGAGGAGGCAACCCGCAGACCTGCCGCCCGCAGCCGATTAAAGGTCTCCCGCGCCCCGGGGATGAGCGCGGACGCGCGCGCGGCGTGGTCACGCATCAGCGGTCCGAGACGCGCCATGAGTGCGTCGATGTCCTTAGGGGTAGCGGCGCCACCGTGATAAGCCCGCCATGCCGCCGCGACCGAGGGCTCCATCAGCAGAGCGCGGACATGATCGATCTTTGCCTTGCCCATATCGCGTCGAGCGGTGGCTGCATCGATGAGCACGCCCTCGGCGCCAAAAGCCTCGATCAGCGCCTTCACCGGCGCCTCACTGCCGAAGTCGACCATCGTGCCCGCCCAGTCAAAGATGACGAGATCGAAGCGGCTCTTGAGGCTCATGCTGGTACCCCGGTACCTAAAAGGCTTGTGATCAATTCCTCTCCGATCGCAAAGGCCGTGGACGCGCCTGCGCCACAGGTGACGATTGCAAGACGGACCGACGGCTCCGGCTCGTCGATCAATACCGGCCGATCGGTCGCGGACGCGTATGTGCCAATCCAGCGCTCGATAGTCGTCGGCGGCTCAATCCCGAGCGCCGAGCGAAACTCATCGAGGATGAGCGCATCGACTTCTTCATGCGAGAACGGGTCAGGGGTTGAGGCGTAATGATGGCTATCACCTACGACGAGGCTACCGTCAGCACTTTGCACAACGATGAGGTGGATGCCGTGCTTCAGGTGGTCCGCCTGTTCGACGGCAAGACGCGCTTTGAGTGGTGCGGCGGCTTGCAGATCCGCATAGCCGAGGTATCGTCCCAGTCCGAGGTCGGACATCAGCGCGCCGGGCAACTTGAACCCAGGATCTGCCAGTCTCAGCATCTGCAATTTGCAACGCGTCAGCGGATAGAACCCAAGCCGTTCCGGATACAGGCCGTTGAAGTCGTCACCGGGGCATACCGCCACCCGGTCTGCTTGCACCCGACCGCGCGACGTATGGACGCTGGGCATGTCGATGACTCGTACGGCGGTGTTGCGCATGAAAGCGACGTCGTGCTGGCTGGCAAGCCATGCTGCAAGACGCGGAATCGCCTCGCGCGACTCGACGCGCAGTTCGAATGTGCTTTCAAGAACCGCCGCCATTTCCGGCGCTGCCAGTTGGGGGCAACGACGCCGCGCCTCGGCAGGACTCAGCAGGCGGCAGCCCGCGGCCATCTCAGTCGCCATGAACGCCTCAAGTACGCCCACGGACTCCGGGCGACGGGCGGTCATCCAAAGACCGGTGTGAACGATCGGAATGCCGGCTGCATCGGCAACTTCGCGCCATACCTCGCGGCTGCGTCGCGCGCGCGCCCACATCGATCCGCGTTCTTGTCCGGTCACCATTACGAGGCCGAAGTTGCGCACGGAGGCGCCGTTCGTCTGTGCATCCCGGTCAATCACAACGACCCGTAGCCCGCGCCGAGCACCGGCGAGGGCCGTGGCGAGTCCAACGATGCCAGCGCCTACTACCGCGAGATCAAACCGCTCTGACCATTGGCTTCGCGTCATCGAGTCACGCAAGTGGAAGATCGGTTTTCAGTATACGAAAGCCGGCTCGACGCTTGCCACCGCCGGGCGCTTCGTGTCATCGGCTGTTTCACGCGCGTTCGCTCACCTGATAGGTCGCGCGCCCCAGCCAGTCGGGATCGATCTCCACGCCCCAGCCCGGTGCGCACGGAATCGTCACGTGGCCATCGCGGATCGCAAACGGATCGCCGAGGAACAGGCCTTCCTGCCAGGGGTAGTAATCGGGTCCCTCGATCGAGAACTCGAGGTACTTTCCCGGATTCGGAATCGCGCCCAGAAGGTGCATCGTGCAAATCGTGACGAGCGACAGGTTGGCGCTGTGCGGCGTGCAGGGTAGCCCGGCGCTCGCCGCCATCGCTACGACCGTGAGCGTGCGACTCAGGCCACCCATGTACATGACGTCGGGCTGAACCACGTCGACCGTGCGCGTGTCGATCATGCGGCGCCACGTCGCCAGGTCCCAGTCCTGCTCGCCGCCGGTCACATCGAGGTCCAGCGCCTCGGTCACTAATTTCGTCTGCTCAAGGTCCCAGTAGGGGCAGGGTTCCTCGAAATGGACCACGCCTTCGGACTCGAGCAAGCGGCCAACCTCGATCGCGCGCCGGGCCGAGTAGCCGCTATTGGCGTCTACGAGCTTCGCGATACCGTCGCCGAGTGCGCGGGAGACCGTCGGCACGATCGCCTCGGTGCGTCCGGGCCACTCGTCGACGTCCCGCCCGCACTCGGCAGCCACGCGCCACTTGAACGCGTCGAAGCCCTTCGTGTCGCGCAACCGGACCAGACGCCTCGCCTCGGCTTCGGGCGGGATATCGCGTTTCATCGACGAGGCATAGGCGCGCAACGGCCGGGGCCGTCCGCCGAGGAGTTCAACGACCGGCTTGCCCTCCAGGCGTCCCCGCAGGTCCCACATCGCCGTGTCCAGACCGGCGAGCGCCCGGCAGCGGTAGCTGCCCGGATATTTGTGCTCGCGCTCCTCGATCCGGCGCACCAGTCCCTCGATATCGGCAGCGTCCGCACCCAAAGCCCACGGCACC
The DNA here is from genome assembly GCA_049518595.1 of Steroidobacteraceae bacterium. Lineage (GTDB taxonomy): Bacteria > Pseudomonadota > Gammaproteobacteria > Steroidobacterales > Steroidobacteraceae > FEN-1191. The sequence continues at coordinate 165,300 of JBEKRP010000001.1, forward strand.
ACCTGACGGTGGAAGATCGTCGCCGTGATGTCGGCGTTGTAGGCGGAGGTTTGTCCCCAACCCACATCGCCAGTGTCGGTCGTGAGGCGAACGAAGCAGACGAACTCGTTGCCAAAGGTTTCCAGCTTGTGGATCTTCATAACCGCATCCGCTGAGCGTGTGACTTATCCGGCGCTGGCGGCCGGCGCCGTTGGGCGCTTCGCCGTACGCGCAAGTTCCAATCCATGACCGTTCGGCCCGCTTTCGCGCCGCCACAGCAGTACCGCCGAAGACAGCGCCACGAGACTCAGCAGGCCGAAGAACCACAGCATCGTGGTGTAGCCCGCGGGATTTGCGGGACCCGCACCGGCCTTGTCCGCCAGCCAGCCGGCAAAACGATTGGAACACCACAGACCGACGTTCTGCAGCAGCGTGATGACGCCGAGCGCGGTACCCAGGCGCCGAGGCTCCACGAGGAAGGTCGTCGCCGGCCAGATGATCGCCGGCACCAGCGAGAAGCTCACGCCCATGAGTACAGTGGAGATCCAGGGACTGAGATCCGTGAGGCCCAGCACGACGAAGGTGACGGGCATGAGCAGCGTCCCCATGGTCAGCATCAGTGCACGGTGCCCAAAGCGGTCGGCGAGCAGGCCGAAGAACGGCGTCGCGAACACCGCCGCCGCAAACACGCCGGAATTCACATTCCCGGCCTGCTGCAGCGTCAGGCCCTTGGCGTGCTGGAAGTACTCGATCGCATAGGTCTGACGGAACGGAAAGAAGACTGCCGCATACAGCACATGCAGTCCGAGGATGTACCAGTACGATAGGTCGAACTTCCAGATCTCCGACCAGTTCAGTCGCTCATGAATAACGGGGCGCGAGCAAGCCGACGGCACGCGCCGTGAGTCGAGCAGGCGGAACGCACCCGCCGCCACGAGGCCGACGCCAGAGATTCCTGCGCCCAGCCACAACGGCCGCTGCCAACCCGCGTCGTACAGCGACCGCGCCCAGGACGGCGAGGTATCGAGCGAGAAGGAGCCGACCCGGGCAAGGCTGAGGAACACTGCCGTGGCCAGCGCGATTCCGCGGCGCGAGAACCACTGCGCGAGACCCGCGACGAGGGAGATGAAGATCGCCCCTTCGCTGACGCCGAACACGAAGCGGCCGATCCACATGAGATCATACGGCGTTCCGATCGCCGTCAGCACGGCGCCGATGAAACCGACGAAGGCGGCCCAAAGGGTGATGCGGGCAGGACCGTAGCGATCGATCAGCAGTCCGTTAATCACCGCAAGCGGGATGTTGGGCAGGCTGATGACGGCACCGTCTATTATTTCGGTGAGAAGGTCGATCTTTACAGTAACGGCAAAGTGGTAAGCCACGAAGGTTCATGGCTATACCGTGTCAATACCAAACAGCTCGGTGTCATCATGCCAGCCAACCCCGAGGTCGGAATGACGTTTCAGGCTGAGAACGTGCCTGGGATCACCAAAGAGGATGACGTGGTGATTTCAATCTCGGAGACTGTGACCGTACCCGCAGGAA
>JBEKRP010000002.1:0-142590 GCA_049518595.1 Steroidobacteraceae bacterium
ACGCGGCGCGCGGAGCCGGCCGCTACCCAACAATTTGAAAAGTCATCGCCGGCCGGAGTGTCATCAGACTGTAATATTTCCGTCCTATTCATGTCATACAAGCAAAACACACTGCACGCGTTCCGGGAGAACGAGGCGGGCGAGCTAGCCGCAGCGGGATCCGAGCGGCCGCTGCTCGATCAACCCCCGCGTGAGGGTGATTATTTATTAAGCGCGCGTCAACAACCTCAGGAAGCATCTTGATGGATCCCTCAAGCGACTAGGCCAGCCCCGGTATCAGGGCCGCCCATGACGGGTCTGGGTTCCAGCGCCGGCGCGAGTGACTGAGCGCGCGGGAACTACCAATTCAGTAAAAATCTCAGGAGCAGCGAGTGAGCAAGTTCTTGACCGGACTAACGGTGGCCCTGGGCGCAGTCGCGCTGGTCGGCGGCGCGACGGGCCAGGCGCTCGCCGACGATATTTCCGGCGCTGGCGCGACCTTCCCTTACCCCATCTACGCCAAGTGGGCTGAAACCTACAAGCAGAAGACCGGCATCGGCTTGAACTATCAGTCGATCGGTTCCGGCGGCGGCATCAAGCAGATCGAGGCTGGCACCGTGACCTTCGGTGCCTCTGATAAGCCGCTGGAGGCTGCGGATCTGAAACAGAATGGGCTGGTGCAATGGCCGATGATCATCGGCGGTGTGGTGCCGGTGGTGAATATCCCAGGCATCAAGCCGGGCGATCTGCTGCTCGATGGGCCCACGATTGCGGCCATCTACATGGGGGCCATCAGCCGCTGGAATGACGCTGCGATCCAGAAGCTCAATCCGAAGTTGAGTCTGCCCAAGCTCGACATCGCACCGGTGTACCGCTCGGACGGTTCCGGCACGAATTTCCTGTTCACGAACTATCTGTCGAAAGTCAGCCCGAGTTTCACGCAGAAGATCGGTGCCAACACCTCGGTGCAGTGGCCGGTGGGCATCGGTGCCAAGGGCAACGAGGGCGTAGCGAATCAGACGACGCAGACCAGCGGCGCGATCGGCTACGTCGAGTACGCCTACGTCAAGCAGACCAGCATGACCTACGCCAAATTACTCAATCATGACGGCAAGTACGTGGCGCCGGAAGCCAAGGCCTTCCAGGCCGCCGCAGCCAACGCCGACTGGGCTAAAGCCGAGGGCTACTACCTGATCCTTACCGATCAGCCGGGCGGCGAAAGCTGGCCGATCACGGGTGCAAGCTTCATCCTGATGCACGCGGAGAGCAAGGACTCAAACACGGCGGCGGCGCTCAAGTTCTTCGACTGGGCCTACAAGAGCGGCCAGAAGATGGCAGAAGATCTCGACTACGTGCCGCTGCCTGAAAAGGTCGTAAAGCTGGTCCAGAAGACCTGGCAGGACTCCCTCAAGGTGAATGGCAAGCCAGTATGGCCCGCCAAATAAGGTTGCAGTTGGCCGAGCGATTGCGGGGCCGAGGTGAGTCTTGAGCTAAGCCGAGCAGGTCAGCGGCCGGTTACGCGCAGCAGCGCCGGCTGCTCGGCATCCTGGGCGTGCATGTTCGGATTCAATGTCGGGTCGGCCAGCTAAGCGAGCGAACACGAGGCGGGCGAGATAATGTCGGCGACTACGATTCCGTACCATCCGCAGCTCAAGCGCGAGGCACGCGCCGAATGGGTGTTCCGTGGGCTGACTGTGGCCTCGGCCGCTCTGGTGCTGATTCTGCTGGCGGGTGTTCTGATGGCGTTGTGCTACGGCGGCTGGCCGGCGCTGCGGACCTTCAAGTTCGGCTTCCTGACGCACGAAGTCTGGAATCCGGTCACGGATCAGTTCGGGGCCCTGGCGCCGCTCTATGGCACCGTGATCACTTCATTGATTGCGATGCTGATCGCGGTGCCGCTGGCGTTTGGCATCGCCGTGTTCCTGACCGAAACCTGCCCGCTGTGGCTGCGCGGACCGATCGCGAGCGGCATCGAATTGCTCGCGGCGGTGCCGAGCATCGTCTTCGGCATCTGGGGGCTGTTCGTGCTGGCCCCGATCCTGCAGCATTCGGTGCAGCCGTGGCTGATCGACACCTTCGGCGATCTGCCATGGATCGGCAAATTGTTCCGCGGACCCCCCTATGGCATCGGCCTCATGACGGCCGGATTCGTGCTCGCCGTGATGGTATTGCCGTTCATTACCTCGGTGATGCGAGAAGTGTTCCTGGCGACGCCGCAGTCGCAGAAGGAGGCGGCCTATGCCCTCGGGGCCACGCACTGGGAAGTGATCTGGGATGTGGTGCTGTCGAATTCTCGCGCCGGCATCATCGGCGGCATGATGCTCGGACTCGGGCGGGCGCTCGGTGAGACCATGGCGGTGACCTTCGTGGTGGGCAACGCGCATCGGATCTCGACCTCATTGCTGGCGCCGGGAACCACAATTTCCGCCAGCATCGCCAACGAATTCACCGAGGCCGTGGGCGCTCTCTATACTTCCTCGCTGATTGCACTTGGCCTGCTGCTGTTCGTGCTGACCTTTACGATCATCGCCGCGGCGCGGCTGTTGCTGCTGCAGATCGAGCGGCGCGGAGCGCGCGTGTGAGCAATATTGGGCAGCGCAAGATCAAGGCGACAGTGGCCCTCGCTGCTTCAGGGGTTGCCACGGCGATCGGCCTGGCGTTTCTGGCAGCGATCCTATGGACCTTATTTTCTCGAGGCATCGGCGGTCTGTCCTGGAGCGTGTTCACCCAGACCACGCCCGCGCCCGGCAGCAGCGGCGGCCTGCTGAACGCGATCTACGGCAGCCTGGTCATGACGCTGCTCGGCGTGCTCATCGGCGGCCCGATTGGCATCCTCGCTGCCACCTACCTGTCCGAGTACGGCCGCACCGCACGCCTGTCCACGGTGATCCGGTTCATCAACGACGTGCTGCTGAGCGCCCCTTCGATCGTGATCGGGTTGTTCGTCTACACGCTGGTGGTGGTGCCAATGGGCCACTTTTCAGCGCTCGCCGGCGCGGTGTCGCTCGCGATCATCGTCATTCCGGTCACGGTGCGCACGGCCGAGGATATGCTCCGGTTGATTCCGCAGACCATGCGCCATGGCTCAGCGGCGCTTGGGGCTCAGCCCTGGCGAACGATTACCAGCATTGTGTATCCGGCGGCGCGCAGCGGTCTGCTGACCGGCGTTCTGCTGGCACTCGCGCGCGTCAGCGGAGAGACCGCGCCGTTGCTGTTCACGGCGCTCAACAATCAATTCTGGAACGCGAACCTCAACCAGCCCATGGCAAACCTGCCGGTAGTGATCTTTCAATTCGCCACCAGTCCTTACACGAACTGGCAATCGCTGGCCTGGTCCGGCGCGCTGTTGATCACGCTGTTCGTGTTGTTCCTGAGCATCATCGCGCGGCTGATTTCCCGCATGTTCGGCGCGCGCGAAAATCGCGCGGAATAGCAGGCGATGCAGGCCAATTATGCTCACTGTGGCGCAGAAGATACATTAAAAACGTTGCCTGGCAAGATATATCATGTAGAATGTTCATTAAATGCAACAATGGATCAGCGGGAGCACTTGCAATGATCAATGTGAATTCGTTCTCGGAACAGGGGCCTGCTGCAGTCCGCGGCAAACGCGGCGGGGCGCTTCTCGGGGCTGCTGCTCTGCTGGGCAGTTTGTTGGCCGCAACGGGCGTCGCGCACGCGCAAAGCGCGCCGGCGCCAGCGGCTGACGATCAAAGCCTGACCTGGCACGGCATCACGCTGTACGGGATCATCGACATCGGCCTGCAATATGAGGACCACGGCGCGCCGATCAGCGATTACTTTCTGGCCGGCGCCAACGACGTCGTCCAGAAGGATAGTCTGCGCTCGGTCTTTGGCGCGACACCCAGCAACATGAGCCAGTCGCGCATCGGCCTCTCGGGCAAGGAGCCGCTGATCGGGGACTGGTCGGGTGTGTTCAAGGTGGAAACCTACTTCAACCCCCAGTCGGGCGACCTCAGCGATGCTTTGAAGGCCCTGACTCAGCAAAATGGCAAGGCCTTGAGCGCGCAAACCACCGGCATCGATTCGAGCGTTGCGGGTATTCCGTTTGAGCAGTCCTACGCCGGCTTGAGCTCGCCGACCTTCGGCACGCTCACATTTGGCCGGCAGAATACCTTGCTGGCCGATGCCGTTGCCAAGTATGACCCCCAGGCCGCCTCCCAGGCCTTCTCGCTGATCGGATTGTCGGGCACCAGCGCCGGTGGCGGCGACACGCAGGATCGCCGGCTCGATTCGTCGCTGAAGTATGTGGCGAACTTCAGCGGCGTTCACGTGGGCGGGCAGTACAAATTCAACGGCGCGAATGGCGGCAGCGCCAATACCGCCATGGAGTTCCAGCTGGGCGGGCAATACGCGGGCGCCTCGCTCGATGCCTATTACGTCAAGGCGTACAGTGCCATTTCGGCGAGCTCGCTCAGCGCGGCCCAGGTCGCCGGGTTGCCCGCATTGGGCTATTCGGTGAGCAATTCGCTGATGGGTACTATTTCGGATAATACGAGCTACACCGTTGCGGCCTCGTATGACTTCGGCGCCCCGAAGATTTTTGCCGCCTACGAGCACATTCAGTTTGCGGATCCGAGAACGCCGCTGGCGGCCGGCTTCAACGATATCGGCGGCTATGTCCTCGCGTTCGTCAACACTCAAGTCGGCCCCACTTCGACCTACGCCAATGACAAGGTGCTGCAGGTGTTCTGGGCCGGCGTGAGGTACACGGTCGGTTCGAGCCTCGACTTGGTGGCCTCGTACTACGGCTACAAGCAGAACAGCTACGCGACCGGCGCGAACGCCGGCTGCTCCAGCAAAGTGGCCGGCAACTGCAGCGGCACCGAGAATGCGATCGGGGTGTCGGCCGACTACCGCTGGACCAAGCGCTTCGACACCTATGCCGGCATGATGTACACGGGCGTGAAGGACGGTCTGGCGAACGGCTACGCGAATACTTCGGCTATCGATCCGACGATCGGCGTGCGCTTCAAGTTCTAAGCGGTAGCAGGCAAATCCGGTCTCATGGCCCAGATCTGGGCCATGAGATCTGCCGCGCCGCCTGGCGTGGCGCCGCGCGGAGCGCCGCTGCCCCTCATCGCGCCGGGTCTTTGCGCCAGCGTATCTGCAGCGCTTGGCCGCGCCTGAGAGTCGCGTCCGCACCATCGACCACGATGGCGTTCTGGCCGAAACAGACACCGTGCAGGTGCGGGTCATAGCGATAGCTCTGCAGTGTTCGCAGCGGCTCATCGCCTTCAACCTCGCCGCTGTCTTGATTGGTGACCGTGATGCTGCAGCGCGTGCAGGCCTTCACCAGCTTCAACCGGACACCCTCGCCGCACAGCTCGTCGATGCGGTCCTCGTCGTAGGGCTGCAGGCCTTCGAGCACGATATTGGGCCGGAAACGATTCACCGGCAGCTGCGCCGCGAGGCGGTTGTTGAGATCGGCCAGCGACGCGGCGTTTAGGGCGAGAATGGGAAAGCCGTCCGAAAAGCGGTTCTCGGCCTCGAACTCGCCAGTCCAGGCGCGCGCGCACAGGCGCCTGTGCGCCGGATCGAAACGCACCAGACGGCAGTCGCGACCGAGGAACCCCTGCAGCCAGGCGGCGACCTCATCGCCCTCGTCGAAGGCCTCGCAATGGTCGCGCCAGACGGTGACGGTCCGCCGCTGCCCTTGCCGCGGTAACGGAATCGAGATCTCCGGCAGCTCCGGGGCGGCGAGCAGCAGTGCCGTCGGCGACATCGATGGTCTGAGCAGCGCCAGGCGCGGCAATTCACGCTGCGTGATGAAGCGCCCGGCGTTCGTCACCAGCATCCAGCGCCGATCGTCCTCGAAGCCGGCGATCGTCAGCCGCGCGCGCTCGAGCTCGATTCCTCGCGCCGACTTCAGGGGGTAGTAGTGCAGGGCGGCGATGCGGGCGCTGATGCTCATAGCCGGCGCAGCCGCTCGAGATAGACCGCATCCTCGGCGTCGTGGCCGCCGCGCTGCGCTTCCCACAACACGCGGGCCAGAACCTCGATCATGCGATGCTCGGCCGCGTGCTCGGATTGCGAACTCGTTACCAGACGCCGGTGAATCGCGGCGATTCCTGGTGGACGATTGGTGCTGAGCTGTTCGCGCAGGGCCAGATGCAGACCCATATGCAGGAACGGATTGTCGCGTCCGTCTTGGGCCGGAAAATCCTGGTGCAGGCCGGCGTCGCTCTGCAGCAACGGATGATATTCGGGATGCGCCGCGACGACTTCTGCGATCTGTGCCTCGAGCGGTTGCATTGGCACGCGTTCACGCCACTTGCGCCAGGCCTCGCGATAGGTGGCGCGCAGTGCATCGCGGCTCTGATCGGCGAACAGGGTCACGGTGGCGTCTTATCCTCGTATTCGCACCAACGCGCGATCGGACAGTGCGGACAATCGGGCGCCCGCGCCTTACAGACGTAGCGGCCGTGCAGGATCAGCCATTGGTGCGCGTGCTGCATGAATTCTTCGGGAATGACTCGCAGCAGTCCATCCTCCACCGCGCGAGGGCTGGCGCCGCGCGCAAGTCCGGTGCGATTGGCGACCCGGAAAACGTGGGTGTCGACCGCCAGCGTGCGCTCGCCAAAAGCCACGTTGAGCACCACGTTCGCGGTCTTGCGCCCCACGCCCGGCAACGCCTCGAGGGCTTCGCGCGTGCGCGGCACATCGCCGCCGAAACGCTCCACCAGGATCCTGCAGGTAGCCAGAATGTTGCGTGCCTTGGCGTTATACAAGCCGATGGTACGGATGTAACGCTTGATGCCTGCCAGCCCCAGTTTCAGCATCGCCTGCGGCGTGCGTGCCTTTTTGAACAACTCGTGAGTCGCGAGATTGACGCTCTTGTCGGTCGCCTGCGCCGACAGGATCACCGCGACCAGCAACTCAAACGGCGAGCTATAGCGCAACTCGGATTGAGGGGAGGGATTCGCAGAGCGCAGTTGCTCGAAGATGCGGCGGACCTGCCGAGGATTCATTGCGATCGCGGCGCGTCTGGCCTCTGCGCGGCGCGTTTGCGCTCGGCGAGCAGCGCCGAGCGCTCGCGGGCGCTGCGCTGCGAACGCGCGCGGTGTCCTTCGTAGTGGGCACGGTTCGCGGCCGGCCCCGGCGCCGGCTCGCCGGCGGCGCGCGGCCGCATCACGATGCAGTCAACCGGGCAGCTGGCGATGCACAGCCCGCAACCGGTGCAGGAGCGCTCGAGCACGGTGTGCAGATAGCGCTGTGCGCCGATAATTGCATCGACGGGGCATACGGGCAGACAGCGGGCGCAGCCGATACAGGCATCCTGGTCGATCCAGGCAACGCCCGGATCCGCATCGCTGCCGCAGGCAGGATCGAGCGGCAGGAACTCGCGCCCGAGCAGCGCCGCGAGCGCCTCGATACCGGCCGACCCGCCGGGCGGACAGCGATTGATCGCGGCCTGTGCATCGGCCAGGGCCTGCGCGTAGGGGCGGCAGCCATCGTAGCCGCAGCGCGTGCATTGCGTCTGCGGCAGCAGAGCATCGATGCGATCCACCGTGCCGTCGCCCAGTGCTGCCGGGCTCGGCGATTGCGACGCGGCATCCGACGGGAGCGCGGTATCCGAGGGCATTGGCGCGCGCTCCTGCAACCGGCGGCTCACTTGTGGTTCGCCGCCAGAATGCCCTGTTTGGTCAACTCCGGCACCAGCACACGGCTGATCTCATCCGTGGTGCGCTGGGTCGAACTCAGATCGACGCTGCGGGTGATGCCGGTCCAGATCAGTTTGCCGCCGCCGGCGTCCACGGTAAAGATATCGGTCTGGTAGTCGGCGCGGTATTCGGTCTCCACGTAGCCCGGCCCGTAGACCGCGTCCCAGTAACCATAATAGCGCCAGGGCCAGCCGAAGCCGACGCCCGCATAGCCCGGCATCCAGTAGTTGCGCTGGCTGGCACTGACAAAGTGCGTCGCCATTACGGCGTCGAAGCCTTCATGGCTGGCGGTCGAGGCCAATTGATCGGCGGTCGGCGCCTTGTCGGGGAATACCGCGTAGGAGGGGGTCGCCTGGACGCCCTCATGAGTCAAGGCCGCGACCATGCCGCCTTCCCAGACACGGCGCCGGCCCTGATCCTTTTGCACGCCGACCACGAGCACCTTATGCAGGGGTGGCCCGTTATAGCCTGGATCCTTCCATCGATCGATCAACGACGTGCTGACGCATGCGCTCAAGCCCAACAGCAGCGCAATTCCGAGCAACCCGCCGCCCCAGCCGTCCCGAGCGCGACTGACGGTAGAAGTACGCATGACCAATCTCTCCTAATGGCAAAATGTCGCCACGTCATCGATTTTGACTGCGTAGCGAGCCTGGATGTTCCGCAACCTCACGCCCGTCGTACGGGCGCTTCTATACACCAATTTCATCGTTTATGGCCTGCAATGGTTGACAAGCGATCAGCTGCTCGACACGTTCGCATTGTGGCCATGGGGCGAAGTCGGCTGTCCGGAGTGCCACCCGTTCGAGCCCTGGCAACTGGTCACCTATGCGTTTCTGCACGGCGGCATCTGGCACCTGGCCGGCAACATGTTCGCGCTGTTTATCTTCGGTCCGGACGTGGAGCGTGTCCTCGGGCCGCGCCGTTTCTCGATCTACTATTTTGCCTGCGTGATCGGCGCGGCGCTGACTCAGCTCTGGGTCGCGCATTCAATCTACCCTGAACCCTACGCCACCCTGGGCGCCTCCGGTGGGATCTTCGGCATTCTGCTGTTTTACGGTATGACCTTCCCGCACCGCCAGGTGCTGCTGATATTTCCCCCGATCCCGATGCCCGCGTGGCTGTTCGTGACGCTGTACGGCATTCTGGAGCTGTCTATGGGTGTGTTCGGGACCAGCCAGGGCGTGGCCCATTTCGCGCACCTGGGAGGCATGGCGACGGGCTACGTGCTGATCCGCTATTGGCGCATTCGCAGCCGACAGCGCTAAGGCTCACGCCTTGTACGCGCATCCGGTTTTTACGTGACTTTCATGCCCGGCTGGGCGCCTGCGTCCGCCGCGAGCAGAAATACGGCGCTGGCGCCGTCGTCACCATTGGCGCAGAGCACCATTCCCTGCGAGACGCCGAAGCGCATCTTGCGCGGCGCCAGATTGGCGATCACCACCACCAGCCGGCCGGTGAGCTGTTCGGGCCGATACGCTGCGCGAATGCCGGAAAATACCGTGCGCTGCTCGCTACCCAGATCCAGTGTCAGGCGCAGCAGCTTGTCGGAGCCCTCGACCAGCTCCGCCCTGGCCACGCGCGCGACCCGCAGGTCGAGCTTGGCGAAGTCATCGATGCTGATGCTCGCTGCTGCAGCCGCTGGAGCGTTGGCTGACCGGGAACCTGAGGCGGCCTCGGGGGTCGGCACAATCAATGAGGCCACCGCTTCAGGGTCCAGCCGCGTCGCCAGCGGCTGATAGCGGGCAATGGGCTGAGCGAGCAGCGGCGCCGCGATGGCGTTCCAGGCGCCGAAGCTGGTCCCGAGAAACGCCGCCGCGGCCTGCGCCATGCGCGGCAACACGGCTGCCAGGTAGCTCATCAGCACCCGAAACAGATTCAATCCCTGGGTGGCGATTGCGCGTACATCGTCGGCGCGCGCGGGATCCTTGGCGAGCGCCCAGGGCTTGTGCTGATCGACGTAGCGGTTGGCGCGGTCGGCCAGCTCCATGATCTCGCGGATTGCGGCCGAGTAGTCCCGCGATTCGTACAGTGATGCAATGCGCTCGCCGGCGACCGTGAACTCATCGTATAGCGCGGGCTCGGGCAGCGCGGCGGCGAGCCGGCCGCCGCCGCGCTCGATAAAACCCGCGCAGCGGCTGGCGATGTTCACCAGTTTGCCGACCAGATCCGCATTGGCGCGCGCCACGAAGTCGTCGAGACTGAAATCGATATCTTCGATGCCGCTGCCGAGCTTGGCCGCGAAGTAGTAGCGCAGCGGCTCAGGCGGCAGGCGTTCGAGAAAGCGCTGCGCGGTAATGAAAGTGCCGCGCGACTTCGACATCTTCTGGCCATTGATGGTCAGGAAGCCGTGCACGAATACACCGCTAGGCCGGCGCAGGCCGGCGCCGCGCAGCACCGCGGGCCAGAACAGCGTATGAAAATAGCTGATGTCCTTGCCAATGAAGTGATAGAGCTCGGTGGCGACTTCCGACTTCCAATATTCATCGAACGAGGCGGCGTGCGCGGCGCGCCAGGCCTCGAAGCTGCCGATATAGCCAATCGGTGCATCGAACCAGACATAGAAAAACTTCCCGGCCGCGTCCGGTATTTCGATACCGAAATACGGCGCGTCGCGCGAGATGTCCCAGTCCTGCAGGCCGGCCTCGAACCATTCGGCCAGCTTCGCGCGCACCGCGGGCTGCAGGCTGCTGCCGGCGACGTACTCGCGCAGCATGGGCTCGAATGCGCCGAGTTTGAAAAACAGGTGATCGGACTCGCGCCAGACGGGCGTGGTCCGGGTGACCGTGGAGATCGGGTCGATCAGCTCGGCCGGCGTATAGGTTGAGCCGCAGACCTCGCAGCTGTCGCCGTATTGGTCGGGCGATTTGCAGCGCGGGCAGGTGCCGCGCACGTAGCGGTCCGGTAGAAACATGCCGGCCTGCTCGTCGTAGGCCTGGCGCACCGTGCGACGCGCGATGTAGCCGCCGTCGCGCAGCTTGGCATAGATCTCGTGCGTGAAGCGGACGTTTTCGGCCGAATGGGTGGTATGGAACTGATCGAAGCCGATCAGAAAACCGGCGTAATCGCGCCGATGCTCTTCGGCGGTACGCGCGATCAGTGTCTCCGGACGGATGCCCTCCTGTTGCGCCCGGATCATGATCGGCGTGCCATGCGCGTCCTCGGCGCTGCAGTAAATGCAGTCGTGGCCGCGCATCTTCTGGAAGCGCACCCAGATGTCGGTCTGCACCGCCTCCATGATGTGACCCAGATGGAGCGAGGCGTTGGCATAGGGCAGGGCGCTGGTGACGAGGATTTTTCGTGCCATGATCGAGCGTGGGAGCTATCGCAAAAGAGACATTATCGCACGCGCAATGCATGCCGTGGCCGGCGGGCGCGCTCGCAAGCGTGGATCGGGGCGCCGCCAGCGCGTGCCGCGCAGGGTCTCAGGCGGTGAATCGAGCGCGGGGGCTTGCCGCTCAGGCCTGATCCTTGAACGGCTCGAATTTGGCCTTGTTGATGGCTTTCTTATAGGCTTCGGCGCCGCTGACGATGCCGGAATCGAGCAGCTGCTGGATTGCGCTATCCATGGTGCGCATGCCGAATTGACCACCGGTCTGCATGGCATTTTCGAGCTGATCGAGCTTGCCCTGGCGGATCAGATTCGCCGACGCCGGCGTATTGATCAGGATCTCCAGCGCCGCCACCCGGCCGCTGCCGTCGGCCTTCTTGAGCAGCTGCTGCGACATCACGCCGCGCAGTGAGGTCGACAGCATGGTGCGCACGTGCGATTGCTTGTCGGACGGAAAGGCATTGACCATGCGGTCGACCGTCGGCCCGGCGCCGTTGGTGTGCAGCGTGCCCATTACCAGAATGCCCATTTCGGCGGCGGTGACCGCCATGCTCATGGTCTCCAGATCGCGCAACTCGCCGACCAGAATCACGTCGGGATCCTCGCGCAGGGCGGAGTGCAGCGCCGCCGCGAAGCTCGGGGCGTGCACCCCGATCTCGCGCTGACTGACCAGGCAATTTCGGCGCACATGCACGAACTCGATCGGGTCCTCGACCGTGAGGATGTGGCCCTTGATGCGCTTGTTGATGTCGTCGATCATCGCCGCCAGCGACGTGGACTTGCCCGAGCCGGTCTTGCCGGTGACCAGAATCAATCCACTGACGGCGTGACAGAGCTGCCGCACCGCCATGGGCATGTCGAGCTGATCGAGCGTTAGCGCCTGCGATGGAATAGCGCGAAATACCGCTCCCATGCCGTTGAGCTGCCGCATGACGTTGACGCGAAAGCGACCTTTGCCTTCGAGCGTATAGGCGAAATCAGCGCCGTCCTTGCTGTCGAAGCGCTCGATTGCCTTGCGCGGCATGATTTCGTAGAGCGCTTCCTTGGTGAATTCCGGCGTCAGCGGCTCGCCACGGAGCGGTGAGAGATCCCCGTTCACGCGGATGCGCGGCGGATCCGCGGCGATGAAATGCAGATCGGAGCCGCGTCGCTTGAGAACCTCTTCCAGGAATTGATCGATCTGCGCCATGGTGTCGCCGCGCGATCCGCAGTCCTCAGCCACCGGCCTGCTGCGTAGCCGTGCTGTCCAGGCGCGGCACTTTGCTGGTATCGGTCACGAACTTCTGGAACAGGCGCTTGTCGGCCGCGTAGATATAGGCGTCGTCGGGATCGATCTCGCGCGCGTTGAGCGCCTGCAGCAGCGCCTGATCGAACATCTGCATGCCGAATTCGCGCCCCATCTGCAGCTGGCTCGGGATCTGATGCGTCTGGTCGCTCGTGATGAGTTTGGCGATGGCCTTGGTCATGACCATGATCTCGACCACCGCGCGTCGGCCGCGGCCGTCGTTGGTCTTGACCAGGATCTGGGTTACCACCGCCAGCAGGCTCTGCGACAGGAAACTCTTGGTCTGTTCCCGCTCCTCGGCCGGCAGGGCGTCGATGAGCCGATCGATGGTCTTGACTGCACTGGTGGTGTGGAGCGTGCCGAGCACCAGATGGCCGGTTTCGGCCGCGGTCATCGCCATGCGAATGGTTTCGGCATCGCGCAACTCACCGACCAGGATCACGTCCGGGTCTTCGCGCATCGCCGCACGCACGCCTTCGGCGAAGCTTGGGATGTGCGTGCCGAGCTCGCGTTGGATGATCTGGCTCGACTTGCTGCGGTGGACGAACTCGATCGGATCCTCGAGGCTGATGATGTTGAGCCGCCGCGTCGAATTCAGCAGATCGATCATCGCCGCCAGCGTCGTTGACTTGCCGGTTCCGGTCGAGCCGGTCACCAGAATCATGCCCTGGTGGTAATCGCACAGCTTGGTGACGATGGCGGGCAGGCCGAGATTGACCAGGCTTGGAATTTCGGAAGGAATCGAGCGGAAAGTCGCGCCGACGCCGGTGTCCTTGCGGAATACATTGACTCGGAAACGCCCGCCCTCGTCCGACACATAGGAGAAGTCGAGGTCGTTGCCGCGTGTGAAGTAGTCCTGCTGGTTCGGCGTCAGGACTTCCATGATGTAGCTTTCCAGTTCGGTGTCGCGCAGATCGCGGAATTTGATCGGCACCAGATCGCCGTTCATGCGCAGCATCGGCGGCACGCCCACCGCCAGATGGATGTCCGAGCAGCCCTGCTGGGTGCCGAGTTTCAGGAACGCATCGATGCGCGCCACGGTGCTTTGTCCTCACGGTTTTGCAGGGGCAAGCCCCGCCGTCGAGGCAAAGCTATACGCCCTAAGCGTTGCCGTATCAACGGCTTGCGACTTGAAACTTGATCCAGCGCACGGACTTTGGCACATCCCGCCGCAAGACGGGTCCGCGGCGGGGCCGGCTTCGCGCCGCCGCCGGTCAGCTTACAGGAATCGTTCCAGGGCGCTGCGGTATTCTTCCATGGTCTGAAAGCGCTTGGCCTTGTCGACTGCCATGGCCTTGACCACGACCTCGGCGAGGTTCGCCGAAAGCGTCGGGTTGATCTCCTGCGGCGCGCGCGCCTTGCCTTGCACGTGCTGGTACATCACCGCCATGTGATCGCCGCGCGAGTAGGGCGGGATTCCGGTCAGCATCTCGTACATCATCACGCCGAGGGCGTAGACATCGGCGCGCTCGTCCACTTTGCGGCCCAGGATCTGCTCCGGCGCCATGTACTTCGGCGAGCCAATCACATAGCCGGTCTTGGTGAGCTGGGTATCGCCCTCGCGCTGGGCCGCGGCGACGCCAAAGTCCACGATCTTCAGCAGTCCTTCGTCGTTGATGAGCACGTTCGCCGGCTTGAGATCGCGATGCACGATGCCGACCTGGTGCGCGACCGTCATGCCGGTGGCGATGTCGATGCCAAACTGCAGGGCGCGTTTGAGCTCCAGCGGTTTTTCGTTGACGATCTCGGCGCCGAGGGTATGCGAGGGAAAATACTCCATCGAGATGGCGTACAGCCCCTGGATGTAGAGAAAGTCATAGATGCGGATGACGTTGCGGTGCGTGATCTTGCGCGAGTAACGCAGCTCATGCACGAAGCGCTTCATGATCTCCTCATCCTGCGCCACATTCGGGTTCAGGAATTTGAGAATCAGGCGCTCATCGACCACGGTGTCTTCCATCAGCAGCACGGTGCCAAAAGCGCCACGGCCGATGCGCTCGATGTACTTGTAGCGCCCTTCAATCACATCCCCGGGGGTGAGCGTGTTGATGTCGAGCCGCGGCGCGCTCGAGTTCGCGACCTGTTGCACGACCTTTGCGACCTCGCGCTCAGGGATCAGCAGCGTGCGGACCGGTTCGGGCGTTCGAGTCGGCCGGCCCGGATGCGTGCTGGCTGCCGGCGACACGGCCGTCGCCACCGTCACGCCCGAGGAGAACCGCACTTCGAGCTCGGTCATGGCGCGCACCGCGGCACGCGCCACGGTCGCATCGGGGTTTACCGTCTGGCTCTGCAGCTGCGCCCGGATCTGATCGGCGCGCGGCTCATCCACCAGGCGCGCCAGCGCCTGTATGGCCTCGATCCGGATTTCCTTCTCGTTGCGATTGAGCATGGGCGTGAGCAGATCAAGCGATTTCTCATCGCCGAGCTTGCCGATCGCCCGCACCACCACCGGCAGCGCGCGTGCGTTGGCGGTGCGCAGCATCTCGTACAGCCGCGGCACAGCGCGCTTGCTGCCGATCTCGGCCAGCGCGTCGACCGCGCGTTCGCTGACCCACCAATCCGCATCCTTCGTTGCCTCGATCAGATGATTGATCGCGCGCTCGTCCTTGGTCTGGTTGAGGATCTCGATCGCCGCGCGCCGCAGATCCTCATCCTTGTCGCGCACCAGCTCAAGCACCGCATCGATGACTTTCGGGCCGCCGATTTTCCCGAGGGCGTCGCCGGCGCGGCTGCGCACCCACCAGTCGTCATCCTTGATCGCTTCCAGCAGATATTTCACCGAGCGCGCATCACCGACCTCGTTGAGCACCTCGACCGCGGCCCGGCGCGCCTGCTCGTTCTCGTCCTTGAGTACCGGAACGAGGTGGCGAATGGTCTCCGGATCGCGCGCGCGTTGCAGCAAGTCGACCGCCCGGTTCTGCACCTCGATCTCCGGATCGCGCAGCAATGCGCACACCCGCGCGACCTCGATCGGTCCATCCATTTTCGCCAGTGCCGCGAGCGCGGCAGAGCGGATCATCTTATTGTTGTCGCCGAGCTGACCCTGCAGCGCACGCTGCACCTCGGGCTTATTAAACCGCGCCAGCACGCTGATGATATGCAGACGCGCGATCGGATCCTTGCCCTGCAGCCGGCTGATGAGCTCCGGCAACGCCGACTCGTCGGCCGCCTCGGCGATGATGCGGAACAGCGCCGCCTTCTCATTCGGTTCCTGCGCGTAGGCCGCCGTGAGCAGCTCGCGGATCGAAAACCGCTGCCGCTGGCCCTTGATGACGTCGAGCAGGGCCGATTTGGCGATGCCCGGCGTGGCCAGCGCCTCGAGCAGCAGGTTGGGTGGATAGCCGCGGCTGCTGGTCAGCGCCCAGGCCACGCCCGCAATCGCCCGCGGACTGCCCTGGACCAGCGCCTGGACGTATTTCGGGAAGCTCTTGGGGGTCGCGAGCGTCGCCAGTACATCGACGAACGCCACCGTGGCGTGTTTATCGGCTTCCGGAAGTGCCGCGATGACGGCGTCGATTGCGCCCGGCCCGGCCTCTTTGAGCTTGGCGATGGCCTTCTGCGTCTCCGCTCCCATGAGATTCGTGGACGACTTGATCTGCTCGATCAGCCGGTCGGCACGCAGGGTGGTGAAAAAACTCATTCCGCCGTGTTAATGTTGTTGTGAGGGTTGCCGCTACCGCAGCCCTTCGCCCACACTTTCCGATGGCCAAGTGGTTTCAAGCAAGCTGGGATTATGCCATGTTTGCCCGGCGCGACGGCCATTCTTGCCTGTACCAGGGTGACAGTATCCATGACGATTTCCGAGGCTAGCGTCCGCGCGGCCCTTGAAAGCTTTGTCGATCCCTATCTGCGACAGACGCTGGAGCAAACCCGCGCTGTGCGCGCCGTGGAGCTGAATGCGGACCGGGTGCTGGCAAAAATTGAACTCGGTTTTCCAACGGTTGGCTATACGCATTCGCTGCAATCGGCGCTGCAGCGACACCTGGCCGCGGCCGGTCTGGCCGTAGAGCTGACGCTCGAGCTCGCCAGCCGCATTGTGCCTCACGCCGTACAACGTAACCTAAAGCCACTCGCTGGCGTGAAGAATATCGTGGCCGTGGCGAGCGGCAAGGGCGGAGTTGGCAAATCCACCGTTGCGGTAAACCTGGCCCTGGCATGGGCGGCCGGCGGCGCGCAGGTGGGCATTCTGGATGCCGACATCTACGGACCTAGCCAGCCGCTGATGCTCGGCCTGACGGGGCAGCACCCGAGTTCGCCGGATGGCAAGCACATTCGGCCACTGCAGGCCCACGGCCTGTCGGCCATGTCCATAGGCTTTCTGGTCGACCCGGCGCAGGCCGTGATCTGGCGTGGCCCGATGGTGACGCAGGCGCTGTCGCAGCTGCTGGGCGACACCGAGTGGGGCGAACTCGACTATCTGGTGGTCGATATGCCCCCCGGTACGGGCGATATACAGCTCACGCTCTCGCAACGCGTGCCCGTCGCCGGGGCGATCATCGTCACCACGCCTCAGGACATCGCACTCGCTGATGCGCGTAAGGGGCTGGCGATGTTCGAAAAGGTCGCGGTGCCGGTACTCGGGATCATCGAAAACATGAGCGTGCACGTGTGCCCGAATTGCGGCCATGCGGAACATATATTCGGTGCCGGCGGCGGCGCACGCATGGCCGCCGAATACGGCGTGGACTTCTTGGGCGAGTTGCCGCTCGACGCGAGAATCCGCGAGGAGGCTGACGGTGGCCGTCCTACCGTGGCGGCCGAACCGGGCAGCGCGCGCGCGCTGGCCTACATTGAGGCCGGCAGGCACGCCGCGGCGGCACTGGCGCGCCGTGCGCGCGATCGCAGTGCGCTGTTCCCGAAGATCGTGGTGGAAGACACCTGAAGGCCGATAGCGCATGAGCAACGGGGCATGAGCATCAAATCGGATAATTGGATTCGTCGCATGGCGCGGCAGCACGGTCTGATCGAGCCCTTCGAACCCGGTCAGGTGCGGGAGAACGCAGCCGGGCCCGTCATCTCCTACGGCACCTCGAGCTACGGCTACGACGTGCGCTGCGCGCCCGAGTTCAAGATTTTCACCAACATCAACTCGACTATCGTCGATCCCAAGCAATTCGACGAGAAGAGCTTCGTCGATATCAGCGCCGACGTCTGCATCATTCCGCCCAATTCATTTGCACTGGCCCGCACGGTGGAATATTTTCGTATTCCGCGCGACGTCCTGGCTCTTTGTACTGGAAAAAGTACCTATGCTCGTTGTTTCAGTGCTGATACCCGCGTGGCCCTCGTCGATGGCAGCGCACCAACGCTGGAAGACATGGCGAGGCGCCATGAAAGTGGAGAACTTTTTTGGGGTTATAGCATGGGTGCAGGCGGCCGCGTCATCGTCAGCCTGCTCGACGTGCCGCGGTGTATTGGGCGCGATTCGCTGATCGAAATCACCTTGGATAATGGCGAGCCGATCCACGCCACCCCGGATCATATGTTCCTTCGGCGCGACGGACGCACTGCGTCGGCCAATGAATTGCGGCCGGGGGATTCGCTGATGCCCTTGTATCGTGAGCTGCGCCGTGGCTACGAGTGCGTCTACCAACCGATCAGTGGTCATTTGCTCGCCACGCATCGCTTAGCCGATGAATGGAACATACGCCGAGGCATCTATGTGGAGCGCCCGGGCACCCACCGGCATCACATCGATATCGATCGGCGCAATAACAAGCCGGTCAACATTGAACGTATGGGGGCGGCGGAGCATATTCGCCTGCACAATACCGACACGTTCGGGGAAGATTTCGACGGCGAGGAACATGGCGCAGCAATTCGCGCCGCCTTTGAACGCCTGGCGATCAATCCGGGCTGGCGCGAACGATTCTCGCAGGCGCAATCGCAGCGTGCGCAGGCGGCCTGGGTCGCGGACGGCGTTTCGCGCCGCGCCATGCAGGCTGAGATTGCCCGGCAGATCAAGATTCCCTCTGAGATAACCGCGCAGAGCCTACGTCGTGCGCTAGATGATGCGGGGTCGATTCGCGGCGCAGCTCGGCACCTCAATTGCGACCGTTCGGTGTTTAGACGCTTTCCGGAGGTCCTCGCCGGCTTTCGCGGAACGCCAGGCCGCAACCACAAAGTAGTCGCTGTGCGCCAGTTGCCAGGCGAGCACGACGTGTATTGCTTGACCGTAGCTGAAGCTGGCAACTTTGGGTTGGAGGCAGGAGTTTTTGTCCACAATTGCGGGATTATAGTAAATGTGACGCCGCTGGAACCGGAGTGGGAGGGCCACGTGACGCTCGAGTTCTCGAACACCACACCGCTGCCGGCCAAGATTTATGCGAATGAAGGCGTCGCGCAGATGCTGTTCTTCGAGTCCGACGAGGTCTGCGCGACGTCCTATGCCGATCGCGGCGGCAAGTATCAGCGACAGAAGGGCGTGACGCTGCCGAAGGCCTGAGAGTCTCAGCCGCGCTTGAGGCTCCGAATCTCCATGGTCCATTCGACGCTGTCGATGCGCTTCTGCTCGACCCGCATCGGCAGGTAACCCTCGGACGGCGCGCACCAGAAGCGCGTCACTCGCGGCGAACCCTCGTGCTGACTGCTGTAGATGATGGTGTCGATTTGACCCAGCGGAGTGGCGATGGTCTGTGCGCCCTCACGCCGGTAGCGGTACTCGCGCGCCGAGTTCTTGTCGATCATCGACAGGTGGTCGGGTGTCTTGCCGTGCAGCAACTCGACCATCATCGCGATCTGCACCGACAGATCATCCTGAATGCCGGGCTTCAGCGGCATGTCGACGGCCACGCCGTCGTACACGCCGGAGGCGCGGCCGGCGCCCCAGTCGAAGCTGACGTCGGCGTTGTGATCCGCGCCGCCGCCGTCGGCCTTGAAGCGCAGCGGCTGCACGCCCTGATCGGTAATGCGCAGGGTGCTGCGCCATTTCGGGCGCATCGGATACAGATGGCCGAGGCCTCGCGGTTCGCTCGTGGAGCTATAGACCCAGGTATCGCCGTCGCTTCGCTCGAGCTTGAGCGTGGACACTGCCACCGCGGCACCGTGCCAGTTCCAGGCGTACGAGGCTTCGAAGGGCTTGAGCTCCTCGGCGGACGCCGCCTCGGCCGAGGCCGCCCCGTAGACCGCGGCGGCCACGCCGACCGCGCCCAGCAAGGACATGGCTAGGCGCGCGCCGCGCGCCGCCGCCGCACTCATGCTTCGATGACCACGCCGCGCTCGCCGCGCCTGACTGCGCCGATCACCATGGCACGCTCGCCGGCCTGCTCGAGCAGACGCATTGCCTCGGCGGCATGCGCGCTGGCCACGAACACGACCATGCCGATGCCACAGTTGAAGGTGCGATGCATCTCGGCGTCCTCGATCGCACCGGTGCGTGCGAGCCAGTCGAATACCGGCTGCTGCGGCCAGCAGTGCCGCTGCAGTACGACCTCCAGGCCGGCGCGCAGAACACGCGGAATGTTGTCGATGAGGCCGCCGCCGGTTATATGCGCGAGCCCATGCACCGGCAGCGCAGCGATGAGCGTCAGCAGCGACTTCACGTAGATGCGCGTCGGCGTCAGCAGTTGGTCGAACAGCGATCGGCCCGCGAGCTGCGTGGCGGCCGTGGCACCGGCGACCCCGATGAGCTTGCGGATCAGCGAATAGCCGTTGGAATGGGGACCCGAGGAGGCGAGACCGATTACCGCATCGCCGGCGCCCACGCGGCTGCCATCGATGATGGCCTCCTTCTCGACCACACCGACGCAAAAGCCTGCAAGATCGTAGTCTTCGCCTTGATACATCCCGGGCATCTCGGCGGTCTCGCCGCCCACCAGCGCCGCGCCGGCCTGGGCGCAGCCTTCGATGATGCCGCTGATGACGGTGGTGGCGATCTCAACGTTGAGACGACCGGTCGCGTAGTAATCGAGAAAAAACAGCGGCTCGGCTCCCTGCACGACGACATCATTGGCGCACATCGCGACCAGGTCGATGCCTATCGTATCGTGGCGGCCGGTCTCGATCGCGAGTCGCAGCTTGGTTCCGACGCCGTCGGTGCCTGAAACCAGTACGGGCCGTCGGTAGCGGTCGACCGGCAGCTCGACCATCGCGCCAAAGCCGCCGATGCCTGCGAGCACCTCGGGGCGCGTGGTGCGTTTGACCAACGGCTTGATGCGCTCGACCAGGGCATCGCCGGCATCGATATCGACGCCGGCGTCACGATATGTATAGCTGTGCGGCTTGCTCATGAATGGCGCTTGGCAGTCGCCGCGGCATGCGCAGCGGTCTCCGGAGCACGTTATAGTAGCCGACGGAGCCTTGGAATCATGCACTGCCGTTGCGATTATTTGCGGTTCTGGCCGCTGTTGGCGTTGATCGTGGCGAGCGCGGCGCCGACGGCGCGCGCCGCGCAGGGGCTGCCCTCGCTCTATGGCGCTGTCGTTTCGGTTTCCGATGCCCAACAGGCGGCGCAGGATGCGATGCGCGAAGTGCTGGTGCGGCTCACCGGTGCCCGTGATGCGGCCAGCGATCCGGCGCTGGCCGGTCTGGTCATCGATGCGCGGCGCTATGTGCAGCTTCAGCGCAGCACCACTGCCGGCGCGACGCAGGTGCTGTTTGACGCCGGCGCGCTGCGCGCGGCGATCAGCGCCGCGGGCCGCAGCGTCTGGGGCCCGGATCGGCCGCTGGTGTGGGTGTTGCTGCCGCAACAGGAGCCGGCCGCCGACGAAGCACTCCGAGTGCGGTTGCTGGCCGCGGCACAGGCGCGCGGTCTGCCAATTATGATCGCGCAAGGCGACGCGGCCGATGCGGCCGATGCGGCCGATGCCGCCGCTGCGCCGCTGGCCGCGGCGCGCCGGGCCGGAGCGGCCGCGGCATTGACGGCTCAAGTCCTGCCCGCCGACCCAGCATCGCTGCAGTGGACGCTGGTGGCACCGACGACCGAGGGTCGGTGGACCGGCGGACCCGAACTTGGCATCGATGGGGCCACCGACGCGCTGGTGCAGGCGGCTCGCTCGCTCGATATAGCGCCGGTGGCGGACTTCAACTGCCATATCTCCGGGGTAGCCGATCTGCCGAGCTTCGCCACCGTGGTCAGCACCCTGCGTGCCGCGCCCGAGGTGACCGAGGTCGCGGTGCGCGAGGTCGACGCCGATAGCCTGATGCTGCATCTGAAGGCGCACGGCAACGAGGCGGAACTCGAGCACGCGCTGGCGAATGATCGATTGCGCGCCACCGGTACGGGCGCGCACGGCGAGCTTGACTATCGCTATCAAGCTGGGCCTTAGGCCGCCGCCATGCGTCATCTGCCGAATTTGATTTGTCTGTTGCGCATGGTGCTGGTGTGGCCGATCGTCGTTTCAATCGCGCACGCCAACTATCGACAAACGCTGCTGCTGTTCTTTATTGCGGCGGTGAGTGACGGCCTCGACGGCTTCCTCGCCAAGCGATTTCATTGGACTTCCCAGCTGGGCAAGCTGCTCGACCCGCTGGCCGACAAACTGCTGCTCGTGGGCGTGTTTCTGGTCGCCACCTGGTATGGCCTGATTCCGCGCTGGTTGACGATTGCCGCCGTCGGGCGGGATGTCCTGATCGTGCTCGGGGCCCTCGCCTATCACATCGGCTGGGGCCCGCTCAAGGGCCGGCCGATGTTCAGCAGCAAGATCAATACGCTGTTGCAACTGCTGTACGTGCTGGCGATCGTGGCCCATGCCGGCTACGGATTTCCGCCCCAGAGCGTGCTCGATGCGCTAGCGTGGCTGACCTTCGCCACCGTGCTGATCAGCGGGGTTGCCTACGTGCGCGAGTTTACGCGTCGCGCGCTGCAGGTCGCGCGCGCTTGAGGCGCGAACTCAGATCCTCGCCGGGATTGCTGCCGTGAAACAGTTGCCCCTGGCGATGCGGCTGCGCGAGCGCGCGGTCTTCGACAGCTTTGTAGCCGGGGCAAATCTTGCAGCGGTGGAACAGCTGCGTGCGCTGGCGCGCGGCGCATCGGCCGGCGTGTACTGGCTGTCCGGGGCGCAAGGGGTCGGCAAGACTCATTTGCTGCAGGCGACCTGCGCGATGGCGAGCAGCGCCGGCGCCGACACGGCTTACTTGCCGCTGTCGCAGCTGGTGGCATTGGGTCCGGAGACGCTTGAGGGCTGGCATAGCTCGCGCGTGGTGGCGCTCGACGATCTGGCGGCGGTCGCAGGCAGGCGTGACTGGGAGCAGGGCCTGTTCCGGCTGTATCGCGAAGCCGAAGAGCGCGGCGCTGCTTTGCTCGCATCGGCCGCGGCGCCACCGTTGCTGCTGAACTTTTCGCTGCCAGACCTGGCGTCGCGTTTTGCCGCCGCCACGCTGCTGCCGTTGCGTCCGCTCGATGAGTCCGAGCAACGCCAGGCGTTGCGGCTGCGGGCGCGCGCACGTGGGCTGGAACTGCCGGAAGAAACCGCGCTGTATCTGCAGCGGCGGTTCCGCCGCGATCTGGCGACGTTGTACGAGCTGCTGGATGCGATCGATGAAGCCGCATTGCAGGCGCAGCGGCGTCTGACGGTGCCGTTTATCCGCCAGGTACTCGCGCAGCACTGCCCCGGCGACTCAGAGTAACCGCGAGTTGCGCGACACGTTTGCCGAGTGCCTGCGCCAGCACGCGTTCGTGCTCGGTCAGATCCTGTTGGACTGCCGCCACGTGCGAGGCTCCATAGGGCGAGCCGCCGCTGCGGGTCGCGGCCAACGCGCGCTCGGTATAGGGCAATCCGACCAGCAGCATGCCGTGATGCAGGAGCGGCAGCATCATCGATAGCAGCGTGGTCTCCTGCCCGCCGTGCATGGTTTGGGTGGCCGTGAATACCGCCGCCGGCTTGCCGGCGAGCGCGCCATCGAGCCACAGGCTCGAGGTCGAATCGATGAAGTATTTCAGCGGTGCGGCCATATTGCCGAAACGCGTAGGGCTGCCGAGCATCAGTGCATCGGCGCGTCGCAGCTCGTCGAGCGTTGCAAAGGGCGGCCCCCGATCCGGCACCGCCTGGGGCGCAGCTTCGCTGCTGGCGCTCACCGCGGGCACGGTGCGCAGCGTCGCGGTCGCTCCGGCGATGGATTCGATGCCGCGGCACGCCTGCCTTGCCAGCTCGGCGGTGCTGCCGTCGCGCGAGTAATACACCACGAGTACCTCAGCCATCGGTGGAAGTCTAACCGCTTCGCACCCCGCCGTGAGCCGGTCTGTGCAACGCCCGCGGCTGCCAGCCGTTGACCGCAGGCGCCGCGCCGGGAAATCATGGGCTATGAGCGCAGACTCGCAATCCAGAGCTCGACACGTCGCGCGCCGCTGCCTCGTTTCAGGACGCGTGCAGGGTGTCTACTACCGCGCCAGCGCCCAGCAGCGCGCTCGTGCCGCCGGCATTGGCGGCCACGCGCGCAATCTCGAGGATGGTCGCGTCGAGGTGCTGGCTTACGGCGAGGAGCGGCTGGTGCTCGAGTTCATCGACTGGCTGTGGATCGGTCCATCCGCCGCCAAGGTCACGGACGTGACCGTGGAAATCATCGAGATTCACCCGGCGCAGCTACCGCCGGATTTCAGGACGGCTTGACCGGCGCGCGCCCCAGGTCGTCGGCGCCATGCCAATACGTGGTCCAGCGCACGATCACGCGGTCGGGATAGTCGCGTCGTCCCACGGTACCATTGTAGCGCTCCAGCGCGCGCCGCACGTCGTGGCGCTCGCTATCCAGATAGAAGCGCAGGATCGCGCAGCCCATGTGCAGATTCGGCACGATGCGCGTGAGCTCGTAGCGGCGCATGCCGAGCTGCTCGGGCCAGAACGGCATCACTTGCATGAGACCGACGGCCCCGGCACTCGAGACCGCCCAGCGATCGAAGCCGCTCTCGACATCGAGCACCGCCATAATGAGTCCGGGCGGCAGCACGCTGGTCCCGTTTCGATGCGCCTCGCAGTAGACCGTCTGCAGAATCTCCAGCCGCTCCTTGTCGTCCTTGACGAAGCGCCGCAGCTTCGGCTCCATCAGGGTATACCACACCGCTGAATCGTACTGGTCGGCGAAGCACTGCGCCTGGCCGATCGCCTGTTGCACGACCGCTCGCAGCTCCGGATCGCGCTGCGCGGCCGGCGCCGCCGGCCCGGCCGGCGCGGCCGGCGCGGCGTCGGCCAGCGGCAGCGCGCCGACCAGGACCAGGACGAGCAGCTTGCCGTGGAGCACGCGGCTCACGGGCAACCCTCAGACCAGCGGCGCGAACTGCAGGCGCGAACGGATGAACTCGATGGCTGCATGCTGCGGAAAGTCCTCGCTGTCGGTGGCGCGGCGATGGCGGTATTCGAGCGTGCCGGCGTCGAGGCCGCGCTCGCCGACGACCACGCGATGCGGAATGCCGAGCAGCTCGGCGTCCGCGAACTTGACCCCGGGCCGCGCATCGCGATCGTCGTACAGTACCTCGATGCCGGCGGCGCTGAGTTCGGCATAGAGCGCATCGGCCACCGCGCGCACGCGCGAGGACTTCTGCAGATTGAGCGGCACCAATGCCACATGGAACGGTGCGATCGGATCCGGCCAGATGATTCCTCGTTGATCGTGATTCTGCTCGATCGCGGCCGCCACGATGCGCGTCACACCGATGCCGTAACAGCCCATCAGCATCGCAATCGCGGTACCGGCTTCATCCAGCACCGTGGCATTCATGGCGGCGCTGTATTTGCGCCCGAGCTGAAAGATATGCCCGACCTCGATGCCGCGCACGATCCGCAGGTTGCCGTGGCCGGAGGGACTGGGGTCGCCCGGCACGACGTTGCGCAGATCCGCGGCCGGGGCTTCCGGCAGATCCCGGCCCCAGTTCGCGCCCCTGAAGTGCATATCCTCCTCATTGGCCCCACAGACAAAATCGGCCATCGCCAGCGCGGCATGATCGGCATAGACACGCAGCGCCTTGAGACCGAAGGGCCCGATGGAACCGGGCGCGCAGCCGGTCGCGACCTGCACCGCGGCGGCGCTGGCCATGCGCAGCGGGTTGGCGACCCCCGGCAGCTTCTGCGCCTTGAGCGCATTGAGCTCGTGATCGCCCCGCAGCAACAATGCCAGCGGTGTCCCGTCGCTGCCCTCGACGATCAGGGTTTTCAGGCAGCGCCAGGGCGGGACCTGCAGCAGCGCGCTGAGCTGCTCGATGGTGCGCGCCCCGGGGGTGGCGATGCGCTCGAGACCGGCTCCCGGGGCGGCGCGCGGGGCTGCCGGCGGCAGCGCCGGGGCGAGTTCGACGTTGGCTGCGAAATCATCGGCATCCGAGATCGCGATGGCGTCTTCGCCCGAGGCCGCCAGCACCTGGAATTCCTCGGAGGCGCTGCCGCCGATCGTACCGGTGTCGGCCTGCACCATACGAAAAACGAGTCCCATGCGCTGGAACATGCGCGTATAGGCCTGGCGCATCAGGGCGTAGCCCTCGGCCAGCGAGCGCTCATCGGTATGGAAGGAATACGCGTCCTTCATGATGAATTCGCGCGCGCGCATCACACCAAAGCGCGGCCGCACCTCGTCGCGGAACTTGAGCTGGATCTGGTAGAAGTTGACCGGCAGTTGGCGATAGCTCTTGATTTCGCGCCGCGCGATATCCGTGATCACTTCCTCATGCGTGGGCCCGACCACGAAGTCGCGCTCGTGGCGATCCTTGAGGCGCAGCAGCTCCGGGCCGTATTCGTTCCAGCGACCCGATTCCTGCCAAAGCTCGGCCGGCTGGATTGCCGGCATCAGCAACTCGAGCGCTCCGGCCCGGTTCATCTCCTCGCGGACGATGGTCTCGACCTTGCGCAGCGTGCGCAGGCCGAGCGGCAGCCAGCTGTAGATCCCGGCCGCGACGCGGCGGATCATTCCGGCGCGCAGCATCAGCTGGTGGCTGATGACCTCAGCCTCGGACGGTGTCTCCTTGACGGTATTGATCGGGTATTGCGACAGGCGCATGCAGCGGGCGGGGCGGTTGCATAAAAACGCAATGTTAACAGAAGGGTTAGCGCAGGTTGGTGCGGTTGGTTGTGACCGGGAGGGACTCACCCTATGATGCCGCCCTCATGGATCCCGCCAGCCCGCCCGTACGCCGACAGTCGCGCGGCATCTATCTGCTGCCGAATCTGCTGACGACCGGCTGCCTGTTCTCGGGTTTCTACGCGATCGTTGCTGCGATCGATGGCAACTTCGAGCGCGCCGGCGTGGCGGTGTTCATCGCCATGGTATTTGACGGCCTCGACGGCCGTGTCGCGCGCCTGACCAGCACCGAGACTGCCTTCGGCAAGGAGTATGACAGCCTCGCCGACATGGTCGCCTTTGGCCTGGCGCCGGCGATCGTGACCTATCAATGGGGCGTAGCCCGCATTGCCGAGTACGGCAAGGCCTGGTACCGCTTCGGCTGGCTGGCGGCGTTTTTCTATGCGGTCGCGGCGGCGCTGCGGTTGGCGAAATTCAATTCACGAGTGCAGGACAAGCGCTATTTCGAAGGACTGCCGAGCCCCTCGGCCGCCGCTGTGGTGGCTGCATTCCTGTGGATGTCGAGCGAGTGGCGCGAGCCCGGTCTGCCTGGACTGATACTCGCATTCATGATCACGGCTGCCGCCGGCGCGCTGATGGTGTGCCGTTTTTCCTATTCGAGCTTCAAGGGCTTTGATTTGACGCGACCGGTGCGCTTCATCTGGCTTGTGGGCGTAGCGCTGGTCTTCATCGTCATCGCGCCGGCCCCGGCCATCGTGCTGCTCATCATTTTCGGCGGCTACGCGCTGTGGTCGCCTCTGGTGTGGATCTGGCGGCGCATACGCCGCTTGCAGCGTCTGGAGCGCAAAGCGCCCGGGGACGGTGCTGCATGAGTGCGCGCGAGCAATATCTCGAAGCCTTAGGGATCGAGCTCTGGAAACCGCGGCTGCGCCGGGCGGCGCCGGACGAACCGGTCGTGGTGCCGGACGAGCCGCTGGTGACGCCTGCCGTGGGTGCTGCCTCCAGGATCGGGCCGGCCGATGAGGCGGCGTGGGAGGCGCTGCGCGCCCAGGTCAGCGGCTGTACGCGCTGTGAGCTGTGCAGGACGCGCACGCAGACGGTGTTCGGCGTCGGCAGCCGGCGCGCCGAATTGCTGGTCATCGGCGAGGCGCCAGGAGCCGACGAGGACCGCCAGGGCGAACCCTTCGTCGGCCGCGCCGGGCAACTGCTCAACTCGATGCTGCGGGCGATGGGAAACCCGCGAGAGACGGTTTATATCGCCAATGTGCTCAAATGCCGGCCGCCGGGCAATCGCGATCCAAGGCCCGCGGAAGTGGCTTCCTGCCTGCCCTATCTGCAGCAGCAGGTCGATATGATCCAGCCGCGGCTGATGCTCGCGGTCGGCCGCATTGCGGCGCAAAACCTGCTCGCCACCGACACCCCGATCGGCCGCCTGCGTGGCCACGTGCATCGCTTCGGCACGCGCGCGACCCCGCTGATCGTGACTTACCACCCGGCCTATCTGCTGCGCAGTCCGAGCGAGAAACGCAAGGCCTGGGGCGATCTGAAATTCGTCCGCGCCGAGCTGGCCCGCGCGCGCGCCGCTGCCGGCGGAGCAGCTGCGGCCGGAGCTGGTGCGGCCGGAGCTGGCGCACCCGAAGCTGGCGCACCCGAAGCTGGCGCACCCGGGTTCGACCTGGTCGGGGGCTTGATGGCGAGCGGCCCGGAGCGTAATTAATCCGTCTATGGCGGTCGTGAGACAAGAGGCGATCGGGATCCCCGAGCTCGATATCCGCGCCATGCAGGAGGCGGATATTGCCGGGGTGCTGCGTATCGAGCGCGCTTCCTATGCTTTTCCATGGACCGAGGGGATTTTCCGCGATTGTCTGCGAGTCCACTACACCGGCCGCGTCGCCGAGATCGGTGTCGTGACGGTCGGCTACGGGATCCTGAGCGTGGCTGCCGGCGAGGCGCATCTGCTCAATCTCTGCGTCGCCGATGCCTACCGCTGCCGCGGTATCGGCCGACGCCTGCTGGCGCATCTGCTGCTGGCAGCCGGCGGCGCCGGTGCCAAGGAAGCGTTCCTCGAGGCACGCCCCTCCAATACTTCCGCGATCCGTCTTTATCAGTCGTTGGGGTTTACGCAGATCGGCATGCGGCGGGGCTACTATCAGGCCATCGACGGTCGCGAAGATGCAATCGTGCTCAAGCGCCGCATCGATTAGAATCGCGCGCCTTTTTACCTAAGATCACCAGCCGTTCTTCATGACTACGCTCGAGCAGGAAATCGCGCGGCGGCGCACCTTTGCCATTATTTCGCACCCCGATGCCGGCAAGACCACCTTGACCGAGAAGCTGCTGCTGTTCGGCGGCGCGATCGCGATGGCGGGCACGGTCAAGGGCCGCAAGGCCGCGCGCCACGCGACTTCGGACTGGATGCGGCTGGAGCAGCAGCGCGGTATCTCGGTGACCAGTTCGGTCATGCAGTTTCCCTATCGCGAGCACATCATCAACCTGCTCGACACCCCGGGGCACGAGGACTTCTCCGAAGACACCTATCGAACCTTGACCGCGGTCGATTCGGCGCTGATGGTGATCGATTGTGCCAAGGGTGTGGAGGAGCGGACCATCAAGCTGATGGAGGTATGCCGGCTGCGCGACACGCCCATCATGACCTTCATCAACAAGCTCGATCGCGACGGCCGCGCGCCGATCGAACTGCTCGATGAGATCGAGCGCGTGCTCAAAATTCAGACCGCCCCGATCACCTGGCCCATCGGCATGGGCCGCGATCTCAAGGGCATCTATCATCTGCTGGAAGACCGGATCTACGTCTACCAGGCGGGCGAGCGCGGTCGCGTCGGCGGCAATCGCGTGATCGACGGACTGGGCTCGAGCGCGGCGCGCGAGCTGTTCGGCGAGGACGCGGGCAGCCTGGCTGCTGAGATCGAGTTGGTGCGGGGCGCGACCGCCGCATTCGATCCTCAGAGCTATCGCGCCGGGCGTCAGACCCCGGTGCTGTTCGGCTCGGCGATCAGCAACTTCGGCGTCGAGGAATTGTTGCGCTCATTCGTGACGCACGCACCAGCACCGCAACCCCGCGCCTGCCGCGAACGCAGCGTGCAGGCGACCGAGCCGAAGCTGAGCGGCTTTGTGTTCAAGATCCAGGCGAATATGGATCCCGGCCATCGCGATCGGATCGCATTTCTGCGCCTGTGCTCCGGGCGTTACCAGCGTGGCATGCGGATACGGCACGTGCGGCTGAACAAGGAGCTCAAGATCGCCGATGCGCTGACCTTTATGGCCGCGGACCGCGCGCAGGCCGAAGAGGCCTATGCCGGCGACATCGTCGGTCTGCACAATCACGGTACCATCAACATCGGCGACAGCTTCAGCGAAGGCGAGCCGCTGCACTTTACCGGCATACCGAATTTCGCGCCTGAAATATTCCGCCGTGCGGTGCTCAAGGATCCGCTGCGCATGAAGGCACTGGCCAAGGGCCTGGACCAGCTGTGCGAGGAGGGCGCGACGCAGCTGTTCCGGCCGCTGCGCAACAGCGAGCTGATCCTGGGCGCCGTCGGCCAGTTGCAATTCGAAGTGGTCGCGTTCCGGCTGCAGGACGAATACGGTGTGCAGTGCGTGTTCGACAATATCGCCGTGCACACGGCGCGCTGGGTCAGCGCCGCGGATACGCTCAAGCTCGAGGAGTTCAAGGTCAAGGCCTACGAGCACCTGGCGCTCGATCACGGCGGCGCGCTGGTGTACATGGCGCCTTCGCGGGTGAACCTGCAGCTCACGCAGGAGCGCTGGCCGGGCATCGGATTCCACACGACCCGCGAGCACCTGGTGGAGTAGATGCCAGCAGTGCAGCAGGGGCCTGCCTGGCGGCAGGGGGCGCCGGCACAATAGGATAGCCGGCGCCGCCGCAGGCCGGGAGTACGCATTGAGTTCCAAACGCGCCGCCCAGTGGGCCTGGGCGCTCACTGCCTGGGCCAACCACGCCTTCATTACCACCGTCCTGGTCGGTTTTTTTCCGATTTTTTTCGATCAGTATTGGGCTGCCAGGCTGCCGGGCACGACCTCGACGTTCTACCTCGGGCTGACCAATTCCAGCGCCAGCTTCATCGTCATGCTGCTCGCGCCCTGGCTAGGCGCATTGGCCGATCGGCGCGGACAGAAGAAACTGTGGTTCGGCATCTTTACTGCAATCGGCGCGCCGGCCACCGCGGTGCTGGCGCTCATAGGCGCGGGCCACTGGTCGTGGGCGCTGATGGTGTTCGCACTGGCCTCGATCGGTTTCTGGGGCGGCTCGTCGTTTCAGGACGCGCTGATCGTACAGGTGGCGGATGACCGGGAGAGCAACCGGGTGTCGGCGCTGGGCTTTGCTCTGGGCTATCTCGGCGGTGGCCTGCTGTTCGTGTTCAACGTGCTGATGGTGCAGAAGCCGCAGTGGTTTCATATCGCCAGCGCCAGCGCTGCGATCCGCATCGCGTTCGTCGACGTCGCCGTGTGGTGGATCGTGTTTTCGCTGCCGTTGTTCCGGTACGTGGCAGAGGCGCCGCCGACGGCCAAGACCACCGGCTGGCGCGAACTGTGGGCCACCGTGCGCGGCGTGTTGCGCGACCGACCGGTGCTCAACTTCCTACTGGCCTACTGGCTTTACATTGACGCGATTGGAACGCTGCAGCAGATGGCGGTTGACTTCGGCATCAAGCTCGGCTTTTCGTCCAACGCGCTGATTCAAGCGTTGCTGCTGGTGCAATTCGTGTCCTTCCCGTTTGCGCTGCTGTTCGGCCGGCTCGGCGATCGCATCGGCACGCGGCGTGCGATCTACCTGGGGCTCGGGGTGTTCGTGGCCGTGACCTGCTACGCATACTTCATGCAGACCGAGCGTCAGTTCTACGTTCTGGCCGCGGTCGTGGGCACGGTGCAGGGCGGCGTGCAGGCGCTGTCACGCTCGTACTTTGCGCGGCTGATTCCGCGCGAACGCGCCGGGGAGTACTTCGGCTTCTACAACATGCTGGCCAAATTCGCGGCGGTGCTCGGGCCGCTGGCGATGGGCATCGTCGCGATCGCCACCGGTAATCAGCGGCTGTCGATCCTGGTGCTCGAAGTGTTCTTCATCGGCGGAGCTGTGCTGCTCGCGCGCGTGCGCGACCCCGATCCGGCGCGGTAGTTCGCACGCAGCAGGCGCACGGCGCGGCGATACTGCTCGAGCTCCGCGGCACTGGCCGACGGCCCGTAGCGCAGTCGCGCGTAACGCCGCGCCAGCGCGGTGACCATGGAGGACAACTCGGGGTGGGCGCGGCCGACGCGCTCGGCGTAAGCCGTGGTGCACTCGTGCGCCGCGCGTGGCGCGGCGGCGTGCCGCAATTTGCGTTCCAACGCGCGCCAGGTCCGGCTCAAGCCGTCTTCGGCACGAGCCTGCAGACGCGGGCGCAGCCCCCAGGCGATCAAAGCTAACCAAATGCCTGCGCCGGCTGCCAGCAGCAACGCGAGGACTTGCAGCTCGTGGTTCCTGAAACCGAGCCGGTCGAGCAGGCCGAGCTGCTTGGCGAAATTGAAGCCGATGAATTCGTCCTGCCACCAGGCATTGAGCCCCCGCCAGGCCTGCACCGCGTTGGCGATCCACGGGGCGGCGAGCAGCCGCCGGGCACCGCCGCCGGAGCCGGGCAGCAGCTCGTCGAGCCCTTCGGTCAGACGCCCCGGGGCCACGACCGCCGTCGGATCGACTCGTACCCAGCCTTGGCTCTCGAGCCACACCTCGGCCCAGGCATGGGCATCGGACTGGCTGATGTCGAGGTAGCCGCCGTAGCGATTCCAGGTGCCGCCCAGGTAGCCGGTCACGACGCGCGCGGGCACGCCACCGGCGCGCATCAGTGTGACAAAGGCCGAGGCATAGTGGCCGCAAAAGCCTTCGTGCGTGCGGAACAGCAGGTCGTCGACCGAATCGAGATTGAGCAGCGGCGGCTCGAGCGTGTAACTGAAGCCGCCACGACGCAGGTAATCGAGCACGGCGTCGATGTAGGCGGCCTCGCTGCCCGCGCGCTGGCGCAGCGAGTGCGCGAGTTCGACGCTGCGTGGATTGCGCTCCGGCGGCAACTGCAGATCCAATCGCCGTGCGGCCGGGGACAGCGGGTCGAGACTGCGGTGCTGCGGATAAGACTGCAGCCGGTAGCTGACAGCGCGGCTCACTGGCGCCGGCGCGATCAGCTGATAATCGAAAGTCGGGAACGCGTTCGGCAGCGTGTCCGGCAGGCCCTGCGGCAGTTCGAGCGCGATCAGAACATTGTGCTCGTTCGGCTCCAGCGTGACTTCGTAGCTAAAGGCCGGGCCCTGAAACTGCAGGCGCGGCGCGCGGCCCACCTCTGCATGCCGGCGGCGCCAGGTGTAGCCGTCGAAAACATGCAATACCGGCCCGCGCCAATAACGCTCGGCGGCCGGCGGCGGTGCGCCGTCGAATCGCACGCGCAGCGCCGCATCGCCGGATTCCGTCAATTGCGAGATGCTGCCGGGACTCATCTCGTCGCCGAGGCCGGTGAACGCCTCATTAGGCTGTGGCAACGCCCAGAAGGAGCCGGGCAGTCTCGGAACAAATAAAAACAGCAGCAGTGCAAACGGCAGCGCCGCAGCCAGGCTCAGTGCCGAGCGGCGCAGCAGCGTCGCAGTCGGCGGCGCATCGGCGCCGGCGCCGAGTCCATACAGGGCCGTACACAACAGCCACAACTCGGCCGTATACAGCGGTAGGCGCCACAATGCCTGGCCGTCCAGGCAGGCGCCGAGCAGCAGAAACAGCGCCGCGCCCGACACGATCAGCCAGTCGCGCCGGCGCACGGTCTCGGTGAGCTTCAGTGCCGCCATCGCCACCAACAGGCTGGAGCCAGCTTCGATGCCGTTCAGGGTGTGATAGCCGACCAGCACCGCGAGCGTGAGCAGCGCGGCCACGCCGATGCGCAGGTAAAGGGCGGGCAGACGCAGTGGCACGCGCATGCCGCGCGCCCGCCAGGCGACGGCGCCGAGCGCCAGCGGCAGGCACCAGAGCGCCGTATGGTGCGCATTGAGCAGCACTGCGCCGAGGAAGCCGCCGAGCAGCAGCCAGACGGTATTTGGTGGCAGTGCTGCCGGTTGATCGGCGATGGCGGCGCGCGCGCTCACAGGCCGTACAGCGCCAGGGCTTCCAGGCAGGCGCGTTGCTGTGCGATTCCATGACCGGGCGGCAGTGCTCGCTGCGGCAACTGCAGGCTGTAGGTCTCGCCGAGGCGCTCGCACTCGAGTACCCATTGCGTCAGCTGCGAGAGTCGCTGCTCGAGCGGTAGCCCCTGCAGCAGCGCGAAATCGAGTGGGCGGTGCACGCCCGCGGGCGCATCATAGTGCGCGACCAGCAGCGGCGCGCCGCGCGCGTAGGCTTTCCAGGCGACGCTGCGCGGCGGATCGCTGTCCTGCAATGGCCGCAACCAGGCCCATTCTTCCTCGCCGCTGACTCGCGATCGCCGCTCGTCGTTGCGCGGTTCGCCGCGCCGCGCGGGCAGCGCGCGCGTCCCGCCTGGCGCGGGATACACCACGGCCTCGAGCGGCAGATGCAGCCAGGTCCAGGCCCGAAACAGCCCCAAGGGGGCGCCGCTCGACAGCTCGAGCCTATCGACGCGCTGCCGGCCGCGCACGCCGGCCTGAAACGTCAGCCGCACAACTTGCGTGCTGGCCGGCGGCAACTGGAAGCGGCTCGGCGCGCAGCCGGCGCAGCGCAATTGCAGCCCACCGCGCACGCGTGTCTGCGCGTTCTCGAAGTAGAGCTGCAAGTCGCCCAGTCGCCCGGCGAAGGTGTTCTCGGCTTCGGCGCGCAGCAGCTTCAGACCCGACAGCATGCCATGGCATTCATGCATCGATACCAGCGTCACGCCGCACAGCATGAAGCACAACAGCAGTCCCAGGCTGTTGTCGTAGTTCATGCCGGCGAGCAGCATCAGAAACAGCAATGCCGCCGCCGCGAGACCGGCAGATGTCGGCAGGATGTAGATTCGTCGCGCCTGCAGCGTCACCGGCGGCGTGTCATCGCCCTGACGCGCGCGCGCCCAGCGCGCCAGCGCCGCCGCGAGCGCGGCGCGCGGCTCAGATAGGAACCGGAACTGCCTTGATGAGCGCATCGGCGAGTTCGCTGCCATGAGCGGCCCCGTCGCCCTGCCGCGTCTCCAGGCGATGCGCCGCGATCGCGGGAAACACCGTCTGCACGTGCTCGGGCAGCACGGCGCTCTCGCCCTGGATCAGGGCCCAGGCCTGCGCTGCGCGCAGCAGTCCCTGCGCGGCCCGCGGCGATAGGCCGAGGGCCAGTTCCAGGCGTGTGCGCGCCACCAATGCCTGCACGTAATCAAGCAGCGCATTAGCCACATGCACGCTGCGCACCTGGCGCTGCAGGCTCAGCACTTCGGCGCCGCTGATCACGGCCGGGGTGTCGTTCAGCAACTCGCGCCGCTCGCCTTGCAGCAGCACACGCCGCTCCGAGGCCCGATCCGGATAACCCAGACTCACGCGCATCAGGAATCGATCGAGTTGCGACTCCGGCAGACCATAGGTGCCGACCTGCTCGTGCGGGTTCTGGGTCGCCACCACGTAGAATGGCTCGGGCAGCGGGTAGGTCACGCCATCGACGCTGACCTGACGCTCCTCCATTGCTTCGAGCAGTGCGCTCTGCGCTTTGGGGCTGGCGCGATTGACTTCATCGGCCAGCAGCAGCTGGGTGAATACCGGGCCGCGCCGGAACTGGAATTTGTGTGTGTCGCGGTCGAAGATCGACACGCCGATGATGTCGGCTGGAAGCATGTCGCTGGTGAATTGCACGCGGGTCCATTCCAGACCCAGTACGCGCGCCAGGCAGTGCGCGAGCGTCGTCTTGCCCACGCCGGGCACGTCCTCGATCAACAGATGACCACGCGCCAGCAGGCAGGTCAGGCACAGTCGCACCTGCTGACCCTTGCCGAGGATGACGCGCTCGATCGCTGCCACGGTCTCGTTGAGACGGCTCAAACACGCTCCTGGGCGAGTGCCCGCACCTGGTCGATCTGCCGCGTCAGTCCGGCGCGTGTGCGCTCGAATTCAGCCAGCCGCGAGCGCTCCTGTGCGACCACATCCGCCGGCGCGTTGCTCACAAAGTTGTCGTTGGCCAGCTTGCCGCGCGATTTTGTCAGTTCCTGTTCGATTTTCTGCAGGCGCTTGTCGAGGCGCTGCAACTCATTCGCTGGCTCGATCAGTCCCGCCATCGGCACCAGCAGGCTGAGCTCGCCGACCAGCGCCGCGGCCGCGGGCGGGGCGGCTTCGCCGGGCGCGAGCGGCCGCAGCGTCTCGAGACCGGCCAGGTGCGCGAGCAATGCATGATGGCGTTGTGCCAGCTGCAGATCGCTCGCACTGGCGTGCTGCAGCAGTAGCGGCAGACGGCGGGCAGGGCTGATATCCATCTCGCCGCGAATCTGACGGATGCCGAGTACGACCTGCATGACCCAGCGCAGTTCGGCTTCGGCGGCTGCATCGCGTTCGAACTGCGTGGCCTGCGGCCAGGGCGCCAGCATGACACTCGGGCCGGTGACGCCGGCGAGCGGCGCCACGCGCAGCCAGATGTCCTCGGTAATGAACGGCATCAGCGGATGCAGCGCGCGCAGCAGCGTTTCCAGCACCTCCAGCAAGGTGCGGCGTGCGCTGTGCTGCGCGGCTGGATCGTCGGAGCTTTGCAGCACCGGCTTGACGATTTCGAGGTACCAGTCGCAGAACTCATACCAGGTGAACTCGTACAGCGCGCTGGCGGCGAAATCGAAACGGTACTCGTCGAACGCCCGCTCGACCGCGCTGATCGTGGCACCGAGGCGGGAGCGGATCCAGCGATCGGCCGGCGCCGAAGCGCGGGCAACGGCGCTCGCGGCGGTGGACGCAGTGGACGCAGTGGACGCCGGCGGCGGCGGTGCCTCGTCGAGCGCGAGCATCACGAAGCGCGCGGCGTTCCACAGCTTGTTGCAGAAATTGCGATACCCGGCCACGCGGCCCAGGTCGAAACGCAGATCACGGTTTTGCGTGGCGAGCGAGGCGAAGGTGAAGCGCAGTGCGTCGGTGCCGTAGGCCGCAATGCCTTGCGGGTATTGTTTGCGCGTAGCCTTTTCAATGCCGGCGGCCAGATGCGGCTGCATCAGTCCCGAAGTGCGCTTGGCCACGAGCGCCTCGAGGTCAATCCCATCGATGATGTCCAGCGGATCGATGACATTGCCCTTGGACTTGGACATCTTCTGCCCTTCGGCATCGCGGATCAGGCCGTGCAGGTACACCGCGCGGAATGGCACCTCGCCCATGAACTTCAGTCCGAACATGAGCATGCGGGCGACCCAGAAGAATATGATGTCGAAGCCCGTGACCAGCACGCTGGTCGGATAGAAGCGATCGAGCTCCGGGCGGTGCTCGGGCCAGCCCAGGGTTGAAAACGGCCACAGCGCCGCTGAGAACCACGTGTCGAGAACGTCGTCGTCCTGGCGCAGTGCTACCTCACGGCCGTGGCGGGCGCGGGCCTGGGCGTGGGCTTCGGCCTGGCTGCGCGCAACGTATATCTGACCGTCCTCGTCGTACCAGGCCGGAATGCGGTGGCCCCACCACAGTTGGCGGCTGATGCACCAGTCCTGAATGTTGTGCATCCACTGGTAGTAGGTCTTGTCCCAGTTCTCGGGCACGAAGCGCACCCGGCCGGACTCGACCGCGGCGATGGCCGGCGCTGCCAGCGGCGCAATGCGTACGTACCATTGATCGGTCAGATACGGCTCGATCACCGCACCAGTGCGATCACCGCGCGGGATCATCAGCTTGTGCGGCTCGATGCGTTCGATCAGGCCGGCCGCTGCGAGTTCGGCCACGATGCGCTCGCGGGCCTCGAAGCGATCGAGGCCGCGCAGATGCGGCGGCGCGTTGTCGTTCAGGCGCGCGTCGGGCGTGAAGACGTTGATCAGCGGCAGGGCGTGGCGCATGCCGATCGCGTAGTCATTGAAGTCGTGCGCCGGCGTGATTTTCAGGCAGCCGGTGCCGAAGGTCGGATCGACGTAGCTGTCGGCGATGATGGGGATCTCGCGTCCGCTCAGCGGCAGCAGCAGCCCGCGCCCGATCAGCTGGCGGTAGCGCTCATCTTCCGGATGCACCGCGACTGCGGCATCCCCCAGCAAGGTCTCGGGGCGGGTGGTGGCTACGACGACCTGTCCGCTACCGTCGGCGAGCCGATATCGCAGATGCCACAGCAGCCCGTCCTCTTCCTCGGACAGCACCTCCAGGTCCGACAACGCCGTGCGCAGCACCGGATCCCAGTTGACCAGGCGCTGGCCGCGGTAGATCAGGCCTTCCTGGTGCAGCCGCACGAAGGCTTCAATGACTGCACGCGACAGATCGGGATCCATCGTAAAGCGCTCGCGCGTCCAATCCACCGAGGCGCCGAGGCGCCGTAACTGCTGCGCCATGGTGCGGCCCGACTGCTGCTTCCAGGCCCAGACACGCTCGACAAAGGCTTCGCGCGACAGCTCGGTGCGCCGCTTGCCTTCGGCGTTGAGCTGCCGCTCGACCACCATCTGGGTGGCGATGCCGGCATGATCCATGCCCACTTGCCACAGGGTCTGCTCGCCGCGCATGCGATGCTGCCGTATCAACGCATCCATGATCGTGTCCTGGAACGCGTGCCCCATGTGCAGGGTGCCGGTCACGTTCGGCGGCGGAATCACGATGCAGTAGCTGCGCTGCGCCGGCCGCGGGGCAAAATAGCCGGTCGCCTCCCAACGCTGATACAGACGCTGTTCGATTTCGGCGGGCGAGTAGACTTTTTCCATCCGGGAACGATGTGGCCAGAAACCCCGTAATTATAGGGCTTAAGGCGAAGGCTTAAGGCGTTTCTTCGGCCGCGATGTGGTGCGTTTCAGGCGCCAGCCCCAGGTCGCGGTAATGACGAAAGCGGTTACGCCCGGCGCGACGCCGCGGCTCCTCCGCGTCCACGATTTCGGCGATGCGGCCGGCGCGTGCGGCAGCCGCGGGCACTTCGCTGCCGAGGTTCAGCAGCACGTCGAAGGGCTGCTGCGGCTGCGCCTCGCAGCCCAGCAATACCGGCGTGTCCTGCCATTGCCGAGCGTCGCAATAAACCTCGTGCGGCACAAAGCTGCGGTCGGCGAAGGTCCAGAGCAGCTCATCGAAGCTCTGCAGCTCGGCGGTGTCGTCGAGCCAGACGAACACCAGTTGATCGGCCAGATAGGCCTTCTCGGCGATTCGGCAGGCGAACTTGAGACGCGCACGCGCCTCGGTGCCCGGCAGCACGTAAAAGTCGACGCGTGGCGTCGCCGCCGCCGACACCTACGGCCTTGACCCGGAAGCGCGGCGCGTCAGAAAATCGGCCGCCAATGACAGCGGCCGACCTGTGGCGCCCTTGGCGCTACCGCCAGCCCAGGCACTGCCGGCAATGTCCATATGCGCCCAGCGCAGACCCTGGGTGAACTTGCCCAGGAATGCGGCGGCCGTGATGGCGCCGCCCTCGCGGCCGGCGATGTTCGCCATGTCGGCGAAGTTGCTGCGCAGCTGCTCAGCGTAATCCTCGGTCAGCGGCAGCTGCCAGGCGCGATCGTCGGTGCGCACTCCGGCCTCGACCAGTTCGCGTGCCAGAGCATCGTCGTTCGCCATCACGCCGCTGTGGTAATTGCCTAGGGCGATGATGCAGGCGCCGGTCAGGGTCGCAAAGTCGACCACCGCCGCGGGCTTGTAGCGGCGCGCATAGTTCAGCGCGTCGCACAGGATCAGCCGACCCTCGGCGTCGGTGTTGAGAATCTCGACGGTTTGCCCCGAGGCGCTGGTAACGATATCGCCTGGCTTCACGGCGCGGCCGTCGGGCATGTTCTCGCAGGTCGGTACCAGGCCGACCAGATTGATCTTGAGCCCGGTGCGCGCGGCGAAATCGATTGCCGCCAGCACCGTGGCGGCGCCGCACATGTCGAATTTCATCTCGTCCATTGACGGCGGGTCCTTCAGCGAGATGCCGCCGGTGTCGAAAGTGACGCCCTTGCCGACCAGCACCAGGGGTGCTCGGCTGCGAGGCGCGCCGCGGTATTCGAGCACGATGAAACGCGGCGGCTCGGCGCTGCCCCGGGTCACGGCGAGCAGACATCCCATCTTCAGGCGCCGGATTCCGGCCTCGTCGAACACGCGCACGCGCACGCGGCGCCGATAGCTGCGCTCGAGCTTGCGCGCCTGCGTGGCCAGATAGCGCGGTGTGCAAACGTTGGCCGGCAGATTGCCCAGATCGCGCAGCAGCTTCGCACTCTCGGTCACGGCCGCCCCCGCGGCCAGTCCGCGCCGTACGTCGGCGATGGCGGCGGCGTCGACCGGCCCGAGCAGAATCCGCGCCAGTGCCGGGGCGCGCGCATGACGCCCGGTCTTGAGATCATTGATGCGGTACAGACTCGCGCCAACGATTTCCGCGGCGCAGCGCCCGAAGTAATAGTTATCGAGCTCACTTGCGCCCGGCCGCTCGAGTGCGATGGCCGCCGATGCGATTCGCGTACGAGCCAACGCGGTGATCGCGGTGTGCAGTGCGCGGCGCCAGCTGCGCCGGTTGAACTGCCCTTTGGTGCCCAAACCGACCAGCAGCAGCCGCCCGCAGGCGAGTCCGGCCACCTCGGGAAGCAGCAGCGTCTCGCCAGTGCGGCCCGAGAAATCGCCACGCGTGAGCAGGCGGCGTACGCGGCCGCGCAGGCTGCGGTCCACCGCCGAAGCCTCGGCGCCCAGTTCGCTGTGCTCGAAGGCGCCTATTACCAGACAATCGCCACGCTGAACGGCGGCCCGGCGGCTGAAAGCTTCGAATCGCATCGTGTTAATCCTTGTTTGCCCGCGAAATATTCGTATAACGTAGCGTCAGCCGCGGCGTAAACCCCACAGTTCGGCGGTATTGACCGGATACGCCGGCTTGCGCGCGGCGGCGATAGTCCGATGCAAGTGTAGCCGAAGCCGCCTGGAGGTGAGGGTCCGTTGCGAATTCTGCAGCGCTATATGCTCTGGGAAATGACCGTCAACTTTTTTGGTGTGACGCTCATAGCGCTCGCCTTGCTGTTGGTCAACCAG
Organism: Steroidobacteraceae bacterium; assembly: GCA_049518595.1. Lineage (GTDB taxonomy): Bacteria > Pseudomonadota > Gammaproteobacteria > Steroidobacterales > Steroidobacteraceae > FEN-1191. Next base: position 40,298 of record JBEKRP010000002.1, read on the forward strand.
GTCGGCTCGGTGCTCGCGCGCGCGGCTCAGCTGCAATACCAGAAGGGCTTCGTGCTCGAGCTAATCGGGCTGAGCGCGGCGCAAAATGTGGCGATCCTGCTGCCGTTCGGACTGGTGGTCGGGATCGTGCTGGCCTTCGGCCGGCTCTACCATGACAGCGAGATGGCGGCGGCGCAGGCCTGCGGGGTCGGCGTCGCCCGCGTGGCGGTGGCCGTGTGGCTGCTGGCATTGCCCGTCACCGGACTGATCGCCTGGCTCAATTTCGATCTGTCGCCGCGCGCCGCCGCGGCCGAGGCCGCGCTGCGCAATGAGGCTATACGCGCAGGAATCAACGCGCCGCTCGAGCCTGGGAAGTTTCGCAGCTTCAGCGGCGGGCGCATCGTGGTCTATGCGCGCGCGGCTGAGCGCAACGGCGATCTGACGGATGTATTCGTAAAGCGCAGCGAAGGCCCGACAGTCGAGACGACGGTGGCGCGGCGCGCGCACTACACCGGGTCGGGCGAGGGCGCGGCCGAGACCATTACGCTCTACGATGGCGAGCGCATCGAAGGCACCCCCGGCAGTTATCGCTTCCGCATCATGCGTTTCGAGCAGCAGCTGATTCCGGTACAGACGCCCGAGACCGCCCCGCGAGCACCACGTGTGGGCGAGCTGAGTACGACGGCATTGCTCGGAAGTCGCGATATCAAGCTGCAGGCGGAGCTGCAATGGCGCCTCGGCTTGCCGGTGATGGCGTTGGTGCTGACCGCACTGGCCGTGCCGCTCGGACGACTGCGCCCGCGCCAGGGACGCTATGCCCATGTCTGGGCCGCGGTGCTGGTGTTCGCGGTATACGCGAACCTGGCACTCGCGGCGCGCACCTGGCTCGAACGAGGCGTGATCACGGCCGCGTTCGGGCTGTGGTGGGTGCATGGGCTGTTCTTCGCCATGAGCCTGGCTGCGATGCTTGGGCCGGGGCTGCTGCGGGCGCGGCGCGCGCGGAGTGCGCGATGACACTGCTCGATCGCTATATCGCGAGCACGCTGCTGTCCGCGGTCGCGCTGGTGATGATGGCGCTGCAGATGCTAGGCCTGTTGTTCGTATTCATCGGCGAGCAGGGCAATGTTGGCGTCGGCCATTACGGCATGCTCGATGCACTGCTGTACTCCGCCATGATCCTGCCGCAATTCGCGCTCGAATCCTTTCCGGCCGGTGCGCTCATCGGCGCGCTGCTCGGCATAGGAATACTCGCGCGCAGTCACGAGCTGACCGTAATGCGTGCTTCGGGTATGTCGAAGCTGCGTCTGAGCGCCGCGGTACTGATCAGCGCGGCGCTGTTGGTTGCGATCGCGCTGCTGATCGGTGAGTTTCTGGCGCAGCCGCTGGGCCAACTGGCCGATGAGCAAAAGGCCATTGCCAAGTACTCGAACATGAGCTTCGCCGGGGCCGGCGCTTGGATTCGCGATGGCGATACCATCCTGAACGTTCAAAGCCGTTCGAGCGCGGCCGAATTCGGCGGCATGCTGATCTTCGAGCTCACGCCGGATAATCGCCTGGCCGCAATCGCGCGTGCCGAGCATGCGACCGCGGCCGGATCGCAATCATGGCAGCTGCGCAATTATGTGGAATCGCGCTTCGTCGACGACTCGGTCACGAGTCTGCGGGTGGCGCAGCAATCGCTGCATACCGCCGCCGGCGCGGATTTCCTGCGGCTGGTCAACAGCGACTCGTCGGAGCTGTCGCTGCGTACGTTATATAAGGCGATACGTTATCTTCGGGCGAATAATCTCGAGTCCGAGCAGTACGAGATCGCGTTCTGGTCACGGGTGGCGCGCACCGTCGGCATTCTGGTGGCGGTGCTGTTCGCCTTGCCGTTCGGATTCGGCTCGCTGCGCACAGCGTCTCTGGGCGCTCGCGCCACATTCGGCGTGGCGCTCGGCATCGTCTACGTGTTTCTGCAGCGGCTGGTAGAGAGCGGCACGCAGGTGTTCAACCTGGATCCACTGCTGCTGGCGTGGGTGCCGACAGGGCTGCTGGCGTTGATCACGACGACGATGATCTGGCGCGTGCGCTAGCCGCCATGCAGCGGCCATCCCGGGGCTTGACCGTGTGGCTGGCGCGGTTGCTCGATGTCGCCGCGCAGGTCGCCCCGCATGAGCGTCGGGCCGTGGTGCTCGCGTTCATGTGCAATTTCGCCCTGCTCGGCAGCTATTACATCCTGCGCCCGGTGCGCGACACGGTCGCGACCGTCATCGGCGTCGGGCAGCTGCAGAATCTGTTCACGGCCACCTTCGTCGGCACGCTGGTGGCCTCGCCGATCTACGCGATGCTGGCCTCGCGGCTCAAGCTCACGCGACTGCTACCCGGCGCGTTCTGGTTCTGGCTGTGCAGCGTGCTGCTGTTCCAACTGTGGTTTCAGCTGGCACCGCAGAATCTGTGGGTTGCGGCGGCCTATTACGTCTGGTTCAGCGTCGTCAACCTGTTCATGATCTCAGTGTTCTGGAGCCTGATGGTGGATATTTTCACCGCCGCCCAAGCGACGCGGCTGTTCGCGCTGATTGCCGCCGGCGGCAGCATCGGCGCGATCGCCGGGCCGCTGTTGACGCGACTGCTGGTCAGCCGGTTGCGACTCAGCGGTCTGCTGCTGGTGGCGGCCGCGGGTTTCCTGGTCGTCATCCTGCTGGTATACCGGCTGATGCGCGAGAAGGAACGGCTGCGCGACAGCCACGACGAGGTGCAGCGGACGACACTGGATCACGGACTGCCGGGCAACCCCTTCGAGGGCTTCAGTCGGCTGTTCCAGTCGCGCTACTTGATGAGTCAGGCCGCATTCATGTTGCTGATGACCTGGGTCAATACCGTCGCCTATTTCCTGCAGACCGATGTGATCGCGCACGCGTTCACGGCCGTGGAAGGCCGCGCACAGGCAATCGCCGATATCGATCTGGTGGTCAATATCGCCACCGCCCTCATCCTGATCTTCGGCCTCGGGCGCCTGGTGCAGCGATTCGGCGTGACGGTCGGGCTGGTACTCAATCCGCTCATCATGCTGATCGCCTTGTTCGTCGTTGCGATATCGCCTTCGCTGATCATCATTCAGGGTCTACAGGTCGTGCGTCGCGTGGCGCAATACGCCATCGCCCGACCCAGTCGGGAAATCTGCTTCACGGTTGTCGAGCAGAGCAGCCGCTACAAAGCAAAAAACGTCATCGATACAGTGATCTACCGCTTCGGTGACGTCAGTTCAGCATGGATGCAGGCCGGATTGCGGGCGGCCGGATTCGGCCTCGGCGGCGCGGTGGTGGTGGGCATCGGCGCGTGCATTGCGTGGGGAGGGGTGGCACGGTATGCGGGCCGACGCTACGAAGAGATTCGTCAGGAGCAGTAGCATGAGTCCCTCCATGCCATCGACGCCATCGACCCCATCGACGCCATCGACCCCGCAGCGTCCGGCGCTGTTGACCCGGCTGTTCAAGTCCGTCGCCGCGATCGACCCCCAAGAAGTCAAAGCGGTTGTTCTGAGCATGCTGTATTTCTTTTTTCTGTTCGGCAGTTATTCGGTGGTCAAGCCGGTGCGCGATGCCATGGGAACGGTTTTCGGTGTCGAGCATTACCAGCAGCTGTTCACGATGACGTTGGTCGCAAGCCTGGTATTCGCGCCGCTGTATTCGGGCCTCGCCTCGCGCATCAAACTGTCGACCTTTCTGCCGTGGGTTTATGGCTTCGTCGCGGTCACAATCATCGCCTTTTACGCGCTGTTTGTCGGCGTCAACAACCAGGATCGCTGGATCACGGCCGCATTCTTCGTCTGGGTCAGCACCTTCAACGTGCTGATCATCTCGGTGTTCTGGACCTTCATGGCCGACATCTTCTCGCGCACCCAGGCCAAGCGCCTGTTCGGTTTCATTGCCGCCGGCGGCACCGTCGGCAGCATCGTCGGGCCGACGATTGCGACCTTCCTCGCCAAGCGACTGGGCAACAACAATCTGATGCTGATCTCGGCCGCAGGTTTTGTGGTGACCGCGGTGCTGGTGCGCATGCTGGCGCACGAAAAGCAGCGGCTGCTGGCGGCCGGCGTCGAAGTCCAGCACACCAGCCTCGACCATCGTCTCAAAGGCAATCCCTTCGACGGCTTTGTGCTGCTGCTCCGATCGCGCTATCTATCGCTGCTCGCGCTGTTTCTGCTGCTGATGACCTGGATTTCGACCATCGTCTATTTCCAGCTCGGTGATCTCATCACGCAGGCCTTCCCCAATCGCGAGGCCCGCACCGAGGCCTACGGCATGATCGATCTGTCGGTCAACAGTATCGCGGTCATCATCCAGCTGTTTGGCTCCGGGCGCATCATCGCGCGCTTTGGCGTCAAGGCCGGCCTGCTGCTCAACCCGATCATCATGGTGATCGCCTTCCTCGCGATCGCGTTCTCGCCGGTGTTGCTGATACTGGGCGGCATTCAGATCGTGCGGCGTGTGGCTGAATATGCGCTCGCCAAACCGACCCGCGAGATGCTGTTCACCGTGGTCGACCAGCAGAGCCGGTACAAGGCCAAGAATGTCATCGATACGGTGGTGTATCGCTTCGGCGATTTCAGCAACGCCTGGGTCAGTGCCATGATTCAGCCGCACGGCGTGACCGGACTGGCGATCTTCGGCGTGATCACTTCGGCGGTCTGGTTCCCGATTGCCTATTTGCTGGGACGGCGTTACGAGAGCGTGCGCAATGGCGAGCTCGTCGGCACGGCGGCTAAGCCGGCCAAGATGGTCGAGCTCTAGGGCGATTCCTCAAGCCTCAGTGCCAGCCATTGCTGCGCGCCTTGGCTTCGGCCGCTGCGTTCAGCGGCTCGCCGCTGATGCGCTCATTGACCGCCTGCAGCAGCGCCGGCGGCAGGCTCGAAGCGGCCATGCGTAGATTTTGTCCATTGGCGGTGACGCCCGCACCCTCGGTTCCGACCAGGTTCAACACCTGCCATTGCTCCTGCTCCCGGCAGGCCAGACCCGCGATCAGGCGATTGCCGCTGAGCGCGAAGGTGCGGCAGTAATTGCCGTTCCTGGCCTTGAAGGTCAGTCCGACGCGCACCTTTGCGCCGGAGGGCGCGGCGCCGACAAGCTGCTCACTCAATGCCCGTGCGAGCGCGCCGCGGGCCAGCAGCGAGCCGTCGTGGAACTCCGTCAAGGCACCGGGGGTCGACAGGCGCTGGATCAAAACTCCCGCCATCAATCCCACCATCAGGCTGGCTGCGATCGTGAAACGACGCACTTTCACGCTGCGCTGGCCGCCGCGGCGCGCCCGTTCGGCGCGAACACGGGCCAGATCGATCACCTGGGCGGGGCCCGACGGGGCGGCGAGCTTGGCGGCCTGCGCCAGGCGTTTTGGCACGGCTTCCCGTAATACGCCGTCGAAGGCGCCGCGCCGCCGTTCGCGCAAGGCGCGCTGTTGCGCGACGCGTTGCGCCAGCTGCGAGTCCTGGGAAATTGCCTGTTCGACGCGCGCGCGCGCGGCGCCTTCGAGTTCGCCATCGACATAGGCGGCTAGTAATTCATCCGAGATATTCATGCGCAAGCTCCCGGCCCCAGCAACTCCTGCAGCGCCTGGCGTCCGCGCGCGAATCGGCTGGTGAGCGTTCCCATCGGAACCCCGATGATCTGCGCGGCTTCCTTGTAGGGCAAGCCCTCGATGAGCACGAGGGCCACGGCCAGGCGCTGGTCCTCGGGCAAGCGCTCCAGCGCCTGTTCGACCGACAAGGTGCCACTGGCGTCGCCTCGATGGTCGGGCAGGCCATCGGCTTGCTCGGCCCCCTCGAACACCCGCTCGCGCGCCCCTTGCAGCAGATCGTCGGCATCATGGGGATTCCGGGTCAGGCTGCGCGCGAACCGGCGCAATGTCGGCAGCAGCCCGATGATCCGGCACTGCAGCAGGTCGGCTGGGCTGCTCATGCTCTCTCGGGTTAAACGCGCTGGAATGGGAGAATCTTCCATGTTGTGGCAGGGATTTCTTTCATGAGGGCGGCATGAAACGGAGCCGTGCGTTCGTTTGAATCAATGCTAGCATCGTTAAGCAAGAACGTAGCGCTATGGGACTTCGCACCGCTGCCAACTGATCGCGCTGGATCTCAGCGCCGCGGCACTCGAGCGCATCGCCGCGGGAACTGCGCGGGCTCGAGCCGAGTGCGGTGTTTGATTACGATAATATCTATGAGGGCGGCGCGGCTGATCGGCGATGCCGGGCGGTTGCAGGGCGCGGCGCCAGGCGCACAGCTTCTACGCCGCTGATGTCTGCTGCGGCAAACCGACCGGCCGTGCCGTCGATGCGATCGCGGCGCCCTTGGGCTGGTTGGACGCGAATCCGGTCGCGGTGGTCAACATCAGCCTGGTCGGCCCGGACAATATGGTCTTCCGGCAACTGGTGAGGCAGATGATCGCGCGCGGCCACATCATTGTCGCGGCGGTCGGTAATGACGGCCCAGCGGCACCGAAGGACGCTATTGGTGGCGGCCATACTGGAGCTAAGCGCATGGAAACGACTCATTTTCGCACCGCGGTTGCGGTGACCGCGATCCTGAGGCTGACCGCCAGCGGCAACAGCGGCTCGGGGCGGCCAAGGGCCCGCCTCGTGACTCAGGCGCCGCCGCTGCCGTAGCATCGCGCCATGTCCGGCCAGAACATCCGCCCTGATGGGTCCGCAACGGGGACGGTGCGCCGCGCTGCGCTGCGTCACACCGAGAACGCCGAGCGTGCGTTGGGATCCTCACGTCCGACGGACGTCGACGTGCACCACGCGCGCAAGGAGATCAAGAAATCACGCGCGGCGCTGCGTCTGTTGCGGGCGGCGCTGGCTGAGTCAACGTATCGGCGCGAGAACACGGCGCTGCACCGGGCGGCCAACGTGCTCAATGCGGCGCGCGATGCCAGGGTGCTGGTGCGCACTCTCGATTCGCTGTGCCGCGGCAGCGCCGCACTCGGGAAGGACAAGGCGGCCGCGGCGCTGTCGCGGATGCTGCACCGGAGCCAGGCCCAGGCCCAGCGTCAATTGCGTGACCGGCGCGAGCTGCTGGCGGGCGTTCGTGCCACGCTGCGGCAGGTGCAACTGCGTGCGCATCGCTGGCGTGTCGGCCAGCACGGCTGGCCGAGGCTAGCACCCGGTTTCCAGCGTATCTACCGGGCCGGCCGCCGCGCCGGCCGCGTCGCGCACCGCCAGCCCAATGCCTTAACGCTGCACGAGTGGCGCAAGCAGGTTCAGTACCTCTGGCATGCGCTGCAGATACTCAGGCCGCTGCAGTCCAAGGCGCCTCCGAAGCTGGCCGGTCCGGCGCGCCGGCTTTCGGATTATCTAGGCGAGGAGCACGACCTCGCGCTGCTGCAATCGACCGTGGCCGCTTTTGGGCGGCGCCGTGAACCGGTGAGTGAGCCGTTGCTAGCGGCGATCGAGCGACGGCGCCGGGCGCTGCGGACCAAGGCGATGCGACTGGGCGAGCGGCTCTATGCACCGAAGCCGCGGGCGATGGCGGCACGGGTGGGTCAAAGCTGCGCGCGGCCGCGGTCGTGAGATACTCGGCCGGCCGGCGGCGCCGCGCCCGAGCGCGCAGGGCCTGGCTACCAGGGGTCATACCGCCGTAATGGGAATTTTCATACGCATCGTGGGGCTCGCCACGCTCGCGGCATTCGGCCTGCTCCGTGTCTGGATTGCCGTGCTCGGTCTGGCTTCCGTCATCGGCGTGGTCTGGGCTATCCCGGTAGCAGTGGGGCTGCTCTTGTTTGGATTCATGCTGCCGCTGCAGATCGCTGTCTTTTTCGGCGCAATGACCGTATGGCATTGGCCGGTACTGCTGGCCGTCATCGTGGCTGCGCCGCGCCTGATACTCGTGCTGCCGGGGTTGATTTCGACCTTTCTGGCCAACAGACGCCATCCGCGGCCACGCTGGAGCAGCTTTAAACCGGCCTGACCTGGCCGATCGCCCGCGGCGCCGGCCGGCAGTGGCGGCGCGCCTAAGATTATTGGCGGTAGAGGGTGTGGGTGTCCGGATGGCGCTCCCTACCGGATTCGAACCGGTGTTCCAGCCTTGAGAGGGCCGTGTCCTAGGCCTCTAGACGAAGGGAGCAGCGGGAGCGGGGAGGCTGTGGAGAGGCGCGGTATTATAGACGTCCGTTTCTATTGCTCAAGCGGATTGGACGATTTGAACGATACCCCCTCAGTAGTCGCCATCGGCTCCGCACCGCGCATCATCGCCCGCGCCGACCACAACATCTCCCGCTCGAATATTTCCGGCAACGCGCTGCGCGTGCTCTACCGCCTCAAGGAAGCCGGCTATCAGGCCTTTCTGGTCGGCGGTTGCGTGCGCGATGTGATGCTCGGCGGGCACCCGAAGGATTTCGATGTTGCCACCAACGCGCTGCCGGATGAGGTCAGGTCGCTGTTCCGTAATTCGCGCCTGGTCGGACGTCGTTTTCGCCTGGCCCATATCGTGTTCGGCCGCGAGGTGATCGAGGTCGCGACGTTTCGCGCTGCCACGGCGCCGTCGCCGAGTGAGGAGCCGGTACCGGAGGCGGATCCGGAAGAGGGCGAAGCGCCGGAACTCGACGAAGAATCCGAGCTCGATTCGATCGACAATGAGCGCGTGCTCGATACGCATGGCCGCCTGCTGCGTGACAACGTCTACGGCAGCATCGAGGAGGATGTCTGGCGGCGCGATTTCACCGTCAACGCGCTCTACTACAATATTGCGGACTTTTCATTATGGGACTATGTGGGCGGTGCTGAGGACCTCACGGCGCATCGCCTGCGAATGATCGGCGATCCGGAAGCGCGCTATCGCGAGGACCCGGTGCGCATGCTGCGTGCCGCGCGATTCGAAGCCAAGCTTGGCTTTGCGCTCGAGCCCGCGACCGCGGCACCGATACCGCGTCTGCGCGGACTGTTGGCCGGCGTGCCGGCCGCGCGACTGTTCGATGAGACGCTGAAGCTGTTCCTGACCGGTCATGGTGAGGCCAGCCTCGAGGTGCTGCGCCGGCGCGCGCTGCTCGAGGTGCTGTTTCCGGCGATCGAGCGCTATCTGGCGAAACATCCTGGCGGTCTGGTCGAGCAGCTGCTGCGCCAGGGGCTGCGCAATACCGACGCGCGCGTCGCGCTGGACAAGCCGGTGACACCGACGTTTCTGATCGCGCTGCTGCTCTATGGGCCGATCGCCGAGGCGATCGAATCCCTGCCGCCGCAGCGCTGGCACGAAATCGGCGCGATTGTGGAGGCCTGTGATCGCGCGTTGCGCGAGGCCTCGGTGCGCGTGACGATTCCGCGGCGGGTAGCGCTCGGACTGCGGGAAATGTATGCGTTTCAGCCCCGGCTGGAGCAGCCTCGCGGCAAGCGCGCTTTGCGCCTGATCGAGCAGCCGCGTTTCCGTGCCGCCTTCGACCTGCTGGCGCTGCGCGCGCGGCTGGGCCTAGCGTCAGCCGAAATTGCGGCCTGGTGGACGCGGCTGCAAGAGGTGTCGCCGGAAGAGCGCCTGCACATGCTCGACGCGCTGCCGAGAGATCGCGCCACCGAGAAGACCGGCAATGCGCCGGTTGGACCGGCGCCGCCGCGAGCGCCGCCAGGGCCGGAAGCGCTCGAGGCCGGCGCCGCGGCAGGCACGGGGGGGCGCCGGACCCGACGCCGGCGCCGGCGTCGGCGCGGCTTTCCGGGTTCGGCTTGAATGCTGTGGCGTGCGGCCTATGTCGGCATTGGCAGCAATCTGGATGAGCCCGCGAGGCAGGTCCGGCGCGCGCTCGCGGCTTTGCCTGAGCTGCCGCAGACGCGCCTGGTACTGAATTCCTCGCTCTACGGGTCGAAGCCGCTGGGCCCGGCGGGGCAGCCGGACTTCGTCAACGCGGTGGCGGCGTTGCTCACGCAGCTCGAGGCGGCCGCGTTTTTCAGCGCATTGCGCGCGCTCGAGGCTGCTCTGGGCCGCGAGCCGCCGCGCGTGCGTTGGGGAGCGCGCCGCATCGATCTCGACCTGCTGGTGTTCGCCGCGCAGCGGCTCGATAGTCCCGAGCTCACGCTGCCGCATCCCGGGATAGTGCAGCGTAACTTCGTTCTGTATCCTCTGCTCGAGGTGGCGCCCGAGCTGAACGTGCCGGGCTGCGGGCGTGTTGCCGAGCTTGCCGCCCGTGCCGACCCTGCGGGTATTTGGCGTCTGGACAATAGACCGATAACGCATGGCGCCTGAAACTCTGCCACACCGTTTCATTGTGATCGAAGGACCGATCGGGGTCGGCAAGACCACGCTCGCGGCCAAGCTTGCCTCAACCCTGGCGGCCGAGCTGGTCCTCGAGCGCGCCGATCAGAATCCCTTCCTCGAGCGCTTCTACCGCAATCCGCGCGCCGGCGCGCTGCCGGCACAGCTGTATTTCCTGTTTCAGCGCGCGCAACAGCTCGCCGGTCTCAAGCAGCACGATCTGTTTGCGCCGCTGCGAGTGGCCGATTACCTGATCGACAAGGACCGCCTGTTCGCGCGGACCACGCTTGATGAGGAGGAATACGGTCTATACGAGCAGGTATACGCCAAACTGGCAATCGAAGCCCCCAAGCCCGATCTGGTGATCTATCTGCAGGCACCGGTCGATGTGCTGCTCGCGCGCATCAGCCGCCGCGGCAACCAGCACGAGCAATTCATCGATCGTGGGTACCTCGAGCGGCTTAACGATGCCTACGCGCGGTTCTTTCACGAGTACGATGCGGGGCCGCTGCTGATCGTCAACGCAGCCGCCATCGACCCGGTCAACACGGCCGAGGACTATGAGGAGCTGCTGGCGGCGATTCGGCGCCTGCGTCGGGGTCGCCTCTACTACAACCCGATACGGCACGCGGCGCTATAGGAGCTATCCATGTATACCCAGCTACAACTGCGTGACTCCGATCGTCCGCCGGTTACGCTCAACACGCTCGAGCAGATGAAGCAGCGCGGCGAGAAGATCGCCTGTCTGACCGCCTACGATGCCAGTTTCGCCGCGCTGCTGGATGCCGCGGGCGTCGACGTGGTGCTGGTCGGCGACTCGCTGGGCATGGTGATTCAGGGGCACGACACCACCGTGCCGGTCACCATGGATCACATGGTGTATCACAGCGCCGCGGTCGCGCGCGGTCTGCATCGGCCTTTCCTGATAGCCGATCTGCCGTTCATGAGCTATCCCTCGCGCGAGCTGGCGCTGGCGAATGCCGTGCGGCTCATGCAGGAGGGCGGGGCGCGCATGGTCAAGCTCGAGAGCGGCAAGGGGCAGACTGAGATCGTCGAGTTCCTCGCCAGACATGACATCGCGGTGTGCGCGCACCTCGGGCTAAGGCCGCAATCGGTCCACAAGACCGGCGGTTTTCGCGTCCAGGGGCGCGACGACGAGGCCGCCCGCCGCATGCTCGAGGACGCGCTGGCGCTCGAAGCGGCGGGCGCGGATCTGGTGCTGCTGGAGTGCATTCCGGCCGCGCTCGGCCGCCGCATTGCCCAGGCTCTCAAGGTGCCGGTGATCGGCATCGGCGCCGGGCCCGATACCGACGGCCAGATACTGGTGCTGTACGATATTCTGGATATCACTCCGGGCCGAAAACCGCGTTTCGTGCGCAATTTCATGACCGGCGGCGATTCGCCACAGGCCGCGGTCGCGCGCTACGTGCAGGCCGTCAAATCCGGCGAGTATCCGGCGCCGGAACACTGCTTTTGAGCCCGCAGGCGCGATGGAAACGGTGACGACGGTCGATGCCGTGCGGGCGCGCGTGCTGCAATGGCGCGCCGCCGGGCTGCGCGTGGCCTTTGTCCCGACCATGGGCAATCTGCACGCCGGCCACATGAGCTTGCTCGCGGCGGCGCGTTATCGCGGCGATCGCGTGGTGGCAAGCATCTTCGTCAATCCGTTGCAGTTCGGGCCGAGCGAGGATTACACGGCTTATCCGCGCACGCTGCTCGAGGATCAGCAGTTGCTGCAGGAAGCGTGTTGTGATCTGCTGTTTGCCCCCAGCGTGGCGGATATGTATCCGCATGGCGGCGACCAGCGAACACTGATCGTGGTACGCGGCCTGTCCCACATCCTGTGCGGCCGCTTCAGGCCGGGCCATTTCGACGGCGTCGCGACCGTGGTGGCGAAGCTGTTCGGCATCGTCGCGCCCGATGTCGCGGTGTTCGGCGAGAAGGACTACCAGCAGCTGCTGGTGGTTCGACACATGACGCTCGATCTGGCGCTGCCGGTGGAAATCGTCGGTGCGCCGACCGTGCGCGCCACCGATGGGTTGGCACTGAGCTCACGCAATCGCTTCCTGAGCGCCGAGGAGCGCGCGCGCGCGCCGGCGATCCATCAGTCGTTGAGCCGGGCGGCGCGCGCTATCTATGGCGGCAGCACCGATTACGCCGCGCTCGAGCGCGAAGGTAGCGTGATGCTGCAGCGGGCCGGCATGAGCGTGGACTATTTTTCGATCAGGAATGCCGCGGACCTGACCGAACCCACTGCCGCTTCGACCGACCTGGTGGTGCTCACGGCGGTGAGGCTGGGACGGGCGCGATTAATCGACAATTTGCCTGCGCACAGACCGTAGCACGCGGCACGAGCACGGCCAGCACAGGGCAAGCGTACAGGCGGCCGCTCACGATCTGTGTGCGGCGGCCCGGTCGCGGTGTTGTCGCAGAGCCCAAGCCACATGCTCACGCAGCAGCGCCGACGGGTGTTCGCAGCGCGCTTCGAGCGCGGCGAGCACGGCGGCGGAGGTGCTGGCGTTGCCCAATGCGACGGCAATGTTGCGCAACCAGCGCTCGTAACCAATCCGATGGATCGCCGAGCCGCGCATGCGTTGCTCAAAGCTCTCGGCGCTCCAGCCGAACAGTTCGGTCAATCGCGGCGAATCCAGAGCGTGACGCACGCGGAAATCGGGGTGCGACGCGTCGCGAGCGAATTTGTTCCAGGGACACACCAGCTGGCAGTCATCGCAGCCATAGATGCGATTGCCCAGGGCCGGACGCAGCGCTGGCGCAATCGAGCCCTCGAGTTCGATCGTGAGGTATGAAATGCAGCGGCGCGCGTCGAGCTGATATGGCGCCACGATCGCGCCGGTGGGGCAGGCGGGAATGCAGGCCGAGCAGCTGCCGCAATGGGCGCCGGCCGGCGTGTCCGGCAGCAGCGGCAGGTCGGTGAAGACTTCGCCGACGAAGAACCACGAGCCGGCATCGCGGGCGATCAGATTGGTGTGCTTGCCGATCCAGCCGAGCCCGGCATTGCGCGCCAGCGCCTTTTCCAGCACCGGGGCGCTGTCGACGAATACCCGATAGCCGTGCGGGCCGGCGAGCGCGCCCACGGCCGCGGCCAGTTGCCGCAGCGCCTGGCGCATCACCTTGTGATAGTCGCGGCCGAGCGCGTAGCGCGAGATATACGCACTGTCCGGCTCGCGCAACACCGCCGCGGCGGCGCGGGCCTCGCGCGCGCGGTAATTCATGCGCGCGGAGATCACGCGCAGGGTGCCGGGTACGAGTTCGGTCGGACGGCTGCGTTTGCGGCCGTGGCGGGCCATATAGTGCATCTCGCCGTGCCAGCCGCGCTCGAGCCAGCGCTCCAGGTGCCGCTCGTCCTCGTTCAAGTTGACTTCGCTGACGCCGATGGCATCCAGGCCGAGCTCCCGGGCCGCACGCGCGATCGCCTCGCGCAACGCGCGCGCCGTGGGTATTGCCGCGGACGCGGCTGCAGATGGCTCGTGCATGGCGGGCTTCGTGGGCTCAGTATAATCGGACGATGTCTGCTCCCAGTCTGCTGTATTCCGCGGCGCAGGTGCGTGCGCTCGATGCTCACGCCATCGCGCAGGGCACCAGCGGCTACACCCTGATGAAACGCGCGGGCGAAGCGGCGCTACGGGGCTTGCGCAGCCGCTGGCCCAAAGCGCTGGAGATTGCCGTGGTCGCCGGCGGCGGTAACAACGCCGGCGATGGCTACGTGCTGGCGCGCTTCGCGCAGGCCGCCGGGCTGTCGGCCACGGTGCTGGCCGTCATTACGCCGGATCGGCTCACCGGCGATGCGCGTATCGCCTGGCAGGATTTTCGTTCGAGTGGAGGGCACATTGTCACTTATTCCGCTTTGCTGCTGGCGCAGGCGGACGTGGTCGTCGATGCACTGCTCGGCACCGGTCTGACGACCACGGTCCGGCCGCCGCTGTCAGAGGCGATTCAGGCCATCAACGCCTGCACTCGTCCGGTGCTCGCACTCGACCTGCCCTCGGGATTGAATGCCGATAGCGGCGCGGTGATGGGCGTGGCGGTGCGCGCGGACTGCACCATCAGCTTTGTGGCGCTCAAGACTGGTCTGTTTCTGGGTGAGGGGCCGGAATATGCGGGGCGGTTGCTGTTCGATGATCTGGAGGTAGCGCCGCCGCCGGAGGCGCGTTTCACAGCGTTGCTGGAGCGGCTGGGCGAGGGCGAGATCGCCCAGGCGCTGCCGTCGCGACGGCGGCAGGCGAACAAGGGCGACTTCGGCCGCGTGCTGATCGTGGGCGGTGGTGCCGGCATGCCCGGTGCGGTCAGACTCGCGGGTGAGGCCTGCCTGCGCGTCGGCGCCGGGCTGGTGATCGCTGCCACCGCACGCGAGAACCTGTTCGCGATTGCCGCGGGTCGCCCGGAGCTGATCGTGCACGGCGTTGATCAGCCCGAGGAGCTGTCGTTGCTGCTGACTGCGGCCGACGTCGTGGCGATCGGGCCCGGCCTGGGCCGCTCGGCCTGGGCACGCTCGATACTCGAGCGCACCCTGGGTTGCGGCAAGCAGCTGGTGATCGATGCCGACGCCCTCAATCTTCTGGCCGAGAGCGGCCAGATCGCCCCCCCGGGGTCGGTGTTGACGCCGCATCCCGGAGAGGCCGCACGGCTGCTCGAGATCAGCACCGAGGCAGTACAAGCGGATCGCATGTCGGCGCTGCGCGCACTCACGCTGCGTCATCCGGGCGCGGTGATCGTGCTCAAGGGGGCGGGCACGCTGATCGGCATGGCCGGTGTAAATCCGCCGAGCCCGACGCCCGCCATTTGTGAGCGTGGCAATCCAGGCATGGCGGCGGCCGGCATGGGCGATGTGTTGACCGGCGCGATTGCCGGCATTCTGGGGCAATGCCGCGAGCCCTGGCTGGCTGCGCGCGCCGGCGTGATGGCGCATGCGTTGGCGGGCGATGACCTGGCGCGCGAGCGCGAGCGCGGCATTCTGGCCCTGGAGCTCGCCGATGCGTTGAATCGCTGGGTGAATCTGTACCGATGAAGGCGATATGGCGGCTGCCAAGCGCGCGCGAGACCGAAAATCTGGGGGTGGCGTTGGCGCGCAACTGTCCGTGGGACGAGCGTGAGCCGCGACTTATTTTTCTGTCCGGAGAGCTCGGTGCGGGCAAAACCACGTTGGCCGCAGCCCTGTTGCAGGCCCTCGGTGTCGAGGAGACGGTGCGCAGCCCCAGCTACGCGCTGATCGAGACCTACGCGGCGCGCGCCGGCGAGGCGGTACATATAGACCTGTACCGGTTGCATGGCGCCGAGGAACTGCAGCAACTCGGTCTGCGCGATTACCTCAACGGGCGCACGCTGCTGCTGATCGAATGGCCAGAGCGCGCCGGCGGCGCGCTGCCGCGTGCGGACTTGGAAGTGCGGCTCGAGACGACCGCCGAAGATGGTGGTTCCGGCAGGAACGGCTGCGTCGAGGCGCGATCGAGCGTCGGCGAGGCCTGGCTGGCGCTGACCAGCGCCGGACTGCCGAACCAGATCTGAGTTGAGCTTAAGCGCGTATCTCGCTAATTAACATTGAAATGTGTCCACAGTCGGCATAGAGTCCCCGGGCCCAATTGCGCGGAACCACTGCTTGAACCACGATCACGGTATCCATCTCAGGCGCAGCGCTATCGTCGCCGCCCTCGCGGCGATGGCGGTGCTGGGTGTCGCCACGCCGAGCCGAGGCTTGAGCGCGGAGCTGGACCGGATCGCCCTGGAAGCGGACCACCAGGGTGGTGCGGTGCTGACGCTGTCGCTGTCCACGCCGGTCGCGCAGCATATCTTCCGTCTGCAAAATCCCGAGAGGCTGGTCATCGATCTGCCCGACACCCGGCGCCGGGCCAAATTGCCGCAGCCGCCCGAGGGCTGCGTCGTGGCGGCCGTGCGCTCGGGCGTGCGCGACGGCCACGCGCTCAGGCTCGTGGTGGAGCTGCGAGCGCCAATGCAGCCGCAGCTGCAGCCGATTGCGGGCGCTGACGGCTTCCAGTTGCGCATCGCATTGGGAGCGGCTGCGGACGATGGCATCAACGCCTCGGCGGTCGGGTCAGTGACGGCGGCGGTGCCGAAAGCGCCCCGCAGCGTGCGCGCGGCCCACGCACCCCAGGGCGAGCACAACATCATCGTCGCGGTCGATGCCGGCCACGGCGGCGACGATCCCGGCGCCACCGGCGTGTCCGGTACCCATGAAAAGGTGGTGACGCTGGCGATTGCGCGTGCTCTTGCGGCGCGCATCGATCGCGAGCCGGGCATGCGTGCGGTGCTGACGCGCGATGGCGATTATTTCGTCGAGCTGCGCGCTCGCATGGATCGGGCGCACGCCGCTCACGCCGACATGTTTGTCTCGATCCACGCCGACGCGGTACGCGACCGCGGGGTCTCCGGAGCATCGGTCTATATCCTGTCCGAACGCGGGGCCTCCAGCGAAGCGGCGCGAACGCTGGCCGAGCAGCAGAACGCGGCCGATCTTAAGGGCGGTATTTCGCTCGCCGACCAACGTCCGGACGTGCGCTCGGTGGTGCTCGATGTGGCGCAGAGCGCGAACATCGGCCAGAGCGTCGAGGCGGCGGACCGGGTTCTGGGTGCGCTCGATCGCGTCGGCGCCGTGCGCAAGCGTGAAGTGCAGCAGGCGGCGTTCGTGGTGCTCAAGTCGCCCGATATTCCCTCGCTGCTGGTCGAGACGGCCTACATCTCCAACGCCAGCGAGGAGCGCAAGCTGCGCACGCCCGCCGAGCAGCAGCGCCTGGCCGATGCAATCTTCAGCGGTATCGACAGCTATTTCCGCAAATTCCCGCCCGACGGCAGCCAGTACGCCCGCGGTCACGGCGATGAGGTAGACAACGGCGTTGAGCTAGCGCGCAGCGGCTTCTAAGCCCGCGCCGCTGGGCGCTCGAGCACCGGTGGGTGGACAAGCAGGCGCGGCTGGCGCGGCTGGCGCGCATGGGCGCAGGGCGCGTGCGCCCGGAATAGCTCCAGTGTGTACACTGCGGGCCTATGCAGCCGTGGGTACGAGCCGGGCTCTTCAGCGCATGCCGATACGCGTTCTGTCTCCCAATCTGATCGATCAGATCGCGGCCGGCGAGGTCATCGAGCGTCCCGCCTCGGTCGTCAAAGAGCTGATCGAGAATGCCTTCGACGCCGGCGCTCGGCGCATCGAGATCGAGATCGAGCGCGCCGGTCTGGGACTGATCCGTGTGCGCGACGACGGCTGCGGGCTCGACGCGGCCGATCTGACGCTCGCCGTCGAGCGTCATGCCACCAGCAAGATTGCGACGCTCGATGACCTGGAGGGGATCGCGAGTTTCGGCTTTCGCGGCGAGGCACTGCCGTCGATCGGCTCCGTGGCCCGACTGCGGCTGGTCTCGCGCAGCCGTGATCTCGAGCAGGGCAATGAATTGAAGGTCGAGGGCGGTATGCGCTCGGCCGCGGCACCGGCGGCACATCCGATCGGCACCAGCGTCGAGGTGCGGGATCTGTTTTATAACGTTCCTGCGCGGCGCAGGTTCGTGCGCAGCGAGAGCACCGAATTCGGTCACATCCTGCGGCAGGTCGAACGCTTGGCGCTGTCGGAGCCGGGTGTGGCCTTTCGTCTGCGGCACAATGGCCGCGAGATCCTCGATCTGCCGGCCGCCGACGAGCACATGGCGTTCGAACGGCGCATCGATCGCATTATCGGCGCCGAATTCCGCAGCCAGGCGCTTGCCATCGACGAGGCCGCCGGACCGTTGCGGCTGTCGGGCTGGCTCGGACTGCCGACCGCGGCGCGCGCGCAGGCGGACCTGCAGTTCTGGTTTGTGAATGCGCGCGCGGTGCGCGATCGTGTGCTCGCCAATGCCGTGCGCCTCGGCTACCGCGACGTGATTTATCACGGTCGTCATCCGAGCTATCTGCTGTATCTGACGCTCGATCCGCGTCAGGTCGATGTCAATGCCCATCCGACCAAGCTCGAGCTGCGATTTCGCGACAGTCGCGCGGTGCACGACGGCGTGTTTCGCAGTATCGAGCGCTCGCTCGCGGCCACCAAGCCGGCGCAGACGCTTCCCGGCGCAGCCCAGGATGAGCCACCGATGCCCGCGAGCGCAGCGTTGCAGTTCGACGCAGCTTTAGGACCGGCTGGTGCTGTGCCGCATTTCGACGTATTGCCCGACCGGAAGCTCGACTACGCGTATTCGCGCAGCAGCTTCGGAGCCGCACAGGCACTGGCCGCTGCCGAGCCGCATGACGACCAGCGGCCACTCGGCATAGCCATCGCGCAGCTGCACGGTCTGTACATTCTGGCGCAGAGCCGTGACGGCCTGGTTGTGGTCGATACCCACGCGGCGCACGAGCGCGTGATCTATGAGCAGTTGAAATCACTGTATCAGGCCGGCGCGCCCGCCTCGCAGATGCTGCTCGAGCCGCTGAGCGTGGCGGCCGGCGAACACGAAATCGACGCGCTGCTCGCGGAGGGCGCGGAGTTCGAGCGCGTCGGCTTCGAGATTGAACGCCATGGACCCGAACGGCTCGCGGTGCGGCGGGTGCCCGCGTTGCTGGCACGCACCGATATCGCGGGCCTTATCGCGCAACTGGGACGCGAGCTGACCGGCGAGGCGGGCACGCATCACCTCGACGGTGCTGCGCATCGCATCCTTGGCAGCATGGCCTGCCGCGCGGCGATTCGCGGCCAGCGGGCCCTGAGCCTGGGAGAGATGGATGCGCTGTTGCGGCAGATGGAGCAGACCGAGCGCGCCAGCCAATGCAATCATGGCCGGCCGACCTGGATGCGCCTGTCGCTGCGCGAGATCGATCAGCTGTTTTTGCGGGGACGCTGAGCGTGAATGCGAGCGCGGCGCCGTTGCCGCCGCTGCTGGTGCTCACGGGACCGACCGGCAGCGGCAAGAGTGATCTGGCGCTGGAGCTGTCCGGCTATCTGCAGCCGGAGCTGCCCGTGGAGATCATCAGCGTCGATTCAGTGCTGGTGTATCGCGGCATGGACATCGGCAGCGCCAAACCGGGTGTGGGAGCGCGCTCGCGCGTGCCGCACCACCTGATCGATATCCGCGACCCCGCGCAGAGCTATTCGGCCGGCGAGTTCGTGCGCGATGCGCGTGCGGCCATCGCGGCCATCCAGCTGCGCGGTCGATTGCCGCTGCTGGTCGGAGGCACGATGCTGTACCTGCGAGCGTTGCATGATGGTCTGGCAGTGTTGCCGCCCGCTTCGGCGGCGGTGCGGCTCGAACTCGATGCGCGGGCAGCGAGAGCCGGTTGGCCGGCGCTGCACGCCGAGTTGGAGCGGGTCGATGCGGCAGCGGCGGCGCGCATTGCCCGCACAGACGCGCAGCGCATCCAGCGAGCGCTCGAAGTGCACCGACTCACCGGCGTGCCGATTTCGCTATGGCAGCGCCGCACGCATGGCGCGCGCGAGGAATTCCGCTGGTTGCGCTATGCGGTGCTACCGACATCGCGCATCGACTGGCGTCGGCATCTGGCCGGGCGCTTCGATGCAATGCTGCGTGCTGGACTGCTCGAGGAAGTTCGTGCCCTGTATGCGCGCGGTGATCTGACCGAACAGCACCCATCGGTGCGTGCGGTCGGCTACCGCCAGCTGTGGCGGTACTTCGCCGGAAGCTGCAGTCTCGACCAGGCGTTGCAGCAGGCGATTATCGCCACCACGCGGCTGGCCAAGCGCCAGCTGACCTGGTTGCGGCGCGAGCAGGAAATGACGATGCTGCCGGCGCACGCTGTAGGACTTGCGGAAACTGTGGCGCGGAGCATACGCGCCGCTGCTCAGGCATGACCGCCTGTGAGCGCGGTGATAGAATGGCTTGAGATATGCTTCTTTCCCACGGGATTTGTCAGATCGAGTGCTCTGACGCAGATCCCGATTCACAGACCGACCCATTTGAAAAGCAAAACAGTTGAAAAATAAGGAGAAATCTCATGGCCAAGGGCCAATCTTTACAAGACCCATTTCTGAACGCGTTGAGAAAAGAACACGTACCGGTGTCGATCTACCTGGTCAACGGCATCAAGCTTCAAGGACAGATCGATTCCTTTGATCAGTTCGTGGTGCTGCTCAAAAACACCGTTAGCCAGATGGTCTACAAGCACGCAATATCCACGGTGGTGCCCGCGCGAGCCGTACGGCTCGCCGTCGAAGAGGGCAGCGTCACCGAGCCCGCGGCAGAATGATGCGCCGTAGCGGACAGAGGCATGTTCGAACGCCCGCGCGCCGGTGAGCGCGCCGTACTCGTGCGCCTCGGGCTTGGCATGCCGGTCAAGCGCGAGGACCTCGAGGAATTCGAGCAGCTGGCGCGTTCGGCGGGCGCATATCCAGTAGCTACCATCACTGGCCGACGCGAGCGCCCGGACCCACGCTACTTCGTGGGCAGCGGCAAGGCGGAGGAGATCGCCGGCGCAACGCGCGCCGAGAATGCCGAACTCATTCTGTTCGATCACCCACTGTCGCCGAGCCAGCAGCGTAATCTCGAGCGCCTGAGCGGGGTGCGCGTGCTCGACCGCAGCGGGCTCATCCTGGATATATTCGCGCGGCGTGCGCGCAGCTTCGAGGGCAAACTCGAGGTCGAGCTGGCGCAGCTCAAGCATCTGTCCAGCCGTCTGGTGCGCGGCTGGACCCACCTCGAGCGACAGAAAGGCGGTATCGGTATGCGCGGCGGCCCTGGTGAAACGCAGCTCGAGACCGACCGCCGTCTGCTCGGCGCCCGCGTGCGCTCGGTGACGCACCGCCTCGAGCGTCTCAAACAACAGCGTGACACTGGCCGCGGCGCGCGCGCCGAGATTCCGGTGCCATCGGTGGCGCTGGTCGGATACACCAACGCCGGTAAATCCACGTTGTTCAATGCACTGACCGGCAGTGGGGTCTACGTCGCGGACCAGCTGTTCGCCACGCTGGATCCGACCGTGCGTCGTCTGCGTCTGCCCGGAGGCGCGCCGGTGGTGCTGGCCGACACGGTGGGCTTCATTCGCGAGTTACCGCACGAGCTCGTTGCTGCGTTCCAATCGACACTGCAAGAAGCGCGCGAAGCGCATCTGCTGCTGCATGTAGTCGACGCCAGCGACCCGCGACGCGATGAGCGCATCCAGCAGGTCGATACCGTGCTCGATGAGATTGGCGCCGGCGAGATTCCGCAGTTGCGTGTCTATAACAAGATCGATCGGCTCGAGCTCGACGCGAAGCTCGAGCGCGGTGCGGATGGACATCCCAGCGTGGTGTGGATTTGTGCGGCGACGGGCAACGGAATAGATCTGTTGCGCGAGACCATCGCCGAACGCCTCGATCTGGACGTCCGGCGTCTGTGGATGCATCTGCCGCCGGCCGCCGGCGCGATGCGGGCGCGGCTCTACGCGGCGAGCGTGGTGCGCGATGAGCGCGCGCTGGCAGACGGTGCGATCGAACTGCTGGTCGAATTGCCCGCGGCGGAACTGGCGGCCTGGGCGGCGCAGCCCGGCGTGCAGTTGCTCGAAGCGCAGCCGCGTCCCGCGCCGGCGGCTTGTGCCCGACAGGAGCCCTACCTAGAATCGGTCGCAGCGCCGCAAGCCGCGACCGTGCGCTACTGACCGCACTGCATCCGATACCGGCACGGCCCTCCCGATATGGCATGGAATCAGCCCGGCGAAGAGAAGCAGAGGCCGCCGTCCCGCGGCGCTCCGGATGATTCGTCGCTGGATGAAATGTTGCGGCGCTGGCAGCAGCGAGTGCAGCGCCTGTGGCGGCCGGGCAGCGGCGGCGGCACCGCGGCCCTGGCATTGCTGTTTCTGGTCGCAGCGGTGTGGCTCGCGAGCGGCTACTACCAGATCGACGCGTCCGAGCGCGGCGTCGTGCAGCGCTTCGGCCGTTTCCTCGCAATCGATCAGCCCGGACACGGTTGGCACTGGCCATGGCCGATCGAGACCATGCAGAAAGTCAACGTCGCCGGCATCCAGGGGCTGGAGTCCAAGGCTTTGATGCTGACAGCCGATCAGAGCCTGATCGAGATCCACTGGTCGGTGCAGTATCGGATCAACGATCCGGTGCAGTACCTGTTTCAAGTGCGCGCGCCGCAGTTGACCCTGGGCCAGAGCGGCGAGACGGCGCTGCGCGAGGTGGTGGCGCGGTACGACATGCCGGCACTGCTGACCGGCGATGCCCGTGGGCACGTCACCGGTGAGGCGCGCGGGCGCATACAGCAGGCTATGGATGCCTACCGCGCCGGCATTACCGTTACCAATGTCAACATGACCGACGTGCAGCTGCCCGACGCCGCCTTGTCCACGCAGCGTGATGCCGAGAAAGCGGCGGAGGATCGCCAGCGAGCGATCGCCGACGCACAGGCTTATGCGAATGACATCCTGCCGAAGGCGCAAGCCGCCGCACAGCGTCAACTGGCGGAAGCGCAGGTGTACGCGGCGCAGACCGTCGCGAACGCGGACGGAGAAGCGGAGCGTTTCACGCAGCTCGCCGGCGCCTACGCGCAGGCGCCGGAAGCGACGCGCAGCCGCCTCTACATCGATACCATGCAGACCATCCTGTCGCGCTCGCGCAAGATCGTCATCGACGCCAGGAATGGCAGCGGCAGCATGATCTATTTGCCGCTTGACAAGCTCGCCGAGGCGGTACGCGCCGCGACGCCGAGCGCGACACCCGCCGCCGGCTCCGCAGCCGCCGGCGGTGCCGCTGCCGCCGCCGGCGCCGGACCCACCGCGGGTGCCAACAACAGCGAGCGCGCCGACCAGCCCGAACGCGGCCGCGAGCGGGGAGATCAGTGATGGCTGCGCGTCTGCTGATATCGCTGGGCGTCGCGCTGGCCGCGCTGCTGCTGTGGCGCTCGGCTTTCATCCTGAATGAGGGTGAGGCTGCGCTGGGCACGCGCTTCGGCCAGATCGACGGCGTCCAGTACGGCCCGGGACTGCATCTGAAATCGCCATTGGACGAGGTGCATATTTTCGATCGTCGCATCCTCACGCGCGCCTTTGCTGGCGAGAGCTTCCTGACCCGTGACCAGAAGGCGCTCAGCGTCGATTTCTACGTCAAGTGGCAGCTGCTCGACGCCGCTCGTGTCTTCCAGGCGACCGGCGGTGACGACGATATGGCTGGGCTGCGGCTGGCGGACGTCGTGCGCGACCGCCTCAAGAGCGCGGTCGCCAGCCAGCCGCTGACTAAAGTGATCGCCGATCCGCGCGGTACGCTGAGCGATGCCGGTTTCAACGAGATCGGCGCTGCCGCCAGGGAATTCGGCGTCAAACTGATCGATGTGCAGCTGCAGCGCATCGATCTGACCGAAGACGTGGCCACCGCCGTGTACCAGCGCATGCAGCAGAGCGCGATTGCGCAGGCACAGCAGCTGCGCGCGGGCGGCGTCGCGGATGCCGAAAAGATCCGCGCCGATGCCGAGCGCAAGCGCGCCGATATTCTGGCCGGTGCGACCCGCGAAGCGCAGCACATACGCGGTGAGGCGGATGCACGGGCCACCGCCGCGTATGCCAGGGCGTATGCACGCAATCCCGAGTTCGCCGCCTTCTATCGCAGCATGCAGGCGTACAAGAATACCCTGGGACTCGACGGCGATATCCTGGTCATAGCGCCGGAAGGCGAGTTCTTCAAATATCTGCACAGCGCCAGCGGGCGCTGATTTTCCTCAGGGTGACTCGTGGGGTTGGACTGGACCGACTTATTGGCTGCGCTGGCGATCGTGTGCATCATCGAAGGCGTCATGCCATTCATCAATCCGTCGGGCATGAAGCGACTGCTCGCCAAAATGGCGTCCATGGAAGAGCGTGAGATGCGTATCGTCGGCTTCGTGAGCATGCTCGCGGGTCTGGCAATCCTCTACCTGGTGCGCT
Organism: Steroidobacteraceae bacterium; assembly: GCA_049518595.1. GTDB lineage: Bacteria > Pseudomonadota > Gammaproteobacteria > Steroidobacterales > Steroidobacteraceae > FEN-1191. The sequence goes on from JBEKRP010000002.1 coordinate 64,320, forward strand.
CCTGATGGGCCGCTTCGTCATTGTGATCGGCACGCAATGGGGCGATGAAGGTAAGGGCAAGATCGTCGACCTGCTCACCGAGCGCGCCGTGGCAGTGGCTCGCTTTCAAGGCGGTCACAACGCCGGCCACACGCTGGTGATCGACGGCCGTAAGACCGTTCTGTCGTTGATTCCCTCGGGCATCCTGCGTGACGGCGTGCAGTGCTTCATCGGCAACGGCGTCGTGCTGTCACTGCCGGCGCTGTTCGAGGAATCCGAGATGCTCATGGACCAGGGCGTTCCGGTGTTCGAGCGGCTGCGCATCTCGCCGGCCTGTCCACTGATTCTGCCTTCGCACGTGGCGCTGGACCGGGCGCGGGAATCCGCCCGCGGCGTCAACGCGATCGGCACCACGGGACGCGGCATCGGCCCGGCCTACGAAGACAAGGTGGCGCGCCGCGCCGTACGCGTCGCCGACCTGTTTCAGCGCGATCGTTTTGCCGCCAAGCTCGGCGAGGTGCTCGACTTCCACAACTTCGTGCTGCAGCGTTATTTCGCCCAGCCGCCGGTGGATTTCCAGCGCACGCTCGACGAGCAGCTGGAGTATGCCGACCGGCTGCGGCCGCTGCTGGTGGATGTCACCGAGGCCCTGGTGCGGCTGCGAAGTCAGGGCGCCAATGTCATGTTCGAAGGCGCCCAGGGCGCGATGCTCGACATCGATGTCGGTACCTATCCGTTCGTCACCTCGTCGAATACCACCGCTGGCGGTGCCGCCACCGGCACCGGTGTCGGACCGCGCATGTTTGATTACGTGCTCGGCATCGTGAAGGCCTACACCACGCGGGTCGGCGCCGGGCCGTTCCCGACCGAATTGTTCGACGAGTACGGCGAGCACCTATCCCGGGTCGGCCACGAGTTTGGCTCGGTGACCGGCCGACGCCGGCGCTGCGGCTGGTTCGACGCGATCGCACTGCGCCGCTCGATCGTGCACTCGAGTGTCTCGGGGCTGTGCATGACCAAGCTCGATGTGCTTGACGGGCTGGATACGATCCGGATCTGCGTCGGCTATCGCGTCGGCGGCAAGACCACCTCCGAGACCCCGCTGTTTACCGATGCCTATGCCGAGATCGAGCCGGTGTACGAGGAATTACCGGGCTGGAAGGTGAGCACGGTCGGGCTCACCGAGCACAGCGCGTTGCCGGCCAATGCCCGGTGCTATCTGCAGCGGATCGAAACGCTGGTCGGCGTGCCGCTGGACTTGATCTCCACCGGACCTGATCGTGACGAGACCATAGTTCTGCGCCATCCGTTCGACAGCTGACCGGCAGCACGCCCGGGGGCGCGCGGATTGAAGTAGTGGGCGCCGCCCGCGCATCCACGATCCGGCGTTCTATCGTCGCACCGCCCTGAACGGCAGCGTCGGCGCCGCCGCCAGTTCGTGCCTGAACCGCGCGCCGATTACGCCAGCGCGCTACAGCAGCGCCGCGGTCCCGGCTGATTGCGGAGGCTGGGTTTGCAGCTGCCGCGATTCGTCATCGGTGTAGAGCCGGGATCGCGTCAGAAATCTCATGCCTTCGGGTCCCTCCAGGGAAAACATGCCGCCGTGGCCCGGCACCACGTCGATGATCAGGTGGGTGTGGCACCAGTATTCGAACTGTGCGGCGCCGATATAAAAAGGATACCCGCCGATGTCGCCAAGCAATACATCCTGGTCACCGACCAGGAACTCGCCCCGCGCGAAACACATCGGCGCGCTGCCATCGCAATAGCCGCCGGACTGATGGAACATCAGCGGCCCATGTTTGCGCTGGAGCTGGCTGACCAGCTCCAGCGTCCCTGGGGTCGCGCTTACGCGTCCGACTGCCACTAGTAGAAGCCGAGCGCCTTCGGCGAGTAGCTCAGCAGCAGGTTCTTAGTCTGCTGGTGGTGGTCGAGCATCATCTTGTGGGTCTCGCGGCCCACACCGGACTGTTGGTAGCCGCCGAAGGCCGCATGGGCCGGGTAGGCGTGATAACAGTTGGTCCACACCCTGCCGGCCAGGATCCCACGCCCCATGCGATAGCAGGTATTGATGTCTCTTGACCACAGTCCGGCGCCCAGGCGGTACAGCGATTCAGTACGTGCTCGGTGTACGAAATCCTCTATAGTTCGTAGCCCAGTTGGGGTCCTCTTTGGGTCTAGAATCAGCCTATGAAAGAGTTATAATATATTGATAAATAATTAAAAACTTGTGCCAGGGAGAGGACTCGACCTAGTAAGCATGCGATTGTTGTCGCTGTAGTTCTTCTAGAGCACGATGACATTAGCCCTCGAATTACCCCCACTCGGGTTACGGCTTCGTCTCGACTTCCAGGGTGCACGGGGTCAACGGGTTCAAAACACAACGCCCGTCGCGAAGCGCTGCGCTCAGGGCATGCGCGCCGCCTCGCCGGGCTTGCTCGCGGCCGTGACGTACGCGTAGCTCATTTTACGAGTCGTGTTCGGCATCGGAACTGCTAAGACTACCGCCGGAGTGGCCGGCACGATGCTATCCTTTGCTCAGGGAGCCCACAATAAAGTCATCGCAGGAGGACGGCCATGTGCTACGAGGAACGATTCTTCTTGCAGCGGGCAAAGACGAAGGTCCAGAAGCGCGAAAAGCCGAAGTCTGTGATCGACCGTCTGCGGCCGAGCGCGCCACCCGATCGCCCGAAGCCCGAGACCGCCAAGCCGAAGGAAGTCGAGCGCGAGCTGGAAACCGTCTGAGCGGTTGAAGGCCGAAAGCCCCGGGCAGTCGATGCTGCCCGGGCTTTCGATCGCGGCCGCATCATCTGGCGTGCAATTCGACCATGCAGCGCCAGCCGCCATTGGACCCTCAGAACCCCCGCTGGAGCGAGACCTCGGATGTGATTCCGATGTTTGCCACGCTCGTGTGGAAGATCGAACTCGAGACACAGTTGCGCGAAGCCGTCGGCGCTCAGGCGCTCGCAGCGATCGCGTGCCTGAGGCGGGACCTGCCGCCGCTTGCGCCCGGCCAAGGGTGGCAGTCGGTCCAGTCACTCCACGAACTCGATGACTTCCGGGATCTCGTTGCCTGCCTGCACCGCGTCGTGCCGGGAATTCTGCGATTCTTAAGGATCGGCTACGACGCGTACCAAATCACCGCCTGCTGGGCGACGGTCCTGTCGAGAGGCGCAGCGCACCCGATGCACCAGCACCCCAATAATTTCCTGAGCGGCGTGTACTACATCCGGACCCATCCGGGCGCAGACACCGTCAACTTCCATGACCCGCGCAATCAGACCGGGATCATCCGGCCACCGGTCGTCGAGCTCACGGCCGAGAATACCGACCATGTCGTCGTGAGAGTGAAGGATGGGACAATACTCGTGTTTCCAGTCTACCTGCAGCATTCTGTCGACGCGAGTGCGAGCGACAAAGAAAGAATCAGCATAAGCTTCAATATCATGTTCTCATCCTTCACGGAGCATCTGAGCAAGCCGCTGTGGCAACCGGCGGCAGCGCCCACACGCGCCAACGCGTAGTCAAGCACGCGTCCCCGTTTCGTCAAACACGCTGTGCTCACGCGCGCGTGTGCCGGCCAAGGTCCAGGTGCTGCGCCACCTGCGGGTCAAGCATGCCTGCCCGGGCTGCGAGCAATGCGTCAAGAGCACCCCGCTACCCGAGCCGATTCTAGCCAAGACCAGTGCCTGGGCGGGGCTGCTCGCGCATTTGGTCACGAGCAAGTACGTCGACTCGCTCGCAACGATTGCAAAGACCAATAGAATTCGCCTGCGGCACCTCGGGAGGCGCTGGAACGGCAATCATCAGCCGCGGTGACTGCCGCGAACGTCGCGGATCATCAATCACGCGACCCGTTCGGCTGCATGCACCTCACTCCGGACAAGCTCCAGAATTCTCAAGTGTGAACCAACGTGTGTCGCGCCCAATAGTGCGGGCGGTTGTGCTGGCCCTGCGAGGTAGAAGTCGGCTCGCCACTTGTAGGGCGGCGGATGTTGAGAGTCGTAGTCCTCAGGTGATCCGTCGTTGTCACTTTCGAATTTCACGCATCGTGCGTGAGGTGCCTGAGCCGTTCCCTCAGGTGCTGAAAGCCTAGCATCATTTTCATTTCGGTCTCCTCGGCATGCAATGGGTCCCGGGCGGCCCTAGGGTCGACGCGCCGCCCGCGCTCTCGAGCATGCAACAATGGGCGCCAAGCGGAGGACAACCAGATTCGGGGGGGCGGGGCGGTGAGTATCGCTCGAGGGTCCGAGAAGCATCCGGTAACCGCCGAGTTCGCTGCCTGAAGAGGCCTTCGACGGACCATTCAGGCGAACGGGCCGGCAGAACATTGTGCGCGGCATGCCCCATCTGTTGGTTCCTCTCCCGGAAGTCCGTCCCGTTGCCTCCTTCTCGAATCCAAGTGGCCGCGATTCGCGCTCGCTACAATCAGAAGGCTATGCCGTTGCACGGCCTCGAGCCGAAGTGCTCGGCGAATGCCCTCGCTCTGCTCGATGACTACGCGTGATGGCTGATCTGGCCGCGCGGCGCGTTGGCCATCAACTTGAGAAAGCCGCTGCCACTCACGTGAACCAGTGACTGGTGATCGCCCGCCTCGACGTAGATGTCCGGCACGTCGACCAGGCTCTCTTCGAGAATCGTGTCGATGCCGTAGGCGAGCCCCAGCGGCGGCAAGGCGCCCGGCTCGCAGTCCTTGAAGAGCTCGACCAGCTCGCGATCAGTCGCGAGCCCGAGCTCGCGATTGAGCTGACGATGCATGGCACCGAGGTCCACCTTGCGGCTCGCCGGTACCACGGCCATGAGGTAACCCTTGTCGTCTTCCAACATCACGCACTTGGCCAGTCGATCACCGGGAATGTGAGCGGCTTGCGCACTGTGGTTGCTGTCCCGAGTGCGCTTGTGCGCGATCAAGTCGTAGTGCACGCCTTCGCGGGCCAGACAGTCCTGCACGGATGCTGCGATCGTCACGATGGCCTCCTCGTTCTTTCCTTCCAGAGTCGATGTTCGCCTTAGCGGTGAGTCGATTCGCCCGCTCCTTTCGGGGTCTTGAATCGGGCCGCCTCCTCGGATCCGCGAGTCGCATCGCCCGCGCTGTAGGAGTGGGCCCCCGCTCCGGCGAGCTTGCCGCCCTGCACGATCAGGTATTCATTGCGCATCGGCCGGCCCTTGAACCAACACTCATGCAATAGGTCACCTCGGCGACTGTCATCCCCCGCTCCATCGCTGCCTGCAGGTCAACATGATCCGAGCCGATACCGGCGGTGATCGCGAGCTGCAGCTTGCGGGCCTTGGCGATTCGCTCGGCGTCGGGTAGGCGGGCCAGAATGGCTGTGAGATGACGATGTCGGCGTCGACTAGTTCTTTTTCAAACGCGCTGTTGGGACCGTCCTTGTCGGCGGTGACGACCAACGTGTGACCCTGCGACTCGAGAAACTTGCGCAGGCCGAGCTCGCCGGACACGCTCCCGAGCAGTTCGCCCGGCCTGAAATCGATCGACTTGGGCGTGGGAGTGGTTTGACCGCCGGGGTAGCGCTCAATGACCGAAATGTCATCGCGCGCATAGGTCCTCGGATACCCCGTAACGGGATCTTCGTGGAGCACACAGACGATGTTGGCCAAAGCAGTGTCCCACTGGCTCACGGTTGCCCGGAGAGCATCGTCCGCAAGCATCACCCTTTGCGATTATACGCCCGAGCCCCGTCTGTGACCCCTTAGCGGACGGATGATCGACCGGCCGCGATCGTTGCCGTCGTCTGCCTGCAGCGAACGCGGTGGCTCGCCTCAAGATTGCAGTACGTTGTTGATCGGCTTGCTCGGGATGATGAGCTGTGAACCTGCGAATCCTACCCGCCCCGATCGTAAATACCGGGAGCGTCACTCCTCGCGGCCAGCGAGCTGGTTCAGCCCTACTTTTCGGGGCAGGTAAGGACGTGAAGAGACCCGCGAAGCCGAGTGCTGCCAGTACGCAAGCACCTCGCGGTGTTGATGCACGACGGGTTCGTCGGTCCTGGCGCGACGCGCCCCTCGGGCGGGCGCCCGACTAGCGCCTGACACGCGGCTCGTAAAGCGCGAATGCGCCATAGCCGACCACGCGAGAGCGTTCCACGGTCGTGTCGCCGGAATTGCGAAGATCGAGCAGCCTCACCTCGAGCTCGCGCTCGCGCGCGATGTGCATGAGCCCGTTTATGCCGACACAGCCGCAAGCTTGCTCACCGCCGAGCTCGGTTGAGCAGTTGAGAATCGACTGGGCCGTTGAGGCATCGACAGTGCGCGCCGCAGCGTATTCGAGGTAATGGGAGAGATCGGAGCTCACGACAATGAGCGTTTCCTCATGGCCCCAGACACATTCCAGCGCCGCGGCAACTTCCCGGGCCGTCGCATCGCCGGCTGCGATCGGCAGCACCCGAAATTCACCGAGTAACACCTGTAGAAACGGCAGCTGCACCTCCAGGCTGTGCTCGTGCGCATGCGGCGTGTCCGCTGTCACAACGTGAGGGACACGCAGAACGTCGCGGCGTGCGGCGTCGTCTACTGGAACGGCGCCTAGCGGTGTCTCGAAGGCCTTGGCTCGAGATACCGCGAGGCCAGAGAATGGCAGAAAGTGGCTCGGACCGATCAGGACGACGCGCTCGATTCCATGCGCGGCATCTCCGAGCGCGCTGTATGCCGAAGCGGCTATGGGCCCGGAGTAGACATAGCCGGCGTGTGGTGCAATCAAGGCCTTTGGCATCGATGCGCGCGCAGGACGCGAGGCGTCTGCGGCGTTGGGAGCTGCTTGCGGCCTGATAGCCTGAGCCAAGCATTCGGCCACCACAGTGCGCAGCGTCTGCGGATCCCGCGGATAGAAGACTCCTGCGACGGCCGGCCGACGAATGCCATGAACTTCGGTTGCGCCGCGCATACTGTAGGAGTATCGATCCGCCCGAACGGGAGCACAATGGCGCACATGAACGAAGCGGCAGAGAGCCTGGTAGTACGACCGGCGGAAGGCTCGATCATTGACACGCGCTACTGGCACGCGCTGGGCGACGGCCGTGTGCAATGCGACGTGTGCCCGCGCGCCTGCAAGCTGCGCGACGGGCAACGAGGCCTGTGCTTCGTACGTGGCGCGCAAGCAGGACGTATCAAGCTGTTCAGCTATGGCCGCTCAAGTGGCTTCTGCGTCGACCCGATCGAGAAAAAGCCTCTCAACCATTTCCTGCCCGGAACGAGCGTGCTGTCCTTCGGGACAGCCGGCTGCAATTTAGCCTGCAAGTTCTGCCAGAACTGGGATATGTCGAAGTCGCGCGAGATGGACACGCTTGCTGACAGCGCGAACCCCGAGGATCTCGCCCACGCCGCCGAAAGGCTCGGCTGCGCAAGCATCGCGTTCACGTACAATGATCCGGTCGTGTTCATGGAGTACGCGATTGACGCTGCGCAGGCATGCCGTGCGCGCGGCATCAGAAGCGTCGCCGTGACCGCAGGCTACATGTGCACCGAGCCGCGCGCCGAGTTCTACCGCCACATGGACGCCGCAAACGTCGATCTGAAGGCGTTCACCGAGCGTTTCTACTACAAGATCTGCGGCGGCGCGCTCGCGCCGGTGCTCGAAACTCTAGAGTACTTGAAATGTGAGACTCACGTGTGGTTCGAGATCACGACGCTTCTCATTCCGGGGGAGAACGACTCCGACGGCGAGCTCGATCTGATGACGCAATGGATCGCTGAGAAGCTCGGCCCCAACGTGCCGTTACATTTCACGGCGTTTCACCCGGATTGGAAGTTGCTCGACAAACCGCGCACACCGCGGGCGACGCTCACGCGCGCTCGGCGTATCGCGCTCGCGAACGGCCTGCACTACGTCTATACCGGTAACGTGCACGACGGCGAAGGGGGCAGCACCTACTGCCCTCACTGCGGCGCGCGCGTGATCGAGCGCGACTGGTACGAGCTCGGCGCCTGGCGGCTCACCGACACCGGCGCCTGCAACAGTTGCAGGACGCAAATTCCCGGAGTGTTCGCGGGGCCGCCCGGAGTCTGGGGCGCACGTCGCCTGGGTGTGCGGCTGACAGCGCACGCGGCGGTACGGCGCTGAATAGCAGCGGCTGTTTGTATCGCGCATGTTGTATCGCGCGCATGCCGTGTGATGTCGGCCTGAAGCCGGCCACTACAGGCGCCGGCGGTGGAGTGGACCGACGAAGGCTATTTCAGCCTATGATTCAGTGACTTGACTCGTGGGTACACTCTGAGTGAGATCATCTTTTCAACACGGCGAAAGTGGTAACGGAACCGCCAACACCTTGAACCCCACGGCGTGACGTGAAGACACATTCCGCGGCCGCGTGCGGATTGGAACTGACAGTGAGTCACCCGGTGTCGGGTACCACCGGCGGAAATAGGGTGTTGGCACGTGCAGCTCAGATTTGCGCCGTGCCGCCATCGACGAACAGCTGGATTCCAGTGATGTAGCTGGCGTCGTCGGAGGCCAGAAACGACACCGCCTTGGCGATCTCGTCTGCAGTGCCAGTGCGATCGAGTGGCGCTAGGGCAGCGGCCTGGTTTTTAAAGCCTTCGATCTGCTCGTCGCTCAGGCCCCGGCTTTGTAGGCAGGCGTGATGATGGTGCCCGGCGCGACCACGTCGACGCGGATCCCGCGGCCCTTGAGGTCCGTGGACCAGGTGCGGGCAAAGGAGCGCAAAGCTCGGCCACGGCCGCGTCGAGCTGATCCCGTCGACGCCCGCTAATGAACACCGTGGCGCCTTCAGCCACGAAACGCTTGACGGTAGCGAGCCCGAGGCCGCTATTTGCCCCGGTCACGAGGGCGATCTTGCCGGAGATTGGCTGTTGTGAGGCCGTCATGGTTATTCTGTATCGATTGGTATATAAACTACGCGCTTGACAGGCGCCCGCCAACATATTTATTTACCTTCTGGTATGAAAGGCAAAAGGATCAAGGCGACGCGTGGTCGACCGCGTGCGTTCGATGCCGACAAAGCCCTCGATAGTGCCATGCAGGTGTTCTGGCGAAAGGGGTACCTCGGCACGTCGCTGGAGGACCTGACTGAGGCTATGGACATCAACCGCCCGAGCCTCTACGCCGCGTTCGGCAACAAGAGGGCGTTGTATCGGCTGGCGCTAGAGCGGTACTTCAAAGGACCGTCCCTGTACCTGAGCGAAGCCCTCAAAGAGCCGACGGCTCGCCGGGTGACGGAGCGTTTGTTATACGGGGTCGTCGGCCTGCTGACCAAAGCGCAATCGCCCGGGACATGTCTGTGGGTGCACGGGGCTTTGTCCTGTGGCGATGACCCGTTGCGGCTGGAGTTCGCCGCGCAGCGCGCCGCTGGGCTGGCGGAGCTGCGCAAGAGATTCCGACGTGCACAGGTCGAGGGAGACCTGCCGGAAACCGTCGATGAGGACGCGCTCGCGCATTTGGTGCAGACCATGCTCTTCGGCCTGGCCCTGCAAGCTTCCACGGGTGCCACACGCAAGGAGCTGACGGGCATCGTCGAGAGCGCACTAGGTTCCGTGCCGAACTAGACTCATGCACTGGTCCGCGATCGGCGCACATCGATAAAGAGTCGGGTGCGTGCTCGGTCGCCGAATCCTCTATAGTGCGACGCAGAACTCGAGTTCGTAGTACAGTCGAATTGATTTCACTAATGTCTTATAACAATCTAAGAAATATAGAAAAACCTGTGCCCAGGAGAGGACTCGAACCTCCACGGGTTGCCCCGCTAGTACCTGAAACTAGTGCGTCTACCAATTCCGCCACCTGGGCATTCAGGGGGCGGCGCAATGTACGGAAGGGGTCGGGGACTGTCAATTGAGGCGTAGCGAAAAGCACCGGCCGTCGAAATCCGGGGGCCGGCGCAAGACGGCCGCGCCGCCGCACCTGCGCACGCGCCGTGCCGGCAAGGAACCCGACAGCGGCCAGGGGGTGCTGATGCAGACCGAGGGCATGCTCAGCGCCAATCGAGCGGGTTATGGATTTGTCCGTACCGAGGCGCTGGTGGACTCGGTGTTCTTGCCACCTCCGGAAATGAAAGGTCTGATGCACGGCGATCGGGTGCGCATCGAGGTGCGCAGCGATGGCCAGGGGCGCTATATCGGCCAGGTGCTCGACGTGCTCGAGCGCGGCGTGCAGGCATTTCTGGGCACGGTCGAAGCCGCCCACCGCGCCCTTGCGGTACGCGCGGCCGATCAGCGCCTGGGATTGCAGTGCGCGGTGGTCGAAAACCCCGTCGAGGCGCGTGCCGGCGACTGGGTGATCGCGCGCGTGCTGCGGTATCCAAAAGACGCGCAACAGGGCGAGGCGCGCATCGAGCAACGCCTGGATCCCGAGCGGCCGGTGCAGATGGCCACGGAGGCGGCGATCGCGCGCTTCGGCTTGCCGGTGGAATTTTCGGCCATCGCATTGCGCGAGGCGGCGCAGTGGGGCAAGAACGTCGATCCCGAGGAAGCCGCGCAGCGAGTCGACCTGCGCGCTTTGCCACTGGTCACGATCGATGGCGAGGATGCCAAGGACTTCGATGATGCGGTCTATGCCGAGCGGCTCGAGGGCGGCGGCTATCGATTGCTGGTCGCGATCGCCGATGTCAGCCACTACGTGCGCCCCGGCAGCGCCCTCGATACCGAGGCGCGGGCGCGCGGCACTTCGGTCTATTTCCCGACGCGCGTGCTGCCGATGTTACCGACCGCGCTGTCGAACCATCTGTGTTCGCTCGAGCCGCGCGTGGACCGACTCTGCATGGTCGCCGATATGCGGATCGCCAAGCGCGGCGCGCTCGAAGCCAGCCGGTTCTACCCGGCCGTGATGCGCTCCGCAGCCCGACTGACCTACACGCAAGCGCACGACGCGCTGTTCCTGGGGGTGCCGGCGGCGCGCACTGCGCTGGGGGCGGTACTGGAGGCGCTGCTGCCGCTGGTGGATGTCTATCACGCCCTGTCGGCGGCGCGCCGGCGGCGCGGCGCACTGGAATTCGATGCACCGGAAGCCGAATTCGTCATCGAGAACGGCGAGCGCGTGCGCGCGATCGAATTTGTTTCGCGCAACGATGCGCATCGGCTGATCGAGGAATGCATGGTGCTCGCCAACGTCGCGGTGGCGCAGGAGCTGCGGCAACATCGGCAGCCGGCGCTGTTTCGCGTCCACGCATCGCCGGACGAGAAAAAGCTCGAGCAGCTGCGCACCACCCTGCGAGTGCTTGGGATCGAGCTGCGGCTGCCCGACCCGGTGCAACCGAGCGACTTGGCCGCCATTGCGCCGCGCATGCGCGATGTCCAGAGCCGGCCGTTCGTCGAATCGCTGATCGTGCGCTCGATGGCGCAGGCGCTGTATCAGCCCGAGAACATCGGGCACTTTGGACTGGCGCTGAAGGATTACGCGCATTTCACCTCGCCGATACGCCGCTATCCGGATCTGATGATTCACCGCGCGCTGCGCGCTCGCCTGGGTGTGTTGGACCCCGATTCGTTGCCGCCGGCGCAGGTGCTGGCCGCGCAGGGTGTGGACCTGTCGCGGCTCGAGCGGCGCGCCGATGAAGCCGATCGCTACGTCGGCACCTTCCTCAAGTGTGTGTATCTGCGCGATCGGGTGGGGCAGACCTTCGACGGCTTGATTACCACGGTCATGGAATTTGGCTGTTTCGTGCAGCTGCTCGCGCTGGGAGTCGACGGCCTGTTGCCGCTGGCCTCGCTGCGCGACGATGACTATCAAATGGCACGCGATGGCGGCCAATGGATCGGCCAGCGCAGCAAGCGTCGTCTGGCGCCCGGAGTGCGGCTGCGCGTGGTCGTCGCCGCCGTGAAGCCGGTGGAAGGACTGATCGATCTTGAGCTCGCAACGGCCTGAAGTCGTCTATGGCCTGCACGCGGTGCGTGCGCTGCTGACACGGTGCCCGGAGCGAGTCGCGCGCGTTTTTCTGCAGCAGGGCCGTCACGACGCCAGGGCCGACGAGATCGAGCGGTTGGCGCGTGCCGCGGGTCGCGTGGTGGAGCGCATGGACGCGAAGCAGTTGCGGGCGCGGCTCGGCGAGGCGGTGCATCAGGGGATCGTGGCCGAGGTGGCGCCGCTGGCGGCGTGGGGCGAAGAGCAACTGCTGGCGGCGGTGACGAAAACCGCGGATCCGCTGGTGCTGGCGCTCGATGGCGTGCAGGATCCGCACAATCTGGGCGCCTGTCTGCGCACCGCCGATGCCTGCGGCGTGCTCGCGCTGATCGTGCCGCGTGACCGGGCCGCGCCATTGAATGCCACGGCGCGCAAGGTGGCGGCGGGCGCCGCCGAGACTACGCCGGTGGCCACGGTGACCAATCTGGCGCGTACTCTCGGATTGCTCAAGGGTGCGGGGTTGTGGATCGTGGGCGCCGATGCGGACGCGCCGCAGCCGGCCCACGAGATCGATCTGACCGGTCCAAGGGTGCTGGTCATGGGCGCGGAAGGCTCAGGCCTACGCCAGCTCACGCGGCGTCATTGCGATTGGCTGGCTCGACTGCCGAGCCTGGGGGCCGTGGAGAGCCTGAACGTCGCGGTGGCGACCGGGATGTTGCTGTACGAGGCGCTGCGCCAGCGGGGCCTGTGAGGCCATTCAAGCCGCCGTTGCTTCATGGGGCCGCTTTTTGTATCCTTGCGCGCCTTTTTCGACTACCCGGCGACCGCATAGCTGCTAGTCTGCCGGCTCTCCTTGCCGCACCGCTCCTTAGCAAGCCTCGGGTGGGCGGCATTACCCCGTAAGGAGGATACATGAGGCATTATGAAATCGTGTTTCTGGTCCATCCGGATCAGAGCGAGCAGGTTCCGGCCATGATCGACCGTTACAAGGGCATGATCGCGGCCGGCAACGGCAAGGTGCATCGGCTCGAAGACTGGGGTCGCCGCCAGCTCGCCTACCCCATATCCAAAGTCCATAAGGCGCACTACGTGCTGCTCAACATCGAGTGCGACCAGAAGACGCTCACCGAGCTGATCGGAGCCTTCCGCTTCAGCGATGCGGTGCTGCGCCATCTGGTGACCAACGTCGAGACCGCGCTGACCGAGCCCTCGCCGATGGCGAAGGCCGAGGAGGAAGGCGAGCTTCGTCGCGATCGCGACGATGAGATGGAAGACGAACCAACCGCGATGGGTGCGTAATGGCCGAACCAAGAGTCTCCCGCTTTACACGGCGCAAAAAATTCTGTCGCTTCACCGCCGACGGCGTCACCATGATCGACTACAAGGATCTGGCAACGCTGAAGAACTATGTGACCGAGACCGGCAAGATCGTGCCGAGCCGCATCACCGGCACCAAGAGCTTCTATCAGCGCCAACTGGCCACGGCGATCAAGCGCGCGCGTTTCCTGGCGTTGCTGCCGTATACCGATCAGCACTGAGGTCGCCGCCATGGAACTCATACTGCTGCAGAAAGTGGCGAACCTCGGCAACATCGGCGACCGCGTGCGCGTGAAGTCCGGTTATGGCCGCAATTTTCTGCTGCCGAAGGGCAAGGCGACGCTCGCGACCGCTGAAAACGTTGCCCGCTTCGACGCCCGTCGCGCCGAGCTCGAGCATGTGGCGAACGAGGAGCTGCATCGGGCGCAGCAGCGCGCCGACGCGATCAAGGATTTCAAGCTCAGCATCGTCGCCAAAGCCGGCTCCGAGGGAAAGCTGTTCGGATCGGTCGGTACGGCCGACATCGCCGAGGCCGCCACTGCGGCCGGCCATGCGCTGGCGCGCAGCGAAGTGCGTCTGCCGGGCGGTCCATTGCGGGCCGTGGGCGAGCACACGGTGCAGCTGCATCTGCACGCCGACGTCGAAGTCGAGCTGCCGGTAATCATCGTCGCAGAAGAAGCGGGCTGAGGCGGGATCGGCTCGACGCAGCCGCGGCGCGAATGAGCACGCGTCTAAACACCGGCGAGGGCGCGTGAGCACGCCTCTGCGCTCGCGTCGCGATGGCGGCAGCGCGGGCGCCGAAGGGCTGGTTCCACCGCATTCGCTCGAGGCCGAACAATCGGTACTCGGCGCGCTGCTGATCGACAAGACGGCCTGGGACCAGGTCGCCGATATTGTTACCACCGAAGATTTTTATCGCCCGGACCATCGGCTGATATTTGAAGCGCTCGGGGAACTGGTCGCGGCCGGACGGCCGGCAGACGTGGTGACTGTCTCCGAGCAGCTCGAACGGCACGGCCGGCTCACCGACGCCGGCGGGCTCGCCTACCTCGGTACCCTGGCGGGCGATACACCGACCGCGGCCAATGCCCGTAGCTATGCCCAGATCGTGCGCGAGCGCGCTCTGCTGCGCCGTCTGATCGAAGCCGGGCGCGAGATCGCCTCCTCGGTGTTCAGCGATGAGGGGCTGTCGGCGCGCGACCTGGTCGATCGCGCCGAGGGTCTGGTATTCGAGATCGCCGAGCAGGGCATTCGCTCGGGCTCCGGCTGCGTGCGCGTGAGTGCGCTATTGCCGCCGCTGATCGACAAGATCGACGAGTGGCACAGCCATCCGGACAAGCTGCGTGGACTGGGGACCGGATTCACGGATTTTGATAACAAGACCGGCGGCTTGCGCCCCGGTGATCTGGTCATCGTCGCGGGGCGTCCCTCGATGGGCAAGACCACGCTCGCGGTGAACATGGCCGAATATGCCGCCGTGAGCCCGGACAGCAATGCCTCGGTGGCCATCTTCAGCATGGAAATGCCCGCCGAGCAGTTGGTCACGCGCATGCTGGCCTCGATCGGGCATGTGCCGCTAAACAGCATCCGTTCCGGGCGCATCTCCGACGACGACTGGGTGCGTATTACCGCGGCGACCAGCCAGCTCTCCGAGGCACGGATATTCATCGACGAGTCGCCGGGGCTGACCCCGACGGAGCTGCGGGCGCGCGCCCGGCGCCTCAAGCGCGAGCACGGCCTCGATCTCGTGGTCGTGGACTACCTGCAGCTCATGCAGGTGCCGGGCACGAAAGAGAATCGCGCCACCGAGATCGCGGAGATCTCACGTGGGCTCAAGGCGCTGGCCAAGGAACTGGCGGTGCCGGTGATCGCGTTGTCGCAGCTCAATCGCGGCGTCGAGCAGCGCAATGAGAAGAAGCCGGTGATGTCGGATCTCAGAGAATCTGGCGGAATCGAGCAGGATGCGGACATGATTCTGCTGATCTACCGCGACGAGGTCTACGACAAAAACACTACGAAAAAAGGCATGGCGGAGATCGACCTGGCCAAGCATCGCAACGGCGAGACCGGCACGTTTCTGTTGACGTTCCAGGGGCAGTACACGCGCTTCGTCAACTACGCGCCCGATACCTACGCCGAGGGCGTATTGCGGTGACGCGGCTGATTCGCGCGCGCATCGAAAGCGCCGCGCTGCGGGCCAATCTACAGGCGATTCGCGCCCGTGCGCCGGGCAGCCGCGTGATGGCGGTGGTCAAAGCCAATGCCTATGGTCATGGCCTGGTGCCGACGGCGCTGGCGCTCGCCGATGCCGACGCCTTTGCGGTCGCGCGACTGGAGGAGGCGGTGGCCCTGCGCGACGCCGGATCGAAGCGACGCATCGTGCTGCTCGAAGGCGTGCTCAACGCGGCCCAGCTCGCGCAGGCGGCACAGCTCGAGCTCGATCTGGTGGTGCACCAGCCATTGCAGATTGCGCTGCTCGAAGCCTATCGTGGGCCGCAGCCTTTTCCGCTCTGGCTCAAGGTCGATACCGGCATGAACCGGCTGGGGTTTCGCCCGCAGGAATTCCGCGCCGCTTGGGAGCGGCTGCGCAATCTGCGGCCGGCACCGCTGCAGCTGCGTGTGCTGACGCATCTGGCTTGCGCCGATGAGGCTGACGGCAGCTACACCGCCGAGCAACTCGCACGCCTGCAACCGTTGATCGCGGGGCTCGACGTGGAACTGAGCATTGCCAATTCGGCCGCCATTCTGGCGCAACCCTCGACCCATGCCGCCTGGGTGCGGCCCGGCCTGGCGCTCTACGGCATCTCCCCCTTTGCCGAACGGCGCGGCGCGCAGCTGGGCCTGCGGGCTGCGATGACGCTCGAGAGCACTGTGATTGCGGTGCGCGAAGTCGCGCCTGGGGAACGCGTCGGCTACGGCGGCATGTGGCGCGCGCAGCGTCCATCGCGCCTGGCCATCGTCGCCGCGGGCTACGGCGATGGCCTGCCTCGCAGCATTCCCAATGGCGCGCCGGTGTTGATCGGCGGTCATCGCGCGCCACTCGCCGGCCGGGTTTCGATGGACATGATCGCGGTCGATATCACCGAGCTGCCGCCGGTGTCGGTGGGCGATCGCGTCGAGCTCTGGGGCACGCGCCTGGCCGTCGAGGAAATCGCCGCCGCCGCCGGCACCGTCGCCTATGAGCTGCTGTGCGGCGTCAGTCAACGCGTGCCGATCGAGCTGGTCTGAGTGGCCGGGCGCGGTCGCAGTCGCTGGTAAAATTCAATCGTGGAGGGCATCGTTCAATTTGGTACGCGCCTGTTCGGCCGCGCCGATCGGCTGCTGCGCGCGGCGCTGATCGCGGCCAAACACGAGCAGCTCAGCGGTATCGTGTTCTGGGCCGCGCTGATCGGCATCTGCGGTGCCTTCACCGGTGTGGCTTTCCGAGCCAGCGTGCGCCTGGTGCAGCGGCTATTGACGGGCTCGTCGGGGGGCCTGGTCGAGACCGCCGAGCTGCTGCCCTGGTGGGCACGCATTGCGGTGCCAACCGTGGGCGGCATTTGTGCCGGGACGCTGCTCTGGGCAGGACAGCGGGTGCTGCGCCATAACCGTCGAGTCGACTATATGGAGGCGGTCGCCGTCGGCAACGGCCAGCTCAGCAGCCGCGCCGCGCTGCTGCAGGCGGCGTCCTCGTTTTTTACCATCGGTTCCGGCGGCTCCATTGGCCGCGAAGGACCGCTGGTACAGATGGCCGCGACCGTGGCCTCAAAGATCGGCCAGTGGACGCAGGCGCCGGTGCCCCGATTGCGTCTACTGGTCGCCTGCGGCGCGGCGGCCGGCATTGCCGCGGCCTACAACGCACCGATCGCCGGCGCGCTGTTCGTGGCCGAAGTGGTGCTCGGGTCGATCGCGATGGAAAGCTTCGGCCCCCTGATCGTCTCGTCGGTGGTCTCGGACGCGACCACCCGCCACTTCCTGGGCTATGGGCCGGTGTACCACGTTCCGCATATCAACTTCGGCGCTCCCTGGGAACTCGCCCTCTTTGGCCTGCTTGGCGTGTTGTTGGGACATGGGGCGGCACCGTACCTGGCCCTGCTCGACCGCGCGCGCAGCCTGTTCGGCCGCCTGCGTTGGCCGCTGCCGGTCACGCTGGCTCTGGGCGGCTTGATCGTCGGCGTGATCTCGGTCGGCGTACCCCAGGTCTGGGGCAACGGCTACAGCGTCGTCAACGACATGCTCAATGACAAGCTGCCGCTCGATCTGCTCGCGTTCGTGCTGGTCGCCAAACTGGTGAGTACGGCAGCCTCGGTGGGATCCGGCGCCAACGGCGGCATCCTGACGCCGACCCTGTTCATGGGCGCTGCCTTCGGCGCACTATTCGCCGACATCCTGCACATCATCGATCCGCATCTGAGCTCACAGCTTGCGGCCTACGCCGTGGTCGGCATGGGCGCGTTTCTAGCGGCCACCACGCATGCGCCGTTGACCTCGATCCTGCTGATCTTCGAAATGACCTTGGACTATGAGGTGGTGCTGCCGCTGATGCTGGCCTGCGTGACCGCCCACTACGTCGCGCGTATCTACCGACGCGGCGAATCGGTGTACACGCGCGCGCTCAAGGCCAGTGGTCCCGGCGATGAGGATGAGTGGCACCTGCGCCAGATCACGGCGCTGATCCGGCCACCGGCACTGGTGCTGCAGCGAGACGAACGATTGGCCGCGGCGCTCGAGCCGCTGGCGGCGCGCGGCGACTACACGGTCTATGTGGTGGACTCGCAGAATCAGCTGGTCGGCCAGCTCGCCGCCCGCGAGCTGCGGCGCCCGACGCGCTCGCAGCCCGCCGATCCGCATCACACGGTCGCCGCGATCATGCATCCGGCGCCACCGGTGCTGATCCCCGAGATGCTGCTCGGGGACGCACTCGACGTATTTATTGCGCACCACTGCAAGGAGTTGCCGGTGGTGTCGGGACACTGGAGTCCGGTGCTGCTCGGCGAGGTGTGGCGTCACGACCTGCTGCTGGCACTGCAGGATCGCATGGCGGAACGGCCTGAGCGCAGCGCGCCGCCGGCGCGCTGATCTAGCCTTCGAAGAAACCCATCTTGACGCCGGCGAGCTGGATCACGTCGTTGTCCGCCAGCTTGCGTGCCTGCTCGCCGATGGGCGCGCCGTTCACCAACGGCGGGTTGTTCGCCGAGTCGGAATCGACATGCACGATGAAATAGCCCTCCGAGCGGCGGGTAATTGCCGCCACCTGCACGCCCGGACGGCCGAGCGTCGTGAGGGCCTTGGTGAGCTCGAGTTCGCGCCCGGCGAACGCGCCGGAGAGCACTTGCAGCTTGGCCTTTCTGAGCACCGGGGGGCCATTACCGAGGGCGCGGCGCCCCTGGGTGGTGCCGGTATCGGTCGCCGCGGCGGCTCGAAGCTTTTCGACCGGCCGCGCCGAGGGCTGGATCACCATGGTCTTTTCGAATTCGTCCTGGTGCGCATCGTCGTCTTCAACGAAGCGCAGCTGGTGATGTCCGGCCGTGACGACATCGCCATGCTGCAAGGCGTGTTTCTTGATGAGCTTGCCGTTGACGTAAGTGCCGTTGGTGCTGTTCAGGTCCTCTAGAAATGAATCGTTAAGGATGTTGATGATCAGCGAATGGTGGCCGCTCACCGCCGGGTTATCGATACGAATGTCATTGTCCGGCAGGCGCCCGATAGTGTAGCGCTCCTTGTTCATGTTGTATTCCGCAAGGACTGCGCCATCGAGACTCAGTATCAACCTAGCCATATGCGTTTAGCCTCAAGTCGAGCTGAACCAGCTCAACATCTTGTCGAGTATTCCACGCGGCGCGGGGAACGATTCCAGGATCTCCGCCGCCACCACCGAGATGTTGTCCTTGCCACCATTGTCGTTGCCCAACTGAATCAGTTGCTTAGTGGCGGTCTCAAGGTTAGCACCAAAGGTGCTTATGGTTAAGTGAATGTCGTCGTCCTCGACCATATCCGACAGTCCGTCCGAACAAATCAGATACAGATCACCCTTTTGGACCGGGTGCTCCTGCACCTCGACGTCGACATTGGATTCCACCCCCAGGGCGCGGGTGACGTAGTTCTTATTGGCGGCGCGCTGCGCCTCCTCAGGGGAATAGAAACCGCGATCGACCAGCTCCTGCAGCAGCGAATGATCCATGGTCAACTGTTCCAGGCCGGCAGCGCGCAGGCGATACAGGCGCGAATCACCCACGTGAGCGATCGATATGCGGTTGTCGAAGAACAGGGCGCCCACCACGGTCGTGCCCATGCCTTCGCACTGGGGCTGCGTCCGCGCGGTCTGAAAGATGATTTTATTAGCCCGCAGGATCGCATCGCGCAGGATGATCGAGGCGCGCGTCAGGCCGGCGGTGGAGTCGTTGACGCGCAAGTCCTCGCGCTCGACCGCATCGCGGACCAAGCCGACAATGGTCTTGACGGCAATGCCGCTGGCGACCTCGCCGGCATTGTAGCCGCCCATGCCGTCGGCCAGCACCAGCAGGCCGATGTCGGCATCGTAAGCGATCGTGTCTTCGTTGTGATCGCGAACCCGACCGGTGTCGGTCTCGCCCACACAACGCAGCTTTCCTTTGAGGCTTATGCGGCCTCGCGCGCGCGGCATAATTCCTTTTTTCATCAATTGTTGAACTGCGTCACACTTTATATGTATCGATGCCGTTATGCGCGACCCGCAGCCACGGCGGCGGCAGCCCGCAGCCGCACTGTCAGCGCGCATTGATCGGCGCGCATAACTTAGCATCGTGGCACGGCCAATGCGCGGCCCTGATCACAGTTGTACGGCCGGAGCCTCGGCCGGTCCACGGTGGTCGCCGCCGCGTGGAACACGCCGCCAGCCGCCCGGGTGTAGCATTCAAACTCGCTTTGCCTGCCCCGGAAGTCAGCAATTGGCGCGATCCCAAACCCTTTATGTCTGCCGGGCCTGCGGCGGTGAAGCGTTCAAATGGCAGGGCCAATGCGCGCATTGCCGGCAATGGGACTCGCTCGAGGCCGTAACCGCGGTACGCGGGGCGCGCGAGCGGGGAAGTGCCGCGGCCACCTCGGCCGGGCTGGATGACGGCGCGGCCGACGCCGCCGCGCTGACGCGGCTGTCCTTCGGCATGGCGGAGCTGGACCGGGCGTTCGGCGGCGGACTGGTCGCCGGTTCGGTAACGCTGTCGGGCGCCGAGCCTGGTATCGGCAAATCAACTCTGCTGCTACAGGTGGCGGCCGCGCCTTGTCCGCCTCGCCTGTGGTGTTCGGTGAGCTGGGGCTGACCGGGGAAGTACGGCCGGTGGCGCATGGCGAGGAACGGCTGCGCGAGCTGGTGAAGCTCGGCTACACGCGCGTCATTCTGCCGCGTGACAACCTGCCGCGTACCCCTCCCGCAGGGGTTTTGCTGCGACCGGTCGCCAGCCTCGCCGAGGCGCTGGCCGCGGCTTTCACGGATGCCTGACGGCGCTTCAGGCCTGAAGTCGCTTCAGGCCGTGGTGGCTTCGGTCGCAGGCGTGGCGCGCACCCGCACCGTGCGAATGGCGTTGTCGGCGATCTGCAGGACTTCGAAGTCGTAATTGCCGATGCGCAGCGCAGTGCCAGGTGTCGGAATGGTCTCGAGCTTTTCCAGCAACAGGCCGTTGAGCGTGCGCGGACCGAGCTCCGGCAGCTGCCAGCCGAGCGCACGATTGAGCGCCCGAATGGTCGCGCTGGCATTCACCAGCCAGTTGCCGGCGGCATCGCGCTGCACATCCTTGTGCGTCACCGTGGCCGGATCGCTGGTGAACTCGCCGACGATTTCCTCCAGGATATCCTCCAGCGTCACCAATCCGGCGATATCGCCGTACTCATTGACGACGAAGGCCAGCCGGCGGCGCGTGCGCTGAAACTGCGCGAGCTGCTGCGTCAGCGGTGTGCCTTCGGGAACGAAGTAGGGTTCGCGCGCGGCCGAGATCTCAGCGAGCCGCTCACGTGACAGCGTGCCGCGTGCGAGCTCCTGCGCGACGCGCTTCATATGCAGGATGCCGATCAGGTTGTCGAGTTCGCCATCGTAGACCGGCAAACGCGAATGCGGTGTCTGCCGCAACCGGTCCAGGATGTCGTCCCAGCTCACCGAGATGTCGATGGCGGAGATCTCCTGCCGCGGAATCATGATGTCGTTGACCGTGACGCGCTCCAGATCGAGGATCGACAGCAGCATCTGACGATGGCGTTGCGGAACCAGCGCGCCGGCCTCGGTGACCACGGTGCGCAGTTCGTCGGCGGACAGGGCGTTGTTGGCGGAACCGCCGCGCCGGACGCCAAACAGGCGCAGGAAGCCTCGTGCAACAAAGTTCGCGAGCCAAATGATCGGCCACGTGGCCCACAGCAGCGTGCGGTACACAAAGGCGCAGCTTAGTGCGACGCTCTCGGCCCGTGCTGCGGCGAAGATTTTCGGCGCCAGCTCGCAGAACACGATCACGACCAGTGTCAGCAGCACCATCATGATCGCGAGCGCGTGCCGTTCACCGGTACGCAGCGCCAGCAGTGTTGCCACCGTGGACGCGGCGACGCTGGCGAGCGCCAGGATGACCAGATTGGCGCCGAGCCAGCGGTCCGGCTGCGCCAGCAGTTTCTCCAGCAAGCGCGCCCGCCGTTCCCCGTTGTTGGCGCGATGGCGAATGCGGTAACGATTCACCGACAGCATCGCGACTTCGGTGCCCGAGGAGAAGGCAATCACCAACAGCAGCGCGAGCAGAATCAGGATCAGGACGATCGTGGGCGCTTTATCCACGGCGTCTCTTATAATCGGTAGCCTGACAGCTGTATAGGGCGGTCCCGCCGCAGTCGCACCATGTTCGATAAGTTGACCGAGCGCCTCAGCCGCGCCGTACAAACCCTGCGCGGCCGCGGCCGTGTGACCGATGAGAATGTGGCGGAAACGCTGCGCGAAGTGCGCATGGCGCTGCTGGAGGCCGACGTTGCGCTAGCGGTCGTCAAGAGCTTCATCGACGGCGTCAGAACGCAGGCGCTGGGCGCGGAGGTCGCGAGCAGCCTGACGCCAGGCCAGGCTTTCATCGGCATCCTGCATCGCGAGTTGACCGCGGTGCTGGGCCAATCGCAGGCCGGTTTTGCCTTCAACGTGCAGCCGCCGCAGGTCGTGCTGCTCGCCGGTCTGCAGGGGGCGGGTAAGACCACCACCGCCGCCAAGCTGGCACGCTGGCTTCAGCAGGAGCAGCGCCGGCGGGTGCTGCTGGTGAGCACCGACGTGCGCCGTCCGGCCGCAATTCTGCAGCTGCAGCGGCTGGCCGAGAGCGTCGGTGCCAGCTTCTTTCCGAGCGCGACGGGCGAGGAGCCGGCGGCGATCGCCCTCGCGGCGCTCGAGGCGGCGCGTCGCGGCGTCTATGACACCCTGATCATCGACACCGCCGGTCGGCTGCATATCGATGCCGAGCTCATGGAGGAGATGCGAGCCATCGATCGGGCCGTGACGGCGCACCAGCGCCTGTTCGTGGTCGATGCCATGGCGGGCCAGGACGCCGTCAATGCCGCGCGCGCCTTCGGCGCTGCCCTGGATCTGACCGGCATCATTCTGACCAAGGCCGATGGCGATGCCCGCGGCGGCGCCGCACTGTCGGTGCGTTACGTGACCGGCAAGCCGATCGTCTTTCTCGGGGTCGGCGAGAAGGTCGAGGCTCTGCAGCCGTTCGATCCGGAACGCATGGCTTCGCGCATCCTCGGCATGGGCGACGTGGTGTCGCTGGTCGAGGAAGTCCAGCGCAAGGTCGATGTCGATCAGGCCGAGAAGCTCGCGCGCAAGGTGGTGCAGGGCAAGGGCTTCAGCCTGATCGATCTGCGTTCGCAGCTGGAACAGGTCCGCAAGCTCGGCGGCCTGGCCGCGGTGATGGACAAATTGCCCACGCAACTGGCCGGCCGCGCGGCCATGAAGGGGGATCAGGCCGACCTCGAGCTCCGCCGCCAGATGGCGATCATCGATTCCATGACCGCCCAGGAGCGCCGGCAGTCCGGCATCATTGACGGCTCGCGCCGGCGCCGCATTGCCGCCGGCGCCGGAGTGCAGGTGCAGGACGTCAACCGTCTGCTCAAGCAATTCATGGACATGCAGCGACTCATGAAGGGCATGAAGGGCGGTAAACTCGGCCGCCTGATGTCGGGTCTCAAGGGTAGCGTGCCGCCCGGCGTGCCGCGACGGCGCTAGGCCGGCGCCGGACCGGCGCCAGACCGGCGCCAAGGAACCCGCGCTGCCGGCATAAGCCTTTCTTCCTGCGGCAGATTTGCGTAGAATCCGCGCTCTTTTTTGGGCCCTACTGAAGTTCGATTATGGTCACAATCCGTTTGACGCGCCGCGGCGCCAAGAACCAGCCTTTCTATCACGTCGTGGTGACCGATAGCCGCAAGCGCCAGGGTGGCTCGAGCCTTGAGCAGGTGGGTTATTTCAACCCGGTGGCTCGCGGCAAGGACACGCGACTCAAGCTCGATCTCGAGCGCATCGATCATTGGCTCAAGATCGGAGCGCACGAGTCTGACCGGGTGCGTCAGCTCGTTTCCGGCTACCGCAAGGACGTCGGCAAGCAGGCTGCGGCTGCCTGAGCCGCTATTTCGTACTCGGTCGCATCCTCGCGCCGCACGGCGTGCGCGGCGGCTTAAAGGTCTGGTCCTATGCCGATCCGCCGCAGTCGCTGCTGCAGCATCGCCGCTGGCGCCTGCGCAGACCGGAAGGCGGCGAGGACACGTACGAAGTCGTGCAGGCACACTGGGATGGGCACGCGATGCGCGTCGAGCTCGAGGGCGTAGCCGATCGCGAGGCCGCGGCAAGCCTGCGGGGCTGCGAGATCCTGATCGAGCGCGTCGAGCTGCCGTCCGCCGGGCCGGGTGAGTACTACCGTGAGGACCTGGAAGGCTTCACGGTGCGCAATACGGAGGGGGCGCTCCTGGGCATATTGCAGCACTTCCTCGAGGCCCCGGCCGGCGCGTTGATGGTGGTGAAGGCCGAGGACGAGCGCGAGCGCTGGTTACCGGCGACGGCACCGCACTTGAAGCGCGTGGACCTGGAGCGGCGCGAAATCGAGATCGACTGGCCGGCGGAATTTTAGGCGTGCGCATCGAAGTCGTCACGCTGTTTCCGGCTCTGATCCAGGACGCGCTGCGCCACGGCGTGCTCGGAAGGGCGGTAGAGCGAGGCCTGCTGAGCGTCGGCACGGAAGATCCGCGCGCGCACACCCAGGACGTGCACCGCACGGTCGATGACCGGCCGTACGGCGGCGGTCCCGGGATGGTGTTGAAGCCCGAGCCATTGTGCGCGGCGATCGCAGCGGCACGGCGGCGCCTGCCCGTGGACAGTGCGCGTATCGCGCTGTCGCCACAGGGGCAGCTGCTGACGCAGGCGCGCGTGGCGCAGCTCGCGAGCCTGCCCGGAATGGTGCTGATCGCGGGGCGCTACGAGGGCATCGACGAGAGGGTGCTCGAGCTCGCGGTCGACCAGGAACTGTCGATCGGCGATTATGTGGTGTCAGGTGGCGAGCTGCCGGCGCTGGTGTTGATCGATGCGCTGGTGCGGCTGCAGCCGGGCGCGCTGGGCGATGAACGCTCGAGCGTCGAAGAGTCGTTCGGCGAGGGTTTGCTGGACTGGCCGCATTACACGCGGCCGGACGTGTACCAGGGCCGGCGGGTGCCGGCGGTGCTGAGCTCCGGCGATCACGCCGCGATCCGGCGCTGGCGAGCAAGGCAGAGCGTGGGCCGCACCTGGCTGCGACGGCCGGAGTTGATCGGCCGGGCGCCGCTCGATGGCGAGCGCAGGGTCTTATTGGAGGAATTTTTGCAGCAGCAGCGCGACAGCGCGGGCGAGACTTGAGGAGACGACGATGAACATTATCCAGACACTCGAAGCCGAGCGCATGACCCGCAAGGTACCGGCGTTCAAGCCCGGCGATACGGTCGTGGTGCAGATCAAGGTGGTCGAAGGCGATCGCGAGCGCGTCCAGGCCTATGAAGGCGTGGTCATCGCGCGCAGCAATCGCGGCTTCAACTCTTCGTTTACGGTGCGCAAGATATCGCACGGCGAGGGTGTCGAGCGCACCTTCCCGATCTACAGCCCGAGCATCACCGAGATCGCGGTCAAGCGCCGCGGCAGTGTGCGACGCGCGAAGCTGTACTACCTGCGCGATCTCGCCGGCAAAGCCGCGCGCATCGAGGAAAAGGTCTAGCATCCAGCGCGCTTCGCGCGCCCAGGGGATCAGATCGATGCGCGTCAGGAATCGCTCAGAGGTATCGCACTATAGGGTGCATTTTTATTATTAAAAATGCACCCTATAGTGCGATACCTCTGACTGCGCCCCGACGTACGACGACCTGTTGCCCAGGGCGCGCCCAGCACCCTGGATACTAGACGTTTTTTCGTATGCACTACTTCGGCAGATTCATCTACGGAATTTGGCGCGGCCTCGACGTGCTGCGCCGTTGCCTGCATCTGCTGTTGCTGCTCGCGCTGTTCGGGATCGTCATCGGTGCACTGCGGCAATCGACACCGCGGCTGCCGGAGAAAGCGGCGCTGGTCGTGCGGCCCTCGGGCGATATCGTCGAGCAGCTAAGTGGCGAGCCGATCGAGCGTGCCCTGAACGAGGCGCAGGGTGAAGGGGTGCCGCAGACGCTGCTATGGGACCTGACCACCGCGATTCGCGCCGCCGCCGGCGATCCTCGCATCCCGGTGCTGGTCATCGATACCGATGACATGGGCAGTGCCGGCCAGGCCAAGCTCGAGGAACTCGCCGCCGCGATCGCCGCGTTCCGACACAGCGGCAAGAAAATCATCGCCCACGGCACTTACTTTCTGCAGAGCCAGTATTACCTCGCGGCGCAAGCCGATGAGGTGTACCTGGATCCCTTCGGCTTCGTGCTGCTCGACGGCTACGACCGCTATCGCATGTTCTTCAAGGATGCGCTCGACAAGCTCAGCATCGACATGCATCTGTTCCGGGCCGGCAAGTTCAAGAGTGCTGCCGAGAGCTACACGCGGCGCGACATGTCTGCCGAGGATCGTGAGGAGAGCGAAGCCTACCTGCAGGCGCTGTGGCGCGGTTACCGCGCGGCGGTGGCGGATGCGCGCAACCTGAAGGCCGAGACGATCGCGCAATACGCGGACAGCTATGTGACCACGGTGGCCGCAGCCGGCGGCGATACCGCCAAGGTGGCCAAGGACAGCGGCCTGGTCAGCGGTCTGAAGACGCAGCAGGAGGTCGAGGACCGGCTGGTCGATCTGGTCGGCGCCGATACGAACGGCAAATCCTACCGGCAGGTCAGCGTCGCGGATTATCTGCGCGCCACGCACGCCGAGGACAAACAACGCGGCAAGGGTCAGGCGGTCGGTGTCGTGGTCGCAAGCGGGGAGATCCTCGATGGCAAGCAGCCGCCCGGTACGGTGGGCGGCGAGTCGACCGCACAGCTGTTACACGAGGCGCGCCAGGACGATGACATTCGCGCCGTGGTACTGCGCATCGACAGTCCGGGCGGCAGCGTGCTGGCTTCCGAGCAGATTTATCGCGAGGTCCTGGCACTCAAGCGCGACGGCAAGCCGGTGGTGGTCTCGATGAGTGATGTCGCGGCTTCGGGCGGCTATTACATCGCCGCGGCCGCGGACCAGATCATTGCCAGCCCGAATACGATTACCGGCTCAATCGGCGTGTTTGCGGGGATCCCGACATTCAGTCGGAGCCTGGCGAAACTTGGTATCAATGTGGACGGCATCGGCACCACGCCGCTGTCCGGGGCGACACAGCTCGATCGTCCGCTGTCGGCCGACGTCGGCCGGCTGCTCCAGATCACGGTCGATCATGCCTACGAGGAATTTCTCGCGCGCGTCGCCAAAGGCCGCGGCAAGACTCGCGAGGCGGTTGACGCCATCGCACAGGGCCGGGTATGGGCGGGTGGCGACGCCAGGCAGCAGGGTCTGGTGGATCGCCTCGGCAATTACGACGATGCGGTGGCGGAGGCCGCCAGGCGTGCGGGGCTCAAGGCCGGCTATGGCGTGCGGCGCATTGAGCCGGAACTGAGCTGGGCGCAGCAATTGCTGTTCCACGTGCGCTCGAGCGGGGAGCGCATGCTCGGGCGCATCGGCCTCGCGCAGAGCGGTGCGGCGCAGCTGGTGCAGCGGCTCAAGCCGCTGGACCTGGAACTCGCGCGCTGGGCGCGGCTGTCGTCGCCGAATTCGATCTACGCGTATTGTTTCTGCACGGTGGAATAGCGGCGCGAGCAGCAGGCACGCGGCTGGCCCGCTCCATGAGAACCCGTCACGGCACCAGCGCCAGAAACACGAAGGCGCCGAAGATCACCAGGTGCACCGCTCCCATCATCACGTGGCCACGGCCGGACACGAACGTGATCAACGTGACGAAGAAGGTCAGCAGCAGCAATACCAGGTCTTTGGCGTCCAGGCCCAGTACCAGCGGTACGCCGATCAGCATCGAAGTGAATGCGACCGCGGGGATCGTCAGGCCGATGCTGGCCAGAGCCGATCCCAATGCAAGGTTCAGGCTGGTCTGCAAGCGGTTGGCCCGCGCCGCGCGCAGTGCCGCCGTGGTTTCGGGCAACAGCACGAGCAAGGCGATGGCAATGCTGATCGTGCCTTGGGGTGCGCCGGCCGCGGCGACGGCCGTTTCGATGCTCGGGGACAGCAGCTTGGCCAGACCGACCACCGCCGTGAGTGCGACCAACAACAGGCCAAAGCTGCCCCACGCTAAGGCAACCGATGGTGAGGGCGCATGCACCTGCTCGTCGCCTCGATTCTCAAGTGGCAGGAAATAGTCGCGATGGCGCACCGTCTGTACGAACACGAACGTTCCCCACAGCACCAGTGACGCCAGCGCGGCGAAGGTCAGTTGCGCGCCGGTGTAGGTTGCGCCGGGGGAACTGGTGGTGAACGTCGGCAGCACCAGCGACAGCGTGGTCAACGCGATCAGCGTCGCCAACGCCGCATTGTTGCCAACGACGTGAAATGCCTGCTCCTGGTGACGCAGGGCTCCGATCAGCAGGCATAGGCCGATCACGCCGTTGCAGATGATCATGATCGCGGAAAAAATCGTGTCTCGCGGCAGCGTGGCTTTATCCGGGCCGCCGGTGAGCATCATCGTGACGATGAGGGCCACTTCGATGGTCGTAATCGACACCGCCAGTACCAGAGCGCCAAAGGGCTCACCGAGACGATGCGCTATCACCTCGGCGTGGTGCACGGCGGCGATGACGGCGCCGAGCAGCGCGGCCACGCAGGCGACGGCGATCGCGAGACTGCCGGGCAACACGACAGCGGCGATCAACAGCGCGGCGGCCGCAATCGGGGTCGAGGACGCCCACAAGGGCATTGGCATCTCCTGTGAAGGCGCAGGTCGAAATCAGAAAACAGTGATTATGCCGGCCTGCTGCAGCGAACACTGCGCTTCGTGCACGCCGCGCACCAGCTGCGCATGCATACCGATATTGCGCGCGGCCTCGACGTTCAGCGCATTGTCATCCAGAAACAGTACCTGCGAGGCTCGACAGTCGAGCGACTCGAGCACGTGCTCGAATGCCTCGGCATCGGGTTTGATCTTGCCCGTCAGATGCGAGGCGAACTGGTGCTCGAACACGGCGCCGAGACCCATTTCATCGAGTACGCGCTGCCAGTGCAGCACGTTACTGTTGGATAACAGCGCACGCCGATACCGCGGCGGAATCCGCTCGATCATTTCCAGGGCGCCCGGATACAGCGCGGTGGGCCAGTGAGTAAATGACTCCAGGAAATGTCCTGCATCGATGTCGAGCCGCAGTTCGGCGAGCACGCCGGCTGCGAACTGCCTGGCGTCGATCCGGCCAGTCTCGAACGCGCGCACCGACGGCGAGTGCAGCCACAACCACCAGAGCTCCTGGGGCGTGACCCGGTGATCGAGCCAGCCCAGCAAGGTAGCGACGCCGCTCAGTTCAACCAGTACGCCGCCGACATCAAACAGCACCACTCGAATGTCCGGTCGAACGTCCGGGGCTGTGGCGTTCTCGCGCGAATCGTCCGGTCGAATGCTCAGACTTCGCTCCTAGCGCAGTACCGAAAACGCCACCGCCGCCTCGGGTCGGATCTGGCGCCAGGATTGCTGCTCGAACCTGATGCGGCACAGTCCCGCGGGGCGAAGCTCAATGCGCTGCTTGCTGCCCATGAACCTCTGCGCCAGCGCGCTCAATCCAGGATTGTGGCCGACCATCAATACGGTTTGCGTGTCGGCTGCGCAGCGCTGCAGCGGCTCCAACAACGCATCGGGCGTACCGAGATACAGCGCCGGCTCGTAGTGGAAAACATCGGCGATCTCCAGTTCGGCGGCGACGATGATCGCCGTTTCGCGGGTTCGCAGCGCCGGACTGACCAGCATGGCATCGATACGCGGTTCGGCGGCGGCGATGCAATCGGCGGCATCGAGCGCCTCGGTGCGGCCGCGTATGCTCAACGGCCGGTCCATGTCGGCGAGCCCGGGTTGTGGCGCTTCGGCTTCGGCATGTCGCAACAGCAACAGAGTGAGCGGCTTCATCCCGCCACGATTACTACCAGGTCATCCCGGTTTGCAAGCGAGCCGCCTCCGACATCATGGATTGATTCCAGGGAGGATCGAAGGTCAGATCCACGCTGACATTGCGCACGGTCGGGATGGCCGTGAGTTTTTCCTTGACGTCCTGCACCAGCACATCGCCCATACCGCAGCCAGGGGCTGTCAGCGTCATGGTGATGCCGATATCGCGTGTCTGATCCTTGTTCGGCTCGACCTTGCATTCGTAGACCAGGCCCAGATCGACGATATTGATCGGAATTTCCGGATCGTAGCAGGCGCGCATCTGCTCCCACGCCAGATCGCGCACGTCCTCCTCGGTGGCGTTGGGCGGCAGCTGTGGCCGATGCGCTATTTCCTTGCCGATGGCGTCGGCCTGCTCACCGGAAATGCGGTAAAGGTTGCCCTCGACATAAAGCGTAAAGCTACCGCCGAGCGCCTGCGTGATATAGCCCGCCAGGCCGAGCTTGAGCGTTATCGCCTGGCCTGAAGGCACCATGATGGCTTCGACGTCGCGTTGGATCACCACCGGTTCGTTGTCGTAGGCCCGCATCATTCACTCCGTCGATACCGCCGCCGGCGCGCGCTCGAGAGCCGCGTTCAGCGTGTGCCAGCACAGGCTGGCGCATTTCACGCGGGCGGGAAATTCGGCCACTCCGGCCAACGCCATGAGTTTGCCGAGATCGCGGGCGGGCGCGTTGGTCGGCGCGGTCAACAGCGTGTGCACCTCGTCATACAGCCGCGCAATCTCTTCGCGGCTGCGACCCTTGACCGCCTCCGTCATCAGCGAGGCGGAGGCCGTGGAGATGGCGCAACCCTGGCCCTCGAAGCGCAGATCCTGCACCCGATCGCCCTGCATGCGCAGCGTCAGGGTGAGAATGTCGCCGCAGAGGGGATTGTGACCGGCGGCCTGGGCATCGGCCGGCTCGAGACGGCCGAAATTCCGCGGGCTGCGGTTGTGATCCAGAATCACGTCGCGGTACAGTTCTTTCAGATCCATACGTGCGCCACCTGCGGTCTCAACCAAATAGCTTGCGCACTTTCTTCAAGCCCTCGACCAGCCGGTCGACGTCCTCGGCGTTGTTGTAGCAGCCGAAGGATGCACGTGCGGTCGCCGCGAGGCCGAATACTTCCATGATCGGCATCGCGCAGTGATGGCCGGTTCGGATCGCAATGCCCTCGCTGTCGAGGATGGTGCCGATATCATGCGGATGCACACCGTCCATCGTGAACGAGATCACGGCAGCCTTGGCGCTCGCAGTACCGATCAACCGCAGTCGCGGCAGCGCCGACAAGCGCTCGGTCGCCAGTTCGAGCAGCGTATGTTCATGCGCGGCAATCGCCTCACGGCCCAGTGCTTCGACGTACTCGAGCGCCGCTCCGAGCCCGACCGCTCCCGAAATGTTCGGCGTGCCGGCTTCGAATCTCCAGGGCGGCTCGTTGTAAGTGCTGGCCTCGATGCCGACCGAGAGGATCATGTCACCGCCGCCTTGCCAGGGAGGCATCGCTGAAAGCAGCGACTCGCGAGCATAGAGCACGCCAATGCCGGTGGGGCCATAGACCTTGTGGCCGGAGAAAGCATAAAAGTCGCAGTCGATTGCCTGCACGTCCACGGTCTGATGCGGGACGGCCTGCGCGCCGTCGAGCAGCGCCGGCACTCCTCGCGCATGCGCCATATGCACGATCTCCTGCACCGGCAGAATGGTGCCGAGCGCGTTGGAGACATGCGCGACCGCCACCAGCCGTGTGCGCGCCGACAGCATGTTGCGGAAAGCCTCGAGGTCGAGCTCACCGCTGGGCTTGACCGGCGCGGCGCGCAGCTTCGCGCCGGTGGCGGCGCAGAGCATCTGCCAGGGCACGATGTTGGCGTGGTGCTCGAGGTAGGTGATCAGGATCTCGTCGCCGGGCTCGAGATTGCCGCGGCCCCAGCTGTTCGCGGCCAGATTGATAGCCTCGGTGGTGCCGCGCACGAACACGATCTCGCGCGTCGATCGCGCGTGCAGGAATCGGCGCACGATTTCACGTGCGCCCTCATAGGCTTCTGTGGCCCATTGGCTCAAGGAATGCACACCGCGATGGACGTTGGCATGCAACCTGGTCTCATAGTGCTCGACGGCGCGCAATACGGCCAGCGGGCGCTGTGAGGACGCGGCGCTGTCGAGATACACCAGCGGCTTGCCGTTGATCTCGCGCGCCAGAATCGGGAATTCGGCGCGCACCCTGGCGGCATCGAACGCTGATGCCCCGAGCGGCGCCGATCTGGCCGCCGCCGCCTTGATGCTCATGTCAGCGCTCCTATCGCCATTACGTCCGGGAGCTGCCCGGCCGCTCCGTGCTCGGCCGCGCTGCGCACTTCCGCCAGGTCGATCGCGCGCAGGACGTCGCCCAGGAACGCCCACTTGAGCAGCGCGCGCGCGGTCGTGCGGTCGATGCCGCGCGCCAGCAGATAAAACATCAGATTCTCATCGAGCGCCCCGGTGGTCGCGCCGTGCTGCGCGCGGACTTCATCGGTGTTGATTTCCAGTCGCGGCCGCAGATCGATCTCGGCGCCGGCACCCTCGATCAATCCGCGCAGCGACTGGCGGGCGTCGGAGCCGGGGGCTGAGGCGGCGATGTGAATGTGGCCGCTGAAAGCGATACGGGCACGCTCATCGGCAATGCCGCGAAACACCTCTTCGGTACGGGTGTCGGCGGCGAGGTGTTCGACCTTGAGCGCCGTGTCGTGTACCTGCTGTCCACGGCCGACCGCGATAGCCTGCCAGCTGAATGCGGCGTCGCGACCTGCGAGTCGCACCTGCGCGCTGGTGCGTGCCGAGCCGGCTCCGATGGCAACCTGGCGCACGCTGTAGCTTGCCCCATCGGCCAGCTGCGCCGACAGCGTGTCGGTGAAGGCGGTATGGACGCCGCATTGCTGCAGCCGGTAGTGCATCAGCTGCGCACCGCGGCCGAGTTCGATGGCGACATTGGCGCATACCAGGGTCGGCGCATCCGGGGTGCCCAGATGACGTTCGACCAGTTGCAGTCGGCTGGCGGGCTCGAGCTCGAGCTGCAGTCGCGGGTAGCAGGCGGCGCCCGCGGCCGCGTCGCTGGTCAGAAACAGCACTTCGATCGCGCTCGTGCCGCGGATTCGCAGCGAGGCAACGTCGCTGGCAAACATGTCGCAGAGCAGTCCGAGACGCTGCTCGGCCTGCCATTCCGGGCCGGATATGGCGGCGGCGGTCGCAGCCGCGCCCTCGCGCACGCCATCGATATACACCAGCCGTTCAAAGCCGGGCAGGGCCGGCGGCAGCTCGAGCGCGGGCGTGGCCGCAGCATCGCTCGCCGCGCGCGCCAGCACCGCTGGACGGAACGCAGGCACGCGCTCGAAGGCGCGCAGATTCGTGTAGCGCCA
The DNA here is from genome assembly GCA_049518595.1 of Steroidobacteraceae bacterium. Classification (GTDB taxonomy): domain Bacteria; phylum Pseudomonadota; class Gammaproteobacteria; order Steroidobacterales; family Steroidobacteraceae; genus FEN-1191. The sequence goes on from JBEKRP010000002.1 coordinate 97,363, forward strand.
TTGTTCGTCGCCCGCCTTCGGCCAACCCAGCCGCGACAGCTCACGCATGGCGCGGCCGCGTGCCTCGCGCGTCACGGCCGCGTCCGGCAATCGTGCGGCCACGGCCTCGTAATCGCTCACTATGCGATCGAGAATTTCGCTGCGAGCCGTGGTAGCGGGCGTGGCCATCGCTTCGGCTTCAGGCCGCAGCCTGCTCGCTGATCCAGTCATAGCCGCGCCGCTCGAGCTCGAGTGCCAGCGTGCGATCGCCGCTGCGCGCGATCCGGCCGCGCGCGAGCACGTGCACGTAGTCCGGCACCACGTAATCGAGCATCCGCTGATAGTGCGTCACCAGTACGATGGCACGCTCGGCGGCACGCAATGAGTTGATGCCATTGGCCACGACCTTGAGCGCATCGATGTCGAGACCCGAGTCGGTCTCGTCGAGCAGCGCGAGTTTCGGCTCGAGCACCAGCATCTGCAAAATCTCGTTGCGCTTCTTTTCGCCGCCGGAAAAGCCCTCGTTGACGCCGCGGCTGAGGAAACTCTCGTCGATCTGCATCAGCTTGATCTTTGCGCGCACCACCGACAGGAACTCGAAGGCATCCAGCTCGGCCAGGCCACGCTCGCGGCGCGCGGCATTGACCGCGGCCTTGAGCAGATAGGCATTGTTCACGCCCGGAATCTCAACCGGGTATTGAAAGCCCAGAAACAAACCCGCGCGCGCGCGCTGTTCCGGTGCCAGGGCAAACAGGTCACGGCCCTCGAAGCTGGCGCTGCCGGAAACGATCTCGTAGTCAGGCCGACCCGCCAGTACGTGCGCGAGCGTGCTCTTGCCCGAGCCGTTCGGCCCCATGATCGCATGCATCTCGCCGGCGCGCACCGCCAACGAAATACCTCGTAGCACTTCCTGCCCGCCGACCTTGACGCGCAGGTCGCGGATCTCGAGCAGCGGCGATGGCGCGGCGGTGTCAGCAGCAGTGCTCATCCGACCGCTCCTTCCAGGCTCACGGCCAGCAGATTCTGAGCTTCAACGGCAAACTCCATCGGCAGCTCCTTGAACACCGTGCGGCAGAAACCACTGACGATCATGTTGACAGCGTCCTCAGCGCCGATGCCGCGCTGCAGGCAGTAGAACAGCTGCTCCTCGCTGATGCGTGAGGTGCTGGCCTCATGTTCAACAGTGGCACTGGGGTTTCGGACTTCGATGTACGGAAAGGTATGAGCACCCGAGTGCTTTCCCATCAAGAGCGAGTCGCACTGAGTAAAGTTCCGCGCGCCGCTCGCCGAGGGCAGTATCTTTACCAGGCCCCGGTAGGCATTTTGCCCGTGGCCGGCCGAGATGCCCTTGGACACGATCGTGCTGCGTGTATTGGCGCCAATGTGGATCATCTTGGTGCCGGTATCGGCCTGCTGATAGTGATTGGTGGTCGCGACCGAGTAGAACTCGCCGATCGAATTCTCGCCTCGCAGGATGCAGCTCGGATACTTCCAGGTGATCGCCGAACCGGTTTCCACCTGCGTCCATGAGATGCGCGCATTGCGTCCGCGACATTCGCCGCGCTTGGTGACGAAATTATAGATGCCGCCTCGGCCCTGTTCGTCGCCCGGATACCAGTTCTGCACGGTCGAGTATTTGATCTGCGCATCGTCCAGCGCAATCAGCTCCACCACCGCCGCGTGCAGTTGATTCTCGTCGCGCATCGGCGCGGTGCAGCCTTCGAGATAGCTCACGTAGCTGCCGGCATCGGCGACGATCAGGGTGCGCTCGAACTGACCGGTGTTCGCCGCGTTGATGCGAAAATAGGTCGACAGCTCCATCGGGCAGCGCACGCCGGGGGGTACGTAGACGAACGAGCCGTCGGTGAACACCGCCGAGTTGAGCGTGGCGTAGAAGTTGTCCGTGTAGGGCACGACCGAGCCCAGGTAGCGCTCGAGCAGCGCCGGGTGCTTTTGCACCGCCTCGGAAAACGGGCAGAAAATCACGCCGGCTGTGGCCAGGCGTTCCTTGAAAGTGGTCGCGACCGAGACGCTGTCGAACACCGCATCGACCGCGACGCCGGCCAGGCGCGCGCGCTCATGCAGCGGCACGCCGAGCTTGTCGTAGGTCGCCAGCAACTTCGGGTCCACGTCGGCCAGGCTCTTGGGTCCGTCCTTGGCCTGCTTGGGCGCCGAGTAGTAGGAGATCGCATCGTAATCGATCGGCTGGTAGCGCAAATGCGCCCAATGCGGCTCGCGCATGCTCTGCCAATGACGCAGCGCGCGCAGCCGCCAGTCGAGCAGAAACTGCGGTTCCCGCTTCTTGTGCGAGATCAGCCGCACCACGCTTTCGTCGAGCCCCGGCGGCACCGTGTCGGCCTCGATATCGGTGACAAAGCCGTGGCGATAGCTGCGGTTGACCAGCACGTTGATATCGGCAGTGCTCACAGCGGCTCCCGTTCGAGGCTACGGGCCGCAATGCGGCCCAGAGCGACTGGGAATCCACGATCGAGCGCCGACGGGTGGGCACTGGCGCCGCTCAGGCCCGCCAGTTCGAGCAGCGTGATCTCCTGCAGCGAGCGTCGGATCGCGAGATTCACCCGTTGCCAGGCGCGGCCGACCAGGCAGCTAGTCTCGATGCAACAATGGCTCTCGCTGCTGGCACATTCAGTCAACGCCACTGGGCCTTCGAGTGCATCGAGGATCTGGGCGGCGGTGATCTCGGCGGCGGGCCGCGCCAGCAGATACCCGCCATGCAACCCGCGGGTAGAATTGACCAGACCCCGTCGGTGCAACTGCTTGAGCAGCTTCGAGACGGTCGGGGCGGCCAGGTGGGTCTCGCCGGCGATCCGCGCCGCCGTAGAGCGCCGCCCAGGCTCTGCGGCCAGGCGAGCCAGGATCACCGTGGCATAGTCGGTCAGTTTGCTGATACGCAACATGGGAGGCCTCTAAACTAGGACTATATTAGTACTATATGCGCGGAATGAGAAGCGTGCCGATGGGCAGACCGCCGTCTTGGCCCGACGCAGCTTTGGTATCCTCCGCAATCCAATTTAATTTCGCAGGAGCGGAAAATCATGAGTCACAATGAGCTGGAAGCGGTGGCTAATGCCATGGTGGCGAGGGACAAGGGACTGCTGGCCGCGGATGAGAGCAACAGCACGATCGCCAAGCGCCTGTCGAAGATCGGCAGCGAGTCGACCGAGGAGCTGCGTCGAACCTATCGCGAGATGCTGTTCACGACTCCCGGGATCGCGCAATGGATCAGCGGCGTGATCATGTACGACGAAACCATCCGGCAGAAGACCCGCGATGGCGTTCCGTTCCCGAGCTGTCTCGCCAAGCTCGGCATCATCCCGGGCATCAAGGTGGACACCGGTGCTAAGCCGCTGGCCGGATTTGCGGGCGAAACCATCACCGAGGGCCTCGATGGTCTGCGCGAGCGGCTCATCGAGTACTACAAGTTCGGTGCCCGCTTTGCCAAGTGGCGCGCGGTGATCGATATCGGTGAGCGTATACCGACGCGCTGCGCGATCGAGGCCAATGCGCACGCCCTGGCGCGCTATGCGGCGCTCTGTCAGGAACAGAATATCGTACCGATCGTCGAGCCCGAAGTGCTGATGGACGGCGGCCACACGCAGGAGCGCTGCGAGGCAGTCACCAGCGAGGTGCTGGCCGAAGTATTCGCGCAGCTCGAGCGCCACCGCGTGCATCTGGAGGGCATGATCCTGAAGCCCAACATGGTGATCTCCGGCAAGAAATGCCCGACGCACGCGACGCCGGAGCAGGTCGCCGCCGCTACCGTGCGCTGCCTCAAGCGCCACGTGCCCGGAGCTGTCCCCGGCATCATGTTCCTCTCCGGTGGCCAGACGCCCGCCGAGGCTTCACTGCACCTGTCGCTGATGAATCGACTCGGAGCGATGCCCTGGCAGCTGTCCTTCAGTTATGGCCGCGCGCTGCAGGATGCCGCGCTCACGACCTGGGGCGGCAAAGCAGGCAATTTCGCCGCGGGCCAGAAGGAGTTCCAGAAGTGGTCGCGGCTCAATGGACTGGCACGCAGCGGCGGTTTTCAGGCCGGCATGGAGCAAGAGGCGGCGTGATCGACCAGCCTTGCGGTCAGCGCCGGTGCTCTTGCACGTGCGCCGGTTGCTGACCGGCGCATGGCCGAGCCACGACCGAGCGCGCCGCCAAGGCGCACCGACGCCGATCCGACTCACGCCGTTGACGATGCCGTGGTCGACGTGCGCGACGTGTATTACGCCATCGGCAGTCATGCAATATTCAAGGGTCTGAATGTGCGCATGCGCCGCGGCGCCATCACGGCGGTGATGGGCCCGAGCGGCACCGGCAAGACCACGCTGCTGCGGCTCATCATGGGCCAGATCGTGGCGCAGAGCGGGCTTGTCAACGTGTTCGGTGAGGATGTTGCCAGGCTCAAGCGCCGCGAGCTCTACCGGCTGCGTCAGCGAGTGGGCCTGCTGTTCCAGAACGGCGCCCTGCTGACCGACCTGTCGGTATTCGAGAACGTGGCATTCCCGGTGCGCGAGCACGCCCAGCTGCCCGAGCCCGTACTGCGCGAGCTGGTGCTGATGAAACTGCAGGCTGTTGGATTGCGCGGTGCCGCCGATCTGATGCCGGCCGAGCTCTCGGGCGGCATGGCGCGGCGCGTGGCGCTGGCCCGGGCGATAGTGATGGATCCGGAAGTGCTGATCTATGACGAGCCGTTTGTCGGTCTGGATCCGATCTCGATGGGAGTGATCGTGCGCCTGATCCAATCGCTCAATCGCCTGCTCGGCATCACCAGTATCGTGGTCTCGCATGACGTGAGGGAAATCAGCGCCATCGCGAACTACAGTTATCTGCTGTCGGAGGGACAAGTGGTGGCCGAGGGCAGCCCGGCAGAGCTCAATGCGGAGCAAAAGGACGTCGTGCGGCAGTTCATGAGCGGTTCGCCCGATGGCCCGGTGCCGTTTCATTATCCGGCGCCGGATTACTTCGAGCAGCTGCTCGAACGCCCAGGCGCATGAGGATGGCCGCGTGAGCAGCCTGTCGCAACGCCGCTCGATGGCGCTAGACGCGCTCGGCAAGATTGGCGCCGTGTCGCTGTTTCTGCTGCGCGTGCTCGGCCAGTGCATTCCGGCGCTGGCGCGTCCGCAGCTGGTGCTGAAGCAGGTCTACAACGCTGGCGCTCGCTCGCTGGTGATCATCATGCTTAGCGGCCTGTTCGTCGGCATGGTGCTGGGACTGCAGGGCTACGACCTGCTGCAACGCTTCGGCTCCGAATCGGCGCTCGGCGTGGCCGCCGCGCTGGGGCTCATCAAGGAGCTCGGCCCGGTGCTCACGGCGCTGCTGTTTGCCGGCCGCGCAGGCACGTCGCTGTGTTCGGAAATCGGACTCATGAACGCGACCGATCAGCTCGCGGCGATGGAGATGATGGCGGTAGATCCGGTGCGTCACGTGGTCGCGCCTCGATTCCTCGGCGGATTCATTGCGGTGCCGTTGCTCGCAGCGATCTTCAACTGCATCGGCATCTATGGCGCGCAGCTGGTCGGTGTGACCATGATGGGCATCCAGCCAGGTACCTTCTGGTCACAGATGCAAAACTCGGTCGAGCTGCGGGATGTCAACGAGGGGGTGATCAAGAGTGTGGTGTTCGGCGCCGCCTGCAGTCTGCTCGCGGTGTACGAGGGCTACCATGCCGAGCCGACGGCCGACGGTGTGGGGCTCGCCACCACACGCACCGTTGTGACCTCGGCGGTACTGGTGCTGCTGCTCGATTACATGTTGACCGCGGCGTTTTTGTAAGTCCGGCGTAGAGGATTGCATCATGGCCCAGGCGAATCGATCCATGGAAGTTGGCACCGGCCTGTTCGTGCTGCTGGGGTTCGCGGCGCTCGGTTTTCTAACTACACAACTACCCGCCAGCGGCTTACAGCTAAAGCGCTCGTCGGCGAGCTATTCTGTGATCGCCAAGTTTGATGACATCGGCGGTCTGAAAGTCGGGGCACCGGTGACTATGGCGGGCGTGCGCGTCGGCCAGGTCAACGCGATTGGTTACGATACGTCGGTATACAGGGCCTCGGTCACGCTGAGTATCGACCGCCGCTATGCCCGCATTCCGGACGACAGCGATGCGGCGATCCAGACTTCCGGGCTGCTCGGCGCTAATTACGTCGCCATCACGCCCGGGGGCGCGGACACGTTCCTTCATGCCGGCAGCCAGCTGCAGTTCACGCAGTCAGCCATAGTGATTGAAAGTTTGATCAACAAGCTCTTTGCGAATTTTTCCAGTAACAAGGACTCGGGCGATGACAAGAAGGGCTCGAGTGATGCTTCGAAGTGAGGCGTTTATGCGACAACTGATGCTTCTAGTGGCGATGGGACTGAGCCTCGGGCTCTCGTTGACGGCCGCGGCGGCGGCGCCGGCGAGTGCGCCTGCCGGTCAGGCCAATTCCGGGGCGGCCAAGCCCGGCGCACCGACGGATCTGGGCGCCTCGGTCGATGCCAGCGGGCCGGGCCAGCTGATTCAGACGGCCGCCAGCGCCATGCTCAAGGATCTCGATGCGCACCGCGGCGAATACCGCTCGAATCCAGGCAAGGTGCACCAGCTGGTCGACCAGGTGCTGCTGCCGCATTTCGACACCGACTATTCCGCGCGTCTGGTACTCGGCCGTCACTGGACGGCGGCGACCGATGCGCAACGACAGCGCTTCGTCAAAGCGTTCTATAAGTCGCTGCTGAACAACTACGGCGACACCCTGGTGGATTTTACGGCTGATAAGCTCAAGGTGTTTCCATACACCGGCGATGCCGCTGCGCAATTCGCGAGCGTGCGTACGCAAGTGCGCAAGAACGACGGTTCGCTGGTCGCGGTCAACTACAGCCTGCGTCGCACCGATCAGGGCTGGAAAGCGTGGGATGTCGTCATCGAAGGCATTAGTTACGTCAAGAGTTTCCGCGACGATTTCGGCGCCGAAATCGATCAGAAGGGCCTTGACGAAGTGATCGCGCGCCTGGAAGCCGGTGAGACGCCGAGCGCAATCAAAGGCGCCGCAGGCACCAAAGGCTAGCGTGTGGCTGTGAGCCCTCTCGCGCCGGGCGCTGCGGTGATGACCGGAGACGCCGCCCACGCAGCATTTGTGGCGATCTCGGCGGATGTCTACCGGCTCGAGGCGCCGCTGACTTTCGCCACGGTCGCCGCGCTGCGCAATCCGGGGCTCGCACTGATCGCTTCGGCCAAGAGTGGACTCACTGTCGATCTGGAGACGGTTCCGGCGGTCGACAGCGCTGGCCTGGCGCTGCTGATCGACTGGCTGGCGACAGCGCGGGCACGCTCGTGCCAACTGCGCTATGCCAAGCCGGCGGAGACGCTGCTGTCGCTGGCGCGGCTCAGCGAGGTCGAACGACTGCTGAGCGGTTGATGGCGACGGCGCGGGCGCCGTCGACCGACATACCTATGAAGGTGGGCATATGAACCAGCAAGTTTCCGAGACCGAGGCCGGGCTGCAGCGGGCCATGGAGTACCTGCAGTCGGTGCTCATTGCGGGCGAGAGCCTGGAGGCCTGGGCGGTCCAACGCCGCACATTCGCCGTCAGGCACCGCCGCCTGCTGGTCGCCGCCACCAGCGGCCGATTCATCTGCATTGCGCGTAAACTGATCGGCGGCTTCAATCTGCATGACATTCGCTGGCAAGACCTCGAAGAAGTCAAGCTTCGTGTAGGCATATTTTCCGCCGATCTGAGCGTGCGCAGCGGCAGGGCCGCGGATCTGGCCTCCCAGGGCGGCTCGGGCAATCAACTGATGGAAATCCGCGGCCTGCGCACCGCACAGGCCGAAGCGGTATACCGCATCTGCCAGGCTCAAGATCAGCAGTGGCGCGAGAAACGGCGCATTAGGGAGCTCGAGGAACTGCGCGCACGCGCCGGCGGCATTCAGTTTTCTGCCGGCGCCGCGCCGGGTGCCGCGGCGCCGGCGGCTGGCGCGCCGAGTGGCGGCTCCGATGCCGTGCGCCGACTACAGGAAGCCAAGCAGATGCTCGACAGCAAGCTCATCACCGACTCCGAATATGAGGCGATCAAGGCAAGGATCGTCTCCGGCAGCTGATACGCCGAGCTTAGGGGCTCAAGCGACCCCGCTAGCGACGAGCATCCCGTGCTTACTTCGGCGGCGGGGCGTCTGGCTGAGCGGGCGGTAAGTCACTTGGTCCGGCCGGCGGTGAGCCAATTGGCGCTGCATCGCCGCTGTCACTGTCGGTATCCGGGAATTCTTCCTCGGGCGGCGTGATGCCACCGTTGATGAGATATTCACGCCGCTGCAGGTAGGCACTGCGCAGGAAGGCGTAGGGATCGTAACTGCTGTCGAGTAGCCGATCCGTATCGAGCAGCTGCGAGCGCCGGTTCACCGCGCTGACTGCGAACAGGCCCCATTCTATGTAAGCGTTATTGTCGAACAGCTGGACGGTTTCGATCTCATGGAGGAGGAGGTAGTCCGGCACCAGGCCGAAGGCATCGCGCACCGTGGACGGGCCGAGAAATGGCAGCACCAGGTAGGGGCCGGCGTGCATACCCCATATGCCCAGCGTCTGGCCGAAGTCACCAAGGTGCCGGTCCAGACCCATACCGGTCGCGGGATCAAACAGGCCGCCGATGCCCACCGTCGTGTTGATCACCAGCCGCGCGGTATCGCTGGCGCCGTCTTTGAATTTGCCCTGCAGGAAATTATTGACGATGGTGGCCGGAGAAACCAGGTTGCTCATGAAATTGCTGATGCCGATGCGCACCGGACGCGGCGTCACTTTCACATAGCCGCGGGCCGCGGGACGCAGGATGGCGTGATCGAGTTTGGTATTGAACGCGAACACCGAGCGGTTGACGCGTTCGAAACGATCGCGTGGGTCCGGCTTGCCGCTCGGCAGTGTGACGCAACCGGCCAACCCCAGGAACATTGCCAGCAGTGCAAGCGCGGCTGCGCGGGGCGTAAGGGATGGGGCGGCCGTGTGTTGCTGTTTTTTGGGGGCGATCCATCGACGCGACATGGGACGCGAGTGTAGCAGCTTGGGCGGCACCGATATTGCGCCGCGGCGACCGGGGACTATCTGCCGTTTTGCTGGCCGCGCCGTGATTGCTGTTGTTCGCGTAGCCAGCCCCGCACTTCGTCGAGGCGCGCGCGAAATCTGGCGCGCTGCACGCTCGTGAGATCGGGGGCGGCGAGCGCAAGCTCGAGCTGCTGATTGGCGAGCGCCAACTGGCCGCCGACCAGGTCATATTCGGCCATGTACGCATAGGCATCCCCGGCATCCCCGGCGGCGCTGGCGGCAAGCGCCGTGAGCCGGATCTGCGCCGGCGAAGGATCGACATTATTGAACAGATCGAGCAGCAGCTCATGCGCCTGCTTCGGTCTGCCAACCTGCATCAAAGTCTCCGAATAGCGCACCGTCAGCGGCACGTTGCGCGGGAACAGCCGCACCGAGCGTTCGAATAGTGCGAGCGAGGCATCCATCTGACCCGCGGTGGCGAGCGCCTGACCGAGCGCCGCATACAGCATTGTCATTTGCGGATAGCTGCTCTGCAGCTCGCGCAGCGTTGGCACGGCGGTCGCTGCGTTGCCATGCTGCATCTGCACCAACGCCTCGCCGTAGCGCTCCGCCGGCGTCAGCGACCGCCGGTCGCGCAGCGAAGCATAGTACTGATCCAGGGGGACTTCCGGCGGCGTCACCAACACGCGCACACGCTCTTTGAAGAAGGCGAAGCTTTGCGATTCCGGCAGCGGCTTGACCTGCGGAAAAGTCGCGGCGCGGTTACGCGCGGCGGCAATGCGATCGCTGGTGACCGGGTGGTCCACCAGCAGCGCTGGAATTCCGGCCATCGACAGGCCCTCGACGCGCGACATCGATTCAAAGAAGGACGCCATTTCGTTCGGGTCGAAGCCGGCACCGGACAGCAGCTCGATGCCGACCGCGTCGGCCTCGATTTCCTGGCTGCGGGTGTAGTTGATGCTCTGCTGCAGTGCGGTAGCCTGGCTCAGAGCCACGGCACCCTCCATCGCCTGGCCGCCGGCGCCACTGGCGGCGCCGATGAGGATGGCGGCCAGGAGCGCCGCAGTCGAGGCGAGCGACATTCGGCTCTGGGCTATGTAGCCGCGGGCGATGTGGCGTTGCACCACGTGACCGGTCTCGTGCGCCATCACGGCGGCGAGTTGCGACTCATTTTCCGTGAGGAGGATCAGCCCGCTGTTGATGCAGACGAATCCACCAAAGGTGGCGAAGGCGTTGATCACCGGCTCGCGAAGGACGGAATATGTAAAATTCTGGCCTTCGTCGTGCGCCTGGGAGGCGAGCCGCATACCCAGCTGCTGGATGTAGTCGGTGGCCTCGGCATCCTCGAGGATCATGTTCTGATCGCGCATGTCGCGCATCGCCATACGGCCGACCTGATACTCGTCGGCCTTACTGATCATCGCGTTGGCGGGGCCGCCCAGGTCCGGCAGGTTGCTGCCGACGGAGGCCGTGCTGGGCGCGAAGCTGGCAGTGACAGGCGAGTCGGCGGCCGCGGCCCAAGCGGCCGTGACGGTCAACAGGCAGCCGAGCAGGGCGGCATAGGTGCGGCGCATAAGATCTAGAGACATCAATACGTTGTACTCTACTTGGACCTCGCCATAGGCGCCAAGGTTCCGCATCGGCCGGAGCTCCGAGCCCTAGAGCGCTTCGGAGGCGAAATCCGCGAGCCGTGAGCGCTCGCCGCGCACCAAGGTGATATGTCCAGAGTACGGCCAGCCCTGGAAACGGTTGACAACGTAGGTCAGGCCGCAGGTGGTCTCGGTCAGATAGGGCGTATCGATCTGGGCGATGTTGCCGAGGCAGACCAGCTTGCTGCCCGGACCGGCCCGCGTCACGAGCGCCTTCATCTGCTTGGGAGTCAGGTTCTGAGCCTCATCGAGGATGATGAAACGGTTGAGGAAAGTGCGTCCGCGCATGAAATTGAGCGAGCGGATCTTGATCCGATTGCGCAGCAGATCGTTGGTGGCTGCGCGGCCCCAGTTACCGCCTTCGTCGCTGCGCGTGAGCACCTCCAGGTTGTCCATCAGAGCGCCCATCCAGGGCTCCATCTTCTCCTCTTCGGTGCCGGGCAGGAAGCCGATGTCTTCACCGAGCGGAACGGTCACGCGCGTCATGATGATCTCGACAAAACGGTTGCGCTCAAGGGTTTGCGCGAGGCCGGCGGCCAGCGCCAGCAGGGTTTTGCCGCTGCCAGCCGGGCCGAGCAGTGTCACGAAGTCAATCTCCGCGTCCATCAGCAGGTTGAGCGCGAAGTTCTGCTCCCGGTTGCGCGCGGTGATGCCCCAGACGCTGTGGCGCTCGCTGCGAAAATCACGCGCCAGTTCCAGCGTGGCCGCCTCGCCGTCGACGGCACGCACGATGGCTTCGATGCCCTGCGGGCCAGCTTCGTAGACGAACAGATTGGGACGCCAGGAGCTGGCCGCCGGGCCGTTGACCTGATACCAGGTTCGATCGCCCTCCTTCCAGGAGCGCATGTCCTTGCCGTGCCGTTCCCAGAAATCTCCCGGCAAGGTTACAACCCCGGTATAGAGCACATCGGCGTCTTCGATGGTCTTGTCGCTGTAGTAGTCCTCGGCATGCACACCGACGATCGCGGCCTTGATTCGCAGATTGATGTCCTTCGATACCAGCGCGACGCGCGCCCGCGGCTCCTGGCGCTGCAGCGACAGCGTCTGCCCGAGGATCAGATTGTCGACGCCGACCCCAGGCAGACCCGCAGGCAGACCGCCCGAGAGTTCGCGTGTCTGGAAGAACAGCCGGCCGGCGGGCGGTTTTTTGCCGTGGTTGCCACTATAGCTGGAGGGTATGACCAGCCCGGCATCGATCTGCTCCTTGGTGACGCCGCGCATCATGTCATCGAGAAAGCGGCTGACCTGGCGTGCGTTGCGCGATGCCTCCGACAGGCCTTTTTTATTCGCATCCAGCTCTTCGAGCACCACCATGGGCAGATAAATGTCGTGCTCTTCGAAGCGAAAGATCGCGGTCGGATCGTGCATGAGCACATTCGTGTCGAGCACGAACAGTCGGCGCGCGGCGGTTCTCACAGCGCTTGCGCCGCTTCGAGGACTTCGAGCGCGTGGCCGTCCACCTTTAGCCTACGCCATTGATTTCTGAGTACGCCCCGAGCATCGAGCAGAAAGGTACTGCGCTCGATTCCCATTACTTTGCGTCCATACATGTTCTTTTCGCGGATCACATCGAACTGATTGCAGACAAGGCTGTCCGCATCCGACAGCAGCATGAACGGGAAGCCCATCTGCTCGCGGAACTTCTCGTGCGAGGCCAGGCTGTCGCGCGAGATGCCGACAACAGTGACGCCGGCTCGGTCGAAACGCGGCGCCAGTGCAGCAAATTGCCGACCTTCGAGCGTGCAGCCTGGTGTGTTGTCGCGCGGGTAGAAGTACAAAACCAGCTTGCGCCCGCGCGCATCCTTGAGGCGCCAAATGGCGCCGCCGGTCGATGCCAGCGAGAAGTCGGGCACTACTTCTCCGATCATCACAGCCCGTCGATGCGTTGCCTTACGCCCCGGCGCTGCCGGGGTGCTGCTGGTGCCCGGCGCGGCTCGCCCTTTCCTGGCGGCGCTCATGATTTGACCGGCTCGAGAATCGCATCGAGATTTAGCGAGTCGCAGAAGTCCATAAACTCCTCGCGCAGCTGCGCGACGTGCAGTTTTCCGGGGACATTGATCACTATCTGCACCGCGAACATCGGCGCGCCGGTATGCGCCGCGGCATAGCTGCGGGTCGAGACCTCGCAGATGTCGATGCCGCGACTGGCGAAGAAGCCCGACAGTCCGGCGACGATGCCGGTCTGGTCCAGGCTCACGATGTCCACCGAGTAGGGCAGCATATCGGCGCGTGCCGCCCTGGGCTCGGTGCGCTTCACATGCACGCTCAGAGCGGCGGTCTCGGCCAGGCGCGCGAGCTCCGATTCGATGCGGGCGAGCGTATGCCAGTTGCCGCTGACCAACAGCAGCATCGCGAACTCCGAACCCAGCGCCGCCATCCGACTTTCGGCAATGTTGCCGCCGCAGTCGCTGATGACGCGGGTCAGCTCATGGACCATGCCGGTGCGGTCGTTGCCGATGGCGGAGACGGCGAGATGCTGCTTCATTGGATCGGAAGTCACAGTACTGGGCCGGCAGTGTACCGGGACTCGCGCGGCTTGCGAACGTCGGCTTGCTTCTGGTCAGCTGAGCCCCGTAACATCGCCGACCCCGTCGTACGATTGAGCACAGATATGTTCTCCGGCAGCCTGGTCGCGATTGTCACACCGATGCATGCGGATGGCGGCATCGACTGGCCGGCCTGGGAACGTCTGCTCGCGCTGCATCTGGAGGCGGGCACGAACGGCATCATCGTCGGCGGCACGACCGGTGAATCGGCGACCATTAGCGATGCGGAGCTGATGGCGTTGGTCGAACGCGCGCGGCCGCGGCTCAACGGACGCGCGGCGCTGCTCGCCGGAGCGGGCACCAGCAGCACTGCAACGACGATCGAGCGCGCGCGCCGCCTGTCGGCCGCAGGAATTGACGGCCTGCTGGTCGTTACGCCAGCCTACAACAAGCCGACACAGGAAGGCTTGTATCTGCATTTCGAGGCTGTCGCCGCCGCCGCCACCGTTCCCGTGGTGCTGTACAACGTACCGTCGCGCACCGCGGTCGACCTGCTGCCGGCGACGGTGGCACGGCTGTCGAAACTGTCGCGCGTGGTCGCGATCAAAGAGGCGGTAGCCTCGATGGAGCGCGTGCGCGAACTGATCGGAGCGACCGGCGCGCAGTTCACAGTGCTCTCCGGGGATGACGCGACTGCCGCACAGGCGATGCTGAACGGCGCGCGAGGAGTGATTTCAGTGACGGCGAATGTGATGCCCAAAGCGATGGCGGAGTTGAGCGCTGCGGCGATACGTGGCGATCATGCCGCCGTCGAGCGTCTGGATGCGCCGCTGCGCGCGTTGCACGAAGCCTTGTTCCTGGAGCCCAATCCGATACCGGTGAAATGGGCCATGAGCGACCAAGGCCTGATCGAACGTGGCATCCGGCTGCCGTTGACGGAGCTCTCCGAGCCCTTGCGCCCGCGCGTGCGCGCCGCCCTCGATGCAGCGCGTGGTCGGTTGCCCCTGGCGCAGGCGAAGTCGGCGTGACGGCGTCGCTGTTCCGCCCGCGCGCCGCGCTCGGCGCGCTGCTGGTTTGCGCGGTGACGTTGCCGATGTTGTGCGGCTGCACGCTGTTCAACCGGGTGTTTCATCGCAATGGTAAAGTGTTCACCGGCTGTACCGAACGCCCGTTCGCCGGCAACACGGATTCTCGACCGCCGCTCAAAGTTCCGGAGGGCCTGAGCGCGCCGGACACGCGCAGCGCCGTCAAGATCCCCGTGCTCAGCGCCCCCGATCGACCGCGCGCCAAGACTGAACCGTGTCTGGCGCAGCCGCCGAATTTCTTTGCTAAGCCACTGCCGCTGCAGCCCGCCACGGGGAAAAAGTCGGTCGCGCCCGCGCCCGCGCCTGCGCCGATTCCGCCGGCAGCGCCCGCGCCTGCGCCGATTCCGCCGGCAGCGCCCGCGCCTGCGCCGATTCCGCCGGCAGCGCCGGTGCCTGCGCCGCTGCCGCTGGCACCGCCGCCCAGCCCGCCGGCGCCGCCGCCGTCCAAGGACGCCGGGCCGGCCGCTGATGGCGCGCCCTCGGGCCAGGGTTCGACTTCAAGCGACCCCGCGGCACCCAAGTAGGCGCTTTGCCGAGACGATTGTTAGAATTCCGAAGCTGGTCTCAAAGTGTGGCAGCTTTGGGCTGCAGCACTGACGATCAACCTTAAGATATAGCTGTAACACATTGAATGGAGAGGTGGCCGAGCGGTCGAAGGCGCTGGACTGGAATTCCAGTAACATCTTCACGGGTGTTCGTGGGTTCGAATCCCACCCTCTCCGCCACAGGTCCACGGTGATCCGCGCCGGTTCCTTCGCGACGACTTACCGTGAACCCCGTCAGGCCCGGAAGGGAGCAGCGGTAACGGCTCAGTCGGGTGCCGAAGTTTAGACTGGTGCGGATCACCTCCCGCTTGCCCTTGAGACTCTTTGGGATCGAATGACCGCTTACACCGCACTGGCTCGTAAATGGCGGCCGCACGGCTTTGCCGAAATGACCGGGCAGGAGCACGTGCTGCGCTCGCTCGCTAATGCGCTCGCGAGCGGCCGGGTGCATCACGCGTTTTTATTTGCCGGCACCCGCGGAGTGGGCAAGACCACGGTCGCGCGCATTCTGGCGAAATGTCTCAATTGCGAGTGCGGTGTGAGCGCGGCGCCTTGCGGCGAATGCGCCAGCTGCCGTGAGATCGACGCGGGTCGCAGCGTCGATTTGATCGAGGTCGACGCTGCCTCGCGTACGCGGGTGGACGATACGCGCGAGTTGCTCGATAACGTCCAGTACGCTCCCACGCGCAGCCGCTACAAGATCTATCTGATCGATGAAGTCCACATGCTGTCAGCGCACTCTTTCAATGCTCTGCTCAAGACGCTGGAAGAACCCCCGCCGCACGTGAAATTCCTGCTCGCGACCACGGATCCGCAGAAGCTGCCGGCCACGGTGTTGTCGCGTTGTCTGCAGTTCAATCTCAAGCGCCTGTCGGTAGCGCTGATCAGCTCCCGGCTCACGCATATTCTGCAGGCAGAGCAGATTGTGTTCGAGCCTGCAGCCGTCCAACTGCTCGCTCAGGCCGGCGATGGCAGTCTGCGCGACGCGTTGTCGCTGTTGGATCAGTTGCTTGCCTTCGGCAATGGCAAGGCACTGGAAGCGGACGCGCGCGCGATGCTCGGTACGGTCGAGCGTGACCATGTGCTGCGCATCGTCGACCTGTTGGCGGCCGGGGATGCCACGGCGCTGCTCGATTACACGCGCGCGCTCGATGAGCGTTCGCCCGATTACGCGCAGCTGCTCGATCAGCTCGCAGCGCTGCTCGAGCGGGTAGCGCTCAAGCAGCTGGTATCAGGCTTCGAAGGTGACGAGCTGCATCCCGCTGAGCTGCTCGCGCGGCTGGCGGCGCAGATTGCCGCCGAGGATCTGCAGCTGTACTACCAGACGGCGATCCTGGGCCGCCGCGATCTGGTGTTGGCGCCCGATGCCAGCACGGGCTTCCGGATGACCTTGATTCGCATGCTGGCATTCCGGCCGGCGTCCGCGCCGGGCGCGGTTGCCGCCGCGCCTGCGCTGCAGGGTGCGGCAGAGCTCCCAGCGGCGAGCAGCACGCCGATGGAAACGCCGGGTACCGTTGGCACGGCCGGAGCGACGGCTGCGGCCGGAGCGGGAGCTGTGGCTGGTGCGAGCGATGGCGCGCCACCGACCCTCTCCGCGGCGCCGGTGACTTCGGCGGCGCTCGATTGGTCAGCCATCGTCGCGGCGCTGGAGCTGCAGGGCTTGCCGCGGCAGCTTGCCAGCAATTGTGCGCTGTTGGGACGCGATGGTGCCATTGTGCGGCTGGCGCTCGATCCGCGCAGCGCTTCGCTGCGCACGCGGGTACTCGAGGATAAGCTCGCACAGGCGCTGTCGCGCTATTTCGGCGGCACGGTGCGGCTGCAAATCGAGCTGCGCGATGACGCGCACGAGACGCCGGCGCGCTCGGCAGAGCGGATCGAGGCGCAGCGGCGGGCGCAGGCGCAGATGGCGTTCGAGGCCGATCCGATTGTGGGAACATTTAAAGAGCGCTTTGGCGCGAGCGTGCTGCCGGAATCGGTGCGGCCCACTAAACCGAGCGAGTGAGGTGATCCGTGGCTAACATGAACCAGTTCGTCAAACAGGCGCAGGCCCTGCAGGCCAACATGCAGAAGGCGCAAGCCGAGATCGCCAGTCTCGAGGTCACGGGCGAGTCCGGCGGTGGCATGGTCAAGGTTGTGATGACCGGGCGACACGAGGTCAAGCGTGTGCAGATTGAGCCGTCGATCATCGGCGATGATCGTGAGATGCTCGAGGACCTGGTCGCGGCTGCGATTAACGACGCGGTGCATCGGCTGGAGAGCGCCTCGCAGGCCAAGCTGTCGGCGGCGATGGGCGGTCTGTCATTACCGCCAGGCGTCAAGCTGCCGTTCTGAAGCGAACGGTGCGCTGACGATGAAGCATTCGCCCGCTCTGGCGGCCTTGATCGAGGCGCTGCGCACCTTGCCCGGCGTGGGGCCGAAGAGCGCGCAGCGCATGGCTTTTCATCTGCTGCAGAACGGCCGACCGGCCGGCCGCGCGCTGGCCAACTCGCTGAATGTGGCGCTGGACTCGGTGGGCCGCTGTGGCCGATGCCGCATGTTGACCGAAGGGGCGCTGTGCGCGATATGCGCCAACCCGCAGCGCGATACCTCGCTGGTGTGCCTGGTCGAATCACCGGCCGATGTGGTGGCGATCGAGCAGTCTGGCGGCTATCGCGGTCATTATTTCGTGCTCATGGGACATCTCTCGCCGCTCGACGGCGTCGGCCCCGACGAGCTCGGCGTGCAGGATTTCGAAGCACTGCTCGATCGTGGCGGTGTGACAGAGGTCATTCTCGCGACCAACCCGACGGTCGAAGGCGAGGCCACGGCGCACTTCTTTTCGGAGCTGGTGCGCGCGCGCGGCGTGGCGGCGAGCCGCATTGCGCATGGCGTGCCGGTGGGCGGCGAACTCGAGTACGTCGATGGCGGCACGCTGGCGCATGCGATGGCAGGGCGTCATGCACTGACTTAGTGAAGCACTGACCCACCCGTCAGGCTGCTCGCGTCAGGTTGCTGGCGTCAGGCTGCTATTCAGCGCCGCCTGCGATCGCCCGCCGCGACCCGATCAGCGCTCAGTCGCTCATAGAGGCGGCGCAGGCGACGATAACTCTCGTAGCGCCGCGCGCTAAAAGCCGCTCCGGCGGCTGCACGCACGGCGCAGTCTGGCTCGTGCAAATGGCGGCAGTCGGCGAAGCGGCACTGCGGTGCCAGGGACTCGATCTCGCGGAAGCCCAGGTCGGAGCGTTCGAGACGGTCGATCGCCGGCGCAAAATCGCGTACACCAGGGGAGTCGATGATCTCGCCGCCGCCCGGGACTTCATACAGGCGGGTCGCGGTGGTGGTATGGCGGCCCTCATCGTCGCGAATCAGCTCACCAATGGGCGCATCGCTGGCAGGCACGAGCTTGCGCAGCAGCGATGATTTGCCGACCCCGGATTGACCGACCAGCATTGCTGTCTGATCCGGCAGCCATGCCGACAGCTCGTCCATTGCGGCTTCCTGCTGGGCCGAGACTCGCAAGCAGCGGAAGCCGGCGGCGCTGAAGGCTGCCAATTCCCGCGCGATTTCGCCGTCGACCGGCAGCTCCGACTTGTTCAGCACCACCGCTGCCGCCAGGCCGCCGCATTGCGCCGCGCACAGGTAGCGATCGACCACAAAGAAATCCGGCCTGGGCAGCGGTGCGACCACCACCAGCAATAGTGACAGATTGGCGGCGATGAGCTCGCTGCCGCCGCGGGCATTGGTGCGATAGAGCGCGCTCTTGCGCGGCTCGACCGCGACCACGTTGAGTTCGCCGTGGCGGGCATCGAGCTCGCAGCGGACGAAGTCGCCGCAGACTATCGATAGCTCTCGACGTGCCGGGCGCGCCACAGCTTCGCGACCGTCTTCGGTGCGCACGTGGAGCAATCGGCGATGTGTAACAGTGACTCGGGCGACCGACATTCCTTGCTATGATGCCCTAACTGTCGCGGAAATGAGGCGCTATGGGGAATCACGAGTATCTGATCTGGATCGACCTCGAGATGACCGGACTGATGCCGGATACCGATCAGATCATCGAGATTGCCACGGTGCTCACCGACAACGACCTCAACGTCGTCGCCGAGGGCCCGGATCTGGTGATCCAGCAGCCGGAAGAGGTCCTGGCGCGCATGGATGCCTGGAATCAGCGCCAGCATGGCAGCTCCGGCCTGCTGACGCGGGTGCGCGCAAGTCGAATGACCGTAACCGAGGCCGAGCGCCAGACGCTGTTGTTCCTGAGCACTCACGTGCCACCGGGCATGTCGCCGATGTGCGGCAACAGCATCTGTCAGGACCGGCGCTTTCTGGCACGGTTAATGCCAGAGCTCGAGCGCTTCTTCCATTATCGTAATCTCGATGTCAGCACCCTGAAGGAGCTCGCGCGGCGCTGGATGCCCTCGCTGGCGAGCGGCTGCTCCAAGCAGTCGGCACACCTGGCGCGCGCCGACATCCATGAGTCCATCAATGAACTGCGCTATTACCGCGAGCGCATGTTCGTCAAGCCCTGACGGGCCCGCATGCCACGGCGCCCTGCCGCTTTGAGCGGTCCGAGAACCACGGCACTAAATCAATCCAAGGCTGCCGCTTTGCCAAAGCCTCACATGCTATAGTCGATGCATGCTGTGCGAAGCTGACATCAAGGTTTCATGGCGGGCGCGCCCCCGAGGGTTTGTCGCGCTCATGAGCCTGTACGAGAGCAACTACCTGCGGTTCCTGCATCTGGCGGGCGATCCGACGCGCCTTTCCGGAACGCTGATCTCGCGTGTCGACGGCGACTGTGAGCTGCGTTTGACGGTGCTCGAGCACATGCCCTATACCAGTACGCTGACGCTGACCTACCTGTTACCGTCGAGTGACGGCGGCTCCTTCGAGCGGCTGCCGGACCTCAGATTGCGCGCCTATCACGACGCGCGGCTGCTCGAGGCGGATCAGTTCCGGCAGCAACAGCCGAAGGAACCTAACATGCGGCGGCGGGACCCCCTGAAGGGGGAACGTGAACTGCATCAGCGCTGGACTCGCAACATGATGCTAAATAAGTGGCTGGAATACTGCGGAGAGCGGGGCCACAGGTTCACGATCTAGGGCTTTTCACGAACGGATCGTAGACGGTGGCCCGTGCGCATCATGGCGCCACTAATGAAGCTGATCTCACAACTGGGTTTCCTGGGGCTCGGCGCGGATGCGAACAAGCTCGAGGTCGACGATGACCGTGTGCTGCATCTGTTTCGTAATCGCGCCGAACTGAAGAAATCCCACATCTCGCTTCAGGATGAAGTGCAGCGTCTGAAGGATCGCGTCAAGCAACAGGAAGGCGCGACCGCGCGTGTGCAGGAAATGCTGCAGGGTCTGGAAGGCCGCCTGTCGGAGCCTGAGTCGGCCTATCCGACCCTGGTGTTCTATCAGCTGCGCGAACTGTGGAATTTGGGCAGGACACTGCTGACGCAGTTCGTCGCCGAACTCGCTGTGCAGCAGGAGGATCGCGAGCGCCGCGCCTTCTTTGCCGAGCACAACCGCGAGCAATTTGGCCGCCGGCAGGGCATTGAAGCCAAATTGCGCGAGGCGGAAAATCGTGCCGTCGCCGCGCGCGACGCGGTCGCGCAACTCGAGCAGGAGCTGGCGCGTCTGCGACAGATCTGGTACTTCTTCAAACGTCGCACCCTACGGCAACGCCTGCAGACGGCCAGTCTGCAGTCGATGCTGTGCATGCAGGATCTGGAGACCGCGCGCGGCGCGCGCGATGCGCTTGACGCCGAACCGACGCCGGAATTCGGCGGTCTGTCGATCGATGCGCGGCGGGCGATCAATGAGGCGACCATCGCCTATGCGCAGCTGCTGGTCGAGCGGCTGGCGCGCACGCCCCTCATGGAGCTGGCGCGTGCGGCGTCCGGCAGACGTGAGCCGCCGCGTGACGAATACGGCGATCGCGCACGCTGCGAGGCCACAATGGCCGCGATCGTGCATGGACGGGGCTTGCTGCAGCAGCGTGGCACCCTATCGCAGGAGATCAAGCAGCGCTCGGAGCGCGTGCGGGACTTGGCAAAATACCGCAGTGTGGGAGAGACGGTGCCGACCGCCGAGAGTCTCGCCAGCGCGGTCGATGGCTCGAAGGTGCTGGCCGACGATCTCTGGGAGATCTTCCGTGTGCTGCTGCGCTGAGCGCAGCTAGCCAGGCTCGGCTCGGCTCCTACTGGCCCGCTGCGGCCGGGGCTTGCTGTGCGACTGCCGGCGCATTGCGGCTGAAGTCACTCGCTACGGCGTCGGCCATGATATCGCTCGCCTGGGCCAGGATTACATCCGGCTCGTCGCTGATGCTGATGTCGTCGACCGCCTTCCACGGCGGCAGACCATCGGCGCCGCGGCGTGCGTTTTCCTGCGTCAGGCGGGCCAGGTCCTGCGCCATGCGCTGCTGCTGGCGCTTCTTCAGATTGAGCGACAGCGTCTTTTCATTACGTGCGGTGTCGAGCGACGTCAGGCTCGCGAGCAGCCACTGATAATCCGCATTGTGCACGGCGCGATCGCTCTCTTCGCCCGCCAGCGCCTGCACCAGGCTTGGCTCGGGGACCAGAGCCCGGAACGGCACCGACGCAATCCGGTCCCAGGGCAGGGCGTGCTCGAGTACGCTCTCGCCGACATCCTCGGCGCTGATCGGCGAGGGCAGAGCGATATCGGGGGCGACGCCGCGTAGCTGCGTGCTCTCGCCAGTGATGCGATAGAACTTGCCGATCGTCACCGTCACCTGGCCTTCGGTTGGCCGCGAGGACCAGCGATCGAGTGGAATCACGCTCTGTACGGTGCCCTTGCCGAAGGTGGTCTGGCCGATGATCACGCCACGATGGTAATCCTGGATCGCACCGGAGAAGATCTCGGAGGCCGAGGCGCTGGTGCGGTCCACCAGTACGGCCAGCGGGCCGGAATAAGCCTGCCCCGGATCGGGCTCATCGAGGACTTCGTGCTGGCCTGCAGTGTCCTTGAGCTGCACCACGGGTCCGTGATTGATAAACAGGTGTGTCAGCCCGATCGCCTCGGGCAGATATCCGCCGCCATCGCCGCGCAGGTCGAGCACCAGGGCGTCGATACCGCCGGTGGCGGCGAACCCCTGCAGCAGGCGGCGTACATCGTGAGTGGTGCTGCGGTTGTTGGCGTCGCCGCCGTTGGCCGCGTCCATGTCGTTATAGAAGCTCGGCACGGTGATGATGCCGACCTTGTAGGTATGGCCGTTGCGCTGGATTTGCCGTACTTCCTTCTTGGCTGCCTGTGCCTCGAGCGTGACCTTGTTGCGCGTGAGCTCGACGATGCGCTCCGCGGTCCCGGGTGTAGCGCCGGCGGGCAGGATCTGCAGCCGCACGATAGTGCCGACCTTGCCGCGGATCTGCTGGACGACATCATCGAGGCGCCAGCCGATCACGTCGGTCATGGCCCCGTCGTGGCCCTGGGCGACCCCGGTGATGCGATCATTGGGTTTGAGGCTGCCGTCGGCCGCGGCCGGACCGCCGGGTAGGATGTTGGTGACGCTTATATAGTCGTCGGTGAGCTGCAGCGAGGCGCCGATGCCCTCATAGCTCAGGCTCATCTGGATGCGATACTCCTCCGAACTGCGCGGGGAAAAATAATTGCTGTGCGGGTCGTAAACGGCGCAATAGGCGTTCATCAGCGACTCGAACACGTCCTCGGGCGAGATCTTGTCGAGCCGCGAGAGCACGCGCTGGTAGCGCTTGCGCAGCAGGTCGGCGGTGTCGCTCCAGCTCTTGCCGGTCAGCATCAGCGAGACGGCGTCGTTCTTGATGCGCAGGCGCCAGAGCTCGTCCATCTCCGCCTGCGTGGCAGGCCAGGGCGTATGCTCGCGGTCAAAGTTGAAGCTCTCGTCGACGGTCCAGTCCGGCTCGGTGTCCAGCAGCTTGAGCGCGTGGTTGATGCGCTCGCGATTGCGCTGCTGGAACACGTTGAAGATCAGGTAGGCCGGATCCATCTCGCCGGTATGGATCATGTCGCCGAACTTGGTCCTCCAGCGCTCAAATCCGGTCACGTCGCCGGCGAGGAAATAGCTGTGCTGCCCGTCGAGCGCGGCCAGAAAGCGGTCGAACACCAGCGGTGAGCTCTTGTCGTCGATAACGATATGACGATAGTGATTCTGCTCGAGAATGCTGGCGATGCGCGGCGCGAGCAGCCGCTCCTGCGGGGTCGGGCCGAGGGCGCCTTCGGGCAGCAAGCCGGTTGCGGCCGGCACGCCGGTGGAGCTGGCCGCAGACAGTGCCAGCAACCCTAAGGCGGACAGTGCGATTGGCGCCAGGAGCTTGCGCCAGGGACGAGGCGTGTGCGACATGCTGCGTGAGGAACCTTGCAAGAGCTAAAGTACCATCAAGTCTGACATCTTTGCAGACTAGATGGCAGTCGTGCTGCGATTCAACCGGCCGGCGGGCCAAAAAAGGAGAAATGGCCTGCGGCCGGTGGCGCTATGGATCGGCATCATCATGGGTTCGGCAGTCGCCATGACGGCATCCTTGACCATGAGCCCCACGGTGTTCTTACTGCTGCCGGAATACTGGGCCCGGCTGGCACCCGAGCGGCTGTCGCTGCTCAAGGGGCTGGCGTCGTCGTTCAGTCTGGGGGCGATCGGTGGAATGAGCTTCGTCGGTGAATTGCGGCATTGGCGCTGGCGTTACGGCGCGCAGATCGTGCTCGCGGCGATGTTGATCGCCCTCGGGATCATCGACCGGCCCTGAGCCACCTGGCCCTGAGCCACCTGGCCCTGCAGCATCAGGCGCGGCGCGGTTGGCTCCAGACATCCCTCTGGGCGGCGCCCAGCCGGCTGTCGTAGGGATCGAATCCGCTGCGTTGGCGCGCATCGACGCCAACGCCGTCGTTGGTCACCAGCGCCAGCGAGATCTCTTTGAGCACTTGATCGCGGCGGCGCGGCGGTCGCTGCTCCGAGGCGAGAATTCGCCAGTGGTTGTCGGGTGCATTCCCCATAGCTAACGTCCAGTCGAGCGCTTAGCGCGCACGGTATCTGCCTGCACGACAGGATCGCACGGTAGCGGTCCGTCCGTGCTGCAGTGCCGCCGGATCTGTGACGGCAATCACGGCAAATGGCGCGATAGCCTCAGTTATGTAACAGACGGCGGCCGCCGCGCAGCAGCCAGACGAACAGATACGGCCCCAGGGCGACAAACCACACCGCTTGCGAGCCGGAAACCAGGCCGCTGATGAAATCGCGCCATAGCGCAAACACGCTGCCGTGTGCGTAGGGACCCAGGGCGATGCGGCCGGCCGCGAAGATCAGACAGGGCATCACGATCACGCCGATCCCGATGCACGCCACCACCGTCAGCAGCTCGCGCCACAGGCCATGCGCCCCGCGACGCAAGTCCCAGAAGCGGCGCAGTTGATCGTTCACGTCCAATCCTTACAAAAATGCCCTCAGGGCTCCCCGCGGCCTTTAGGCATAATAGCCGGCACATGGAGAAAATCAGAGCGGCAGTGGTCGGAGTGGGCTATCTGGGACACTTCCACGCCCAGAAATATGCGCTGCTCGAGGACTGCAGCCTGGTCGGGGTCGTGGACAATCAGCCGGAGACCGCCTCGCGGGTGGCGGCCGAGCTCCAGGCAACGGCCTACGGCGACTTCCGCCAGCTGCTCGGCAAGGTCGACGCCGTCAGCGTCGTCACGCCGACGCCGACGCACTACGACATCGCGCGCGCGTTCCTCGAAAGCGGTGCTCATGTGCTGGTCGAGAAGCCGATCACCCAGACCACGGCGCAGGCGGAACGGCTAATCAGCGCGGCGCGCCAATACGGCCGAGTGCTGCAGGTCGGTCACCTCGAACGCTTCAATCCGACCATCCTGGCCGCGGAACCCCTGCTGTCGCGGCCGCGATTCATCGAGTGCCACCGACTGGCGCCGTTCAAGGAGCGCGGCACCGACGTCAATGTCGTGCTCGACCTGATGATTCACGATATCGACCTGGTGCAGATGATCGTCGGCAGCCCGGTGGCAAACCTGGACGCGATCGGTACACCGGTGTTTTCCTCGGAAATCGATATCGCCAATGCTCGCCTGCGCTTTGAAAGCGGCTGCGTCGCCAACGTCACTGCCAGCCGCGTGAGCCTGAAGTCCGAGCGCAAGCTGCGCGTATTCCGCGACGATGCCTACCTGTCCATTGACCTGCAACAGAAGATATTGACGGTGATTCGTAAGCGCCTGGCGCCGGTGAGCGAGGGGCAACTGCCGGTACTGATCGAAGAACAGTCGTTCGATCAGGGGGATGCGCTGTTGGCCGAGATCCAGTCGTTCGTCGCCGCCATACGCGGCGAGCAGCGGGTACTGGTCAGCGGTGAGGACGGGTTGCGCGCGCTGCGGACCGCGATCGCGATCACCGAGCGCGTGCAGGGCGCGTCCGCGGGAGCGCTGGCATGAGCCGTGGCGGCCGCCCGGTCACGATCGCGGCGACGCAATTCGCCTGCGGCTGGGACTTGCCCGCGAACCTGGACCGCGCAGAGCGCCTGGTGCGGGAGGCTCATGCCCGTGGAGCCCAGATCATCCTGCTGCAGGAGCTGTTTGCGACGCCGTATTTCTGCATCGAACAGGATCCACGGCATCTGCAGCTCGCCGAGAGCGCGGATGACAGCCCCTTGCTGCGGCGCTTCGGCGCCCTGGCAGCGGAACTCGAGGCGGTGTTGCCGATCAGCTTCTTTGAGCGCGCGGGCAATGTCTATTTTAATTCGCTCGCGATGTTCGACGCCGATGGCCGGCGGCTTGGAATCTATCGCAAGTCGCATATCCCGAACGGCCCGGGCTATCAGGAGAAGTTCTATTTCAGCCCGGGCGACACCGGCTTTCGGGTATGGAATACCCGCTATGGCCGGCTCGGTGCCGCCATCTGCTGGGATCAGTGGTTTCCCGAGAGTGCGCGCATCATGGCGCTCATGGGCGCCGAATTGCTGCTGTATCCGACCGCAATCGGCAGCGAGCCGCCGCCGGCACCGCCGGTGGATTCGAGGCTGCATTGGCAGCGCACGCAGCAGGGGCACGCTGCCGCCAACCTGATGCCGCTGATAGCGAGTAACCGCATCGGCACCGAGTATTCGCTGCAGAATCCGCAGGCGCTGCACATTCGTTTCTATGGCTCTTCATTCATCGCCGATGCCAGCGGTGCACTGGTGGCCGAGGCCGCGGAGGATGACGAGGCGGTGATTACCGCCTGCTTCGATCTGGAGCAACTGCGGCACGCGCGCGACAACTGGTTCGTATTTCGCGATCGCCGGCCCGACCTGTACGCGCCGCTGGGCAGTTTCAGCGGGCGCTGAGGCCGGGGCGGTGGCCAGCTGCCGGCAACACCGGCGCGCAGGACAAAAAATGCGATGTGTAGCAATGCCCATCCATTTGCAGTACGAACAGTAATGAAAATATACTGCAAGCCATCGCGCCGACACTGCGTGCTCGCTCAGGTCTTGGGGGTGTTTTAATGGAACAGACGGGTAGCAACGGCGCGCGCGCGCGCGATAGACGTCCTGCCGCCGGCAGGCGCGAGCGTGCCGCCGGTGCCAGGGTGGACCTCGGGCCGTTGCCAAAGCTTCTGGGCTACAACCTGCGGCGCGCCAACCAGGCCTCCTGGCGCACCTACGTCAGCTTCATCGGCGAAAACAAGATCCGTCCGGGACTGTTCAGTCTGTTGTGCCTGGTGCGCGCCAATCCCGGCATTGCGCAAATCGAACTCGGCACCCATCTCGGGGTGGACAAGGCAAGCATCGTGGCGCTGCTGGATCGGCTCGAGCGCGCCGGCTTGATCGAGCGCCGCCGCTCTACGCGCGATCGCCGCCGCCAGGGTATTTCACTGACGGAATCCGGCACCGGGGAACTCGAGGCGCTGATGACGCAGGTGCGGCAGCTCGAGCGGCACATGGCGAGCCGTTTCAACAAGGCCGAGCTCGATCAGTTCCTCGGCTTCTTGCAGCGTATGTATTCGACCTGAGCGCCGACCAGCAACACCCAATACTTCGGAGATATCGGACCATAGGGTTCGTTTTTCATTACGAAAAACGAACCCTATGGTCCGATATCTCCGACGGGCTGGATGCTGCTAATCGGCGAGTAGTTCGGTAAGAGACGCTGTAAGCGGCTTCATGAACCAGGCGCTTTCCGGCATCGCCTTGACGACTACGCCATAAGCCGCGAGCGTATCGCCCACCACCGGGCCGACCGCGGCGACGTTGGTCGCCGCCAGCGCGGCGCGCACCAATTCGGCAGGCGCGGCGCGAAACAGCCGCTCGACCTGAGCCTTGCTGGTGAACGCGATGGCATCCACTTCACCCGTGCGCATGCGCTCGAGCAACTCCTGCGCCGCCGCGTCGGTGGCGGCATCGGCGTAGAGATAGGGAGCAACCGTGGTCACCAGCGCTCCGGCGCTGTTGAGGAATTCGATCAATGGTCGATTCGGCTCGCCGCCATACAACTGCACACCCACGCGCCGCGCGTGCAAATCAAATGCGCGCAGGGCCTCGATGACACCCGCGGTGGTCGGCAGCGCGGCCGGCAGATCGCTGCTCAAGCCGAGCTCGCGCAGGGCGCGCGCCGGCTTGGGACCGCGCGTGATCTTGCGCATCTGCTTCAGGGCCGAGAGAAACGGCGTGCGTAGCGTCGGCTGGTGCTGATTGATGCAGCTCAGCATGCGGCGCAGACCTTCGCCGGTCAGCAGAATCAGATCATCGCAGCCGCCGTCGGCTGCGGCGCGAATCCAGGCGAGCACCGGCGCCGGATCGGGCGCATCGATGATCTTCACCAGCGGATAGCGCAATACCCGCGCGCCGCGGCGCTCGAGCATCGAGGCAAACAGGTCGAGCTCACGGGCTTCGGCGATGGCAATCACACGGTTGGCGAGCGGCTCGGTCATTCCGCGGGCCCGGTGCGCTCCCAATCGAATTTTGGCAGCTGTCGAAAAGCCGATGTGAGCTTCTCGTTCCAGCGCCGGCAGACACTGCGCAGCAAGGCCGACTCGGCATCGAGCGCCAGGTGCTGCGAAAATTTCATCGCCCCTTGCGGATAGATCGCCAGCTCCAGCGGTGGACCGACCGACAGGTTGGATTTCATCGCGGCGTCAAATGAGATCAGGGCTAGGCGCGCGGCGTCGTTGAGCGACAGGTTGGCGCCGGCCAGGCGCGACAGGATCGGCTTGCCGTACTTGAATTCTCCGAGCTGCAGATACGGCGTCTCCCAGGTCGCGGCGACGTAGTTGCCTTCCGGGTAAACCATATAGAGTTCCGGCGGCTGGCCCGCGATCTGGCCGCCAACGATCAGCGTGGCGCGCAAGTCCGCCCCGCCCATGGTGAGGGTGGAGGCATATTGCTGCAATACGGTGCAGAGCACCTTGCCGACATAGCGCGCCGCCTCGAAAAGATACGATACCGTTGCCAAATTCTCGGTGGCTTCCACCGCGGCCAGATCGCGTCGCAGATTGTCGAGCACTTCCTGGGTGGTGGCCAGATTGCCGGAGGTCAGCACCACGATCAGCCGATCCTCGGAGGGCTGAAAAACATGCATTTTCCGATAGGTGCTGATGTAGTCGACGCCGGCCGTTGTGCGCGAGTCGGAGGCGAACACCAGGCCGTCACGGAGCTTGAGTGCGAGGCAGTAGGTCATTGCAAATCCATCGATTTAAGCCCTGGTGCACCAGGAACGGGCGTCAGTCTAGCGGAATGCTTCAATTTTCACGCCAGCACGGCCGAGTGTTCATTCGACACCCGCGCCCTGCTACTGTAGCTCCAAGTCTGTCAGACAGGGCCTCGCAAATCGCATGCGGATTGCCTGGGAAGAGTATCCGGCGTCGGCGAGCTTCGATGAACTGATCGGGCCCGGCGGCACGCCGCGGCCGGCCGCCAGCGCGCTGATCGAATTTCTCTCGGCGCTCGGTCCCGAAGAACTCTCGACGCGGCAGAAGGCCGCCGATGTGGCCATTCGCAGCATGGGCATCACCTTTACCGTCTACCACGAGGAGGGCGGCTCGATCGATCGCGCCTGGCCGCTCGACATCATTCCGCGAGTCATCGCGCTCGATGAGTGGCGACGCATCGAGGCCGGCCTGCAGCAGCGCGCCCAGGCGCTGAATCTGTTCATCGACGACATCTACCACGAGCAGCGCATCGTGCGCGACGGTGTGTTTCCGCGTAGCTACCTGGCCGATTCGACCAACTTCCGCTCGCAGTGCGTCGGCATCCATCCGCCGCAGCGCATCTGGGCCCATATCTGCGGCTCGGATCTGGTGCGCGACGCCGACGGTACCGTATATGTGCTGGAAGACAATCTGCGCGTGCCGTCCGGTGTGTCGTATATGCTCGAGAACCGCCAAGTCGTCAAACGGGTGTTTCCCGAGGTATTCGAGGCCGCGGGTATCCTGCCGGTCGATGACTATCCGTCGCAGCTGTTCGACATGCTGCGCGCGCTGGCGCCCTCCAGCGTCGAGCAGCCCGAGGTGGTGGTGCTGACGCCCGGAATCTATAACTCAGCCTATTTCGAGCACTCGTATCTGGCGCATCAGATGGGCTGCGAACTGGTGGAGGGGCGCGATCTGGTGGTCGGGGACGACGACGTGGTCTGTATGCGCACCATCGTCGGCTGGCAGCGGGTCGATGTGATCTACCGGCGCGTGGACGACCTGTTTCTCGACCCGGAGGTATTCCGGTCAGATTCCTCGCTGGGCGTGCGCGGGTTGATGCGCGCCTGGCGTGCCGGCAATGTCGCGCTGGCGAATGCGCCGGGGGCCGGGGTCGCGGATGACAAGCTCGTCTATACGTTTGTGCCGGCGATGATCCGGTATTACCTCGATCAGGACGCCATCCTGCCGAATGTGCCCTCGTTTCTGTGCGCCGAAGACGCGCAATGCGCACATGTGCTGGCGAATCTGGCCACGCTGGTGATCAAGCCGGCCAATGAATCGGGCGGCTACGGCATGCTGATGGGCCCCAGATCCAGCGAGGCCGAGCGCAGGCAGTTCACCGAGCTGATCCGGCTCAATCCGCGCAATTACATTGCCCAGCCCGTGATCAGCCTGTCGACCACGCCGACGCTGGTCGAGGGCGGCATCGAACCGCGGCATCTGGATCTGCGGCCGTTCATTCTCTCCGGCCGCGAAGTGCAGGTGACCACGGGCGGCCTGACTCGCGTCGCGATGCGCAAGGGCTCGCTAGTGGTCAATTCCTCGCAGGGCGGCGGCAGCAAAGACACCTGGATAGTCGATACCTCGGCCGATCATGCTTTCGCGCGTAGCTGACAACCTCTACTGGATGGCGCGCTATCTGGAGCGCACCGAGAATCTGGCCCGGCTGGTGGACGTCAGCGCCGGCCTGATGCTGGATCTGCCGCAGCGGCTGAGTCCCGGGTGGCAGCCGCTGGTCAAAATCTCCGGCAATGAGAGCCTGTACGCCGAGCACGAGCGCGATTACGGCGAACAGTCCGTGGTCAAGTTCATCGTCGCCGACGAGAAGAACCCGGGATCGATGCTGACCTCGATCGCTCGTGCCCGCGAGATCGCCCGCACCGTGCGCGACATCCTGCCGCGCGAGGTGTGGGAGCAGATCAACGAACTCTATCTCTATGTCGCCGAGCATGCCGCCGAAGCCTCGGCCAGGCGCACCCGCTATGGCTTCCTTGGCCGCGTCACCAGGGCGACTCATGCCCTGACCGGCATGTTCGAGGGCATCTTCAACGAAGGTGATGCGCTATCGTTCCTGACGCTTGGACGCAATATCGAACGCGCCGACATGACCAGCCGCATCGTGGACGTGCGCGCGGCCGCGATGATGACCGGGCCGAGCGCGGCGGAATTGGGGCCGTTCGAGACGGTACTATGGATGGGCGTGTTACGCTCGCTATCAGGCTATCAGATGTACCGCCTGAAGACGCGCGAGCGCGTCTACAGCGCGGGCGTGGTGCAATTCCTGCTGGCAGACGAGCAGTTTCCGCGCGCCTGCGTTTGCTGTCTTCGCCGTGTTGAAGAGGTGCTGCGTCGGCTGCCGATCAGCGAGCCGCTGTTGCGGCGCGTGTCGCGCATGCGGCGCGCGATCCACCACACACGCTTTGAAATGCTGCAGCAGGGCGAACTGCACGAATTCATCGATCGGGTGCAGGTCTCGCTCGCCCGCACCAACGACGAACTGGCGCGCATCTACTTCATCGGTCACAGTGCGCCGGTGGCCGAGGTCACGCCGATTCTGGCCTCGCAAAATCAGAGCCAAAATCAGAATAAGCACATAACGGCGTGAGGAACATTGAAAATTATAGAATTTCGGCGCTATCCGCGGGGGGCGACGACCGCTTGATGTCCAAGTTATCGCATCTGTCGCGGCTGGAGGCCGAGAGCATCCACATCCTGCGCGAGGTGGTTGCCGAGTGCGACCGGCCGGTGATGCTCTACTCGATCGGCAAGGACAGCTCGGTGATGCTGCACCTGGCGCTCAAGGCGTTTCATCCGGCACTGCCGCCGTTTCCGCTGCTGCACGTCGATACCACCTGGAAGTTCCGCCAGATGATCGAGTTCCGTGACCAGACCGCGCGGCGGGTCGGCATGGATCTGATCGTGCACGTCAATCCGGACGGCGTTGCGATGGGCATCAACCCGTTCGTGCACGGCTCGGCGCTTCATACTGACATCATGAAGACCCAGGGCCTCAGGCAGGCGCTGGACCGCTACGGCTTCGACGCCGCCTTCGGCGGCGCCCGGCGCGACGAGGAAAAGTCGCGCGCCAAGGAGCGCGTGTTCTCGATCCGCTCGGCACAGCATCGCTGGGATCCCAAGCGGCAGCGCCCGGAACTGTGGCGCCTCTATAACACGCGCAAGGTCAAGGGCGAGAGCCTGCGGGTATTCCCGCTGTCGAACTGGACCGAGCTCGATATCTGGCAATACATCCATCGGGAAGACATCCCGATCGTACCGCTGTATTTCGCCGCGGAACGGCCGATCGTCGAGCGCGACGGCGCGCTGATCCTGGTCGATGACGAGCGAATGCCGCTGGTGCCGGGCGAGAAGCCGCGGCTGCGCAAGGTCCGATTTCGCACCCTCGGCTGCTACCCGCTCACCGGCGCGATCGAAAGCCATGCCGATTCGCTGACGGCGATCATCGGGGAGATGCTGGTGGCCAGAACTTCCGAGCGCCAGGGCCGGATCATCGATCGCGACGGTGCCGCATCGATGGAAAAGAAGAAGCAGGAAGGCTACTTCTGATGAACGCCGAGCTTTCACCGCCAGCCACCGACGTCAACACCTGGCTGCAGGCCCAGAGCCGGAAAGATCTGCTGCGCTTCATCACCTGCGGCAGCGTCGATGATGGCAAGAGCACGCTGATAGGCCGGTTGTTGTACGAATCACGCCTGCTGCTGGACGACCAGCTCGAGGCGCTCGAGAGCGACTCGCGCAAGCTCGGCACGCAGGGCGACGAGCTCGATTTCGCGCTGCTGGTGGATGGGCTCGCCGCCGAGCGCGAGCAGGGCATCACCATCGATGTCGCCTACCGCTTCTTCGACACCGAGCGGCGCAAGTACATCGTCGCCGACACACCCGGACACGAGCAGTACACGCGCAACATGGTCACCGGCGCGTCGACTGCGGACCTGGCGGTCATCCTGGTCGATGCCCGCAAGGGTGTGCTCACGCAAACCCGGCGGCACAGCTATCTGGTGTCGCTGCTGGGCATCCGTCGGATCGTGCTCGCGGTCAACAAGATGGATCTGGTTGGCTACTCGGCGCGGGTGTTCGAGGATGTCGAGCGCGCCTACAGGCAGTTCGCAGCCCGGATTGATCTGACCGACATTGTCGCGATCCCGGTCTCGGCGCTGTGCGGCGAAAACATCATCGAGGTGGGCGCCAGCATGCCCTGGTACCGCGGCCCAACGCTGATGCAGCACCTCGAGAGCGTGCCGATCCAGGACGACGCCGGTGCGCAGCCCTTTCGCATGCCGGTGCAATGGGTCAACCGGCCGAATCAGGACTTTCGCGGCTTCGCCGGCCTCATCGTCGGCGGCAGCGTGCGCCCCGGCGATTTACTGCGGGTATTGCCCTCGGGGTTCACCAGCCGCGTCGCGCGCATCGTGACCGCGAATGGCGATTTGCAGCAGGCAGTGGCCGGCCAGTCGATCACGCTGACCCTCGAGGATGAGATTGATATCAGCCGCGGCGATCTGCTGGCCGCAGCCGCTGCTCCGGCCAGCGTCTCCGATAAATTCGAAGCGACCATTGTCTGGATGAGCGACGAGCCGATGCTGCCCGGTAGGCCATATCTGCTCAAGTGCGGCGCGCGCACCGTGACTGCGGCGGTGGCGCAGCTCAAGTACAAGATCAATGTCAATACACTGGAAGAACTCGCGGCGCGCCAGCTCGAGCTCAACGAGATCGGGCTGGTGAATCTGAATCTCGATCAGCCGCTGGCCTTCGATCCGTACACGCTCAATCGTGACACCGGCGGCTTCATCCTGATCGACCGCATCAACAACAACACGGTCGGCGCCGGAATGCTGCAGGCAGCGCTGCGGCCGGCAGAGAACGTGCATTGGCAGGCGCTCGACGTCAATCGTGCCAACCGTTCGGTGCAGAAGAACCAGAGGGCCTGCGTGCTGTGGTTCACCGGACTGTCCGGCGCGGGCAAGTCCACCATTGCCAATCTGGTCGAAAAGAAGCTGTTCGGCATGGGGCGCCACACCTACCTGCTCGACGGCGACAACATCCGCCACGGGCTCAACCGCGATCTGGGCTTCACCGATGCCGATCGCGTCGAGAATATCCGCCGGGTGGGCGAGGTGGCGCGGCTGATGACCGACGCTGGACTGATTGTGCTGGTGTCATTCATTTCGCCGTTCCGTTCGGAGCGGCGGCTGGCGCGCTCGCTGCTCGGTCCCGGAGAGTTCTTCGAGATCTTTATCGATACGCCGCTCGAAGTAGCCGAAGCACGCGATCCCAAGGGCCTGTACCGCAAGGCGCGCGCCGGCAAGATCCGCAATTTCACCGGCATCGATTCGCCGTACGAGCCGCCGGAGAATCCAGAGATGCACATCGACACCGGCCGCGTGAGCGCCGAGCAGGGGGCCGAGCAGGTCATCGGCCATTTACGCATCGCCGGCATGATCGACCGCGACTGGGTGTTTATCCCGTAGCAGCAGGATGGACGTCGACCAGGGCCTGACCGTGCCGCTGTCGCTGGTTTTCGGTCAGCCGCAGGCCTGACCCTGCCGCCTCATCCCGCCGGCGGTGAACGCGGTGCAGTACCCGGCGCCGACGGGCAACCGCTGCTTCAATCTGGGCCGCGCATCTGGAGTATCTGCGCGAGGCGAGCTCCGAGGGCATTGAACTGGTGATGTGGTTGATTATGCGCGGCGCGCTGGACGACAATGTTCGTAGCGTACAGCGCTTCTATTACGTGCCGGCCTCCAATACTGCGGTCGGACATCTGTCACTCGAGAATCTGTAGACTCCGTCTGATGCCTGCAATCACATGAAAGTCATCCTCGCCGGTGCCGGAGCGTTCGGCGCCAAACACCTCGAGGCGATGTCGAAGATCGACGGCATCGAAGTGCTCTCGCTGGTCAGCCGCGACCCGCTGTCCACCGCCGAGGTCGCCAAGAAATGGAAGATCCCGCATTGCACGATGGATCTGGCGCAGGCGCTGGCGCAGCCCGGCGTGGAGGCGGCATTGCTGTGCTCGCCGACGCAGGTGCATGCGCAGCAGGCGGTCCAGTGCCTGCGCGCCGGCAAGCACGTCATGATCGAGATTCCGATCGCCGATTCGCTCGCCGATGCGGAGCGGGTGGTCAAGACGCAACAGCAGACCGGCCTCGTGGCTATGGGCGGGCATACCCGCCGCTTCAATCCGAGCCACCAGTGGATCCACCGGCGTATCCAGGCCGGCGAACTCAGAGTGCTGCAGATGGACGTGCAGACCTACTTTTTCCGCCGTACCAACATGAACGCGCTCGGCCAGCCGCGCAGCTGGACCGATCATCTGCTCTGGCACCACGCCTGCCACACGGTCGATCTGTTTCAGTATCAGACCGGTCAACAGGCATTGCGGTGCTACGCCCTGCAGGGGCCGATCAATCCGACGCTTGGCATCGCGATGGACATGAGCATCGGCCTGCGGGTGCCATCCGGCGCCATCTGCACCCTGTCGCTGTCGTTCAACAATGACGGACCGTTCGGAACTTTCTTCCGCTACATCTGCGACCAGGGCACCTATGTCTGCCGCTACGACGATCTGTTCGATGGCAACAACAGCCCGATCGATGTTTCAAAAGTCGATGTGTCGATGAACGGCGTCGAGTTGCAGGATCGCGAATTCTTCGCCGCCATCAAGCAACAGCGCGAGCCCAACGCCAGCGTGGCGCAGTGCCTGACGGCGATGCAGACGCTGGCGAAGCTGGAGAACAGCCTCCAGCAAAGCTAAGGAGTAGGGGGCGATGATCATCGATTGCCACCGCCGCTACACCACCGCGCCTGCCGGCTGTATCCGGATAACTTCGTCGGCGCTTGCCAGTTGCCGCAGTCACCCGGATTGCCCCGGCCCGCAGCACCGCGGAGCTGGCGCGCTGCGCGCGCGGGCTCAGCGGTACTCCAGCCCCAGAGCCTTGAGCCGCTCGCGCATCTGATGGATATCGAGTCCCAGCTCGCCCGCCGCCAACCGCTTGCGCTGATCCTCTTGGTTCGCGACCCGCCGGCCGGCTGCCTTGGCGACTTGATCTGCCTGCGCGCGGCGGACCACGACGACGCCATCGTCATCGGCGACGATCGCATCGCCGGGTTTAATCCTTGCGCCGGCGCAGATGATCGGCACGTTGACCGCGCCGAGGCTGGCATTGACCGTACCCTGGGCAAAAATGGCCTTGCACCACACCGGAAACCCCATCTGCGTCAGGATGGCGATATCGCGCACGCCGGCATCGATGACCAGGCCCTTGACGCCGCGCGCCATGCACGAGGTGGCGAGCAGGTCGCCGAAATAACCATCCTCGCAGGGCGAACTGGTCGCCACCACCAGCACATCGCCGGGGCGACACACCTCGATCGCGACGTGCAACATCCAGTTATCGCCCGGCGGCACCAGCACCGTGACGGCGCTGCCGGAGATGCAGACCGGCCGGAAGATCGGGCGCAGGTAAGAGGCGAGCAGGCCGCTTCGGCCCTGGGCTTCATGCACCGTGGCGACGCCGTAGTCGCCTAGCAGTTTGAGATCGGCCGGGCCCGGGCGCGAGATCTCGCGGACGACTATGTGCTTGCCAATGACGGCGCTCCCGATTCCGCTCCCCAGTGCGGCGACTGGCACCGGACCATAGGGCCATGAAGACAGGGCACGAATTATATCGGCCGCGATCGGGCCTCGCCATGGCGCGGGCCGTCGTCGCCTTGAGAGGCTTGCCACGGCCGCTCGGACGGCAGCGGCCCGATTCAGCGCCGTGCCCCTCGGCGCGGCGCCTCGCCGCTGTCCTCGGCCGGCGACCACACCCGCCCGGTACGCTCCTCGATATAGCGTCGAATCAGGCGCCGCACCACCTGCGACGAGGGCGCGTCCTCTTCCACGCACAGGCGCACGAACACCGTTTTCTTGCGCGGATCGACCAGGATCGTCTCATCTCGGTGATCTCGGAGCGCTCGCCAACGCCGCTACCCCCGTAGCGGCGGTGACCCAGCCTGTGAACGACCTCTAGTAGCCGCGATCGATTGTTACCGTGGCTCGCGCGCTCGGCGCGGCAGCGCCGGCAGAATTCGGCGCGCCAAGGACGACGTGGAACTGACTGAGTCGGCTGCGCTGCGGATTGGAAATAATCGGCACGTACACCGTGATTTTCTCCGCTCCGCTCGGAATCCGTTCGATACGCCGTCCCAGCGAGGCGTAGTCAACATCCGGTTGGGCCGATGCCGCTTCGGTCCACCAGCTGAAGCTGATATCGCCATCGGTACTGCCGAGTCGTCGCACCACGATGCGCGCAGCAGGCTCGCTCCCGGACACATCGTAGCCGGAGGCGGCAAACTCCACTCGCGGTGAGTTGGCTTCGACGGCGGGCGTGTTCGCCACCCCCGCGGCCGCGATGGCAGCCGGCGCTGCGGTAATGCTCGCCACGCGGGCGGACCTGGCTCGATACGTCGCCGCCGCCGCCGGTACGACCGTGTTCGCCGTCGCGGCGACCGCAGCCAGTGGCGTCGGCGTGACTGGCGCGATAGCCGGCTGCTCGGGTACCGGCGCGGCCGGTGCGGTGGAGTTCCAGGTAGATTGCAACTGCTGCCAGGCGCTCTCCCAGGTACTTTGAGCGCCGGTCAGCGCCTGCTGCCAGTCGACGCCCGCCTGGCGCTCAATCGCGAATGCGGCCAGGCCGAGGCTGAACAGCACGACGGCCGCGGCGGCAACGCGTTGCGGCCACTGGCGCGGCGGCGGCGCGGCGGCGAGCCGTGCCAACGGCGGCAAGGTCTCAGCGGCTTCGGCGACTCCGATTTGCTCCAACCACTTTTCCATGGTCATGCTGCGCTGCTCGCGACTCCAGGCGAGACCGCGCCGCAAGGCGCGCCAACTGTCGCCGCGTATAGCGGCGGGCCGTCGCGGACGCATACGCCGTCCGCGGGCCACGAGCGATGAACGCTGATCGAACGGATGCTTACCGGCAAGCAACTGGTACGCCAGGCAGGCAAGGGCGTAGATATCGTCGCGTGGATCGGCGCACCAACCCTGAAGCTGCTCGCAACTGGCGTAGGCGGGAGTCGCCTGACGATAGTTCCCGCCGGGAGAGAGTTCGGAAATCCAGGGCTCGCCCGGCCTCACGATACCGCTGCCGAAATCGAGCACGCGCACGTGGCCGTCGCGGGTAATCATGATGTTGTGCGGCTTGAGATCGGCATGGACCACACCGCGCGAATGCGCGTGCGCGATGGCGGCACCGATGTCGCGGATGATGGCGAGGGCGTAGCGGCGCGGCAACCGGCCGCCGGCACGCTCGACCAACTGACTGAGCCGCTCGCCTTCGAGCAGCTCCATCGAATAGAACGACGCGTCGCCCTCGTGGTCGATGTCGTAGACGTTGACTACGTTTGGATGCGAGAGTCGTTGGGCGTTATGAAATTCGCGCCCGAGCGCGTCGACACTGCCGGGCCGCGACGGATGCGCCTGCACGACCTTGATGGCGACGCAGCAGTCCGCGACGCCCAGGCTCGTGCGATACAGATCCCGGGCCTTGTATACCGAGGCCATGCCCCCGCGGCCCAGCAGCTGTAGCAGCTCGTAGCGATCGCGCAGTACTGTACCGATGCCGAGGGTGACGTGGACAGCGCCGGCCGCCGCGGGCTGCGGCGCTGACGGCGCTTCGGGGGATGCCGCGGGCTCGGCCGCGGGCTCGGCTTGCGCTACTACGACCGCTGGCGGGTCGACTGCCACCCTGGTCGGCGGTGCGGTGGCCGCGGGCGGCGGTGCGGTGGCCGCGGGCGGCGGTGCGGTGGCCGCGGGCGGCGGTGCGGTGGCTCCGGGCGGCGGTGTCGTCGCGTCAACCGCGCGCAGCTCCCGTGTGACTGATTCTTCGGAGTCCACATCGTCTTCGTTCGGGCTTTCGTCCTCGAGCTCAGCTTCAGCGGGCCGTGTGCCCATCGCCTGCTCGATCTTTGCCTTGACCTTCTGGTACTGCACCGCCGGCATGCGGCCGAGGCGGTAGTAGCGGTCGATTAGCCCGAGCAGCTCCGGGGCCGACTCGGGCTCGTCGCGACAGAGCTCAGACACATGCGAGAGATAGAGCTTCTCCTTGTAGCGGCCGCTGAGCATCGAACTCACGAGCGCGCGCAGCGCGTCATCGGCCTCGCCGGCGCCGGCGTCATTGAGTTTTGCGGGGACGGACATGGTTTGAGAGATTTAGCGTTGTCCTGTTACGACAATAACTGCGTCGGCTTACGCCGCCGTGTCGCGATCATCCTACGCTAGTGCCAAAATCGAAGGAGTTCAAATGATTGTCGCCCCTTGGCGACAAAGGCTGACCAGCAAAGTCTGGCGCGACGATGATTGTTCAACGCTGATTGGCTCGCGTGGTTGACCCGCCCCGACGTGTACTGCTGCCCGGGGATGGATTCGGGTAATTTCCAGAATGAATTATTAGGAGATTCAAGTGACGGCGTCTGAAACCTCCACATGGAGCTGCGTCGCCGCCTGTGTGCTCGGCGCGGCGAGCGCGGCTGGTGCGCGAGGCGAGTTCTGCGGCGCCGCGCCGCCGCCGGGATTCGATCAATCACCGAATCACGCGCATACCGGGCAGTACCTCAACCAGGTCTACGGTTATTCGGTCGCCATCCCTGCAGCACTGAGTGCCTACACGCGCTCCGGGGAACCTGAACGGGGCTTCGGTATAGTGTTGTCGTGGACGCCACGCGCGTACCTGAGCGTCGATGCCGCGTACGATGTCTATTACGACATCACCGCCGAAGGCGTGCACCGCCGCGATATCAATGCCATTCGGCTGCACGACCTGGTGATCGGCGATCAGGCGTCGAATTACTCCATCGATCATGCGGCGGGCGGCCGGTATGTGACGCGGGTGCAATGCGCCGGCGATCCGCGCATTTATATTCACGATGATGTGATCATCATGCGTAATCGGGAAATTTATCGTTTGAATCTGCAGAGCGTGCCCGAGCGTTATGCCACCGACGTCAAAGTGCTCAATGCGATGCTGCGTTCATGGCGGTGGCAGGCGATCCGGAAGTCTTATGTCAAATAATGATTACCCGTCCCGGCCCGCCTCTGTGCGCTTAAGTCCCAAGGGCCAGGGCGGACCGATAGTTCGCGGAACCTAGCGCCACCTGCTTTTCTTTATGTACGCTATCGCACAGACGGTGCGGGCGCCACCGACCAAGTTGTTGAATGGACAGAGTATCGAAGGGCGTGTGCGAGCGGGCGAATACGGATACATCGTCGATTCGCGTCAAAAGAACACCTGAGCCGCCTGATATTCACATCGACGCCGGCAAAGCGGATGCCCTGCTGATCACCGGGGCCTTGCAGAGGGCGATATTCAACAGCGCCAATTTCTCGAGCATCGCCACTGACGCGATGGGCGTGATCCAGATTTTCAATGTCGGCGCCGAGCGGATGCTCGGCTACGCTGCCGCCGACGTCGTGAACAAGCTCACGCCGGCCGACTTATCGGATCCGCTGGAAGTGATCGCGCGCGCCACGGCGTTGAGCGTCGAACTCGGGACTCCCATCGCGCCCGGCTTTGAGGCATTGGTGTTCAAAGCCTCGCGCGGCATCGAGGACATCTATGAGCTGACCTATTTCCGTAAGGACGGCAGCCGCTTCCCGGCGGTCGTGTCCGTCACTGCACTGCGCGACCCGAATGACACCGTCATCGGCTATCTTCTGATCGGTACCGACAACACCGCGCGCAAGCAGGTCGAAGAGGAGCGGATGAAGCTCGATCAACGGCTGCGGGATCAGCACTTCTACACGCGCTCGCTGATCGAATCCAATATCGACGCACTGATGATCACAGATCCACGCGGCATCATCACCGACATCAACAAGCAGACCGAGGCGCTGACCGGTAGGACGCGTGACGAATTGGTCGGCGCGCCGTTCAAAAACCACTTTACCGATGCGCACCGAGCCGAGGCGGGCATCAATCGCGTGCTGAGCGAAGGCAAAGTGACCAATTACGAGCTTACCGCGCGCGCCAGGGACGGCACGCTCACGGTGGTGTCCTATAATGCGAGCACCTTTCACGACCGGGATCGCAACCTGCAAGGCGTAATTGCAGCGGCGCGCGACGTCACGGAGCTCAAGCGCTTTGAGCAAACCATGGTGCAGAAGAACGTCGAGCTGGAAGACGCGAGCCGCATGAAGTCTGAGTTTCTCGCCAACATGTCACACGAGCTGCGCACGCCGCTGGTTGCCATCATCGGCTTCTCGGAGGTGCTCCGGGACGGCCTGCTCGGCGAGCTGACCTTGCAGCAGCGAGGCTTCATCGGCGACATCTTCAGCAGCGGCCAGCATCTGCTTTCGCTGATCAACGACATCCTCGACCTGTCCAAGGTGGAAGCCGGCAAGATGGCGCTCGAC
Organism: Steroidobacteraceae bacterium; assembly: GCA_049518595.1. Taxonomy (GTDB): domain Bacteria; phylum Pseudomonadota; class Gammaproteobacteria; order Steroidobacterales; family Steroidobacteraceae; genus FEN-1191. Next base: position 138,171 of record JBEKRP010000002.1, read on the forward strand.
GTCGAGCCGATACAGGTCGCGGCACTGCTCGAGAACAGCTTGTCCATCGTCAAAGAAAAGGCCGCCGCCCGCCATATCCGCCTGGAACTGATCGCCGCCGAGGATGCGGGTTCAATCAACGCGGACGCGCGCAAGGTCAAACAGATTCTCTACAATCTGCTATCCAACGCAGTCAAGTTTACCAACGAGGGCGGGCAGGTGACGCTGCGCATGGCACGCGTCGCTCGTGAGGACGTGGGTCAACTCTCGGGTCCCTGGAAGGGCTGGAGTCTGCCGTTGGCAGACAACGGCTTCGAGGGATTTCTCAAGATCAGCGTCACTGACAGCGGCATTGGCATCACGGCCGAAGGACTGGAGCGTCTGTTCAAGCCTTTCAGTCAGATCGATGCCGGTCTGTCGCGAAAATTCGAGGGCACCGGCCTCGGGTTAGCCGTAGTGAAAGTGCTCGCCGAGTTGCACGGTGGCGCGGTGGCGGTGGAAAGTGCCGTGGGCGAGGGCTCGTGCTTTACGGTCTGGCTGCCGCTGCGCGCGACTGAGGCAGAGGTGCTCACGACCGCGACAGCGCCGGCGGCCCGGCATATCAAACCGGTGGCGACGGCAGGTATCGCGCTGGTGGTGGAAGACGACTTCAAAGCCGCTGAGCTCATCCGCGTACAACTGGAGGCGCAAGGTTTCAAGGTACTGCACGCCGACTCCGCCGAAGCCGCGCTGGCGCTCGCAATACAACAGCCGTTGTCGCTGATCACCCTGGACATCCTGCTGCCGGGCATGGACGGCTGGGAATTCCTCGGTCGCCTAAAGCAGATGCCGGAGTTGCGGTGCATCCCGGTCGTGATCCTCTCGATCGTCGCGGATGCCAACAAGGGCTTCTCGCTCGGCGCGGCAGCGGTCATGCAAAAGCCGATCTCCCGGCTGCAGTTGTACGAGGCGCTCGTCGGTCTGAGTCTCTTCCCGCCGCCGCACGGCAAAAAACTCACTTTCCTCGTGGCGGATGACAACCCCGACGCGGTGGAACTGATCGCGCTGCTGGTCGCAGGCATGGCCGGTACCGTTCTGCGTGCGCGCGGCGGTCGCGAGGCGATCGAGATCGCCCTACAGGAGCTGCCGGACGTGATCGTGCTGGATCTGATGATGCCGGAGGTGAACGGTTTCGATGTGGTGGCGGCGCTCAAGGAACGTCCCGAGACCGCCAACATCCCGGTGCTGGTGGTCACAGCCAAGCACATCACGGCCGAGGACCGCGACAAGCTCACTCTCTATGGGGCGACGATCATGCAGAAGGCCGGGTTCGACGCCGACCTCTTTACGTCCGAAGTACGGCGCGCGATGTCCGGGCGCCGACTGGCCGCCTGAGATGGCAAGAATCCTGATCGTCGAAGACAATCCCGCCAATATGGCGTTGGCGACATTCCTGCTGCAGTCGGTCGGCCATACCGTGCTCAGCACGACGGACGCTGAGGCCGGGCTGACCTTGGCGCGTGCGGAGCAACCCAACCTGATACTCATGGATATTCAGCTACCCGGCTTGGACGGCCTCAAAGCCACGGCGCTGCTCAAGCGGGACGCCGCGACGCGTGCCATTCCGGTCATCGCGCTCACCGCTCTGGCGATGGCCGGTGACGAGGAGCGCATTCGAGCCGCGGGATGTGATGGCTACATTGCCAAGCCGTTTGCATATCGGGAATTCTTGGCGACCATCGCGGCTCAACTGATGCAATCATCTGAATTGGTCCGGACATGAATCCTGACGTCGCTAAGCATTCGCCGTGGATCCTGATCGTGGACAACGAGCTGCGCAACCGGGATTTGCTGCAGATCATGCTGGCGGCGGAAGGCTTTCAAATCCAGAGCGCGGCCAGCGGCGAGGAAGGGCTCGCCATGATTTTGCAGCGTGCACCCGACCTGATCCTGCTCGATGTCATGATGGCCGGTATGGACGGTTATCAGATGGCAGCCAAGATCAAGGGCAACCGCGCCACCAAGCACATTCCCATCATCATGATCACGGCCCGAGACGATCAAGACGGCAAGATGCTCGGGCTGCTGGCCGGGGCCGAGAATTTCCTGACAAAACCGGTGAACCGCGCTGAACTGTGTTTGCGCGCCAGGAACCTGATACGCCTCAAGGCCCATTGCGACTACTATCGCAAGCATAGCGAGACGCTGGAACGCGAGTTGGCCTCGCGCACGGCGGAGCTGGCTGAACGTACCAGGGCCCTCGAGCAGCAGGCCGCCGTCGTCGCCGAACAGGCCGCGTTCCTCGGATTTGCGCAGCACGCCGTCATGGCGCGCGATATGCATGACCAGATCCTGTATTGGAATCATGGAGCCGAGCTCATGTACGGCTGGCTCAGCAGCGAGGTGCTGGGTCGGACCAAGGATGGAGCGCTGAAAACGGAGTTCTTCGAACCCATCGAGCAGATCAACGCCACGCTGCAGCGTCAAGGCCGGTGGGAAGGCGAATCGATTCAGTTCAAGCGCGATGGCACGCGTTTGACCACTGCCAGTTGCTCGACCTTGCAACGCGACGCTGATGGCGCGCCGATCCGAATTCTTAGCATCGACGACGACATCTCCGTCATCGTCAACAAGCTGACAGATTGCGGAGTGTGTGCTGATAATCGTTTACCTCTAGCTGGGGACTAACCCAACGCGAGTCGGTGCCGGAGGAATTCGAACAGAGCGGCGCATACCACGCCCGGTTCATTATGCGATCCCGGCTTGGAATCTTCAGGTGCGGTGCTATCAGCCGAGCGTGCCGGTCAATGGCAGCCCGTCATTTCGAGCGATTGCAGAATTCTCTGTAGCATCTGCCTGGCATCCACGTTGCCGGCGAACTGGCCGCAGCCACGAGTGCCGTGTTCGCAGCCTTGGGACTGCCCACTGTGATGATCGGGGCCCTCGTGGTTCGGGGGATAAGGTCGGCGGCCGTTTCAATTTCGGCAACTGGTCCGATAGATGGACCGGCGTATATCTCGAGAAGGTATTTGCCGATGAGCCGCTGGTGCATGAAACCCGCCGACGCATGTCGCCGCTCAGCTGGAGCGAGCTGTGGGCCGAGGGCGATCTGCCGCAGGCGGTCCGCGACGTCATCGAGACGGGTCGCCAACGGGCTGGCAGGAAGGCCTGGCGGCGCCAATCCACGGGCCCGGTGGCTTCCTCGGATTGGTCTCATTTTCCGGTGGCGCGGTGACACTCAGCGCCACCGATCGCGCGCTGCTGCTCGCGCTGGCGCATGCGGCGCACCAGCGCGGCAAAGCCCTATACGGCAACAAAATCGATGCCGCCAAGCAGCTGACACGGCGTGAATTGCAGACCATGCGCTGGGTGTCGTGCGGCAAGATCGACGCGCAGATCGGCGCGATCCTCAAACTCTCCGCGACCACCGTGCATTATTATGTCGAACATGCCAAACGCAAACTTAGCGTTCGCTCCCGTTCGCAGTCGGTCAGTGAACTGGCGCTGCGTGAACTGCTGGTGCGCGCCGATTTGCAGTGGCTGTAGAGGAACGCGGTCGCGCCCGCGCAGGTCCGGGGTCCCTGACGGGGATGCGCGCGAGCTTGCACCGGCACCCATGGAGCAGCAAGGGAGGCATAAAAGATGACGAAACGGATGCCTGACACCGGCTGCCGGTGCTATCGTCTCTAGGACGAGCAAGCTTGTTGTATCGCACGGGGTTGTTGCGCTGCCCACATCGAAAGGCGGGTTCGTGGCGATAAAAAGAATATTTTCCTGGTTCAGGCGACGACGGAAAGTGAACGAGATCCAGCGCGCTGGCACTCGCGCGGGGGCTATCGAGCATGTGCATGTCACGAACCCCTGGCATGCCGTCGCAATCAGCACGGGGGCGTCCTGCTGCCGGGCATCCATCTTCTTGCGGCAGACACGTTTTCTGTCGAGCCAGGCGCCGCCCCTACCGCTGCAAGGCTGCACGCTACCCAAATCGTGCAAGTGCAAATACAAGCATTTCAGTGATCGGCGCAGTGGGCCCAGACGAGCCACGGAAAGCGAGCTGTTTCAAAATGCGTTATCACGCCATGCTGCGGCCGCATGCACGCAGGAGCGCCGATCGTCAAGGGGTCGACGCGCCACCGATGGGCAGTGACTGACCAGCGGTTGCTTACATACCGGCGCACGCGATTTCAGCCCAAAAGCGTTAAGAACCCGCTAAGAAATCGTATTAATTCAAGGAATTAGGCTTGCCTTGGCACGGCCTAGCCTTGAAGCTATCTACAAGTTCTGAGCCTGCTGTGATGGGTCCTTAAAAAAAGCCGGGACACGCTTGCCTGTCCCCGGCCTACCGGAGGCGGTATGAGTTCAAGCGATGTGGTGAAGATGATCAAGGAGAAGGAGGTGAAGTGGGCGGATCTGCGCTTTACCGATACGCGGGGCAAGGAGCAGCACGTGAGCATACCGGCGC
>JBEKRP010000003.1:0-118994 GCA_049518595.1 Steroidobacteraceae bacterium
CCCCACTGCCCGGCGCCAGTCTCGGTGGTGAGGCGCTTGGTGCCCTCTTTTTTGTTGTAGTAGGCATCTTCCGCCGCACTCTTGTGGGCTTGGAACTTTTCTTCTCTGCCATTTTTAGAAATGCCAGACATTTACTCATTCCTCCTTTGATCCAAGTGTTAACGAATACAAAATGTGGTGATCTGCCATTAATTGAGCAATTTGATACTCAACATATGCTCATGTTCATCGATGCAAAAGTTGGAAGATTATGCGCTTCATCGACAATCAGCACGACACGGCGTCCCTGCGCGTGCGCCCGCAGCAGATAGCGATTCAGCAGGTCCACCAGTTCCTTGGTATTGCCCGCGGCGCTGTCGTCCGCACCCAGGCCCAGTTCCTCGCACAGCGCCAGCAGGAACTCGCGCGCGGACAACCGTGGATTCAGAATCAGCGCGATCTCGGCGTTCTTCGGGGCTCGCGCCAGCAGCGAACGGATGGTCGTGGTCTTGCCGGTACCGACCTCGCCGGTGAGCTGGATGAAACCGCCCGCCTCGTTGATGCCGTAGACCAGATGCGCGAGCGCATCCGCGTGCCGCGCGCTCAGATACAGGTAGCGCGGATCCGGGGTGATCGCAAACGGTTTTTCCGCAATTCCAAAAAAGGCCAGGTACATTTGTGCGGCATCAACTCGTGAATATCGCCGTCACTTCGTCACCGTAATCCTGATCCTGGTCGAGGCCACGTTGGGCGTGAACGGCGTGTGCGTGAAATCGGCAAACAGTAACTGCAGCGTGTGCTTGACCGGCGGCAAGCCCAGCGTGGCTTGCCTCTGACCCTTGCCGAAATGGCGGATGTTGTCACTCACCGGCAGCGGCTGCGGCAGATCGGCCGGCGGTGCAGTCCCGAGCAAGCAAGACGGTCAGTACGCGCATGGTCGACCTCCTTCGATGGTTGGAGTGATGGCGCGCGGAAATGTTCTGGCCGCGGCTAGCCCAAGCTCATGGGGCGCGAAATCATCGACATCGATGATCTGCATGACGCGGCGGTCATAGTCGGCAAGCAGTTGCGCTTCGGTGTCGGACAGAATGCCGAGCGCGCGCGCCTGTTGGATCTGACCGGGCAGATCGAGCGCTGTCAGGCGGCCGGTCTTCTGTCCCTCGACCCGCAATTTCCTCTCCAGCGGCTCCGCCACGTCGGCGAGCTCGAGCACCTGCTGCAGCGCACCGAGCGGGTTGCCAGGCTCTGCGGTGCGGTAGACGAGGCGGCTCAGCCGCGCCCGGGTGGCGGTGTTCTTGAGTACCAGCTCGGCGACGCTGCGTCCGAGCCGGTCGGCCGGAGCGAAATACGTCAGGCCGCGCGGGAACACCAGCAGCCGCATCATGCCGGCAAGGGTGCGGTTGGGGAAATTGCGCAGCACGCTGTGCAGCTGTTCCTGCGCCTGATAAAGCAGCTCGCGGCACGCCCATTCGACGATCGGCAGCTCTTCCGCCGGCTGTCCCTCATTCTCGTGGTGCTTGAGCACCATCGAGGCCAGGTACATTGCCGACAGCACATCGCCGAGGCGCGCCGATATGGTCTCCTTCTTCTTGAGGTAGCCGCCCAATGCCAGCATCGCGACATCGGTGGCGAAGGCAAACGAGGCACTGAAGCGCTCGATGTGCTGGTAGTAGCGCCGTGTCGGCCCCGATTCGGGCACGCGCTCGAAGCGCGCGAGACTCAAGGCCATCAGGAAAGAACGCGCGGCGTTGGAAATCGTGAAACCAATGTGGCCGAACAGCGCGCGATCGAATTCGGACACCCCATGCTTGTGATCCTGGTCCCACACCGCATTCATTTCGCGCAGCACGAATGGATGGCAGCGGATGGCGCCCTGGCCAAAGATGATCAGGCTGCGCGTGAGGATGTTGGCGCCCTCGACCGTGATCGCGATCGGAATCGATTGATAGCCGCGGCCTAGATAGTTGTTCGGCCCGAGCATGATGCCTTTGCCGCCCTGGACATCCATGGCGTCGTTGCCGACGCGCCGTCCCATCTCGGTAACGTGATATTTCAGGATCGCGGCCGGCACCGCGGGTTTCTCGCCGTTGTCGATCGCCGCCGTCGTCACGCTACGCGCCGCGTCCATGATGTAGCCCAGGCCGACCATGCGCGCGATCACCTGCTCGACGCCCTCGAAGCGGCCGATCGGCGCACTGAATTGACGGCGGACACGGGCGTAGGCACCGGTCGCGAAGATGGCGGCCAGAGCGCCGCCCGTGGCGTTCGCGGGCAAGGAGATGCAGCGGCCCACGGACAGCTGCTCGACCAGCATGCGCCAGCCGGATCCCGCCATCTTGAGGCCGCCGATGATGCAGTCGAGCGGCGCGAACACGTCGTGGCCGTGGACCGGGCCGTTCTGAAACGCAATGTTGAGCGGAAGGTGGCGCCGCCCGATCTCGATGCCCGGTGTATCGCGCGGTATCAGCGCGCAGGTGATGCCGATGTCAACCTTGTCGCCGAGCAGATGCTCCGGGTCGAACATCCGAAACGCCAGTCCGACCACGGTCGCCACCGGCGCGAGAGTGATGTAGCGCTTGGAGAAATTGAGTTTGAGGCCGATGACTTCGCGACCCTGCCACTGGCCGCGGCAGACCACGCCGGTATCGGGAATCGCCGCGGCATCCGAGCCGGCCCGTGGGCCGGTCAGCGCAAAACAAGGAATTTCCTCGCCGCGCGCCAGTCGTGGCAGGTAATGGCTTTTCTGCTCTTCGGTCCCGTAGTGCAGCAGCAGTTCCGCGGGACCCAGAGAGTTAGGGACCGCGACCGTGGACGCGCAGGTCACGCTGCGGCCCGCCAGTTTGACCAGCACGCAGGAATGCGCGTAGGTTGAGAACTCCAGGCCACCGTAGCGCTTGGGGATGATCATCGCAAAGAATCCTTGCGATTTTATGTACTGCCAGACTTCCGGCGGCAGATCGCCGAGCCGGTGCGTGATGTCGAAATCATCGACCATGCGGCACAGCGTCTCGCAGGGGCCGTCGACAAAGGCCTGCTCCTCGGCCGATAGTCGCGGGCCCGGGGCGGTGTGCAATTTGCGCCAGTCGGGATTGCCGGTGAACAGCTCGCCTTCCCACCACACCGTGCCGGCCTCCAGCGCGTCACGTTCGGTGTCGGACATCGAGGGCAACTGGCGCCGATATGTCTTCATGAACGGCCGGCTGATCAGCGCAATGCGCAGCGGACGCAGGTTCAGCAGCCAGAAGCACGCCAGTAGCAGCCACAGCAGGCCCTGCCATAGTCCGGCGGGATTGCCGAGAACGCTGTAGGCCACCAGCAATACCGTGAAGGCGATCGTGAAGGAGAACAGCGGCAGGCGCCGGTACGCGAGATACAGCACCGCGACGATGAAAAACACGGTGACGATGGCGCCAATCATGGATTCGCCCCTGGTGCAATAAAGCGGGTCGCGCGCAGGACTGCAGGACTATAGCTGCTTGCGCGCCGCCACGCGCGCTTCAGCCGCCGAGCAACTCGCGGACACCGTCGCGCTCTTCGCGCAGTTCGGCGGCACTCAAATCCATGCGCTCGCGGCTGAAATCGTCGATCGCGAGTCGCTGCACGATCTGGTACACGCCGTTGCTGCAGCTGACCGGGTAGGAGTAGATCAGGCCTTCCTCGATCCCATAGCTGCCGTCCGACGGTATGCCCATGCTGGTCCAGTCAGCGTCTGCGGTCCCGAGCATCCAGGTGCGCACATGATCGATCGCTGCGGACGCTGCGGAAGCGGCCGAGGAGGAGCCGCGAGCTTTGATTACGGTGGCGCCGCGCTGTTGCACCGTAGGAATGAAATGCTCCTCGATCCATTTCTGGTCGACCAGGCTCTTGGCCGGCTTGCCTCCGACCAGCGCATGAGTGATGTCCGGGTACTGCGTCGATGAATGATTGCCCCAGATCGTCAGGCGCTTGATGTCATTGACGTGCGCGGCGGTCTTCGCCGCCAGTTGCGACAGCGCGCGGTTGTGATCGAGGCGCGTCATCGCGGTGAAATTGCGCCGATTGAGGCCGGGTGCGTTGCGGCTGGCGATCAGCGCGTTGGTATTCGCCGGATTGCCGACCACCAGCACGCGCAGCGCACGGTCCGCGACCGCATCGAGTGCCTTGCCCTGCGCGGCAAAGATCTGCGCGTTGGCCAGCAGCAGATCTTTGCGCTCCATTCCGGGACCGCGGGGCCGCGCGCCCACCAGCAGCGCGACGTGGCAGTCGCGGAATGCGGCGTGGGCATCGTCCGTCGCCCTGACTTTATTCAAGTTGGAAAACGCGCAGTCATTGAGCTCCATGACGACGCCGCCGAGCGTGGGCAGCGCCGGCGGGATTTCCAGCAGATGCAGATTGACCGGCTGATCGGCACCGAGCATGGCCCCCGAGGCGACACGAAACGCCAACGCATAGCCGATTTGGCCGGCGGCGCCGGTGATGGCAATGTTCAGGGGCGGCTTCATAGGGGCTCCGGCCAGAAAAAGAGCGCTGATTCTAGTGACACTTTCGACGCCGGCAAGCTTTCGGGGCGGTCGCTGAAGCGCCTTGACCTATGCATAGTGTTATTGTTCAATACATCACTAGATCAGGAGTACACGACGGGGCGTTGCCGCGTCCACACAATCTCGAGGAGCATCGGACACGAGCGCCAACATCCAGAATCGGAACTTCGGCAAGCCCCTGGGGCTATTGATCTGCGTCGCCCTCGTGTGCGGGATCACCGGCGTCACGGCCTAGGTGATCATCAGCTCGGCCGGCCACCATGACTATGGAAACCGCCTCGACGGCCCCGCCTGCAGCCAAAGCGGCTTGGGACACGACGCGGCGGACAAACGTGGCGCAGGCGCCCCGAGCAGCTCCACCACCCCGGGGTCGTGAAAGCGCGTGAATATCGATACGCAATGGGACAACAGCCAGCCGATCTATCGGCAGCTGCGCGATCGCGTTGTCGCCATGATCCTCGAGGGCGTGCTCAAGGAGGGCGATCCGCTGCCCTCGGTGCGCAACGTCGCGGCCGAGTTCCGGCTCAACCCGCTCACCGTGCTCAAGGGCTACCAGCAGCTGGTCGATGAGCAGCTGGTGGAAAAGCGCCGCGGCCGCGGCATGTATGTGAGCGCCGGGGCAGCGGCCGCATTGCGCACCGACGAGCGCCGGCGTTTTCTCGAGAGCGATTGGCCCAAAGTGCGCGCGACCATCGCTCGCCTGGGCCTCGGCATCGAAGTTTTGCTGCGAGCGCCGACCACGCCGACGCCAGGTCCTGCGCCAGCGGAACGGCCGGCGGCGACCAAGGATGATGACGATGGCCACGATCATTGAAGCCAAAGACCTGAGCAAACGCTATGGCAACCTCGTAGCTCTGAATCGAGTCAGCTTTCGCCTGCAAGCGGGCCGCATTGTCGGCCTGATCGGCCGCAATGGCGCCGGCAAGACCACGGCACTGAAAGCGATCCTCGGCCTGACATCCTGTCAGGGCAGCGTGCGGGTGCTCGGCCTCGATCCTTCCCGCGATCGCAACGCGCTGATGAGCGAAGTCTGCTTCATCGCCGACGCAGCGGTGTTGCCGCGGTGGCTCAGCGTCAAGCATGCCATCGACTATGTCGCGGGCGTGCATCCGCGCTTCGACCGCAAGCGCGCCGATGAGGTCCTGGCCACGACCGATATCCGCCGAGGCAGCCGCATAGGCGAGCTATCAAAAGGCATGGTCACTCAACTGCATCTGGCGTTGATCCTCGCCATCGACGCTCGGTTGCTGGTACTCGATGAACCGACCCTCGGACTCGATCTGATCTACCGCCGCCGGTTCTACGACACCCTGCTTAACGACTACTTCGACAAGCAGCGCACGATTCTGCTGACCACCCATCAGGTCGAAGAGGTGGAGAATCTGCTGACCGACGTGCTGTTCATCGACCGCGGACGTGTCGTGCTCGATGCGACGGTCAACGATCTGGCTGAACGCTTCGTGCAGCTCAATGTCGCAGCCGGCAAAATCGAAGCGGCGCGCGCGCTCAAGCCATTTTATGTGCGTGAGCTATTCGGCAGAACGATCATGCTATTCGAGAATCCGCCGGCGGACAGCTTCGTTGGCCTCGGTGAGCTGCGGACGCCCGGCATCGCCGATCTGTTCGCGGCCAAGATGCAGGCGGAAGCGCCATGAAAGCATTGCTGATACAAATCAGGCGCGAGTTCTGGGAGCACCGTGCGCTGTGGATGGCGCCGCTGGCGATCGCCATCGTGCTGCTGCTCGCCGCCGCCGCATTCGGCCATATCCGACTCGAAGTCGGTGATACGCGAGCGCGCGAGAACGGGGGAACCTTGCCGCCGCTGTTCGAGCTCATGCTGCTGGGATGGGCGGTACCGTTTTACCTGGCGGCCGCGATCCTGGCGGCGGCCTACCTGCTCGACTGTCTGTATGCTGAACGCCGCGACCGCAGCATCCTGTTCTGGCGCTCGATGCCCGCGTCCGATGCGCGGACGGTGCTCGTCAAGCTGCTGGTCGGACTGGTGATCGTCCCTCTCGGCACCTATGGATTCGCCGCCGCCAGCAGCCTGCTGGCCAGCGCCATCCTGGTGTTGCGCAATCACGGCCCGGTCATCAACGGCATGAGTGTTTCACCGTGGAACACGCTGGCGTGGCTGCGGATGCAGGGCACCATGCTCTATGGCCTCATCGCGGCGCTGTTCTGGTACGCACCCTTTGCCGCCTACCTGATGCTGATCTCGGTCTGGGCCCGCCGTTCGCCCTACGCCTGGGCGTTTATTCCGCCGGCGCTGCTGGTGATTTTCGAACACATGGTGTTTGGTACCGACTACATCGGCCGGATCGTGGACGGCGGCTTCACCGAACTGCTGCATCTGGCCTACCGTGTCGACGCGCGGAGCGCCGTCGTCATTGGCAATTTCATTTCACCGCCCGATAGCGGCGGCGGCCAGCTCAGCCTCACGACCCAGCTGCTGGACCCTCTCCACCTGCTCGCCAGCCAGCGCCTGTGGTGGGGATTGTTGGCGGCGACATTGATGATCGCCGTGGCGATCCGTCGGCGACGCTTCGGCGACGATTCCTGACGCGCCGACAGATACTGCGGCCATAGACGGTGGCGATCGAGTCGATGCGATCAGGCGATTGGTGAGGACTCGAGAGGCTGGTGCACAATTGCACGCAGGCGCAGCAGCTGCGCGCCGGTTCGCTGGGCTCTCTATCCGCAGCACATCAGCGCGACGGCGTGGAACACCTGGAGGCGCTGTCCAGACCGTCTGGCGGACCTTGGCAAGAAGATACGCGCGGCGATCCTGCTTTTCGGACAAACTCGGCGATGCCGACACGGCCGACCTGTACACCGGCGTTTCGCGCGATGCCGACAAGTACCGGTGGTTCCTCGAGGCCTATTTGCATAGCAAGCGCTGACGTCCGCACGCCAACGCTGTTAGCATCGGCAGTCATGATGTTCGCTACCGCATGGAGCTTTCATGACTCAGCCGACCGTGGCCGCGCGTGCGCCGATCGCCGTGGATGTCGAGGCAGGCAGGAGCTATTACTGGTGCAGCTGCGGCCTATCGACCAGGCAACCGTTCTGCAGCGGCGCGCATAAGGGCAGCGGCTTCACGCCAGTGGAGTACGTGGCCCAGCGCAGTGGCCGCGTCTACTTCTGCGCCTGCAAGCACTCGGCCAAGTCGCCGCTGTGCGATGGCACGCATAAGACCCTCGCTTGAGTCCGGCACCGCCGCATGTACCTCACAGCGCGGCGCGATGCGGATGAGCTGAGTCTGGAGCTCAGCGGCGAGTGGCGCGCGCTGCGGTTCGGCGACATCGAGGCCGAGCTCGAGACGGTCAATTTTGCCGGTTTGCGCCGGGTCAACATCGCCACCGGGCAGGCACAGTTCGATCTGACCGGAGCCTGGCTGCTGCGCGATTTCCTGGATCGGGCGCGCGCCGTCGGCGTGGCGATTCAATTCCAGGGCTCCGAACCCTCGACGCTGGCCCTGGTGGAACGCTGTAAGACCGGCGAGATTACGGCCCAGACCCACGGTATCGAGTGGCTCGATCCGGCCCAGGCGGTCGAGGGCCTTGGCCGGCACGCGGTGCGTGGCTTGGAAAGCATGGCCGGCGGTCTGACCTTCCTGGGGCGGATCAGCGTCGCCTTTGTGCGCGCATTCTTGACCCTGCGGCTGCGGCCGGTGTCGATTGCGCGCCATATCTACGATACCGGCTACACCGCTGTTCCGATCGTGTCGCTGATCGCTTTTCTGATCAGCGTGATCCTTGCCTATATGGGTGCGCAGCAGCTGCGCAAATTCGGCGCCGACATTTACGTGGTCGATCTGGTGACGGTCGGGGTACTGCGCGAGCTCGGCGTGCTGCTGACGGCGATCATCGTCGCCGGCCGCTCCGGCAGCGCATTCGCCGCCGAGATCGGCGCCATGCAGCTCAACGAGGAGGTCGATGCGCTGTCCGCCATCGGCGTCGATCCTGTCGAGGTGCTGGTGCTGCCGCGGCTGCTCGGCCTGGTGATCGCGCTGCCGCTGCTCACCCTGGTGGCGGACATCATCGGCCTGGTCGGCGGCGGCCTGCTGTGCCATGTCCTGCTCGACATGCCGCTGGTGCAGTATCTGCACCGGGCTCAGAGCGCTATCGCCAGCACCACTTTCTGGGTCGGCATAATCAAGGCGCCGGTGTTCGCCTGCCTGATCGCGATTTCCGGCTGTTATTGCGGCATGCAGGTGCGCGGCTCTTCACGCGATCTGGGGCGCCTGACGACTCTCGCGGTGGTGCAGTCGATCTTTTTCGTGATACTCGTCGATGCGTTTTTTGCGGTGCTGTTCATGGAGATCGATGTCTGATGCGCACGCTGCTGGAGGTGCAGGGTGTGGTCAACCGCTTCGGCGCGCAGATCGTGCACAATGGCATCGATATGCAGGTCTACGAGGGTGAGGTGTTCGGCATCATCGGCGGCTCGGGCTCCGGCAAGTCGGTGCTGCTGCGTACCATTCTGGGTCTGCGCAAGCCCGATGCCGGCAGCGTACGTTTTCTCGGCCGCGAGCTGGGGAGCATGAGCGCGGCGGAACTTTATGCCTTGAAGGCCAGCTACGGCGTGACCTTCCAGCAGGGCGCGTTATTCAGCTCGCTCAATGTACGTCAGAACGTACAGCTGCCGATGCTCGAGCATCTGCGTCTCACACCGCGAGCGCTCGATGAGCTCGCCTTGCTCAGGGTGCAGCTGGTCGGGCTGCCTACCGAGGCCGCAAGCAAGTATCCAGCGCAACTTTCCGGTGGCATGATCAAGCGCGCGGCGCTGGCGCGCGCGCTCGCGCTCGATCCACTGCTGCTGTTCCTCGACGAGCCGACTTCCGGCCTGGACCCGATCAGTGCAGCGGCAGTCGATGATTTGGTGATTTACCTGCAGCGCGAACTGAAGCTCACGGTAGTGATGATTACGCACGATCTGGATACCATCTATCGCACCTGCAGCCGGGTAGGCGTCATCATCGACGGCCGGATGATCAGCGACACGCTCGAGGCTATCGTGCACAACCCGAACCCCTGGATAAAGGCCTATTTCCAGGGCGAGCGTGCGCGCGAGCGCCGGAGACAGCATGGAGCGTGAAGCGAACTACCTGGCGGTCGGCAGCTTCGTGCTGCTGGTGGTGGTGATGGGATTCCTGTTCGTCTACTGGTACTCCGCCAGCATTGAGCACCGCTTTTACGTGCGCTACGAGATCTATTTCGACGGCAGCGTCAGCGGACTCTCGGAAGGCGGCCCGGTGCGCTATCTGGGCGTCGACGTCGGCCGCGTCATACGCATCCGCATCGATCCACGCGCCGCCAATCGTGTGCAGGTAATCGCCGACATCGATGCGACCACACCGATCTCGGAGCGCACCCTGGCGCAACTGTCGCTGCAGGGCGTCACCGGCCTGCTGTACATCGATCTGCAGCAGCAACGCACCGACGACGCCGGACGGCGCATTCTGGCCGGGGTCCCGAGCGAGCGCTATCAGGTGATCCGTTCGGCGCATTCGGACTTCGATCTGTTTCTGAGCGGTCTGCCGCAGCTGACGGCGCGGCTGAATGAATTGGTCGCTCGCTCCACCCGCATCCTGTCGGACAAGAATATCGCGGGCATCGAGCTTCTGGTGGCTAATCTCGACAAGGCCGCGGCCGTGTTGCCACACAGCACCAGCAATCTCGACGGCTTGGTGACTGACCTGCGCTCGACCATCAACGATGCGCACCAGGTGGTCGGCGAAATTCATGTCGCCACGCGGACAGCGAGCGTCGATTTCGTCGCCGCCGTACAGAAGCTGCGCGCGACCAGCGAGAACCTCGAGCGTGCCACCGGCAATGTCGACGCCTTCGTAACCGAAAATCGCGATCAGTTCAGCGGCTTCGTGCGCCGCGGCCTGCCGCAGATCGAGTCATTGCTGCACGACAGCCGGGAGGCGGCGCAGGAGATACGCGATCTATCGCGCAGTCTGCGCGACAATCCTTCACAGCTTATCTACCAACCGGGGGCCAGTGGCGTGGTGATACCGCCATGAAGTTCGCGCGACGGGGGCAATCGAGGATGCAGCGCTCGGCGGCAGCGATGACATCGACGTTGCTGCTGCTGGCCGGCTGCAGCGGTGGCTTGAAGAGCGACCTGCCGACAGCGCAAGTCTACGTGCTGCGGCCGACGTTGGCGGCGGCGGTCGCGACCATACCGGCCGCCGGTACGGTTCAGGTCACGCCGCCGCAGGCAGCCGCTGGGCTGACGACCGACAGCATCGTCGTGCTGCGCTCCGGCGAGCGATTCGACTACTACAGTGCTGCGCGTTGGGCCGCAGCCGCACCGAGCATGCTGCAGACGCTGGCGATCGACGCTTTGCGTGGATCGAAAAAGTTTGCGATGGTGGAGTCGGACGCCGGACCGTTTCCCTCCGAGTACGTCCTCAGTCTGGAATTGCGCCACTTCGAGGCCGAATACACCGGTACCGGGCCGCCGACGGTTCATGTGGCGCTGGTCTGTACTCTAGGAAAGCGCGGTAATCGCGATGTCATTGTCAGCTTCACCGCCGAGAGCCAGGTCAAGGCCGACACTGATCGCATGCAGGCGGTGGTCGCGGCCTTCGAGCAGGCCACCGGCGATGCGCTGTCGCAGATGACTGCCAACACCTCACTGCCGTCGGCCGCGCAGCCTTGAGTCGAGTCACGCGTTCGACGTCGTCGCCATGGGCGCAGGACACAAGGGTCCGGTAGTCGCGGCGTAGCTTGCCAAGGCGGGCAAGAAGGTGATGGTGCTCGAACGCAAGGGCTGGCCGGGCGGCGGCGTTTATGGTGCCGGTCGTGCCACGGCGATGAGGGTGCCATGGTGAGCCTGGGCGGCATGCTCGCAGTGGATATTTTCATTCTGCTGCCGCTGCTGATCGCGTTTGGCCTGTTTGCGTTCGTCATGGGGATGGTGCTGTTCGCGGCCAGCATCGCCGGGCTGACGGCAGCTCTGTACCGCCGCAGCGGCGATGCCGACATCGCGCCGATCGACGATGCCGAGATTTTCATCGCGGGTTCCGGTGATGTTCGTCTGCACACGCATCCGAAGCACTTGAACTCCAAGGTCGCCGGCTCGGGGCAGATCATCGAACTGTCGGGCGAGCAGCAGACTTGAAGCGAAGCAGCTAGCGCATTGTCAGCATCTCTTCGGCGCTGGTCGGATGAATCGCGATCGTGTCGTCGAAGTCGCGCTTGGTCGCGCCCATGCGCAGCGCCACGGCGAAGCCCTGCAGCATCTCATCCGCGCCCTCGCCGATGATGTGAATGCCCACGATTTTTTGCGTCGGCCCTACGGTGATCATCTTCATGTGCTCGCGCGGCTTGCGGGGTGTGAGCGCGTGATACATCGGCATGAAAGTTGAGGTGAATACCTTGACCGCGTCGCCGTAGCGCGCCCGAGCATCGTCCTCGCCCAAACCCACGGTGCCAATCGGCGGATGGCTGAACACCACCGAGGGAATATTCTCATAATCAACCTTTCGCCCCTTTTGTCCGCCGAACAGGCGATCCGCCAGCCGCCGCCCGGCCGCAATCGCCACCGGCGTCAGAGCGGCTCGGGGGGTGACGTCGCCAATGGCGTAGACGTGTTCCAGATTGGTCTGCTGCAAATCGTCGGTGATGACGTGTCCCTTCGAATCGAGGGCAAGCCCCAACGACTCCAATCCGAGGCCGCTGGTCGCGGGTGTGCGGCCCACTGCCCAGATGAGAGCATCGAACTGTCCGAGCACGCGGCCGTCTCCGACGCTTAGCTCGAGCAGCCCCGCGGCATTGCGCGATAGCGACTTCGGCACCGCGCCGGTCGCGATGTCGACGCCTTCGTCGCGCATGATCTCCATCAGCGAGTCGCCGAGCGACGCATCGAAGTGCCGCAGGATGCGCTCTTGTCGCAACACCACCGTGGTGCGCGAACCCAGAGCCGAGAAGATCCCGCTGAGTTCGGCGGCGACATAGCCGCCGCCGACCACGGCCACGCTGTCAGGGCGCGCGCCGAGCTCGAAAAAGCCGTCCGAGGTGATGCCGAGTTCCACCCCGGGCAGCCTCGGCATGATGGGGCGGCCGCCGGTTGCGAGCACAACGGTGCCGGCCGAGAGCACTTGCTCGCCAACCTGTAGGGACTGCGCTGTCAGCAGCCGCGCATGGCCGCGCAGCAGCTCCACCTGCCGCTTGGCCAGGTTGCGCTCGTAGATGGCGTTGATACGGGCGATGAACTCGTCGCGCATCTGCTTAAGCAGTCCCCAGTCATGGCGGCACAGCGTAATATCGAAGCCATAGCCGGCCGCGTCGCGCAGGCCGTGAGCGAGCTCGCCGGCATTCCACATGACCTTCTTCGGCACGCAGCCGACGTTCACACAGGTGCCTCCCAGGCGACCCATTTCGACCACCAGCGCCCGTGCACCGTATTCGGCGGCGCGCTGGGCACAGGCCAGCCCGCCGCTGCCGCCGCCGATCACGATCAAGTCATAGTCGGATGCCATGGCGTGGAACCTCGGATGTTTGATCAATCTTGCACTTTTGGCCATGTTACACGGGCCGCTCATGGCTAAAATGCCCGCCTGCCATGCCGAGGTTGCAATAGATGTCTGCCGCCGCCCCCGATAATCCGCTACTCGAAGACTCGTCGCTGCCGCGTTTCGACGCCATCCGCCCGGAGCACGTGGAACCGGCTATCTCGCGCCTGCTCGCGGAGCAGCGCGTCCGGGTGGCGCAGATCGAGACGGCACCGGATCCGAGTTTCGAAACGGTGGTGGAGCCGCTCGAGGAGCTGCGGCATCGGCTGAGCAGCGTCTGGTCGCCGATCGGGCACTTGAACGCGGTCATGAACTCGGAGCAGTTGCGGGCGGCATATAACGCCTGCCTGCCGATGCTGTCCGAATACCACACCGACCTGGCGCAAAGCGAACGGCTCTATCGCGCTTACGCGCAGATCGCCGAGCGTGAGGGCGCCACGCTCGATGCGGTGCAGCGCGAAGTGATCGAGCATGCGCTGCGCGATTTTCGTTTGGCGGGAGTCGCCCTGGATGCTCCGCGGAAGGCGCGCTTCAAGGCCGTCATGACGGAGCTGTCGCGGCTGTCGGCGAAGTTCGAGGAGAACGTGCTCGATGCCACCAATGCCTGGTCGCACCATGTCAGCGACCGCGTTGAGCTCGCCGGCATCAACGACGCCATTGTCGAGCAGGCGCGACGGCGGGCGCAGGAGAAGGGTGTGGACGGCTGGCTGTTTGGTCTGGATCAGCCAAGCTATGTCGCGGTAGTGACTGACGCCGAATCCGAGCCATTGCGCCGCGTTTTCTACGAAGCCTGGTCGACGCGCGCCTCCGATCAGGGGCCGGGCGCCTGCAACTTCGACAACACTGCGGTGATGAACGATATTCTGCGGCTGCGGCATGAAGCCGCGCAGCTGGTGGATTTCAGCAGCTACGCGGACTACGCGCTCGCGAACCGCATGGCACGCACGGTTCCCGAGGTGATCGGCTTTTTGCGCGAGCTCGTGCGCACGGCCAAGCCGGCCGGCGCCGCGGAATTCGCCGAACTCGAACAGTTCGCGGGCCGCAAGCTCAACGCTTGGGATGTCACGTTCTACTCGGAGCGGCTGCAGCAGAGCCGCTATTCCGTGACGCAGGAAGAGTTGCGCGACTACCTGCCGCTACCGCGCGTGCTCGAGGGCTTGTTCGAAGTGGCGGAGAAATTGTTCGATGTGCGCATCCGCGAGCGCACCGGTGTGCCGGTGTGGCACCCGGATGTTCGCTACTTCGAGGTGCAGACGCCCGCGGACACACCGGTAGCCAGCTTCTACCTGGACGCTTATGCCCGACCGCACAAGCGCAGCGGCGCCTGGATGGATGACTGCGTCGGCCGCAAGGCTCTGAACGGGCGCACGATTCTTCCAGTGGCCTACCTGGTGTGCAATTCGATGCCGCCCAGCGACCATCGACCGGCGCAGCTCACGCACGATGATGTCGTGACACTGTTCCACGAATTCGGGCATGGCCTGCACCACATGCTCACACGCGTGAACTACCCGAGCCTCGCCGGCATCAACGGCGTCTCCTGGGACGCGGTCGAATTGCCTAGCCAGTTCATGGAGAACTATGCCTGGCAGAGCGAGGTGCTCAATCGCATCTCGGCACATGTGCGCGATCGCGGGCCGATCCCGGCCGAAAAGCAGCACCAGCTGATCGCGACCCGCAGCTTCCAGGCCGGGCTGCACACCTTGCGGCAGGTGGAGTTCGCGCTATTCGATATGCGCCTGCACGCCGAATATGATCCGGCACGCGGCGGCCGCGTGTACGAGATCCTCAATGAGGTGCGGCATGAAGTTGCCGTGGTGCCGGTACCGGAGTGGAATCGCTACCCGCACGGCTTCGGCCATATCTTTTCGGGCGGCTACGCTGCCGGCTATTACAGCTACAAGTGGGCGGAAGTGCTGGCGGCGGATGCCTTTGCTGCCTTTATCGAGCGCGGGGCATTCGATCGCGCCACGGCGCGACGCTTTCTCGACAGTATTCTCTCGCGCGGCGGCAGCCGCGATGCGCTCGAGGCCTTCGTGGAGTTTCGCGGCCGCAAGCCGCAAGTCGCGGCGCTGCTCAAGCAGTACGGTATCGCTGCCTGAAACGCCGGCGGCCGGCGGCAGTAGCCGGCGGCATGGGCCGCCGTCTCGGCACTATCGCGCCGGAGCGGGTGCGGGACTCGGCGGAGCCGAGGGCTGCGGCGCACCGGCCGGGGGCGGCGCAGCGCCACCGGCCGCTGCTTCGCCCGGCTGCCAGGCATCCGGCGGCTCGCCGGAGCCGCGGCCGTAGAACCGCGGACCGCCTGGCCAGGGACCGTGCATCATGCCGTGTGCCGATCGCGCGCGCATCATCGCGCCATGATGGTCGCCATGAGCCGCCGCGAATATTGCCCCCAGGATCACCAATCCGGCCAGGCTGAAGGCCCAAAAGCCGAGGTATTTGCCGAACGATCGGAAACCGCCCTCCGAACGCTGGGACAGATAGAGCGCAACATAGCCGGCGACGCTCAGTGCTGTGGCCGGAATCAGCGCCAGGAAGTAGATCATGCTATGAGCCTCGCGTTGGGTGTTGCGCGTACCGCGCGGCACGCAGCCCGACACCGCGGATAGCCGATGCCCTGGAAGCATTCTACTACGGTTGCGCGCAGGCTCCGGTGCGCAACTCAAAGAAGGACCTGAGTGATGAACGTTGATGTAGGCAAAGCCTTCGCCACACTTTTCGCCTTGCTGCTCTGCGCCTCAACGGCCTTCGCCGACGACGCGACCGCGGCGCGCGCGCGTGATTGGCCCGACAGCTTCGTGGCGCGTGTCGAGGCGCTAGCGCTGTTGCAGACTCTCAACGCCGACCTGCTGAGCCATGACAGCGCAACGTTGACGCTGGAGCGATGGTGCGGTAGCCATCGGCTGGCATCGCCGCCACGCATCGTTGCTGAACGGGTGCCCGGCGTCGACAAGCCGCCTAACGAGGAGCAGCGCCGCGAGCTGGGCGTGACGGCGACGGAGCCCGTACGCTACCGCAGGGTGAGATTGCTCTGCGGCGCAGTGGTGCTGTCGGAGGCGGATAACTGGTACCTGCCCGGTCGGTTGACTCCCGACATGAACAGGCTGCTCGACACCACGGACACGCCATTCGGCCGCGCCGTGCGGGCACTGCATTTCCGGCGCCATACGATTTTCGCGAAGCTGCTTTGGCTGCCTCTGCCTGAAGGGTGGGAAATGAGCCCGGTTGCTGCCAGCGAAAGCGCGGGCGAACTGATCGTGCCGCCCAGGGTGCTGCAGCATCGAGCCCTCCTGACATTGCCCGATGGCACGGCATTCAGCGAAGTGGTGGAGACCTACACCGGCGATGTTCTGGGCTTCCCGGCACCCCGGCCCTAGCTCGCGAATGTAGTCCTCGCGCGACGTGCCGCGCCAGGATCGGCGCGAACGCAAGAAAAAAGCGCTGATGATCATCGAACCACTGACGATGAGCAATAGCTCGGTCATGCGGGTGTACTTCAGACGGACTGCGTCTCTTCCCGACCGCGCTGGCGGGCTGCCGCTTCCCGTCGCGCGTCCTCGATCTGGTCGAGCACGGCGCCCAGATTCGCCTCGGCCAGCCTCTGGGCAGAGCGGCCGGTGAGCGGGGTTTCCGGCGTCAGCGCACTGGCCTGATAGAGCTTCCAGATTTCCTGCGCGTAGGCCGTCTGCAGCAGTTCGGGAGCGGCTCGGGCGAAGGCCGCGCGCACGTTATTGACATCGCGCTCGAGCATGCTGAACGCATTGTTGTTGCTTGCGGCGTTTACCGCCTGCGGCAGATCGATAATGACCGGGCCATTGGCATCCAGCAGCACGTTGTATTCAGACAGGTCGCCGTGAATCAGGCCGGCACAGAGCATGCGTACGATCTGCCCGATCGTGAACGCATGCCACAGCCGCGCCTGCTCCGCGCTCATGTCCACGTCATTGAGGCGCGGTGCGGGATTGCCCTGCGCATCCACCACAAGTTCCATCAATAGCACGCGATCATAGACGCCGTATGGCGCGGGTACGCGCACGCCGGCGTGCGCGAGGCGGTAGAGCGCGGTTACTTCGGCGTTGGTCCATTCCGCATCCCGCATCTTGCGCCCGTGGCGGCCGCGCTTGGCCATCGCGCGGGCATCGCGGCTGCCTCGCGCCTTGCGGCCTTCCTGGTATGCCGCGAGCTTGTGAAAGCCGCGGTGCTCGGCGTCCTTGTAGACCTTGGCGCAGCGAATCTCATCGCCGCAGCCCACGACGTAGACCGATGCTTCCTTGCCGCTCTTGAGCTGCCGGAGAACCACATCGACCTTGCCGTCGTCAACCAGCGCCTGCAGGCCTTTGGGAATTTTCATCAGGCGTGATCAGACACTGGCGCTCACGGGCGTGCCGGCGCGTATCAGCTCGAGTCGAACCGGGCCGAAGTGACTCGTCCGAACATGGTGCAGCATCGCAGCTGTCACTACTTATTTTTTTTCTTTTCAGCCTTGGCGGCCCTCTTCTGCATGAGGTTCATCGCGGGTTTTTTCTTGGTTTCCTTCTTACGATCAATTCCCTTACTCATATCGCCTACTCCTTCGTTGTGGTGGCGGGTGCCGCCACCTCAGTGCCGCAGTCTAGAGGGAAACCGGATCGAACGGTCTGGAACTTGGGGGTAACGGCATCGGCTCACCGCTTCTCGGGCCAAAAAGCCGGGCCCGGGAAGCCGTTCGCCCACGGCGCTGTTTACTCGCGCTGCGCCAATCGATAGCCAACCCCGGTCTCTGTCAGCAGCCAGCGCGGCCGCGTCGGATCGGGTTCGAGCTTGGAGCGCAACTGCTTCATATAAACGCGCAGATAGTGCGTCTGCTGCGCGCTTCCCGGTCCCCATACCTGCTGCAGCAGCGCGCGGTGCGTTACCACCAGGCCGATATGCTGCGCGAGCACCTCGAGCAGGCGGTATTCGGTCGGCGTCAGGCGCAGCTCGCGCCCGCTGTCATCGCGTGCGGTGCGCGCCTTCAGATCGATGCGCCAGACACCGATCAGCAGCGTGGCGCCGGCGGCGCCGGCGCTGGCGGTGTGGCGCAGCGCGACCTGCACGCGGGCACTGAGCTCACGGGCTCCGAACGGCTTGGTGATGTAGTCGTCGGCCCCGGCCTCGAGCGCCGCGACCTTGTCCGATTCGTCACTGCGCGCCGACAATACGATGATCGGCACCCGCGACCAGCTGCGAACGCCGGTGATCACCACGGTGCCGTCGCGATCCGGCAATCCCAGATCGACGATCAGCAGGTCGGGTTTGTGCGTGCGCGCTTCCACCAGTCCGCGCTCGGCGTTCTCGGCCTCGATGACGCGGAAATTCTCCAGCTCGAGCAGCGTGCGCAATACGCGACGGAGCTGCGGCTCGTCCTCGACCACCAGCACCGCACGGCTCGCGAGGGTCATTGCGAATACAGGAGCTCGGACGACACCCTTTCCTCCGCCCTTGCCGGCGCGACCGCCGGCAGCGGCACCGTAAAGCGGAATGCGGTGCCGTGCGGCGCGCGGTTCTCGGCCCAGATGCGCCCCTTGTGCAGGGCAAGAATCGTGCGGCAGATCGCGAGCCCGAGGCCGATGCCCCCGACCGCGCCTTCCGGCGCACCACGCTGAAACTTCTCGAACAGAATCTCGGGATCGGCGACAGCCAAGCCGGGTCCATCGTCCTCAACGCTGACTTCGACCTGCCGCGATAGCACCTGTGCGCTTATGCGGATCTCGCTGCCCGCCGGCGTGTACTTACTGGCGTTGTCGAGCAGATTCTCGAGCACCTGCTCGATCAGACGCCCATCGATGCGCAGTAGCGGCAATGATTCGGGCAGCTCGATGCGCACGCGGTGGCGGCGCAGGGGTTGTTCGAGACGATGGAGCACCGAGCCGACCAGCTCATCGAGCGCGTACAGGTCGAAACGCGGCTGGATGGCGCCGGTCTCGAGCCGCACCAGATCGAGCAGCGTGGTGATGCGCTCGCTCATGCGCGTCGCTTCCTCGCTCACCGAGCTTGCGAGCGCACCTCGATCGGCATCGCTCAACGCATCGAGATTGCCGGCGAGCGTGGCGGCGCCGCCCGCGATAGTGGCCAGCGGCGTGCGCAGATCATGCGAGATCGACGCCAGCAGGGCATTGCGAATCGCTTCGGTCTCGGCCCGTACCTCGGCCGCCTGGGCGTGGGCCGCAAAATCGGCTCGCTCCAATGCCAGCCCGATCTGGGCTGCGAACGTCTCAAGCAAACGATATTGCTCCGGCAGGGTCACGCGCCGCGGATTCTCCGGCAGCACGGCAAGCACGCCGAACGCCCGCTCGCTGCCAGCGAGCGGCAGATACAGACCGGCCGAGCCGCTCAGCGTATCGGTACCCATACCTGCGGGCTTGCGATGATCGAATACCCACTGTGCGACCCCTAGGTCGGCTCCGGTATAGGACACGTCGAGCAGGCTGGCGCGCGGATAGACTACGTGGCCCTGCTCGTCGGCGAACAGCAGCACCGTGCGGCTCATGAACACCTGACTCACATGGCGTACCGCCACCTCGGCCAATTCGTCGCGGCCGCGCGCCATCGCCAGGTGCCGGCTCATCGCATAGAGCAATGCTGTGCGCCGCTCGCGATAACCGGCGATGCGTGCCTGCTGGCGCACGCTGGCGTTGAGATTGCCGATGATCAGCGCGACGATCAGCATTATCCCGAAGGTAATGAAGTATTGGACACTGCTGACTGCAAACGTGAAGCGTGGCGGCACAAACATGAAATCGAACGCGGCGACGCCGAGCACGGAGCTCAGGATCGCGGCGCGGCGGCCGCCATAGACCGCCACCAGCGCCGTGGTGAGCAGATAGATCATCACCAGATTGGCCTGCCCCAACCCTGGAAACAGATCGTAGAACACCCAGCAGACGGCGGTAGCGGCCAGCGTCGACAGCGCTGCCAGCAGATAGCGCGGCCAGCGCCGCTTGCCGGAACCGGCCGGCAGCACGGTGTCCGGAGCGTTCGCAGGGGCGGCCGACGGATCCGCGACGACATTGCGCGCGATCACCATCACATCGATGTCGCGGCTGGCTTCGAGCAAGTGATCGGTAGTCGAGGGACGGAACATGCGCCGCCAGCGGGGGCGATTGGAAGTCCCGACCAGGATGCGCGTGACATTGCGGGTGTGCGCGTATTCGAGCAGCTCGGCCCCAGCCGATGAGCCGCCCAGCGTGATGGCTTCGGCTCCGAGCGATTCGGCGAGCCGCAGGATCGCAATGCGGCGATTGCGCTCATGCTCGGACAGCCGCAGCAGGTCCGGCGTCTCGACGAACACGACCAGCCATTCGGCATCGAGCCGATCGGCGGTGCGCTTGCCGGCGCGCACCAGCCGCTCGGCCTGCGAGTCCGGGCCCACCGCCACCAGCACGCGCTCGCGCGCGGCCCAGGAACCGCGCACGGATTTTTCCTTGCGGTAATCGCGCATCGCCAGGTCGACGCGATCTGCGGTCTTGCGCAGCGCCAGTTCGCGCAGCGCGATCAGATTGCCCTTGCGGAAAAAATTCTCCAGCGCGCGCTGCGCCTGTTGCGGTATGTAGACCCGGCCTTCGCGCAGGCGCTGCAGCAGCTCATCGGGCGGTATGTCGACCAGCTTGACCTCGTCGGCCTCATCGAACACGCGATCAGGCAGGGTCTCGAGCTGCCGCACGCCGGTGATCTGCCACACGACGTCGCTCAGGGATTCCAGATGCTGAACGTTGACGGTCGTGTAGACCTCGATGCCCGCATCGAGCAGCTCGTCGATGTCCTGCCAACGCTTCTCGTGGCGTGGCGGTGGATCACCGCCGCTGATGTTGGTGTGGGCGAGTTCGTCGACCAGTAGCAGGCTGGGCTTGCGCGCCAGCGCTCCGTCGAGATCGAATTCGCGGCGCGTCGTGGTGCCGAAATTCATGATCAGCGGCGGCAGCTGTTCGAGCCCGACGAGCAGTCGTTCGGTCTCCTGACGGCCGTGCAGCTCGACGTAGCCGACCACGACATCCAGCCCTTCCGCGCGCCGCCGCTGCGCCGCCTCGAGCATCGAGTAGGTCTTGCCGACGCCGGCATTGGCGCCAAAGAAAATAGTCAGGCGCCCGCGCCGCGCGCGCGCCGCGGTTTGCTGCACCTGGGCGAGCAACAGGTCCGGATCGGGCCGGTTATCGTTCATCCCTGATCAGTTTGCGGGCAACGGGCCTAAAGAGCTTGAGCGATCACTATACCCGTTGGTGCTGCGGCTGCAATGCGCCGGCCCGTTCAATCGAACTCAGTGAAGTCCATCCAGTGCGAGGTTGAGCTCCAGCACATTGACGCGAGGCTCGCCGAAGACCCCCCACTGACGCGATTGCGTATGCGCGGCGATCAGGCCGCGGAGCCGGTCCGGATCGATACCGCGCGCGCGGGCCACGCGCGTTACCTGATATTCGGCGCCCGCGGGGCTGATGTGCGGATCCAGGCCGCTGGCGGAGGCCGTGACGAGATCGACCGGCACCGGCAGCTTGTCATCGGGGTCTGCCTGTTGCAGCGTCGCGATGCGCATCTTCACGGCGTCGATCTGCGCCGGGTTGGTCGGCCCCAGATTCGACCCGGTCGAGGAGGCGCCGTTGTAGGGCTGCGGCGTGGTGGCCGACGGACGCGACCAGAAGTACTTGGGGTCCTCGAACGGCTGCCCCAGCAGCGCCGATCCGACCAGGCGATCGCCCTGCAGAATCAAGGAACCCCCGGCGGAATGCGCGCAACACACGGCTGCGATGCCGGTGACAACCAGCGGATAGACGATGCCGGTCAGCACGCTGAACACCAGCAGTGTCAGCAACGATGGCAACAGGATTTTGGACATGGCAGTACCCTTCAGACCAGACGTAGCACGACCAGTAACAGGTCGATTACCTTGATGCCAATGAACGGCACGATGATCCCGCCCACGCCGTAGATCAGCAGATTGCGCCGCAGCAGTGCCTCGGCGCCCACGGGACGGTACCGCACGCCACGCAGCGCCAGCGGGATCAGCGCGACGATGATCAGCGCATTGAAGATCACGGCCGAGAGAATCGCGCTGTTAGGACTGGCCAACCGCATGATGTTGAGCGCATTGAGCTGTGGGTAGGTGGTCGCAAAGGCCGCCGGAATGATAGCGAAATATTTCGCGACATCGTTGGCGATGCTGAAGGTGGTCAGCGACCCGCGTGTAATCAGCATCTGCTTGCCGACCTCGACCACCTCGATGAGCTTGGTGGGGTTGGAGTCGAGATCGACCATGTTGCCGGCCTCTTTCGCCGCCTGCGTGCCGGTGTTCATCGCGACTGCGACATCGGCCTGGGCCAGCGCCGGGGCATCGTTGGTGCCATCGCCGCACATGGCGACCAGACGACCCTGCTGCTGATGCTCGCGTATCAACTTCAGCTTGGCCTCAGGCGTGGCCTCGGCGAGAAAGTCATCGACTCCGGCTTCAGCGGCAATCGCCGCGGCGGTGAGTTTGTTATCGCCGGTAATCATCACGGTGCGAATGCCCATGCGGCGCAACTCCGCGAAGCGCTCGCGAATGCCGCCTTTGACGATGTCCTTGAGCTCGACGACGCCCAGCGCGCGCGCGCCATCGGCCACCACCAGCGGGGTGGCCCCCTGACGCGCCACGGTGTCGACCGCGCTCTGCACCTCGGGCGGCAGCGCACCGCCTTGCTCCGCCACCCACCGGCTGATCGCGTCAGCCGCACCCTTGCGGATCTGACGGTCCTCGAAGTCCACCCCGCTCATGCGAGTCTGCGCGCTGAAGGGAATGAAGCGGGCGCCGAGCTGCTGAACATCGCGGCCGCGGATGCTGAACTGCTGCTTGGCGAGCACGACGATCGAGCGGCCCTCGGGCGTCTCATCGGCGAGTGAAGCGAGCTGGGCCGCATTGGCCAGGTCGGCGGTGGCGACGCCCGGCGCGGGAATGAAACGCGAGGCCAGGCGGTTGCCGAGTGTGATCGTGCCGGTCTTGTCCAGCAGCAGCACGTCGACGTCGCCGGCCGCCTCGACCGCGCGCCCGGAGGTCGCGATTACGTTGGCCTGGATCATGCGATCCATGCCGGCGATGCCGATTGCCGAGAGCAGACCGCCGATGGTGGTCGGTATCAGGCAGACCAGCAGCGCCACCAGCACGGTGATCGTAATCGGCGTGCCCTGGCCGGCTGAGGCCACGCTGTAGAGCGAAAACGGCAACAGCGTCGCGGTGGTCTTGAGAAATATCACCGTCAAGCCCGCGAGCAGGATCGCGAGCGCGATCTCATTGGGAGTGCGCTGGCGCTTGGCGCCCTCGACCATTGCGATCATGCGATCGAGGAAGGCCTCGCCGGGGTTGGCGGTGATGCGGATGTGCAGCGTGTCCGACAGCAGCCGCGTGCCGCCCGTGACGGCCGAGCGATCGCCGCCGGCTTCACGAATCACCGGTGCAGACTCGCCCGTGATGGCGCTCTCATCCACCGAGGCAGTGCCCCAGACGACCTCGCCATCGCCGGGGATCGAGTCGCCGGCCTCGACCAGCACGATGTCGCCGCGCCGCAGATTGCGCGAGGGCACGGTCTCACAGGATTGGTCGGTGCGGCCGTTCGGAAAACGGCGCGCAGGCACGTCGCGCTTGCTCGAGCGCAGCGCGGCCGCCTGCGCCTTGCCGCGGCCTTCGGCGAGGCTTTCGGCGAAGTTGGCAAACAACAGCGTCGCCCACAGCCACAGCGCAATCGCGAGCACGAAGCCGGGCTGGCCCTCGCCAGTCAGACCGCCCCCGAGCATCGCTAGCCACAGCCCGCTGATCAGCACGCTGCCCACGAGCACCACGAACATCACCGGATTGCGCCACTGCACCCAGGGCGCCAGCTTGACGAAGGAGTCCTTGATCGCCACCTTGACGAGCGGCGGGTCGAACAGCGGACGTGCGCGTGCGACGGTAGTCATTGAAGTCCTCGATGGATCAAATCAGTGCGATGGGGCATGCTCAGCGCGGCGGCACCGATCAATGCCCAAGAAACTGCAGCTCTTCCACGATCGGCCCGAGCGCGAGCGCCGGAAAGAACGCGAGCGCGCCGACGATCAGGACCGTTGAGGCCAACAGCACCACGAACAGCGGCGTGTGCGTGGGCAGCGTGCCGGCGCCGGCGGGCACGTGTTTCTTGGCCGCGAGGCTGCCGGCGATCGCCAGCACCGGAACGATGAGCCAGTAGCGCGAAACCCACATTTCGATGCCGAGCAGCGTGTTGTAGAAGGGCGTATTCGCCGATAAGCCGGCGAACGCGCTGCCGTTGTTGCCCGCCGCCGAAGAGAACGCGTACAGAATCTCGGAGAAGCCGTGCGCGCCCGGATTGGCCGTGCCGGCGCGGCCGGCAGCCAGCGACACCGCGATCGCCGTAAACACCAGGGCGAAGAATGGTGGAATCAGGATCACCAGCGAGGCCATCTTCATCTCGAACGATTCGAGTTTCTTGCCGAGATACTCCGGTGTGCGCCCGACCATGAGACCGGCGATGAATACCGCGATGATGGCAAATACCAGCATGCCGTACAGGCCCGAGCCGACGCCGCCGAAGATGACTTCCCCGAGCTGAATCAGCCACATCGGTATCAGACCGCCAATCGGGGTGAAGGAATCGTGCATGGCATTGACCGAGCCGTTCGAGGCCGCGGTGGTGGCGGCAGCCCAGAGCGCCGAATTGGCAACGCCAAACCGGGTCTCCTTGCCCTCCATGTTGCCGCCCGACTGCTGCGCCGACGCCGTCTGCGCGACCGCAGCCGGATACGCCGGATTGCTGCGGCCCTCGGCCCAGGCGGTCAGTCCCAACAGCGGTATCCACAGCACCAGCATGGCCGCGAGTACCGCCCAGCCCTGACGCGTATCGCCAACCATGCGACCAAAGCTGTAGCACAGCGCGGCCGGGATCAGCAGAATCGCCAGTACCTCGAGGAAATTGCTCAGCGGGGTCGGATTCTCGAACGGATGCGCCGAGTTGACGTTGAAGAAGCCGCCGCCGTTGGTGCCGAGCTGCTTGATTGCGATCTGGCTGGCTGCGGGGCCGAGCGGAATGGTCTGGGTGTCGACCCGGACACTCTTGGTTTCTGCGTTGCCTTGCGCATCCTTGACCGGGTTGCCCGCGGCATCGGTCACCGGCTCATCGACCATGATGGGGTTGACGAGGGCTGCGGTCTGATAGGGCTTGAAACTTTGCACGACACCCTGACCGGCCAACACCACGGCCAGCAGCAGCGACAGCGGCAGCAGTACGTACAGCGTGCTGCGCGTGAGATCGACCCAGAAGCTGCCGATTTGCTGCGCTTGCTTCAGCGTGAAGCCACGGATCATGGCCACCAGCACGGCGATCCCGGTCGCCGCGGACAGGAAGTTCTGCACCCCGAGTCCGAGCATCTGCGTCAGATAGCTCATGGTCGACTCACCGCCATAGCCCTGCCAGTTGGTGTTGGTGATGAAGCTGACTGCGGTATTAAAGGATGAATCCGCCGTGACGGCGCTCATCTGCTGCGGATTCCAGGGTAAGTAGGCCTGCAGTCGCTGCAGCGCATACACCGCGAGCGCGCCGAAGGCGTTGAACGCCAGCATGGCAAGCGCGTACTGTTTCCAGCTCATCGACGCATGGGCGTCGACTCGGCACAGCCTGTAGACGCCGCGCTCGATCGGGCCGAACCAGCGCGTCACGGCACCGGTGCCATCGAATACTCCGGCCATGTAGAGGCCCAGAGGCTTAACCAACAGCAGCAACACGATCACGTAGATCGCGAGCTGCAGCCAACCCGAGGCGGTCATGTCTAGAAGTTCTCCGCTTTGAGCATCGCGTAGAGCAAATAGCCGAGCAGGCCCAGGGTGATCAGCAGCGCGATCCAGTAGAGCGCGGTCATGGCTGCTGCAGCAGGCGTTCGCACAGCACGACGCCGCCCCAAGTCAGCAGCGCCAGCACGAGGATCAGCCCTATAAACCAAAGATCCATGGACGACTCCTTCCCATTAGCGCCGCGATATTAGCGCCGCGATATTAGCGCTACGATATTAGCGCTACGATATTAGCGGCACGATACTGCCGCAGCAGGGCATAAAAATGTCGTAAAGGATGCCCAGCGCAGCAAAATACGTCGGGGAACAAACGGCTACCGCGGTGAGCGCTGCGCTCTCGCGGATCGATCACCCGGGCGTTATTGTTGGCCGATGCAAATTGCCACCTGGAACGTCAATTCTCTGCGCGTGCGTCTGCCGCAGCTGCTCGACTGGCTGGGCGCCAACCAGCCCGACATCGTGGCGCTGCAGGAGACCAAGCTGCCGGATGCTGCCTTTCCGGCCGCCGAGATCGGGGCTGCGGGCTACCACGTCGTGTTCAATGGTCAGAAGACCTACAACGGCGTTGCGATCCTGGCGCGCACGCCGCTGAGCGGGGCCGTCATCGAGATTCCGAGCTTTGATGACGATCAACGCCGCGTGCTGGCGGCGAGTTGCGCGGGGGTCCGGGTGGTGAATCTGTACGTGCCGAACGGTCAGGCGCCCGGGTCCGACAAATACGAATACAAATTGCGCTGGCTTAAGGCGCTGCGAGTCTGGCTGCGCGCTGAGCTGGCGCAGTATCCGCGGCTGCTGGTCCTGGGAGATTTCAACATCGCGCCGGACGATCGCGACGTGCACGACCCGGAAGCCTGGGTCGGGTCGGTACACGTGAGCGAGCCTGAGCGGGAGGCGCTCGGCGAGCTGTTGCAGATCGGCTTCCTCGATGTGTTCCGCCAGTTCGATCAGCCGCCGCAAGCCTTCAGCTGGTGGGACTATCGCGCCGGCGCCTTCCGGCGCAATCACGGTCTGCGTATCGACCTGATCCTGGCGTCGAGGGTGCTGGCACCGCGCTGCACGGGCTGCCGAATCGATCGCCTGGCACGCAGCGCCGAACGGGCATCCGATCACGCGCCGGTGATCGCCAGCTTTGACATATAGCTGCGAGGACCGGCGCTTGCACTGCCGTAGCGCGGGGCCGCCTTATGTCTTGAAAATGTGCGCCGCGTCGCTGGTGGACCGGGGGGCACTAGCCTAGACTTGCGCGCAATCACGGCTCTGCCCAACGAACGATTGCAGGCACCTAGATACCTCGGCGCAGACATGGCCAGCATCCGCCGCAGTGACTATGACATTACCAACACTGTGCGGGTCAGCTCACCGCAGGCAGTGTTGCGTGCCGTCGAGCAACTGCTGGTTTCCACCTGGCCGCGCATGGTGTTCGCGCCGGTCGAGCGCGCGTTCGCCGATTTTGATGCTTTGTTCGCCGGCCGCATGCCCGGTTATGCCGGGGTCGATACGGTCTATCACGACCGCCAGCACACGCTCGATGTCACGCTGGCGATGGCGCGGCTGCTCGCCGGCTATGAACGGCAGGTCGAAGCCGGCCGCCAGCTGAGCTCCGAGCGGGCCGTCGCCGGGGTGATCCTGGCGCTGTTCCACGATGTGGGTTATCTGCGACGAAGCAGCGATCGCGAGCAGGCCAATGGCGCTGAATTCACGCTCAATCACGTCAGCCGCGGCGCTCAATTCCTGTCGCACTACCTGCCGCAGATTGGCTTGCCGCAATGGGCCGGCGTCGCCGCGCAGATCATCCACTTCACCGGCTATGAGCGACCCTTTGATCAGATCCTGACCAATGATGCGCGCGACACCGCCCTGGGGCATCTGCTGGGGACCGCGGACATGATCGCGCAGCTCGCGGACCGTTGTTATCTCGAGAAATGTCGCGACCGGTTGTATCCGGAGTTCGTGCTGGGCGGGGTGGCGATGTCCACTGCGGCCGGGGCACGCGAAGTGCGTTATGCCTCAGGTCTGGATCTGCTGCGCCAGACGCCGGCATTCGTCGCCAATACCCGGGCCACGCGCCTCGATAATCGATTCGGCGGTGCCTATCACTATCTGGAGATTCTGTTCGACGGCCGCAATCCCTACATCGAGGGCATCGACCGGAATATGCACTACCTCGAACAGATCCTGCGCAGCGAGAGTTGGCGCATGTTGCGGCGAAATCCTCCGCTGCACGCAGCCGATCCGAACACGCTGGGTCGGGTGCGCAGCCTGATGTTGGGTTACTTCAAGAAGGCCTGGTTGCAGGATTGAGCCGTGAGCCGGCGAGCGCCGCCGCGCCGGGCTGCGCCACGGCGCAGACATAGCGCGCATGAATGTCGCGAAGCTGTCGCCGCACCACGGCCGCCCCCGCGAGTTCGACATCGCTTAGCGCCGCCGCCAGGACTTCGACGGTCAGGGCCGGCAGCGCCCTGCTCGAAACTGGTGCAAAGCTCAAATGCCACGGCTCGGGCCGCACCCCACCGCGATCGCGGTCGTATGGCAGGAAAAACCCGTAGTCCTCGCAGTGCCGCGGCAGCCAGGCGCCGAGCTTTTCGAATACCCCGCCCGGGGAATATTCCAAGGCAATCAGCTGCGGGCGCTGTCCCGTGGGCAGGGCGGCCCGATCGATCAGGTCGATCTCTGTGCCCCAGTGGTGGCGGCTCGCCCCCGGTAAGGCCGACCACAGCAGGATCGCATGCACGACCTCCTCTTCGGTCATGGCCACCGGATCCAGGGCCCGGCCATCCCGGTCGAGCAACGGCCGCCGGCCATAGAATTTATCGTTCCAGATCGTCAATTGATGCTGGAAATTGCGAAAGGTAGAGACGGGGACCAGATCTATGTCACCCTGGGCGGCTGCGGCACGCAGTCCCAGGAACGCCGTGGCCGCATCGGGGTGCAGGATGCACCCGCATTCCGGTATATCCAGCACGTGACTGCGCACGCGCCCGGTGAGTTGCTCGGCACTAAGAATCGACATTATTGGTAGCCGCGGCAGCGCACATACGGCATGATTCTAATGTGAAATATCCATCGGAGGCCGGATGCACGGCCCGCAATTCAAATATCTGATGCTGATCCTTTGCAGCGTCTTCCTGGGGGTAGCGGCCTTGCTGGGCTACCTCGCTCGAAGCTACGACATGCCTTTGTCGATTCTGCTGCTGTCGGCATTATTCGCGGCGTTCGCCGTGATGCTACCCGGCTTCTGGTCCTGGCGTCAGCGCCAGCGTCTGGATCGCGCCGTGCGCGGACTGATCGGTGCCGCCGTGCAGATCAGTCGGGGCGAGTTTCGTCAGGCACTCGTGAGCACCCGCAGCGACAAGATCGGTGAGCTTGAGCATGCTTTCGAAAACATGCGTCTGGCGCTGCGCAATACCACCTTCACCCGCAATTACCTGCACAGCGTGCTCAACAGCATGACCGATGCGGTGTTCGTCACCGCCCCCGGCGGCGGCGTGCGCATTGTCAACGACGCCGCCTGCCGGCTCACCGGCTATGGCGATGACGAACTCATCGGCAAGAATCTGGTGACGCTGCTCGATCAAGGCGACAAGCTCGGTTCCGATCCGCTGCAGGTCGCGCGCGACGCCGGCGAGACGGTGTTACGTACCCGTGCCGGCCAGACCATCCCCGTGTCATTCGTTGGCTCGACTGTCGCCACCGAGGATCCGGAGTTCGAGGGCGAGATCTACGTTGCGCGCGATATCACCGAGCGCAAGCGCGCCGAGCGGCGCATCCGCTACCTCGCGCGCTACGACGCGCTGACCAAGATTCCCAATCGGATGCAATTTCAGCACCTGTTGCAGCAGGCGATCGCGCGTTCGCGGCGCAGCGGTCACGGCGTGGCCATGCTGTACGTCGATATGGATCGCTTCAAGGAGGTCAACGACACCTTCGGCCATGCCTCGGGCGATCGCGTGCTCGAGGTGCTCACCGAGCGCCTGACACGCGTGCTGAACACCGAGGCGGTGCTGGGACGTCTGGCCGGCGACGAGTTTGCGCTGTTCGTCGACAGTGTGAGTCAGGACGCCGAGGAGGCTGGGGGCCAGGTCGCGCAGCTCGCGCGCACGGTGCTGCATGCGGCCGGCGAGGCGTTCCATATCAATCAGCAGGAGGTTTTTCTGACCGTCAGCATCGGCATTGCGCTGTGCCCGCGCGATGCCGAGAACGTGATCGATCTAATCCGCAACGCCGACGCCGCCATGTATTACTCGAAGCAGAATGGCGGCAATACCTACGCTTTCTATTCGCCGGAGATGAACGCCGCCGCGGTTGAGCGGCTGATGCTCAAGAGCAAGCTGCGTCGTGCGGTCGAGCGCGATGAGTTCGTGGTGCGCTACCAGCCAAAGGTGGATCTGCGCGATGGCCGGGTGGTCGGCGCCGAGGCGCTGCTGCGCTGGCGATTGCCGGGACACGGCGATATTCCGCCGGCGCAGTTCATCCCCATCGCAGAAGAGAACAATCTGATCAGCGCCATCGGCGAATGGGTGCTCGAGCGCGTGTGCATGGATTTCCGTGTACTGCGCCGGCATATCGCCGATCCGGGTCGCATCTCGCTCAATCTGTCGCTCAAGCAGCTCAAGCAGGCGAGCTTTATTCTCAACTGCCGGTCGGTATTCGAGCGGCATGAGGTGCCGACGCGCCATTTCGAGCTCGAGATCACCGAAACGACCTTGATGGCCGATCCGCGCCGGACGGTGCAGATGCTCAACCAGCTGCATGATATGGGGCTGCACCTGTCGATTGACGATTTCGGTACCGGTTATTCCTCGCTCTCGGCCTTGCAGCAGTTCCCCATCGGTACACTGAAGATCGACCAATCGTTCGTACGCGACGCCGCCGACGATCCTGCGGATGCGGTGCTGGTCCGAACCATCATCGATATGGGCCACAGCCTCGGTATGGAAGTCGTGGCCGAGGGGGTCGAGTCGGTGCGCCAGCTGGAGTTCCTGCACGCCAGCCGTTGCAACTTCGCCCAGGGCCAGCTGTTCGGCCAGGCCCGCAGCATCGATGAGCTACTGCAGCTGCTGCAGGCCCAGCAGGCCGGCCGAGCAGCGTTTGGCAATCTGCTGCCGCAATCGTCGGTAGCGTTGCGCCCGATATCGGCCTGATCACCAAGGGCATCTCACTCTTTTATCGCTGTCAGCAGGCACAATGCGCGCATGCGCGCGTTTCCGTTCCGCTGGACATTCCGGCTGCTGGCCGCAGCCTTGCTGCTCGCCTGGGCTGCGATGGCGCTGTGGCAATCGCAGAAGCGCTTGCCGCCGGGCGCGCACATCGCGGGCGCATGGCAGAGTTCGCCGGCACATGAATTGCGATTCCTGCGCGACCTCACGGCGGCCGATGCCACCGGTGCGCCGCTGATCGAGCGGCAGATCGATGCCGAATTGCTGCATATGGTGGCGCAGGCGCGCGACTTCCTGGTGCTCGATACCGGACTTTTTGGGGACTTGCCCGCGGCCGGGCCAGGAGCTCCGCGGCTGCGCGCAGCCCCACCGGTCGCCGCAGCACTGGTCGACGCGCTGCTGCAGGCCAAGCAGCAGCAACCCAGCCTGCAGGTGCTGCTGCTGATCGACCCGGCGAGCGTGCAGATGCGCGTCGGACCGAATTTGCTGGACCGTCTGCGTGAAGCCGGCATCGCCGTCGTGTCGGTGGATGTCGGCCGACTGCGCGCGCCTAACGCGGCTTTTGTCGCGTTCTGGCAGCTGTGCTGCCGCTGGTGGAGCCCGGTCGCGGCCGATGGCGCGTGGCCCAACCCGGTCGGCGTGGGACCTTCGGGCGTCTCGATGGGACTGTGGGGCCGGACGCAGGGCTATCAGCGCAGCCATCGCCAGTTGCTGATCGGCGATGATGGCGCCGGCGGTCTTGCCGGCCTGATCTTTTCCCGACCATTCAACGCCGAGGCCGCGCTGCATTCGGCCTCAGCGCTGCATTTGACGGGCGCGGCGCTCGAACCCCTGCTCGAGTCGGAGTTCGTGGTCGCACAGTTCTCCGGCTGGAGTGGCGGCGGCGCCATGCAGGAGCGCTCGCAACGGCTGGTCGAACGGCAGCGCCACAGCGTGGCGATCACGGCCGGCGTCGACGCGGCGCGTGCGCGAGTGGTCAGCGAGGCATCGATCGCCGAGGCACTCGTGGGGCGCATCGATGCGGCCGGCAGGAATGACAACATCGACATCGCGGCACTGTACCTATCGCAGCGCGATCTGATGCGCGCGCTGCTCGATGCCGCGCGGCGCGGCGCCGCTGTTCGGGTGCTGCTCGACCCCGGCAAGGACGGCTACGGCTACGAGCACTCTGGGGTTCCAAACCGCGAAGTGGCTTCAGAGCTGGTGGCGGCCAGCGATGGCGCGGTGCGAGTGCGCTGGTACCGCACCCACGGTGAGCAATTCAGTCCCGGTTTTGCACTCATTCGCAGCGCCGGTCGCTCCTGGCTCATGGTCGGGACCGCGGAGCTAAGCCGACGCGATCTGGAAGATTTTAATCTCGCCGCCGCCTTTATCGCCGAGCTGCCGACCACCGCGCCGGCGAGCAACGATGCGCTCTCCTGGTTCAATACCCTGTGGTACAACCGAGCGGCCGGCGGCACCGAATACACCAGCGACGTCGATGTGTATGCCGACGCCTCGCAGCTGGGTTACTGGCGATACCGAGTACTGGAGCTCAGCGGGGGATCATTCGACTGAATCGCTCTGAAGCGCTCAAGCCGCGGTTTCCCTATCACTATTACATTATTGTGTAGATAATCCGGGCGATGCATTGGGCCACCTTCAGGTGGCCCGCAGGGGCCTTCTGCAATGCGGTACAAAGAAACACGTGAGCAATCCGCCGAGTTGCTGAGGATGGTACTGCCGCTGATGGCCAGACATTCCGCCGGCTTTCATCCCTTGAGCTACACTGTCTGGTACGAGTATGTCGCGGGCTCGAACCTGGGCTTGCGGGCCGCGGTCGATGCACTCCTGGCGCAAACAGCCGTGCTGAGCGACCACGATATCGAGGCGCTGTTCGACGCGCACGTCGCGATGCGCGATATCGACTCCTCCGCGCGCATGCGCGCCGAGATCGCGCGCATGATCGATTATGTCGATGGCGTGGCGGTCGAGGCCGGCCAGGAAGTGCAGCAGTACGGTAACGAACTCGACGGCTACCGCGAGCGCCTGCGCGACGGCATCGGCAATGACATTCTTCACCAGGTCGTCGAGTCGCTGATCGGCGAGACCACCCGTGTGCGCGTCAAGACCGGCATGTATCACGAGCACCTGAAGAGGAGCTCCGAGGAGGTGGAGCGGCTGCGCGGAGAGCTCGAGCTGGTGCAGGGCCTGGCGGTGACCGACCCGTTGACCGGGCTCTTGAACCGACGCGGCTTCGATCACCAGATACAGCGCATCGGCCAGGGCAGTCTGCAGGGCTGCACCCTGCTGATCCTCGATATCGATCACTTCAAGGCCATCAACGATGCGCACGGCCATCTGCTCGGCGACAAGGTCATTGTCGCGGTGGCCAACGTGCTGCGCGGGTGCATCGGCGAACGCGGTCCCATCGCCCGTATCGGTGGCGAGGAATTCGCCGTGTTGCTGTCGCATACCTCGAGCGCCGGCGGCGTAGAACTGGCCGAACGGATCCGCACGTCGGTCGAGCTCGGCAAGATTCGCCGCGCCGACACCGATGAGAGCATTGGTAACGTCACGGTCTCGCTCGGACTCGCCACCAGCGGCGCCAACGAGCAATTCGAGGCCATGATTGCGCGCGCCGATCGCGCCCTCTATCAATCGAAGACGGCCGGACGCAACCGCGTCACCGTCGCCGAGCGCGCCCCCAACGCTGCGGTCTGAAAGGCTGTCTTAAGAACTGTAGCCCTGCCGCGTCCTGCAGGCGCTCGTCGAGGCCGTGACGCCGCTGGCTGCAGCGGCTCCGCCCGCCCTCGGCCGCGGCATCAGACATTCGGCAATTTCCCACCAAGCCTTTTTGTGCTCTGATGCGTCGAGCGGACGGCGAGCATGGCCGTCCATACTGCACAGCGACAAACAGAGCGAGGAACACACTTGAAGATCGGAATGATTGGTCTGGGACGCATGGGCTCGAGCATGGCGCGCCGTCTTGGGCGGGCTGGACATAGCTGCGTGGTGTTTGATCAGAGCGACGCCGCGGTACAGGCGCTGGCGGTCGATGGTGCCACGGCGGCAACGTCTGTCCCGGATCTGCTCGCGAAATTGCCGGCGCCGCGGGTGGTCTGGATGATGGTGCCCGCCGCGGCCGTCGATTCATTGCTGCAGACCCTGATACCGGCGCTGAGCCCCGGGGATATCGTGATCGACGGCGGCAACTCGCACTACGCCGACGACATGCGACGCGAACAGGAACTCAAATCACGCGGCGTGCGCTATCTCGACGTCGGCACCAGCGGGGGTCTGTGGGGTCTGGAGCGCGGTTACTGCCTGATGGTGGGCGGTGACCCGCAGGCGGTGCAGCAGATCGAGCCGATCCTGTCCGCGCTCGCGCAGACTACCGCCGCGGCGAGCATCACCGCGAATACCGCGACGCGCGGCTATCTGCACGTCGGTTCCAGCGGTGCCGGACACTTCGTCAAGATGGTCCATAACGGCATCGAATACGGTTTGATGGCGGCCTACGCCGAGGGCTTCAATCTGCTGCACCGGGCCGGCCAGCCGCCGCAGAGTCGTGCCGCGGACGCCGAGACCGCACCGACACGCGCACTGTTGCCGCGCGCCATGAATGTCAGGCTCGACCAGATCGCGGAGCTGTGGCGACACGGCAGCGTCGTGAGTTCATGGCTGCTCGACCTGCTGGCCGGTCAGCTGGCCGAAAGTCCGGTGCTGGAAAAGTTCGCCGGTCACGTGGCGGACTCGGGCGAAGGCCGCTGGACGGTGGAGGCCGCGATCGAGGCCGGTGTGCCGGTACCGGTGCTGGCGACCGCATTGTTTGCGCGCTTCAGCTCGCGCGGTGAATCCGAATTCGCCAACCGCACGCTCTCGGCGATGCGCCTGGGCTTCGGGGGACATCAGGAAAAGCCGGCGACCGCGGCCACTTGAGCGCAACAGCGTGGATCTCCCGCACTCGGACGCGTTCGTGTTTTTCGGCGCCACCGGCGATCTGGCCTACAAGCAGATCTTTCCGGCGCTGCAGGGGCTGGTGCGACGCGGACAGCTGCAGGCGCCGATCGTCGGTGTCGGCCGTTCCGGCTGGACGCGGGAGAACCTCATTGAGCACGCGCGCGCGTCGATCAAGGAGCACGCCGTTTACGATGAACAGGCGTTCAGCAAGCTTGCGTCGCTGATGGGCTACGTTGACGGCGATTATCGCGAAGTTGCGACCTTCGCCCGCCTGCGCCAGGCCCTGGGCGACGCCCGCATGCCGCTACATTATCTGGCGATACCGCCGAGCGTGTTCGCGACCGTCATCGGCGGTCTTGCCGCTGCCAACTGCGCCGCCAATGCGCGCGTGGTGCTGGAGAAACCCTTCGGCCGCGATCTGAAATCATCACGTGAACTCAATGTCATTCTGCACCAGTTTTTCCCCGAAGAATCGATCTTCCGCATCGATCACTACCTTGGTAAGGAGCCGGTGCAAAATATCCTCTACACTCGCTTCAGCAACGCATTTCTCGAGCCGACCTGGAACCGCACCTACATCCGCAGCGTACAGATCACGATGGCTGAGGACTTCGACGTGCGCGGTCGCGGCAAGTTCTACGAGGAAGCTGGCGCTATCCGTGATGTGATTCAGAATCATCTGCTGCAGGTACTGAGCAGTGTGATCATGGACGCGCCGCTGCATAACGCGGCCAGCGCCATGCGCGACGAGAAGTCGCGGGTACTGCGCGCGATCCGGCCGCTCGATGCGAACAGCGTGGTGCGCGGCCAGTACCGTGGCTATCGCGCCGAAGCCGGCGTCGCCGAGAACTCCCAGGTTGAGACCTATGCCGCGGTAAAGCTGTATGTGGACAGCTGGCGCTGGGCCGATGTGCCGTTCTATATCCGTGCCGGCAAATGCCTGCCGGTCACCTGCACCGAGGTGGTGGTTGAGTTTCGGCGTCCGCCACGCGAAGTATTCGGCGAACTGGTGCCGAGCCTGTCGAGCCACCTGCGCCTGCGACTGAATCGCGAGGTGCTGATCGCCCTGGGGATGCGCGTGAAAGTGCCCGGCGAGCGTATGGCCGGTGAAGACGTGGAACTGATTGTTACGCGCCAGCCCGGGGATGCGCTGACGCCTTATGAGCGGCTGCTGGGCGACGCGCTGCGCGGCGATCCCGGGCTGTTCGGGCGCCAGGACGCCATCGAGGCGCAGTGGGCTATAGTGGATCCGATACTCGGCGATCGCACGCCAGCCTATGAGTATGTGCGCGGTTCCTGGGGCCCCCGGGAAGCACAGCGCCTGATCGAAGGCGACGACGGCTGGCTCGACCCTCAGGTTTGAACCCCCATCGGCTCGCCTTCAGGGCGGCTCGACCTTGCGTCCTTCCAGTCTCTGTAGCTCGGGTGCCGGCTTGGGCTTGGGCTGTGGCTGAGCCGGCGGCGGCGGCGGTGGCGCCGCGGCGGGCTGTGCGACCTCGCGCGGCACCACCACCGGCAACGCTGGCGCGGCCTGCGGCAGCGGTTCCCGCTGGCGTTGCGGTACCCCCAGGTCCGTCCCCTGTGCGCGCGACTGCGCTGGCGGCTTAAATTGCGGCGATCGCTCAGGGATCACACGCCGGTCGATCGGGGGAGACCGCGACGGCGTCGTGGCGGGCGTGGCGGGCGTAACCGGCGTAATCGCAGTGGCGGGTGTAACGGGCGCGATGCGCGGTGCGCTCGGTGCCACTACGACATTCGGGCGCGCAT
Source organism: Steroidobacteraceae bacterium (assembly GCA_049518595.1). Classification (GTDB taxonomy): domain Bacteria; phylum Pseudomonadota; class Gammaproteobacteria; order Steroidobacterales; family Steroidobacteraceae; genus FEN-1191. Next base: position 36,711 of record JBEKRP010000003.1, read on the forward strand.
TGTCGGGGCCGCGCAAACGCTGCAGTTGCACTGGCGGCAGCGCAGGGCCGCCGTTGGCATGGATCGCATCCATCTGACGCTCGAACGGCGGTGGCGCCGGGGGCGGTTCGTGCCGGGCGACCACCGGCCGATTCATGACGGCAATCGGCGGCCGCCTCGCTGGCGTTTGGGCGCTCGGCCCCAGCACGCTCTGGCGTGCAGGCAGGATGCCCGGCGGTCGCGGCGTCGCAGCGGCCCCGCGCCACTGCGGCGCTGACGCGATGACACGACCGGCGACGGACTGACCGGACGCGAAATTGATCTGCGATACCACGGTCAGAGCGCGTGGCACGTCGCGGTTGGCATAGCGGTTCTGCAGCCCCGGATTCCGGTAGACGTCGGTGATGTACGTGTTGTTGACGATCGTGGTGTTGTTGACGTTGACGTTCTGCAGGTAGCGCGGGCTGACGCGATACCCGGGCAGGTAGACCTCGCCGGGAGCCAGCGGCAGCCAGCCGACGCTCGGACCGGCGCCGACCGTCACCGCGACGCCGACCGCCGAGCCGCCAATCCAGGCGACCAGGGCCGGCGCATACACCGCGCGACGGCGCGGCGGTGCGGGCACCCAGGCCCAACGCTGCCGCAGATAAGCCCAGCGGCCATAGTGAAACGGGGCATATCCCCAGGGCGCGTTATCCACCCAGGTCCAGCCCCACGGCGTGACCCACAGCCATCGCCCGTCCCGATAGGGCGCCCAGTCGGCCTCTATCCGGGTCGGATACCAGACAAAGCCGTAGTCCGGCTCTTCGCGCCACTCGCCGTAATCGCCCAAGTCCTCCGAGCCCACGACATCGCTCGAGACATACTGAATCGCGTACTGATTGCGCGCCCAGCGCTGCTCGCGCTGCGCACACCAGCGGTCGAATTGGTCCGGCGGACCCAGCGGCGCCACGTCAACGCCACCACCGGCTGCGAACTGAGCGCCCTGACCGCCTCGCAGGATGATTGACTGGCCGGCACTGGTGATGACCTCTGCCTGCCCGTCGCGCATGGCCACGGTGGTGTTGCCTGCGCCGTCCACGCTGATGCGGTAGGAGCCGGGCCGCACCAGGGATACCGCTGCATTGGGAGCATCGACCTCGAACGAGCCGGCCGGATCCAGGTCGCGCAGCGTGATGTTCGCGATGCCGGCACTGACCTGCAGCTGCACGGCCTCGTCGCTGAGGTTCAGCACCGACAGGCTGCTGTTGTCGGCCAGACTCACAGTAGCGGCACCGAGCTCGATCTCGGCGCGCGAACCGCGGTCGCTCCAGAGCTGATCCCCGGTCGTCAGCGGCCGATTGATCGCCGCGGCGGTCCAGTCATCGACGCCCGCCGGCTGCACCGATACGGCGCCCTCGACATAACTAAGACGTGCCGCCCGGGTTGGCGGATCGACGTCGCCGGCGGCCTGCTGATCATCGGGATCCTGCTGCGCCACAACCGCCGTGCCCGACAGCACGGTGAGGCCCAGCACGGCCAAAAGAACGATGAAGCTATGGCGGAATGCAGGCACGCGACCACCCCAAGGCAAGGATCCGGCGCCAACCCAGAGCTGACGGAAGCTTAGGCCGCGCGGTCAGTCTGGCCGCTCGAGCTTGAACCGACGCTGAAAAACATATTGTATCCCGGGCAGGGATCACAGGGTCGGCGAGTCGTCCTGTAGCAACGCCCGCCGCACCAGTTTGATCGGAGGAAAACCCTGTTGCATGAAGGCATCGTGAAAATCTTCGAGCCGGAAGCTGCTGCCCTCGCGGGCCTGCACGTCAGAGCGCAGCTTGAGAATCTGCAGTTTGCCCAGCGTGTAGTATAGGTACGTCGGGTCGGAGGTGCCTCGCTTGGTCTCGACTTGCCCGACTTCGCGCGACTGGTAGCCCTGCTTGACGAAGAAATCGATCGCCTGATCCAACGTCATCTGGCCGGTGTGCAGCTTGATGGCGACGATGTAGCGCGCATTGCGCAGCAGCGCATCCTGCAGCTGACCCAGGCGCAACATTCTCGATTGGTGCTCGTCTGCGGCGCCGACGCCAGGCTGTCCATAGCCCTCATCAAGCATCATCTGTTCGCAATAGTGCGCCCAACCCTCAGCGTTGGTATTGGCGCCGATGAGCCTGCGCACACGATCGTCGATGCGATGCATCCATAGGAACTGGATGTAATGGCCCGGATAGGCTTCATGCACCACAATATTGCTTATCACGGGATAGTTGAACTGCGCCATGAAGCCCGCCGTCTTCCGCGGGTCCCAGCTCGGATCCGGCAAGGTGACATTGAAATAGGCCTCTTGCGCCACGGTTTCGAACGGCCCCGGCGTGTCCATCGAAGCAAAGGTGGTCGCGCGCATGAACGCCGGGGTTTCGCGCAGGATCGGTCGCAGCGTTGACGGGATCGTCACGATCTGGTGGTCGGTGATGAAGGTGATCAGGCCATCGAAGGTGGCGCGAAAACTGTCGAGCAGCTTGCGTGGCTCCGGGTGATCGTCGGCGAGATCCGCGAGTACCTGCTGTGCGCTCTTGTCCGGCGCCAGCTCCTTGGCCACGCGCACGAATTCAGCCTGGTTGCGGCGCAGGTCGGCCATGCCGATTTCGAGCAGCCGGTGGAGCGGCGTGTCGACCATTTCGTCATCCGCGAGCTTGGCACGGAAAGTCGCAGCGCCGAGGCGAAAATCCCCGTGCGAGCGCGGCAGCACGGTATCGGTCAGCCAGGTCTGATAGGCCTTCAGCGCCGTGATCACCTGAGCGTTGGCCGCGGTGAACTCGCGCTTGAGCGCGGCATCGTCCGCAGCGCTGAATGCGGCCGGCAAGTCATCCTCGAAGAAGCTCACGATACCGGGCAGCTGCTCGATCGCGATCTCGGTGTAGATCCGTGGCGGGTTGCGCAGGTTGGCGCGCGCCGCTCGCAGGGCGGCGGGCATGAGTTTCTCCCGTGCGCACAACAGCCGCAGGCGCTCGTTGGCCGATGCAAAATTGCGCTCCATGAGTGTGAGGGCGCTGGCGGCAATGCCGGAAGAGTAGACGTTGGGGTCCTTCTGCCAGGGTCTGATCGTCTCCAGCGTCAGCAGGCTGCTGCGGATACTCGACAGCAGCAGCTCGCGATCGCCGCGCACGCGTTCGGACAGCCCGGAAGGGTCGACGGTTTCGACACGGCGCTCATAGCCGTGCAGCGCTTTGACCCGTCTTTCCACGTCAGCGCGGCTGAAGTCTTCGAGCCGGTCGTCATAGCGGTGGATTCCATCAGCCGTGGCGGAGCTGGGATTGGCCGGAAAATAAAAGCTATCGAAGTAATCATCGGCGAGCGCCATCAACGCCGCGTCGGCCGAGTTCCCAGCGGTGGCGCCGATCCGCCGAGTGTCCGCCATCGCATCGGTGCCGGCCGGAATGGCGCCGAGGCACAGCAATAACGCCGCAACGAATTTCATGGGCGCGCCGCCGCGCGCGAGCATTGCGCTTCAGTGCGGGAGCTGCGCACCGAGCGCCGACAATACCGGTGCCGTGTCCGGCCGCACGCCGCGCCAGAGATAAAAGGATTCGGCGGCCTGTTCGACCAGCATTCCAAGTCCCATGTGAGCCTGCGCCGCGCCGTGTTCGCGCGCCCATTGCATGAAGCGGGTGCCGCTGGTGGCATAGACCAAATCGTAGCAGATCGTCGTAGCGCCGAGCACACTCGGCGGCAGCGGCGGGACTTCCGCCTGCAGGCTGGCCGCGGTCGCATTGACGATCAGGTCGAAAGACGGGCCATCGAGCTGCGCGAAGCCGGCGCCGCGAACCGGGCCCAGCGACGCGAAGGCGTTCGCGAGCGCGAGCGCGCGGTCGACGCTGCGGTTGGCAATGACGAGTACGCGCGGCTTGAGCTCGAGCAATGGTGCGAGTACCCCGCGCGCCGCGCCGCCCGCGCCGAGCAGCAGCACGCGCCGCGCGCCCACGGCGATGCGCAGATTGTGCGTCAGGTCACGCACGAGGCCGGCGCCGTCGGTATTGTCCGCGATCAGGCGCCCCGCTGCGTCCTGCAAGATCGTATTTGCCGCGCCTGCGGTTCGTGCGCGGGCGCTCAAGCTCCCGCTCAACGCGATCACCGCTTCCTTGTGCGGCACCGTGACGTTGAGACCGCGCCCTCCAGTGGCAAAAAATTCCCGCACTCGCGGCGCCAGGTCTTCCGGCGCCACGTCGAGGGCGCTGTAGATCATGTTTTGGTGGGTCTGCTGCGCGAACAGGGCATGGATCTGCGGCGAGCGACTGTGCGCGATCGGATGACCAATCACCGCGTAGCGGTCAGGCGCTGGCATGATCGATGTCGGAATCGCGTATCAGCCAGTGCGCCGTGCTGCCGCCGTGCTGCGCTTTATCGAGCAAAGCATGCAACTCCTGCTGCCACAGCGCGGCGCGTTGCTCGAACCGATATGGAGGATTGACCACCAGCAGTCCGGAGCCGTTGAGACCCACGCGAGAATCGCGCGGGTAGATCCACAGCTCGAGGCTCAAGGTAGCGGCCGACAGCGCCCGCTCGACACGCGCGAGCCAGGGCGTGAGCGCGCGCTCGTCCTTGATCGGATACCACAGCATGACCACGCAGTTTGGGAGCCGTTGTAGACTGGTGACGATGGTTTGCGTCGCCTTATCCAGCTCGGCCGGTGGGTTTTCATAGGGCGGATCGATCAGCAGCAGACAACGTCGCTCGCGTGACGGCAGCACCGCGCGCAATTGCTCATTGCCGTCGGCGCATTCGACGCGCATGCGCCGAAAGCCGCCAAGCGCGCGCTCGAGCGCACGACATTCGGCCGGCAGAATTTCCCAACAGATGCCGCGGTCCTGCGCTCGCAGCGTGTGCGCGGCGAGCCACGGCGAGCCGGGATAGACGTGGGCGTCGCCGAACTCAGTGCGCAATGCCGCGACCGCGTCGCGGTAGACCTTAATCTCCTCGGACTCGGCGACGGCCGCGGCCGTCATCAACGCCGTGATGCCATGTCTGGCTTCGGCGCCACGGTGTGTCTCCGGCCCCGCCAGATCGTAGCGGCCGGCACCGGCGTGAGTATCCAGATACAGCAAGCCCTTGTCCTTGCGCTGCATGGCACGCAACAGCGCCAGCAACGCGACGTGCTTGTGCACGTCGGCGAAGTTTCCGGCATGGAAGCTGTGACGATACTTCATGTGCGCGGCCAAGCGATCAACGTCGCATCCTGCGCTAACCTTCAGGCGGCTACACAGCGCGCCTGTCGGCGCTGGGCGGAGCCGGCGGCGGACAGGCGACCTTAAGCGGCACCCGCGGCCTTCTTGGTCGAGGGGGACCGCCCCGCTGCGCGGCCGGCCGTCTTTGCCGACGACTTTAGCGCCGACTTCGTCGAGGCCTTGGCGGCAGACTTGGCCGCGGCTTTCGCGATCGGCCGCAACGGTGGTCTGGCATTCGCCGGCTTCTTTTTTGCGGCCTTCGGCGGCGCCACGCCGCGCCGGCGGCGGTGCGCGGGCTTCGCATCAGGGGCCGTCTCGGGCCTGTTAGCGGCTTTCTTCGGGGCGAAGCGGCCGCGGCCTCGCGTCGAGCGCGCCGGGGCCGCCGCCAGCAGCGCGCGGCTGTCTTCGAGCGTCAGCGTCTTGGGGTCGCGGTCCTTGGGAATGCGCGCGTTCTTCTCGCCATTGCTTATGTACGGCCCGTAACGGCCGTTGAGCACTTGGATGCCGTCGACGCCGAAGTCATGAATTATGCGGTTGGCATCCGCGATCTGCTTGGCGCGGATACATTCGAGCGCCCGCTCAAGCGTGACCGTGTACGGGTCATCACCCTTGATCGAAACGTATTTGCTGCCGTACTTGATGTACGGGCCGAAACGGCCGACGTTGGCGAGGATGGGCTCGCCTTCGGCCGTAGCGCCGAGCGGGCGCGGCAAAATGAATAGCGCGAGCGCCTGCTCGAGCGTGATCGTGTCCATCTTCTGCCCGGGGCGAAGACCGGCGAAGCGGGGCTTCTCCGCATCGTCTTTGGTGCCGATCTGCACGAACGGGCCGAAGCGGCCCATGCGCACGGTCATGGGCTTGCCGCTGGCCTCGTCACGGCCGAGCTCGCGAGCCTGCGCGACCTGTTCACGTGTGACGGTTTTCTCGATGGTGTCGACCTGGTGGATGAAGGGCTTCCAGAACTTCGACAGCGGCGTGGTCCAGGCTTCCTCGCCGCGCGCCACGGCGTCGAGCTCGTCTTCCATGGCGGCCGTAAAGCCATATTCGACATAGCGGTGGAAGTGCTCGGTCAGGAAGCGGTTGACGATCTTGCCGATGTCGGTCGCCGTGAAGCGGCGATTATCTATTTCCACGTATTCGCGATCACGCAGCGTGGAAATGATCGACGCATAGGTCGAAGGCCGCCCGATGCCATATTCTTCGAGCGCCTTGACCAGCGAGGCCTCGGTGAAACGCGGTGGCGGCTCGGTGAAATGCTGCTGTGGCTGCACGCTGAGCAGCTTGACCGCATCGCCGACCTGCATCGGGGGCAGCACCTGGTCGCTTTCATCGTCGGTCGCATCGTCGCGGCCTTCCTGGTAGACGGCGATGTATCCCGGTTTGACGAGTGTCGAGCCATTGGCGCGCAGCACATGCCGCTGCGGCCCATCGGCGCCCGCCAGGATGTCGACCGCCACCGTGTCGAACAGCGCCTGCGCCATCTGGCAGGCGACGGCGCGTTTCCAGATCAAGGCATAGAGCTTGAACTGGTCGGCCTCGAGGTGGCGCTCGATGTCGGCGGGAATGATAGCGGCCGAAGTCGGGCGGATGGCCTCGTGGGCTTCCTGCGCATTCTTGGATTTGGTCTTATATACGCGCACCTCCTCGGCCACCGCTTCCGCGCCATAGAGCCGCGCGATGACCTCGCGGATCTCCTTTACGGCCTCGGCCGCGAGCGACACCGAGTCGGTGCGCATGTAGGTGATCAGGCCCACATTGCCCTCGCCGGTGTCGACGCCCTCATACAGCTGCTGCGCCACGCGCATGGTGCGCTGCGCCGAGAAGCCGAGCTTGCGCGAGGCTTCCTGCTGCAGCGTCGAGGTCGTGAACGGCGGCGCCGGATTTCGGCGACGCTGCTTGCGATCGACCTGCAGCACCGTCAGCGAACTGCTCGGTGCGGCGGCCGCCTTGAGGCTCTGCTCGGCGTCGCGCGCCACGGCCTCATTGGTGAAGCTGAACTGTTCGACCTTTACGCCGCGGAATTCAATCAACTTCAGCGGAAAGGCTTGCGCCGAGTGCTCGCCGACGGCGTCGATGCTCCAGTACTCGCGCGGCTCGAAGGCGGCGATTTCAGCTTCGCGCTCGCAGATCATGCGCAGCGCTGGACTTTGCACGCGGCCGGCGGAAAGTCCGCGCCGCACCTTCTTCCACAACAGCGGCGACAGATTGAAACCGACCAGATAGTCCAGCGCCCGGCGCGCCTGCTGCGCGTTTACCAGATCGAGCGACAGGTCACGCGGCGAGGCAACCGCTTCGCGAACGGCATTGCGCGTGATCTCGTGAAACACCACGCGATGCACGTTCTTGTGTTTGAGCTCGCCGCGCTGCTTGAGAATTTCATAGAGGTGCCAGGCGATCGCCTCGCCCTCGCGATCGGGGTCGGTCGCCAGATGCAGCGACTTGGCCTTTCTCAGCGCCTTGGCGATGGCATCGACGTGGCGCTCATTGCGCTCGACCAGCTGATATTGCATGGCAAAGCCGTCGTCGGGGTCGACCGCGCCTTCCTTCGGCACCAGATCGCGCACGTGGCCGTAGGAAGCCAGCACCTCGAAATCCTTGCCCAGGTATTTCTTGATGGTCCGGGCTTTGGCCGGAGATTCGACGATAACCAGATTGTCAGCCATGCCACTACCGTGTGAAGGAGCCAAAAACGAAAAACCGCGGACAAGCCGCGGGATGTTGCCTAGAGCCTAGAGCTTAGGCTCAATGCGGGTCGTGATGCGGAACATCAAATACCAGATCTTCCATCCTCGCATATGCGAGTTCCTGGCCGGGTTGGCTAGATAAGACCATAAGCACCACCCACTTGACCTGTTCGAGGTCGAATTCATCGGTGTCGAGTGCCAGCAGCCGATCGATCACGATTTCACGCTGACTGGGCGAGAGTATTCCGGCGGCTTCGAGTGAGACCAGCAGGCCGCGGCATTGGGGGTCGAGCCGGGTGAGTTCTTGCGGCGCAAACACGCGGAAGCTGCCGTCGCCGCGCAGGTTCGGGCGCTCACGCTCCGCCGCCAGATCGGCCAGCCAGTCGAGTGCCCGCTCCACATTGGCTTCGGCGAAACCGGCGCTCTCCAGATCGCGCGCGAGGGTTTCCCGCTCAGCGCTAGCCGGTAGCTCTTCGAGCATATAGCGGTCGAATACGTAGATAAGAATGTCGAAAACGCTGTTGTCCATGCTCACTCAATATAACGATGGTCGACGCTGTCGCCATGTAGGCCGGGCGGCGCCTACAAGCGCACGTAGCGGCCGCCCGAATGCAATCCAACGACGTCCTCGAGCTCCAGAAACAGCAACATGGAGGCGACGGATTGGCTTGGAAAGCCGGTTCGTTCCACCAACGCATCGGGGCTGGCTGGCTCAAACCCAAGGGCATCTAACAGGATTTTATAGTCCTTGTCCAACCTTGCGGCTGCGGTGGCGCTTGTAACGCGACTCCCCGTGAAGCACCTAAGGTTTTGTTTTTGAATATTAAATTTAAGCTCGCTGAGGATGTCATCGGCACTTTCGACGAGCTTGGCGCCGTTCCTGATCAGTGCATGGCAGCCGCGGACCAGCGGATTATGTATGGAACCGGGGACGGCAAAGACTTCCCGGCCCTGCTCGCCGGCCAATCGCGCCGTGATCAGCGAGCCGCTGTGGCGCGCCGCCTCGACCACTAATGTGCCCAGACACAGGCCGCTGATAATGCGGTTGCGGCGTGGGAAATTGGCCCTGAGCGGCGGCGAACCGGGTGGGTACTCGCTCACCAGCGCGCCTTGGGCGGCGATGCGTGCAGCGAGAGCTCGATGCTGCCGCGGATAGATGGCATCGATGCCGGTGCCGAGTACCGCGATGGTCGCACCGCCACTCTCGAGCGCACCCTCATGGCTGGCGGCGTCGATGCCGGCCGCCAGGCCGCTGGTGATCGTCAGTCCGGCCGCTGACAGAAAGCGCGCGAACGCGCGCGCAGTGCGCTCGCCCGGTTGCGTGGGGTTGCGACTGCCCACCATCGCTAGTTGCGGCGAACTCAGGCAGGCGGTATTGCCCTTCACATACAGCAGAGCCGGTGCGGCGGCGGCCTGCGCTAGCAGCGGCGGATACAGCGGGCCGGCCGCATCAATCAGGCTGACCTGCTCGCTCTCGACCCAGCGACGGTCGGCAGCGATGCGCGCCGCGTCCGGTGCCTGCAATGCCGCGCCGGCCGCGGCGGCCAGTCCAAGCGATTCAAGGCTGCTCCTGCACTGTCCGAACAAGGCTTGTAATCCGGCCGAACTCGCTTGTGCGCCCTCGATCGCGGCCAGCGCGGTGCGCAGCTGCTGTGCAGTCAGGCCGGGGGCGCGGCCAAGAGCGAGCTGCATTTCCACCGCGTCCATGTGCCGGCAGCATAGAGCAATGCGGCCCGGCGCATAGCCGGACTAATGCCACAAGGACGCGTGATTTCAAGGCTTGCGCTTTAAGCGCGTGCGCTGCCGCGCCAGCCTGCGCGGTGCGCGCAAGCCGGCGAGCCGCCCTTCAGGGGTTACGTACGTGATCGCCGATATTGATCGGCACGGTGTCGCCGAGGATCAGCGCATAGCTCATGCGCTCATAGGTCTTGAAGACCAGCAGGGTGCCGGCGCTCTCATTCGGCAGCTTCAGACTATGGCTGGTCCAGCAGCTGCTTTCGCCATCAATTTTGGCGCAGTGATCCTCGACCCGGGCCCCGACCTGATCTATGGTGAGCACCGAGCCGCGATCCAGGCCGTCCCCGGAGCCGCGATTGAGGGCCACAACCTCGTATTGCCCCGCGAGCAGCACATTATCAACCACGGCGATGATACGACCGTCTACCGCCTGCGATGGGGCGTGCGGAGCAAAATCGCTCGTCGGGCTGATCTCCTCGGCGATCAGCACGTCGCCCTGCAGCGTCTCGCGCGCCGAATCGGTCAAGGTGAGCCTGGCGACTTGCCCGGGACGCGTGAGCTGCGCGGTGCCGGTGTAGATCGCGAGGTAGCCTAATTTGCGTCCGCTCTGCGGGTCGTGCAGCGGCTCATCGACGTGCATCACGCTGTAGCGCGCGCCAGTCTCGCCGTCGAGCTTCTTCACGTACAAGTCATGTCCGGCGCCGGCAATTTGATGATCGCCGCGTAATGCCGCTATGTAGGGCGCCGCCTTGACCTCATCGCCGGTCAGCACGCCGGGGCGTGACAGAAACGCGGCGATCGCCGCATAGGGGATGGTCGCAATCGGTCCCCCAAGCGGCACGCTGCGCAGCATCGGCTCGAGGCGAGTAACGCCGCCGCCGCCGCGAACGACCTCCAGCGCCGTGCGCCCATCGCCGCGCAGTGCCAGATGCACGCTATCGCCCGGGTAGATCCGATGCGGGTTGCGAATGTCCGGGTTGATGTACCAGATCTCGGGCCACAGCCAGGGGTCGCGCAGAAACGTATTGGCGATGCCCCAGAGCGTATCACCGCGCCGCACCACGTAGTCCTTGGGAGCGCTGGTTTTGAGGGCGGACCCCGCGTCGCTGAGCACGGTGATGGTCCCGGCCTCATCAGGCCCCTCGCCCAGGGCTTCAGTGATCGTTTCAGGTTCAGGCGCGGCCGTGGTTTCGGCCTGACTGACCGGCGGCTGCGGCGCGGCGGCTTCATGCTCGCCACGGTGAAACATCGTACAGCCGCCGAAGGCCAGCAGTGCCGTGAGGGTGCTACAGGCCAGCACGGCCTGTTTGACCCCGAAAACTTGATTCAAATACATCCCTGCTGCCTCTTGGGATCGGATAGGGCCTTCTCGTACAGCTGTTATAAACTTAAGAGCGAGTAAACGCACACGGTTAATTGCCAACTTTGTGCACTGGATCACGTCGTGGCTCATTTGCCCTCTGGTCTTTGAAATCTTGGCATATTTCCCCACATTTAAGAACCGATATATAGAGAGCATCCATGGCCTTGCTGCCCATACTAGAATTCCCCGACCCCCGGCTGCGCACCCGCGCCCAGCCGGTGCAGCAGTTCGATGCAGCGCTCAAGCAGCTGATCGCGGACATGCTGCAAACCATGTATACCGCCCCTGGCATCGGATTGGCCGCCACGCAGGTCAATGTCCATCGCCAGCTGCTCGTCATGGATGTCAGCAGCGAGAAGAACCGGCCCGAGGTCTATATCAACCCTGAGATTGTGACACGCGACGGCGTCGAGGTCTCGGAAGAAGGCTGCTTGTCGGTACCCAACATATTCGAGGAGATCGAGCGTGCAGCGCGCGTGCGGGTGCGCGCGCAGGACGCGGACGGCCGGCCATTGGAGCGCGAGCTAGACGGCCTCGCGGCAGTATGTCTGCAGCACGAGATGGATCACCTGGCCGGCAAGCTGTTCGTTGATTACCTGTCGGGGCTCAAGCGCGAGCGCATCCGACGAAAACTCGAAAAAGAGCGCCGCGAGCGCGCCAGCGGGGCGGCCAAGCCTGCCGCTCGCGCGGCCGCGCGCGTCATATGACGCATGCTGCGCGTGGCTTTTGCCGGCACGCCGGCTTTCGCGGTGCCGACCCTGCGCGCACTGGCGGCCTCGCCGCATGCTCTGGTCGGCGTACTGACGCAGCCTGATCGGCCGGCGGGCCGCGGCCGCGAGCTCAAGGGCAGTCCGGTCAAGCGTCTGGCGCAGGAATTGAATCTGCCGCTGTCGCAGCCGGTCACGCTACAGACCCCGGAGGCGCGCGCTGCACTCGCGAGCTGGGCAGCCGACGCGCTGGTCGTGGTCGCCTACGGCCTGATCCTGCCGCCGGCGGTGCTGGTGCTGCCGCGACTCGGTTGCATCAACGTTCATGCTTCGCTGCTGCCCCGCTGGCGCGGTGCGGCGCCGATCCAGCGCGCCATACTCGCTGGCGATACCGAGACGGGTATCACGATCATGCAAATGGACGCGGGCCTGGACACCGGGCCTATCCTGGCCCAGGAGCGCATCCCGATCGACCATGATGCCACCTCGCAGCAGCTGCTCGATCGCCTCGCGCAGCTAGGGGCCGGGCTGCTGCTGGCGACACTGAGGCAGGCGCAGGCGGGCCTACTAAGCCCGCGGCCTCAACCCGATCAAGGGGTTGCCTACGCTGCCAAGATCGACAAGGCTGAAGCCCGGATCGACTGGGGGCGTGGCGCTGAGGAGATTGCACGCCAGGTTCGTGCCTTCAATCCCTGGCCGGTGTCGGAGACGCGGTGGCAGGGGCAGCAGCTGCGCATCTGGGAGGCGCGCGCGGCCGGCACCGCGGGCACTGATGCCGGCGCGCCGCGGCCTGGCGATATCCTCGGTCTGGAGCATGAGCAGTTGACGATCCAGTGTGGCCAGGGTCGACTCGCGCTGATGCAGCTCCAGCTGGCGGGCCGACGCATCGTCACGGCGCGGGAGTTCGCCGCCGGACGGGCCCTGGCCGGGTCACGCTTGGGGTGAACAGTCCGGTTTCGAATCCGGCCGCCACGGTACTCGCCGAGGCCGCAAACGCGCTGGCCGCGGTGGCGTTCGCCGGACGCTCCGCCGATGATGCCCTGGGGCGCGGTTCCGCGCCCGCCGCGCAGCGCCCGGCAATCCGCGCCGTCACGCTCGGCTCGCTACGCTGGTATTGGCGGCTCGATGCGATTGCGGCGGCGCTGATCGCGGGCAAGCCGCTCGCGCCGGCGCTGCGAGCGCTGCTGCTGGTCGCGCTGCACCAGCTCGAATACTCGCGCAATCCACCCGAGGCGACGGTGTCGTCGGCGGTCGACGCCGCACGCCTGCTGCATCATCCGCGCGCCACCGGACTGACCAATGCGCTGTTGCGCCGATTCCTGCGCGAACGCGAAGCGCTGCTGGCGCGCGCGCTGCAGGACGCGGCCGTGGCCAGCGCGCATCCGGCGTGGCTGCTGCAAGCCATACGCGAGTCCTGGCCGGAGCATTGGCGGCAGATCATCGCGGCCAACAACGAACATCCGCCGATGAGCTTGCGCGTGGATCTGTCGCGCATCGCGCGCGACAGCTACCAGGCGCAACTCGCTGCAAGCGGCCTGAACGCGCGTGCGTTGTCGTGGCTGTCCACCGCATTGGTGCTCGACAAGCCGGTCGCGGTGACCGAGCTGCCCGGTTTCGCTTCTGGCCTCGTGTCCGTCCAGGACGCCGGCGCACAGCTCGCGTGCGCGCTGTTGGCGGTGCGCCCGGGCGAGCGTGTACTCGATGCCTGCGCGGCACCCGGCGGCAAGACCGGCGCGCTGCTCGAGGCCGTGGATGGGGACATCGCGTTGACGGCGGTCGACATCGATGCTTCCAGAGTGCAGCGGATCGCGGATAACCTGCAGCGACTGCGCCGCAAGGCGCAACTGGTCACCGCCGATCTGCGCGACGACCTGCGCTGGTGGCCGGGGGAAGGCTTCGATCGCATCCTGGTCGATGCGCCGTGTTCGGCCACCGGCGTCATCCGGCGCCATCCCGACATCAAGCTGCTGCGCCGCGCCGATGACGTGGCCGCGCTGGCAGTGACCCAGCACCGGATACTGGCGCAGTGCCTGCAGCTGCTCAAACCGGGCGGACGGCTGCTGTACTCGACCTGCTCGGTACTGCCGGCGGAAAATGAGCGCATAGTCGAGGCGGTGTTGGCTGCCGCGCCTCGGGCGCGGGCGCTGCCGCTGCCGGACGGGGTGACGCTGCCCCCGGACTGCCTCGAGCGGTCCACCGGGATGCAACTCCTGCCAGGGAATGCGGCGCTGACCGACGGCTTCTATTATGCTTGCCTGACAGTGACTTAGAAGCGTGACTTAGAAGCATCCGGCGCTTCTTGGCAGCGCCTCGACAACCAATCAGCTACCGCTTTCGCCCCTAAGGTACCCGTGCACACGATCAGCAGATTAAGCGTCGTTCTGGTGCTGCTGATCGCGCTGGCAGCCCCCCACCGCGCGCGCGGCGCCGGTCCGCTCGCCGGCGATTTTCAGATCCGCTCGGCGTTCGTGATCGTCGACCACGGTGTGCTGCAGCTCAGTGCGCATATCGACTACCCCGTCAATGACCGCATCCGCAGCGTTTTGCGCGACGGGGTGACCCTGGCTTTCGATCTGGAGGTGACGATAAGCCGCCACCGGCGCTTGTGGTTCGATGCCACGGTGCTGGAGATGACCCTGCAGCGCGAGCTCACCTATCACGCGGTGACGGATCGCTACGTACTGCGCGACGAGGCGGGGGTCGAGCAGGAGAGCTTTCCGACACTCGAGGCGGCACTCGACAAGCTGGGTCGAATCGAAGATCTGCCGATCCTGGTCGAATCGCAGCTACGCGGCGAAGGCCCCTGGGAGGTCGCGGTGCGCGCCGGCGTGCGCCGCGGCCGCATGCCCGACGCGCTGCGGGCGCTGGTGTTCTGGACCGACGACTGGCATCGCACCACCGACTGGTACACATGGATGCTCACACTGTAAAGCGCTACGGCGTGCGGGTTCTGACCGCGGCGGCATTTGCCGCCGGGATCGCCGCGCTGTTGCTGCTGGCGGGCAGTGTGGAGAATTCGGCGCAGTTCTCGCGCTGGCAACCATGGATCCTGCTGGTCAACATCTGCGGCGTGATTGCGATGATGGTGCTGCTGGCACGCAAATTCTGGCAGCTGTACCGCGATTTTCGCGATCACGTTCCGGGCTCGCGCCTGGCGATGCGCACGGTAGTGATGTTCGGCGCGCTGGTGATCGCGCCGCTGGTGATCGTCTATCTGTTCTCACTCGATTTCATCAACCGCGGCATCGACAGCTGGTTTCGAGTCGAGATCAAGCAGGGCCTGAACGACGCCGTGGTGCTGTCGCGCGCGGCGCTGGATCTGCGGCTGCGCGAGCAGGCCCGGCGCACCGAGATCTTTGCGCACTCGCTGCGCGAGCTGCAGGGACCGGCACTGCTGCAGCGGCTGGACGAAGAGCGGCGAGCCACCGAAGCCAAGGAGATCACCGTCTACGATGCGTACGGCCGCGCCGCCGCCGTCAGCAGCGCAACGCCGTTGGCGCAGCAGCCGGCGCCATCGCCGCCGGAAGTGGCGCTGCAGCTGGCGGCGGGGCGCAGTTATGTCAGCCTGAATTCGCTCGCGAACGGCCAGTACACCATTGAGACCGCGGCGCCGATAGCGGACGCGGTCTCGGCGCACGCCGGACGACGCTACGTGCTCATCCATTACGAGGTGCCCCAGGAGCTCTCGGCGCTGGCCGAGGGCGTGCAGCATACCTCGTCGCAATATGGCGATCTGTCGGCGGTGCGCGAGCCGCTGAAAATCAGCTTCCGGCTGACCTTGACCCTGGTGGTGCTGCTGACATTGCTGGCGGCGATCTACGGCGCGATCTACTCGGCGCAGCGCCTGACGCGCCCGGTACAGGACCTGATCGCCGGCACGCGCGCGGTCGGCAAAGGCGATCTCGGCACGCGTCTGCCGCTGTCTTCACGCGATGAGATGGGTCTGCTGGTGCACTCGTTCAACGACATGACCAAGCGACTGCGGCGCGCGAGCGAAGAGGCCATGCGTAGCCGCCAGGCGGTGGAGCGCGAGCGTGAGCGCCTCGCCATCATCCTGTCACGACTGTCGACCGGCGTCATCGTCACCGATCGCGAGCTGACGCTGCATAGTGCGAATCAATCGGCGGGCACGATTCTGGGCACCAGCTTCGAAGGCGCGGCCGGCCGGCACCTGACGCAGCTGCCGCCCGGGACCGCGCGTTTTGCGACCTTCGTAGCCGAGCTGCGTTCGCGCCTGACGTCGGGCTGGGACGAATGGCGCGAGCAGCTGACGCTGCCGGGCGAGGCCGGGGAGCGCGTGCTGCTCTGGGCCTGCACGCGGCTGCCGGATGAACGCGAGCTGGGCGGGGTGGTGATCGTATTTGACGATATCACGGCGCTGCTCGCGGCCCAGCGTGACGCGGCCTGGGGCGAAGTGGCGCGGCGGCTCGCACACGAGATCAAGAATCCGCTTACCCCGATCCAGCTCTCGGCCGAGCGGCTGCGGCGCAAGCTGCTCGGTGGCATGAACGCCGAGGACGCGCAGCTGCTCGAACGCGCAACGCATACCATCGTGCAGCAGGTCGATGCGATGAAGCAGATGGTCAACGCCTTCTCGGAGTACGCACGGGCGCCGGATATGAAGCTGCAGCATTTCAACCTGAATCAACTGGTCACCGAGGTCGCCGAGCTGTATCGGCTGCAGGATCCGTCGACCGAGATCCGCCTCGACCTCGATCCCGCGCTGCCCGAAATCGAAGCCGACCGGGGCCGGGTGCGGCAGATTCTGGCAAATTTGATCACCAACGGCATCGAGGCTCTGGCTGGGGTCAAGAGCGGCTGCGTCGAGATCAGTACGCTGCAACAGCGTGCAGAGGGGGCGGCTACCGCTGTAATCTGTGTGCGCGACAACGGTCCCGGGTTCAGGAAGGAGCTCCTCGGCCGGCTGTTCGATCCGTACGTGAGCGGCAAGCCGCGCGGCACCGGTCTCGGACTGGCCATCGTGAAACGAATAGTCGAAGAACACGGCGGGCGCGTCGAAGCGGAAAACCGGCCGGAGGGTGGGGCGAGAATACTGGTCTTTCTGCCGGTCAGCGGTCAGGATAGGACACTGCTTGCCGGGGGGGAACGACGCATGGAAATGCGGAGGGAGCGAGCGTGAATGCCAGCAGAATTCTGGTGGTGGATGATGAATCGGACATCCGTCGCCTGCTGCAGGAAATACTCACCGAAGAAGGCTACGAGGTCGAAGTCGCAGCCGATGCGGGCCAGGCCCGCGCGGCGCGTGCACGGCAGACGCCGGATCTGGTGCTGCTCGATATCTGGATGCCCGACACCGACGGCATTACGTTGCTGCGCGAATGGTCGAACGAGGCCAGCGATTCCTGCCCGGTGGTGATGATGTCGGGCCACGGGACGGTGGATACCGCGGTCGAGGCGACGCGGCTCGGCGCCTATGATTTCGTCGAAAAGCCGCTGTCGCTGGCCAAGCTGCTACGCACCGTCGAGCGCGCACTCGATACCAAGTCGCGACGGCCGAGCGGCAAATTCGTCAATGCCGGCGCGTCCAGCGTCCTGGCGCCGGTCGGCCGCAGCCGGGCGATCACGCAGCTGCGCAGCGAATTGACGCGTCTTGCGGCCTATAGCGCGCCTCTGCTGCTGCTCGGCGAGTCTGGCACCGATCGCGAACAGCTGGCGCGATTCGTCCATCAATCCGGACCTTCGTCCGCCGGGCCGTTCGTGGTGGTCGACAGCCGCACGCTGCGCGAGGAGACTGCGGCCGCGACGCTGCTCGGCGTGGACGCATCGCAACTAGGGCGGCTGGAGCAGGCGCGCAAGGGCACGCTGTTCCTCGGCGATATCGAGGACCTGCCGGAGTCAACTCAGCGTCTGCTCAGTGGCTTGCTCGAGAGCGGTCGCTACGTGCGCACCGGCGGCGGCGACGCGGCGCCGCTGGAGACCCGAATCATCTCCTCGGCGCGGCCCGGGATCGTGAACCGCGTGCTGGCGGAGGATTTTCGCCGCGATCTGTATGCGCAGCTGTCGGTGCTGATGGTGCGCGTGCCCTCGCTGCGTGACTACGCGGAGGATGTGCCGGAATTGCTGCGGCACTATGTGGATGCGCTGACCGAGACCGAGGGTCTGCGTTTCCGCCGCTTCAGTGTCGCGGCGCAGAATCGGCTGCGCAATTACCCCTGGCCCGACAACGGGCGCGAGTTGCGAAATCTGACCCGACGCTTCCTGCTCAACAGCGGGCCCGAGGAGATCGGGCTCGAAGAAGTCGAGCGCGAGCTGTCGGCGCAGACGCCGGCCGATGAGCCGCTGGTCAAGCACGACTTGCTGGCTTTGCCGCTGCGCGAAGCGCGCGAGCAGTTCGAGCGCGCGTATCTGCAGCAGCAGTTGATGCTCTGCAATGGCAAGGTCGGGCTGCTCGCCAAGCGGGTGGATATGGAGCGCACCCACCTGTATCGCAAACTACGCTCGCTGGGCATAGAAATCGGCCATGGCGCCGAGGAATGACGCGCGGTGTTGTTGATCGGCATGTTCGACTCGCCGTTCGTGCGGCGAGTGGCCGTCAGCATGCAGCTGCTCGATATCGTCTACGAGCACGCCAACTGGTCGGTCGGTAAGGACTTCGATCGCATCCGCCAGTACAACCCCTTGGGTCGCGTGCCCACACTGGTACTCGACGATGGCGAGGTGTTGGCCGAATCCGCGGTGATTCTGGATTATCTGGATGATCGCGTCGGCCCGACGCGCGCGCTGCTGCCGGCCACTGGACGCGACCGCCGTGAGGCACTGAGGCAGATGGCGATGGCGATCGGCGCCGCCGAAAAAGGTCGCGAGCAGATCTACGAGCACGCGTTCCGGCCGCCCGACAAGCGCCATGGGCCGTGGCTCGAACGCTGCTGCACACAGATGCATGGCGGGCTCGCCGAGCTCGAGCGTTACTGCGGGCAGCGCGGCGCGCAGCAATGGCTCATCGGCGGCACGCTCGGCCAGGCGGACATCACGGTGAGCTGCGTGTTCACGTTTCTGCGCGAGTCGCTGCGCGCGGTCGACTTGTCCACGCCGTATCCGCGCTTGACTGTCCTGGTCGATCGCTGCGAGGCCCGGCCGGCGTTCAAAAGCACGCACGTGCCGTTCTTCGCGCCTGGCGGGCAGCAGTAATAGCCAACTCTCGGGTCAGCCCCGACGCAAGAAGCCTTTATTCGGCAGCAGCCGTTGAGAGACATTGAACTATAGGGTGCATTTTTGTTATCAAAAATGCACCCTATAGTTCAATGTCTCTGAGCGATTGCTACCGGACACAGGTTGCATGCCTCGGGACGTGAGTCGGTGGTTGTGACTGTCAGTGCTGCCCGCCGGCGCGAGGGGCCCGGCGCGAGGGACTCGGCGCGTGGCTATTGATCGACCCGGATGACCAGCGAATCGAGGTCGCTGGCGTGCAGTTGCTGCCGCAGCCGATTCAGTTGCGCCAGATCCTTGATCGGGCCGATGCGCACGCGGTGCCAGACGTCAGTGTCTACGGCCACGCGTTGTACCGTAGCTTCGATACCGAGCTTGCCCAACTGCGCGTGGACGCGCTCGGCGACGTCGACATCGCGGTAAGAGCCGATCTGCAGGAAATAGATGCCCGGCCGGTCGATCTGCGCGGCCGGCGCGACGCGGCTGCCACGCTCCTTTTCCGGCACCACGACCTCGAACTTAGGCAGCATCTGGTAGAAATCGTATTTGCCTTCGCCCCCTGCCGCGGTGGCCGTGGCGCTGTCATCGCCGGCGCTGCTCTTGCGCGGACTGGGACGCTGGGCCTCGGGCGGCGCCTCGGGTGCGCGATGATCGGCAATATAGATCAGACCGGCGACGCACAAGCCGGCCGCGAGGCCGATGGCGAACACCGACAGTTGCGCCAGATCCAGGCCGAAGCTCGAGCGCCGCTTGCGCTTGTAGTCGCGACCGGTGAGACGCTGGCCGCTCACATGCTTTCCGGCGCCGACACGCCGAGCAGGCTCAGTCCGTTGCGCACCACCTGGCGCACGCCCAGCGCCAGAGCCAGGCGAGCATTGCGCAGCGGCGCGTCGTCAACGATGAAAGTCGCGGCGTTGTACCAGGTGTGGAAGGCGTTCGCGAGCTCACGCAGGTAATGCACCAGCGCATGCGGCGCGCGCGCAACCGCCGCCTGCAGCACCACTTCGGGGTAGCGCGCCAGCTCGCGCAGCGCCGCCTGTTCATGCGGGCTGTCGAGCCGCCCCAGATTCTCCCACGCCATGGCTGCATCGTACTGGAGTTGGCGCGCCTCGAGCTGTTTCATCACGCTGGCGACGCGCGCATGGGCGTATTGGATGTAGTAGACGGGGTTATCGTTAGTGCGCGACTTGGCGAGCTCGAGATCGAAGTCGAGCTGTTGATCGTGACTGCGCATCAGATAGAACAGGCGGCAGGCGTCGTTGCCGACTTCCTCGCGTAGCTGACGCAGCGTGACGAACTGTGCCTCGCGCTTGCCCATCGGTATCTTCTGCCCGGCGCGAAACAGGCTGACAAACTGCATCAGGCAAGCCTCCAGGCATTCGCCCGGCTCGCCCATCGCGACCAAGGCGCCGCGCACCCGCGCCACGTAGCCGTGGTGATCGGCGCCCAGCACATCGATCAGTCGCGCAAAGCCGCGTTCGCGCTTCTGCAGGTGGTAGGCGATGTCGGGCGCGAAGTAGGTCTTCTGGCCGTTGGCGCGCACCAGCACCCGATCCTCATCGTCGCCGAACTGGCTGGCGCGAAACCACACGGCGCCGTCCCTGCGGTACAGCGCGCCCCTGGCTTCGAGCTTGTCGAGAGCATGCTCGACCGCGCCGCTGCGCGCGAGCTCGCGCTCGGAGTACCAGCGGTCGAAGTCGACGCCGAAGGCAGTGAGATCATCGCGGATGTCACCGAGCATCGCCGCCAGCGCCACTTCGAGTACCTCATCGAAACTGTCGGCGCCGAGCATTGCGCGCATGCGCCCGATCAACGCATCGATGTACTGATCCTTGTCGCCGGCCGGGGCATCCTGCGGCAGGTCCGCAAGAACGTCCGCGGCCGGCCGATGCAGTCCGCGGCCGCGACGCTGCTGCAGCTGCGCGGCGATGTCATTCACGTAATCGCCGCGATAGCCGTTCGAGGGAAACGGCAGGGTGTCCCCGCAGCGTTCGAGATAGCGCAGCCAGGTGCTGAGCGTGAGGATGTCCATCTGGCGACCGGCATCGTTGATGTAGTACTCGCGGTGCACGCTGTGCCCGGTGGCGCGCAGCAGATTGCCGAGAGTCGCGCCGTAGGCCGCCTGGCGGCCGTGCCCCACATGCAGCGGTCCGGTCGGGTTGGCTGAGACGAATTCGAGAATCACGCGCTCGCCACGCGCCGCATCACTTTCCCCGTAATGATCGCCCCGCTCGAGCACCTGGCGCAGCACGGCGCTGTGTGCATCGCCAACGAGATGGAAGTTGATGAACCCGGCGCCCGCCACCGCGGCGCGCGCGACGATCGGACTTGTCGGCAACGCCGCGACGATGGCCTCGGCGAGCTCGCGCGGCGGCCGGCCCACCGCCGTGGAGAGCCGCAGCGCGATATTGCAGGCGTAATCCCCGTGGCTGGCATCGCGCGCGCGCTCGACATTGATCCACGCCGGATCTACGGCTTGCGGCAGCACGGTGCCGGTCAGGGTCTTCAGCGCCTCCGCGAGCAGACGCTCGAGCTCGCTCTTCAATTCAACCATCCTCAAAGCTTAGGCGGCGGCGAGTCTAACCGCAGAGGTCATTGGATATCGATGGGGTCGACATCGAGTGCATAGCGCACGCGGCGCGTGCGCGCCAGGCTCTCGACCTGCGGCAGCCAATCATCGATGAAGCGATGCAATGGTCCGCGATCGGCGCTTTCGATCAGCAGCTGTGCGTGATAGCGGTCGGCGCGTCGCGCCATCGCCGCGGCGACCGGACCGAGCAGGCGCACGTCGGGCGTCGCCGGTGACAGCTGCCTTGCGGCTGCGAGGAACTCCAGGGCGCCGCCGCTCGAGCGCGTCGATGCGCGCAACACCGCCAGCCGGCCGAACGGCGGCCAACGGGCGGCCTCGCGCTCGACCAGGGCGGCCGCAGCGAAGCCCTCGTAACCGCCCGACAGCAGGCTCTGTAGCAGCGGATGCTCCGGATACTCCGTTTGAATCAGCACCTCACCACGGTTGCGCTCGCGCCCGGCACGGCCCGCAACCTGCACGATCGTCTGCGCGAGTCGCTCGGCGGCGCGGAAGTCGGTGCTGAACAGGCCCTGGTCGGCGTTGAGCACGACCACGAGCGAGATGCCTGGAAAATGGTGACCCTTGGTCACCATCTGCGTGCCGACCAGGATGCGTGCTTCGCCCGACAGGACGCTGCTTACGATGGCGTCGAGCTGCGCCGGTCGCGACGCGCTGTCGCGATCGAGCCGGATCAGCGGCTCGCTCGGAAACAGCTCACGCAGCGTTTCCTCGACGCGCTCGGTGCCCTGTCCGACCGGCTTGACCGCAAAGCCGCAGCGCAGGCAGCGCTCCGGCAGTGCCTCCATGGCGCCGCAATGGTGGCAGCGCAATTGGCCGCTGGCACGATGCACCGTCAACCGGGCATCGCAGGCGTGGCAGGGCGCTATCCAGCCGCAGGCCGTGCAGAGCAGCGTCGGCGCATAGCCGCGCCGGTTGATAAACACAAGCACTTGTCCTGACGCCGACAGATGCCGACGGACCGCGTCGATGACGGGCGTCGACAGGCCTTGACGCACCGTATGGGCGCGAACGTCGACCAACGCGAGCCGCGGCGCCGGCGCCTGATCTTCCCGACGGGGCAGCGCAAGCCCCCGGTAGCGGCCGCTGATCAGGTTCTGCAGGGTTTCAAAGGCGGGCGTGGCCGATCCGAGCACTACCGGAATGCGGTTCTGCTGCGCACGTACCACAGCCAGATCGCGCGCCGAATAACGGCAGCCGCCATCGTGCTGTTTGTAGGAGCTGTCGTGCTCCTCGTCGATCACGATCAGTCCGAGGTCCGGCAGCGGCGCGAACACCGCCGAGCGCGTGCCGAGCACGGCGCGCGCCTGCCTCGAGCGCGCCGCGCGCCAGGCCGCGAGACGCTCGGCATCGCTCAAGCCCGAGTGCAGCACGGCGATGTCCACGTCCAGGCGCTGGCGAAAACGTTGCACCAGCTGCGGCGTCAGACCAATTTCAGGCACCAGCACCAGCACGCCGCCGCCGCGCGCGAGCGTACGCGCCGCGCACTGCAGATAGACCTCGGTCTTGCCGCTGCCGGTCGCGCCCTGCAGCACCCATGCGGCGTATTCCCCCGCCGTGGCGTCGATCTGGGCGACGGCCGCGGTTTGCGCGGTGGAAAGGGCCGGCGCCTGCTGGCCCGCGCCAGGCGCGAGCGCCCGGGGTGGCCCCGGTCTCACCACCGCGCTTACCTCGATCCGATCGATCCAGCCGCGCTCCCGCAGCGCGCGCGCCGCCTCGCGCCAGCGCGCAAGTCGCACTGTAATCTGCGCGCCGGTCACGCCGGCTGGGCTCGCAGCCAGTAGCGCCAGCAAGGCCTGCTGTTTTGGCGCACGCCGCGCCGCGCCCAGCGTCAGAGCCCCGAGGCCCATCGCCGTGGCGCACCACGACTCGACCTGCGCCGCTGCCGGCGCCCCGTCGCGCAATGCCCTGGGCAAGGCGGCGGCGATCACCTCACCCAGGGGATGGTGATAGTAATCGGCGGTCCAGCGCAGCAGTTGCATCAGCCCGCTATCGAGCAGGGCTGCCGTATCGAGGACCTGATGCACCGATTTGAGCGCTGCCGCGCTGACCGAGGGCTGATCCGCGTAATCAACCACGACTCCGACGGTCTCGCGCTTACCGACCGGCACCCGCACCCGCACGCCGAGCGGAACGGCGGACGGCGCCAGGCCCGGGGGCGGCAGATAGTCGAAGGGGCTGCGCAGCGGTGCATCGATCACGATCCGCAGCACGCCCAGCTTTACCGCGCTGTTGTCCACCGTCACTGTGGATAAGTCTGTGGATAGCCGCTGCAGCCGGCGCAGCGTGACCATGGTTTCAAGGCTTTATTGTTAGTTTGCCAATTTATTTGGCAACTCAAAATATGCACCATCATCAATAACTTATGATGAACTCCGCGCGCCTGCCGCTGGTCGGGGTTCAATTAGATCTCGAATAAATCCGCTCTCTGTGCGCCAAGTGGATGATTTCGCGGCAATCCGCTACTGCCGGCCGGTTGTCAACCAAACGCATTTCTGCGCCGTTGTGCTGTGGTAGAGGGTGTCTCCGACAGGATGGATGCTGTTGCATGGCTGCCTTTGCTAGTCTTGAATATCAAACAGTTGATCTGATCCCATCCGGGAAGGCCCATTTGCGTGATACGACCCAGGATGCCACGCGCTCGCTCGAAGCATTTTTGGCGAGCGTAGAGCGCAAGGCTTTCAGGATCGCACAGATCGCGCTGCGTCACGAAGCTGATGCGCTCGACGTGGTGCAGGATGCGATGATGCAGCTCAGTTCGCGCTACGCGTTGCGTCCGGCCCAGGAATGGAAGCCGTTGTTCTATCGCATCCTCGAAAATCGCGTCCGCGACATGCAGCGCCGGCGCAATGTGCGCAGCCGGGTGATGGCCTTTATGCCATGGCGAGGCGAGGACGAGGAGGACGCGGTCGATCCCGTGGACCTGGCCATGGACGGCGCCGCACAGCCGCCCGCACAGCTCGAGTCGGACGAAGCCATGGCGGCGCTGGAGCAGGCCATCGCCGGGTTGCCGGCCCGCCAGCGGCAGGCATTTCTGCTGCGCAATTTCGAGGGCATGGACGTCGCGGAAACGGCGGCGACCATGAAATGTTCGCAGGGTAGCGTCAAGACGCATTATTTTCGCGCGCTGCAGGCGCTGCGCTCAAAGCTTGGAGAGTTCCGTACATGAGGGGCGAAAAGACCGAAGCGGCCAGCAGCGAGTTCGAGCGGCGCGCGCGGGCGCTGCTGCTGCGAAGCGCCGAAGAGCTGCCAGGTGCGGTGCGTTCACGTCTGACGCAGGCACGCTATGCGGCATTGGCCGCGCGCCCCGCACATCTGCCGTCATTCGCCCGCCGCTGGGTGCCGGTCGGCGCGGCCGTTGCCGCCGTGCTGGCACTGCTGATCGTCTATGTGCCCCACGGCAGGGGTCCGCTGGAGAACCCGGTGGCCAATGCCGGGCTGGAAGATATCGAGCTCCTGACCGACAACGATGCGGTACCCCTCAACGGCGATCAGGACGTCGACTATGACTTTTATGAGTGGGCAGCCACTGAAGCCGCCGGCGCCGCGCCGCCCGCAGTCGGGTCGTGAATTCTCGTGCCTGCGCAGTCGTTGTCGGTTTAAGTGCCCTGGCAATGCTGCGGTCAGTCCATGCGGCCGAGATGCCGGTAGACGAGGGTCTGCTGGAATTCCTGGGTTCGGTGGATTCCGACGACAAGAATTGGCATGACTACCTGGCGGGCACCGATATCGATCAGGTCGCCGGGCGCGCCGGGAATGCGCCAGGCAACCCGGGCGCTAGCGCGCCGCCCGCGTCCCCGCCGGCCGCGGGCGCGCCGACGCCGACCGCCCCTCCAGCAGGCCGCCCATGAGCCGGATCCACGCGCTACTCGCGAGCCTGCTGCTGGCGGCAGCCGCGCCGACCTGGGCGCAACAACAGGCCGAGCCGGCCCAGGGTCAGGCGTGGTCGTCGTTGTCGGCGCCGCAGCAGCAGCTGCTCGGACGCTTCCAGGGACAGTGGGACAGCTTGCCCCCGCTACGGCAGCAGGCGCTGGCACGCGGCGCATCGCGCTGGCTGTCGATGACGCCGGAGCAGCGCGGCAGCGCGCGCGAGCGTTTCCAGACCTGGCAGAAACTACCGCCAGAGCAGCGGGCGCAAATTCGCGAGCGCTGGCAGCGCTTTCAGAGCCTGACGCCCGAACAGCAGCGGGCCGTGCGGCAGAACTTCCGCTACTTTTCCCGCTTGCCGCCGCAGCAGCGTGCGCAGCTGCGCCAGCGCTGGCTGGGCGCGACGCCGCAACAGCGACAACAGATGCTGCAGCATCAGCGCGAGCAACGGCTGCAGCGCGGCCGCTGACAGCAAGCGCGGGCTCAGGCGAGCGCTGATCAGACGTCGATCAGACCTCGATCAAACCGCCTTCACCGCAGCGATCAGCGAGGCGACCGCAGCCTGGCCGTCGCCGTAGAGCATGCGCGTGTTGTCGAGATAGAACAGCGCGTTCTCGATGCCGGAGAAGCCGGCGCCCTGGCCGCGCTTGATCACGATGATGTTCTTGGCCTTGTCGGCATTGAGAATCGGCATGCCGTAGATCGGGCTGGACTTGTCATTGCGCGCGACCGGATTGACGACGTCGTTGGCGCCGATGATCAGTGCCACGTCGGCGGTCTCGAACTCGGCATTGATTTCGTCCAGGTCGGCGATCAGGTCGTAGGGTACGCCGGCTTCGGCGAGCAAGACGTTCATGTGGCCGGGCATGCGGCCGGCGACCGGATGGATCGCGAAGCGCACCGTGACGCCGCGATCGATCAGCAGCTGGCACAGCTCCCAGACCTTGTGCTGCGCCTGCGCCACGGCCATGCCGTAGCCGGGGACGATGATCACTTTCTGGGCAAAAG
The DNA here is from genome assembly GCA_049518595.1 of Steroidobacteraceae bacterium. Lineage (GTDB taxonomy): Bacteria > Pseudomonadota > Gammaproteobacteria > Steroidobacterales > Steroidobacteraceae > FEN-1191. The sequence continues at coordinate 63,011 of JBEKRP010000003.1, forward strand.
CCATCATGACGCCAGCGTCGGCGGCTTCGATGGGTTTGAGACTGCCCGTGACCTCGGTGCCGGTCGCGGTACCGCCGGTGTCGCCAAAACCCGAAAACAGGACATTGCCGAGCGAGCGATTCATGGCTTTGGCCATCAACTGCGTCAGCAGCGTGCCGGCCGACCCGACCACGGTGCCGGCGATGATCATCGCGGCGTTGCCGAGCACGAAGCCTTCGAAGGCCACCGCAAGTCCGGTCAGCGCGTTGTAGAGTGAGATCACGACCGGCATATCGGCGCCGCCGATCGGCAGTGTCATCGACAGCCCGAGCAGCAGCGACATCGCGAACAGGCCGGTGATGACGGCCGCGGCCGCATTGAACCCCGAGGCCACGAGCGCGCCGAGCACGATGGCGGCGGCGAGAATAAGCAGATTCAGCAGCTGTTGACCGCCGAAGCGCAGCGACTTGCGGATCAGCCCCTGCAGCTTGCCGAAGGCGATCAGGCTGCCACTGAAGGACACGGCGCCGATGATGCCGCCGACCACCGCCAGCGTGGCTCCTGCGGTGGTCTGCTGGCCGCCGCGATACAGTTCGACCGCGGCGATCGCCGCCGCGGCACCGCCGCCCATGCCGTTATAGAGCGCGATCATCTGCGGGATATTGGTCATCGCGACGCGCCGCCCGCTGATCCAGGCGACCGCCGAGCCGATTACCACCGCGACGATGATCAGCGGATAGTTGCTCATGCCGGGGTAGAAGAAAGTCGCCAGTGTCGCCACCAGCATACCGGCGCCGGCCCAGAGGATGCCGCTGCGCGCCGTGACCGGCGAGCTCATGCGTTTCAGGCCCATGATGAACAGGAAGGCGGTGAGCAGATAGCTCGTCTGTATCAGCGCATCGGCGCTGAAGTGAAGGTCCATCAGTGCGTCCCCTTGGCGCCGCCGCCGCGGCCAGAGCCCCTGGCACCGCTGGACTTGAACATCTCCAGCATGCGCTCGGTGACCGCGTAGCCGCCGACCGCGTTGCCCGCGGCGAGCAGCACGCCGATGAAACCGATGCTCTTCTCGAGCGGCGTGTTGGCGTTACCGAGCGCGACCATGGCGCCGACGAGCACAATGCCGTGCACAAAGTTCGACCCCGACATCAACGGGGTGTGCAGGATCACCGGCACGCGCGCGATCACCTCGTAGCCGGTGAACGCGGCCAGCATGAAAATGTACAGTGCGACGATCCCGGTCATGTCCCCTCCACCAGCTTGCGCGTCGGTTCGTGTTTGATGGCGCCGGCGTGCGTCAGGCACGACTGCGCGAACACCTCGTCCTGCCAGTCGATAGCCAGCGCCGCATCCTTGCCGAGCGCCGGTTTCAGGAAATTGTAAAGATTGCGGGCATACATTTCGCTGGCATGAAATGCGAGCTGGGCGGGCAGATTCACCGGGCCGACAATCTTCACGCCCTGATGCAGCACCGTCTGTCCGGCCTGCGTCAGCTCGCAGTTGCCGCCGGACTCGGCCGCCATGTCGACGATGACCGCGCCGGCCTTCATGCGCTCGACCGCGGCGCGCGAGATGATGCGCGGCGCACGCCGCCCCGGTATTGCGGCCGTCGAAATCACCGCGTCTGCGACCGCGATGCGCGAGTCGAGCACCTCCTGCTGCTTGCGCTTTTCCTCCTCCGTGAGCTCGCGCGCGTAACCGCCGGCGCCCTCGGCCGAGACGCCGGTGTCGACAAATTTGGCGCCGAGCGACTTCACCTGCTCCTTGGTGGCACTGCGTACGTCGTAGGCTTCGACCACCGCGCCCAGGCGCTTGGCGGTGGCGATCGCCTGCAGGCCGGCGACGCCGACGCCGATGATCAGCACCTGCGCCGGCCGAATGGTGCCGGCCGCGGTGGTCAGCATCGGCAGGAACCGATCGAGCGTATTGGCCGCAATCAGTGCGGCCTTGTAGCCGCCGATCGCCGCCTGCGACGACAGTGCATCCATCGACTGCGCGCGCGAGATTCGGGGAACGAGTTCCATCGCGAAGGCTGTGATCTGGCGGTCGCGCAGCGCACGCACGACATCCAATTGCGCGTGTGCCTGCATGAAGCCAATCACCACCGCGCCGGGCTTGAGCGCCTGGATCTGAGTGACCGTCAGTGGCTGCACCGTCAACAGCACGTCGGCGGCCGCGAGCACCGCCTCGCTGCTGTCGGCCCATTCGACGCTCTTATAGCCAGCGTCGGGGAACTGGGCGCTGACACCGGCGCCGCGTTCGAGCAGCACCCGCGCCCCAAGCGCGGCAAATTTCTCAGCGATCTCGGGGACCAGACTGACGCGCGTTTCTCCCGGCGCGCGCTCCCGAAGCCCGCCGATCGTGACTGGCATATTGTTCTCCCTACAGTAGCTGCCGCTCTACGGGGCTGGTGCACGCGCTGGACAGCGCGCACGATGATATCCTTAATCGTTGAATTCTCGCACAATCCTGCCGTATCTTACAGATCATGGGTACTGATATCGTGCATGCCGACTCCGATCCGACGTTCCTGGCGCCGCATACCGCGACGCACGGGCTGTCGCAGATGGTGCTGCGTACGGATGTGGCCGGGATGCCGCTCGAATGGATCGACTACCGCGAGGCGGCGCGGCTCTATCATCAGGAGCAGATCGCCTACACCTGCGGCTCGCTGCTCTACCGGCTCTATGGCGGTGTGAACGCCGTCAGCGGTCGGCGCACGGTGCTGGAGGTCAGCTCGATCATCGCCACCGTAGGCCACACCGGCAATCCCGGTAATACCCGCCACGACTATGTGCCGCCGCTGAACAACGAGACGCTGTTCCGGCGCGATGCCTATCTGTGCATGTACTGCGCGGGTCGTTTCCCGAGCCGCGAGCTATCGCGCGATCACGTGCGCCCTTTCAGCCAGGGCGGTCTCGATGTCTGGACCAATGTGGTCGCGGCCTGCCGTCGCTGTAACAACGAGAAAGCGTGGCGCACGCCCGAGCAGGCCAAGATGCAGTTGATCGCAGTGCCGTTCACGCCGACCTATGCCGAATATATCTTTCTCAAGGGCCGGCGCGTGCTCACGGATCAGATGGAATACCTGCTGGCGCACTTCCCGCGCAGCAGCCCGCTGCACGCTCGCATCGCGCGCTGGCTGAGCTAGTGCGCCGGCCGAGCTGGTGATCTACCTCATCGATGCCTCGGTCTATGTGTTCCGCGCCTGGCATTCACTGCCGCCTGAGATCGCCGATCGCGAGGGTAATCCGACGCAGGCGCTGTACGGATTTGCGCGCTTCCTGAGCGACCTGCTCGAGCGACGCCAACCCCGGTATGTCGCGGTGCTTTTCGATGAGAGCCACGGCAGTTGCTTTCGCCATAAACTCTATCCGCCGTACAAGGCCAATCGCGAAGCGGCACCCGCCGCGCTCAAGCGTCAGTTTGCGCTGTGTCGTGAGTTCTGCCGGCACCTCGGAGTCGCCGAGTTCGCCAGTAACGAATATGAGGCCGACGATCTGATCGGTACGCTGGCGCAGCGTTGTCGCGATGACGGTTTGCGTGTGACTGTGGTGTCGCGAGACAAGGATCTGGCGCAGCTGATCTGGCCGGGCGATGTGTTCTGGGATTACAGCGACGCCGCCGAATATGGCTACGAGCAGATTGCGGCGCGTTTTGGTGTGCCGCCCGAGCGCATGGCGGATTACCTGGCGTTGCGCGGTGATAGCGCCGATAACGTGCCCGGAGTGCCCGGCATCGGTCCCAAGACGGCGGCCGCGCTGATGGGTCTGTTCGCCTCGCTCGATGAACTGTTCGAAGGGCTCGATGCAGTCGTCGGGCTGCCGCTGCGCGGAGCGGCTGCGTTGCCGCAGCGTCTACGGTTACATCGCGAGGCGGCCTATCTGGCGCGCGCCCTGACGCGTATCGCCTGCAATGCGCCGATCGACGCGGTCAGGGCCGATCTACAGCGACGCGCTCCGGATCTGGAGCGCGTCGCTGCCTTTTGCGATACCCATGGCTTCGGCACCCTGCTGCGCCGTCAGGCTGAGCGGCTGGCACGAGACACACGCGCAGCCTGGGCCGGCAGCGCAGATAAGCGCCGTTCAGGCTTTCTTCGCCCATAGGTTGCACCAGCCGTTCGCATTCACCAGCTTGCCGGGGAAGACATTGCACGGGCGCCAGACGTCAGCCGCGTTGCCCTGCAGTTGCACGCAGTTACTGCAGAGCTGACCCGGCTGATAGCTCGGAAACTGTTTGGCGTCCACTGTCTTGGCGCTCTCGTGATAGGCCACAGCCCGGGCGGTCGGATCGGTGGGTCCGAGGTGCGGCAACTCGGCCGCCTGCGCCGATCGACTCGTGTGCAGAGCACCGGCCGCGCCACACAGCAACACAAACTGCTTCAGGGCATCGCGCCGTGAATGGGAAATGGGTTCGTTCATCGATTCATCCTATGCGGCCCGCCATCAGGCCAGTTGGGTTGGAGAGAAAGCGTGACATCGATTTTAATGCGTGGCGGCCGCTGAAGCGACGCCGCCCGGTTGAGGTATCCTTTAGCCGCGTCATGCATTGGCCTATGGTCGCATATTGCCGGTCCCAGGTACCAGTCAGGCCGCCTACCGAGGCGCCCGGCGTTGCAGCAGCATGGGCGCGGCGAGCCGCGCGGCGGCCGATGACTGGCGGTATGCCTGGCGTGACACTCATAGTGGCCGGGCTGTGCCTCAGTGCCTGCCAGTTCGTGCCGGTACTGCGCCCGCGGGCAGCCCCGCCACCAGCCGTTGCCGCACCCGCAGCGAGCGCTGGGGCCGTGCGCTACCGGATCGACGGGGGCCGCTCCGAGGTGTTGATCCTGGTTTACCGGGACGGGCGGATGGCGGCACTGGGACACAATCACGTCGTGGCCGTGCGGGGGCTGTCCGGCGAAGTCGTCGTGGCGCCGGATCCGACGCAAAGCAACTGGCAACTCGATTTTCCGGTGGCTGCATTGAACGTCGACGAGCCGCGGCTGCGTGCCGCGCAGGGTGCGGAATTTCAAAGCAAAGTTGACGACGTTGCCATAGCGGGGACACGCGATCATATCCTCGGCCCGCTGCTGCTCGATGCTACGCGGTATCCGGCGATACACCTGCAGTCGGAACAGGTCCGCAGCGAGGCTGACGGCCTGCGCGTGAGCACTCGAATTGTGGTGCGGGATCACGCCGTACAGGTCGAGGTCCCGGTGGCACTGCAGCGCTCGCCGGATGAATTGATCGCCAGCGGCGAGTTCGATCTGACGCATGCCGAGCTGGGCCTCACGCCCTACAGCGTCGCACTCGGCGCGCTGCGCGTCGCCGATCGTATGCACGTGCGCTATCGGCTGGTCGCGCGGCGCGAGACCGACTCGCCGCACTGAGCCGCTGTCAACCGACCGCCTGCAGCACCAGAATTGCGGTGCCTTCGGGCGCTTCGATCAGGGCGCTGCGCTTGCGGTCGAGACCGCGAGGCAGCTGCGTCGACAGCGGCATCTCGAGCTCGCGCAATCGCGCGATGTTTGCTGTAGCGTCGGTGCATTCGAATACCAGCAGCGGCGCATCGAAAGTGCGGCGCCGGTGAAAACCAAGATTGAGGCGATCGCTGGTCAAGGGCAAATGCGGAAACGGTGCATTCTCCTCGGATAAGGCCACGAACCCTGCGCGCTCCCAGAATTCGCGCGCGGCCTCGTAGTCATCCTGTGGCAGGCTCAGATGCGAGAAATAGCCGCATAGGGACTCCGCGTGGACGCCGGGCGCCGCCGGCGAAAAGGTGCGCGCCTCGAGCAGCGTCACCGCATGCCCGGCGGGGTCTCGCAGGCGCAGCTGGTGCAGGCTGTCCTCGCCGAGCGCTGCCAGCTCAGGCTCGAACCTCGCGGCGCGCAGCCGCTGCTGCGAGCTCGCCAGCTGCGGCAGGACGAAGGTCAGCGCCGGCGAGGGCATGGCGCGCTCATGCAGGCCCAGGTGCACGCGGCCGTCGCTGAGCACGCCGTAGCGATGCGACCAGGCGTCGCCCGTGATCAGCTGCGAGAACCCCAGGCGCTCATAGAAATGCACCGACGCGGCGATGTCAGGCGTGGCGATCCCGAGTTCCAGAAAGCGGCCGAACATCAGCGTAGCAACATCAGCGCAGCGGTCAGGGCGGCGGTTAGGGTGGCAACGACGGCGAGCTTACAGCTGGCGACCAGTCGGCGGTGCTGCGCAGGATCAGCCGTGCGAGCGTGCCGGCGTGATCGGCGCGCCCATTGAGCGCCGGCACGTAGTCAAAGCGCTCGCCACCAGAAGCCAGAAAGATGTCGCGGCCGCTGAGCGCGATCTCTTCCAAGGTCTCGAGGCAATCGGCCGCGAAGCCCGGACAGATCACGGTGACGGCGCGGATGCCGCGCCGTGGCAGCTCTCGCAAGCTTCGATCGGTGGCCGGGGTGAGCCAGCGGTTGGCGCCGAAGCGCGACTGGAAACTCAGGCTCCAGTCGCGCGGTGCCAGGTCGAGCGCGGCCGCGAGCTGTACCGCGGTTTGGCGACACTCATCGCCATAGCGGTCGCCACGGGCCACGTACGACTGAGGAATGCCGTGAAACGACATCAGCACATGCCCGCCGCGAGCGTGCAGGCGCCAATGGTCGCGGAGACTGGCGGCGAGCGCGCTGATGTAGTCCGGCTCGGCATGGTAGCCGGCGATGTAGCGCAGCTCGGGCAGCGCTCGCCATGCGCGCAGCGCTCGCGCCACCTGGTCGTAGACGGCGCCGGTGGTGCTGCCGCTGCTCTGCGGGAACAGCGGCAACACGATCAGCCGGCGCACGCCGGCGTTGCGCAGTGCCTCAAGGGTGTGCCACACGTCGGGCGGTGAATACAGGAAGGCCTGCTCGACACGGAACTCGCCACGCAATGCGGTGAGCTCGCGCTGGAGCGCGTCGCGCAATTTCGCGGTGTTGAGCAGCAACGGCGAGCCCTCGCTCTGCCAGATCTGCCGGTATTTGCGCGCGCTGCGCGGGGCGCGCAGCGGCAGCACCAGACCATACAGCAGCGGCAGCCATAGCGCGCGCGGCAGCTCGATGACGCGCGGATCGGAAAGAAAACGGCGCAGGAAACCGCGCACGGCGCCGCTGCGCGGCGCTACTGGGGTGCCGGTGTTGACCAACAGTACGGCCGGGCCGGCTACCCCAGCCGTGCCGGCGGCGATGCGCATCGATTCGTTCACGCTGGCGGGCGCATTGGACCGGCCGCTGCGCCTAGCCGATGTGCTGCGCCAGAAAGGCGTTGGTCCGCGAGCGCGCGAGCGCGGTTGCCTCTGGATTGTAGTGATCGGGGCGGTCATCGTTGGCGAAGGCGTGGCCGGCGGCATAGAGGTGGTAGACGCCCTGCGGATAGGCGCTGCGCAGAGCCTCGACCTCGCTGAGCGGGATGCCTGGATCCTGTTCGCCGAAATGCAGCATCGTCGGACACGCGGGTACCTTGGGCAGCAGCGCGGGGATGCGCGCCCCGTAGTAACAGACCGCGGCCGCCAGCGGCAGCTCGCTGGCCGCAGCCCAGGCGAGCATGCCGCCCCAGCAAAAACCGATTACCGCTACCTTGCCAGCATGTCGTGCAATCGCCGCCGACGCGGCAATATCGAGCACCGCCTTGGCGGTGTCGATCTGCTTGCGATAACCCATCGCCTGTTCGATCTCATGCGGGGAATACTCGAGCACCAGATCGCGGTGGATGCGATCGAACAGTGCCGGCGCCACCGTCAGGTAGCCATCGGCCGCGTAGCTGTCGGCCGTGCGCAGCACATGAGGCGTCAAGCCGAAGATCTCCTGCACGATCACGACCGCGCCGCGCGCCTTTCCCGCCGGTTTGGCGATATAGACGTTGAACTCATGCCCGTCGCGGGCCATGAGCGTTTCGGATTGACTCACGCGCGCTCCAGGATTGCCGTTACACCCATGCCGCCGGCGGTACAGGCAGAAGCGATGCCGCGTTTGGATTGAGGATTGAGCGCCAGCAGTTTTGTCAGCGCCGCGAGAATCCGGGCACCGGTGGCGGCGAATGGATGTCCGATCGCGACGCTGCCGCCTTTGACATTGAGCTTCGAGGTGTCGATCGCGCCCAGCGGTTCGGGAAGCCCGAGGCGCTCACGGCAATAATCGGCCGACTGCCAGGCCTTGAACAGACACAGCGGCACGGCGGCGAAGGCCTCGTGAATTTCGTAATAGTCGAAATCCTGCAGACCCAAGCCCGTGTCCTGCAGTATCGCTGCGACCGCATATGCCGGCGCCATCAACAGGCCTTCCTTGCCGCTGGCAAAATCCACTGCCCAGGTCTTGGCCGCACGCAGATAGGCCAGCACCGGCAGCTTGTGTTCCGCTGCCCACTGTTCCGAGGCCAGCAGCATCGCGGCGGAGCCATCGGTCAGCGGTGTGCTGTTGCCGGCTGTGATAGTGCCGCTGCCGCTCAGGTCGAATACCGGCCTGAGCTTGGCGAGTTTGTCCACCGAAGCGTCGGTGCGGACGTTGTTGTCGGTCTTCAAGCCGCGGTACGGCACCACCAGGTCGTCATAGAAACCCTCGTGCCAGGCCGCGGCCGCCTTGACATGACTTTCGTAGGCCAACTGGTCCTGCTCTTCGCGGGTGATGTTCCAGGTCTTGACCATGAGCTCGCAGCTCTGGCCCATCGACAGGCCGGTGCGCGGCTCGACCACGGCGGGCAGTACCGGCTTGAGATCGCGCGGCCGCAGTGCCAACCAGGGTCTTATTCGTGCGCCAGAACTGCGGCCGCGCGCGCTGCGCAGCAGCCGCTGCTGGAACGATCTGGGATACCCCACCGGGGGGTCGCTGAGGTCTTCCACCCCTGCGGCAATACCCGCGTCGATCTGGCCCAGTGCGATCTTGTTGGCGACCAGAATTGCCGCCTCCAGGCTGGTACCGCAGGCGCGCTGCAGATCGAGCCCAGGCGTTTGCGGATCGAGGCCGGTTGACAGCAGCGATTCGCGCGTCAGGTTGTAGTCCTTGGAGTGCTTGATCACCGCGCCACCGATCACATCGCCGAGCCGTTGACCCTGCAGTTCGAAGCGCTCGACCAGCGCCCGCAGCGATGCGGTGAGCAGCTCCTGATTGTCGGTGCCGGCGTACGCGGTATGGGAGCGTGCAAAGGGGGTGCGGACCCCACCGATGATCGCTACGCGTCTTGTAGTGCTTCCGATCTGCATGGATTGCGTCTCCGTGTGTCTTTCGTGCGTGTCTGCGACGCGGCCGCGGCGGTCTGCAACGATCGGGCAGGCTCCTAGGATGCCACGCCCGTATAGGCGCGGTCACTCATGGCGCCGTCTCTTATGGCAAGTGGGCATATGGGCGTGCATTGCGGCGCCGGACGGCAGACAGGCAAGATGAAGGTGCGGATTGGGCGGCTGCGGGTAGCCGGCGCGCGCGATCGTGGTCAATGGAGGGGTGATGGCGGGCATCGTGGTCGATCGCGTGTACGAACGCCGCCTGGCTGCGCTGGTGAACAGCCGCGAGCAGCGGCTCATCGCGCGTGGCCGGCGGGGCCTCGAGCGCGAATCGCTGCGCGTGACGCCCGATGGCCGCATCGCGCAGACGCCGCATCCGCGCTCGCTCGGCTCGGCGCTGACCAATCCGCACATTACCACCGACTATTCCGAAGCGCTGATCGAGCTGGTCACGCCGACCTTCAACGACAATGAGGGGCTGCTGCAATATCTCGGCGACCTGCATGAGTTCGTCTATGGGCACCTGGGCGATGAACTGCTGTGGGCAACGTCGATGCCGTGCATACTCGGCGGGGATCTGGCGGTGCCGATCGCCCGTTTTGGCGACTCGTACCAGGGCCGCATCAAATACATCTACCGGCACGGACTGCTGGTGCGCTACGGCGGCATGATGCAGGCCATCTCCGGGGTACATTTCAATTATTCGGTGCCGGAACAATTCTGGCCGCTGTACGGCGAGATCTGCCAGTCGCCTCGCTGCGGCCAGGATTTCGTCTCGGCGCGATATTTCGACCTGCTGCGCAATTACCGCCGTCACGGCTGGATCGTGTCGTACCTGTTTGGCGTGTCGCCGGCGCTATGCCGCTCGTATCTGCAGGGGCGCCGTGAGCATGGACTCGAACCTCTGGGCGCGGACACCCTGATCGGGCCTGATGCGACATCGTTGCGCATGAGCGATATCGGCTATCGCAATCGCAGTCAGGCGGCCGTGTCGGTTTCGGTCAATACACTGGAGGAGTATCTGCGCGATCTGCGCCGCGCGGTGAATCAGCCGCACCCGGCATTCGCAGCGCTGGGAGTGAAGGTCGATGGCGAGTATCGGCAGCTGTCGGGCAATGTGCTGCAGATCGAGAACGAGTACTACAGCTACGTGCGCCCGAAGCGCACGCTGCGTGCCGGTGAGCGCACCATCCACGCCCTGGCGCGTGCCGGGGTCGAGTATGTCGAGGTGCGCACGCTCGATAACAGTGCCTACGATCCGGTCGGCGTGAATCCGCGCAAGCTATACTTCCTGGAGGCTTTCCTGCAGCTGCTGCTGTTCAAGGCTAGCCCACCGATCGACAGCAGTGAGGAAGAGGCCATCGACCGCAATCACCTGCGCGTGGCGCGCTACGGCCGCCAGCCGGGTCTGACGCTGGAGCGCGACGGGCGCGCCGTGCCGATGCGCAGCTGGGCTGCCGAGCTGCTCGAATCCATGCAGGGAATCTGCGAGCTGCTCGACGCAACGCATCCGCAACGGCCCTATAGCGCGACGCTCAAGGAGCAGCGGGCGAAGCTCGAGAATGTCGAGCAGACGCCATCGGCGCGGATGCTGCGCGAGTTGCGCGAATCCGATGGCAGTTTCATGTCGCTGGTGCTGCGCATGTCGCGCGCCCATAAGGAGTACATGGTCGGCGCGTTCCCCCGCAATGAGGCGCGCCGGCGGGAGTTCGAGGCCGAAGTCCAGGAGTCGCTGGAGGCGCAGCGGGCGATTGAGGCTTCACAGCGCGGCAGCTTCGAGGACTATCTGGCCGCCTATCTGGCCAATTGATCGGCGCTGCCGTCACTGGAGATATACGGGTGCTGCAGAGGATTCATCGGCTGCTGGTCGCCAATCGCGGCGAGATCGCGGTACGGGTGATGCGTGCCGCTAACGAACTCGGAATCCCCACGGTCGCGATCTACTCGCAGGAAGATCGTTTCAGTCTGCATCGTACCAAGGCCGATGAGGCCTATCTGGTCGGTGCAGGCAAAGGCGCGATCGACGCCTACCTCGATATCCCGGACATTCTGCGCGTCGCGCGCGAAGCGCGCGTCGATGCGATTCATCCGGGCTACGGCTTTCTATCGGAGAACCCGGAATTTGCCGCGCAGTGTGCCGCCGCGGGTGTCATCTTCATAGGACCGAGCCCCGAGACCATGCGCGTGCTCGGCAATAAGGTGGCCGCGCGTCATCTGGCGGTCGCGGCTGGCGTGCCGGTGATGCCGGCGACGCCGCCGCTGCCGCCGGATCTTGATCAGTGCCGGCGCATGGCACAGCAAGTCGGCTACCCGGTGATGCTCAAGGCCAGCTGGGGCGGCGGCGGACGTGGCATGCGCGTGATTGAGAGTGAGGCGCAGCTCGCCGAGCTGCTGCCGGTCGCGCGCCGTGAGGCCCGGGTTGCGTTCGGCAACGACGAGGTCTACCTCGAGCGGCTGGTATGCCGCGCGCGTCATCTCGAGGTGCAGATCCTCGGCGACAGTCACGGCAACCTGGTGCATCTGTACGAACGGGACTGCACGGTGCAGCGGCGCAACCAGAAGGTGGTAGAGCGGGCGCCGGCGGTGTTCCTCACCGACGCCGAGCGCTCGGCGCTGTGCGAGGCGGCGCTACAGATCGGTCGCGCAGCGAGCTACCGCAATGCCGGCACGGTCGAGTTTCTGCAGGATGCGGATAGCGGCCGGTGCTACTTCATCGAGGTCAACCCGCGCATCCAGGTCGAGCACACGGTGACCGAATGCGCCACCGGCATCGATCTGGTCAAGGCGCAGATTCGTATCGCCGACGGCGCCCGCATCGGTGACAGCGCCAGCGGCGTGCCGACGCAGGGCGAGATCCGCATCCATTCACACGCGCTGCAATGCCGTGTGACCACCGAGGATCCCGAGAACAATTTCACTCCCGACTACGGCCGCATTACCGCCTACCGCAGTTCGGCCGGCTTCGGTGTCCGGCTCGATGCGGGCACGGCCTATGCCGGCGCCATCATCACCCGCTGGTACGACTCGCTGCTGGTGAAGGTGACCACTTGGGCGCCGACGCCGGAAGAGACCATCGCGCGCATGCATCGGGCGTTGTGGGAGTTTCGCGTTCGCGGTGTGACCACCAATCTGCGCTTCCTCGACCAGATCATTACCCACCCGTGCTTCGAACGCGGCGATTACACGACCCGCTTCATCGATCAGACGCCGGAGCTGTTCAGCTCGCCCGAGCGCCGCGACCGCGCCACGCGCATCCTTACATTCCTCGCCGACACCGTGGTCAACGGCAATCCGCAGATCAAAGGCCGCACCGTGCCTGCACGGCTGGCGACAATGCGGCCGCCACGCCTGCCGGCCGGTGTGCCGCCGGGCGCGACGCCGCCCGCGGGCACCAAGCAGCTGCTGGATGAGCTGGGGCCTGAGCGTTTCGCGCAATGGATGCGCACCGAAGAGCGCGTACTGCTGACCGATACGACCATGCGCGATGCGCATCAGTCGCTGCTGGCGACGCGGATGCGCACCATCGACATGGTGGCTATCGCGCCCGCGTACGCGGCGTTGCTGCCGCAACTGTTCTCGGTCGAGTGCTGGGGCGGGGCGACGTTCGACGTCGCCATGCGCTTTCTGAAGGAAGATCCCTGGGAGCGGCTCGAGCGGTTGCGCGAGGCGATGCCGAATCTGCTGCTGCAGATGCTGCTGCGTTCCGCCAATGCCGTCGGCTACACCAATTATCCCGATAACGTCGTGCAGTACTTCGTGCGGCAGGCCGCCGCTACGGGCATCGACGTGTTCCGGATCTTCGATTCGCTGAACTGGGTCGAGAACATGCGCGTGGCGATCGACGCCGCGCTCGCTTCCGGCCGACTGTGTGAGGCGGCGATCTGCTACACCGGGAACATCTGCAATCCGAACGAGCGCAAGTACACGCTCGACTACTACGTGAAACTGGCGCGCGAGCTCAAGCGCGCCGGCACGCACGTCGTGGGCATCAAGGACATGGGCGGACTGTGCCAGCCGCGCGCCGCCTATGATCTGGTGAAAGCGCTGAAGGACGAGACCGGATTGCCGGTTCATTTTCATACCCATGACACCAGCGGCATCGCGGCCGCCAGCGTGTTTGCGGCGATTGCCGCCGGCGCCGATGCCGTGGACGCGGCGATGGACTCGATGAGCGGCCTGACATCACAGCCGAACCTGGGCTCGATCGCCGAGGCGCTGCGTTACAGCCCGCGCGATCCGGGGATCGACACCGAGCATATCCGCATCCTGTCGCGCTACTGGGAGCAGGTGCGCAAGGGCTACGTCGCGTTCGAGAGCGATAACCGTGCCGGCGCCTCCGAGGTCTATGTGCATGGCATGCCGGGCGGTCAATACACCAATCTGCGCGAGCAGGCGCGCTCGCTCGGCATCGACGACACACGTTGGCCGGAAGTCGCCCGGACCTACGCCGATGTCAACGACATGTTCGGCGACATCGTGAAGGTGACGCCGACTTCCAAGGTCGTCGGCGATATGGCGCTGCTGATGCTCACCAACGGCTTGACGCGACAGGCGGTGCTCGACCCGAATACCGAGATCGCCTTTCCCGAGTCGGTAGTGCAGCTGTTTCGCGGCGATCTGGGCCAGCCTTATGGCGGCTTCCCGCCAGATCTGCAGCGCAAGGTGCTGCAGGGGACCGCGCCCCGCAAGGACCGGCCGGGCGTGGAATCGCCGCCGGCCGACCTCGAAAAGCTGCGAACCGAGGCCAGCGAGCGGGCCGCGCGGGCGGTGACCGACCGGCAATTCGCCTCCTATCTTATGTATCCGAAGGTGTTCACCGACTATGCCGCGGATCGTCGGCGCTTCAGCGACGTCGCCATCCTGCCGACCCCGGTGTTCTTCTACGGCATGGAGCCGGGGCAGGAGATCAGTGTCGATCTGGAGCGCGGCAAGACGCTGATCGTGCACTACGTGACGCGCAGCGAGCCGCACGAAGACGGCACGCGGACAGTGTTCTTCGAGCTCAACGGCCAGCCGCGGTCAATCCGCGTAACGGATCGTAGCCAGACGCCAAAACGAGCACCGCAGCGCAAGCTCGACCCCGGGAATCCGCGTCACATTGGCGCGCCGATGCCGGGGTCGGTGGCCACCGTCAGCGTCGCGGTCGGACAGAGGATCAAGCATGGCGATCTGGTCGTGACGATCGAAGCGATGAAGATGGAGGCAGCCGTGCGTGCCGAGGTCGAGGGCGAGGTGGCGGAAGTGCTGGTACAGCCCGGCACCCAGATCGATGCCAAGGACCTGCTGGTGGTGCTGCGCTAGGGCGGCTCGCGTAGACTGCAACAAGCACTATCGGCGGGCGTATATTCGCCGGCACAGCGCCGAATTGGTGCCATGACAACCGGCCTTGAGGGCAGAAATGGCGCTTAGGTGGCACAATTGGGCGGCGGGGCAGTGGCACGAAAGCTGCACCTTCGGTTCGCCGTAGTAGCGGAACCAACAAGTATGGAGGCGGGAACTCTCGTATGAAACTGATAACCGCAATTATCAAGCCCTTCAAGCTCGATGACGTCAGGGCCGCGTTATCCGAGATCGGCGTATCGGGCATGACTGTTACCGAGGTCAAGGGTTTCGGCCGGCAGCGCGGCCATACCGAACTCTACCGCGGCGCCGAGTACGTCGTCGATTTCGTACCGAAGACACGCGTCGAGGTCGCGGTGCGATCCGAGCTGGTCGATCAGGTCGTGGAGGCGGTGCTGAAGGCCGCCAAGACCGGCAAGGTCGGCGATGGCAAAATCTTCATTACCGACATCAGTCGCGTCATCCGCATTCGCACCGGCGAGACCGATAACGCCGCACTCTGAAATAATGGTGCGCTAAAATATTGGTGCGGTCGCCGGCGGCCTTCCAAGGCGGTGGTAGTTCGGCCGCACCCTGCAAGAGTTGCCGTATGCGGTCCGAGTTCTCCAATGCGATTGTCTTCCACCAGCACGGCAGCGCCGACGTGCTCAAGTGGGAGCGCCAGGAGCTGCCAGCCCCCGGTCGGGGCGAATTGCAGCTGCGTCATACCGCCATCGGCGTCAATTTCATCGATATTTATGATCGCAGCGGCCTGTATCCGCGTCCGCTGCCGGAAACTCCTGGCCGGGAGGCGGCCGGTGTAATCGTCGCGCTCGGGCCAGGGGTGCGAGGCTTCAAACTCGGCCAGCGCGTGGCGTATGTCATGGGAGCGGCGGGCGCCTATTGCGAGCGGCGCAACATCGCCGCGAACCAGGTCGTCAAATTGCCCCCGGGCATCGCCGACGAGCAGGCGGCGGCGCTGATGCTCAAGGGCCTGACCGCCGAGTACCTGCTGCGCCGTACCTATCGGGTGCGCCGCGGAGACCATCTGCTGATCCATGCCGCGGCCGGTGGCGTCGGTTCGCTGTTGACGCAATGGGCCCGGGTACTGGGTGCCAAAGTCATGGGAATCGTCGGCACCGAAGCGAAGCTCGCGGTGGCGAAGCGGCAGGGTTGTCATCAGGTGTTTCTGGCCGGCCGTGACGACATCGTGGAGTGCGTGCGCCGTTATACCCGTGGCCGTATGGCCGATGTGGTGTACGACTCGGTCGGCAAGGATACTTTCAGCGAATCGCTCGACTGCCTGCGGCCGCGCGGCTTGATGGTGAGCTTCGGCAACGCCTCGGGTCCGCCGCCGGCGATTGCACCGCTGGAGCTGGCGCGCCGGGGGTCGCTGTTCCTGACGCGACCGTCGCTGTTTGATTACATCGCTACGCGCGAGGCGCTCGAAGCCGCGGCGCGCGCCATGTTCGCCCTGGTGCGCGCAAAAAAATTACGGGTGCACATCGGACAGCGCTACGCGCTCGCCGATGCCGCCCAGGCGCATAGCGACCTCGAGATGCGGCGTACCACCGGAGCCAGCGTCCTCATTCCCGAGCATGGGAGTGAGGGCTGATAGTCATCACTAAGAGGGATTGCGTCATATAGCGCGATTTTTGATAACAAAAATCGCGCTATATGACGCAATCCCTCTCACGGGTGACTAAGCGCCCTCACTCAACGACGCGGAGTGAGCGCTGGCTCCGGCTGATGCCGAGCGCGCCGCTGCGCACCACCTCGAACAGCTCGGCGTGCGTCGCCAGATCGCGCATGAAGCCGTTGATTTCGGCCTCGCTGCCGAGCAGCTCGACGATGAAGCACTCGCTGGAGGGGTCGAGCACCCGCCCGCCGGTGCGGGCGACGTAGCCGCGCACGGCATCGCGGCGCGACGGTTCGATGCGTAGCTTCAGCAACACCAGCTCGCGCTCGATGTGCTCGCCGCGTGTCATGTCGTCGACGCTGACGACGTCGATCAGCTTCTTCAACTGATTGGCGATCTGCAGGATCACGGCTTCCGAGCCGCTGGTCACCAGGGTCAGGCGCGACACGGTGGGATCGTCGGTCGGCGCCACCGACAGCGATTCGATGTTGTAGCCGCGACTGGAAAACATGCCGGCGACGCGCGTCAAGGCGCCGGCTTCGTTCTGCAGCAGGATCCCAATTATGTGTCGCATGAATCCTAGGGTTGCGCAGGCTGGGCCATCCAGAATAGCCAATTGGAGGTCGGCTCGGCTATTCTGATCTGATTTCAACTATGAAAGACTTGGCAACCATCGCGCTTCACAGCAAACATCCCCTGGCCGGCAAGGCCATGACCGGGGCGGAAATGATCGTTCAGGTGCTGGCGGACGAAGGCGTGGAGGCCATATTTGGCTACAGCGGCGGCGCGATCCTGCCGACCTACGATGCCGTCTTCACCTTCAACGAGGCTCAGAAGAGCAGCGGTGGCCGCCAGGTACCGCTGATCGTCCCAGCCAATGAGCAGGGGGCGGGCTTTATGGCGGCTGGCTACGCCCGCGCCAGCGGCCGGGTCGGCGTGTGCCTGGTGACTTCCGGACCGGGCGCCACCAATACCGTCACGCCGGTGCGCGATTGCATGGCCGATTCGGTGGCGATCGTGGTGATCTGTGGCCAGGTCGCCCGGGCGGCGATCGGCACTGATGCGTTCCAGGAGGCGCCGGTGGCGTCGCTGATGGGCTCGGTCGCCAAGCATGTACTGCTGGTAACCGAACCGACGCGCCTGGAAGCGACCATGCGTACCGCCTTTGAGATCGCGCGCACCGGTCGGCCGGGCCCGGTGGTCATCGACATACCGAAGGATGTGCAGACCGCGGCCGGCGTGTTCAAGGGCGAAGGCGCGCTGGCAATCCCCGGTTACCGGGCGCGGCTGCGCGAGCTGACCGCGAGCACGCTGGGCGAACCCGCGGCGGCGAATTTCCTGCAGTTGCTGGCGCAGTCCAGGCGACCGTTGATCTATGCCGGTGGCGGGGTCATCAACGGCGGTGCGGCCAGGGTGCTGACCGAATTCGCGCAGACGTTCGGCATTCCGGTGGTGACCACATTGATGGGTATCGGCGCCATCGATACCACCGATCCATTGTCGATGCGCATGCTCGGTATGCACGGAGCCGCTTTTGCCAACTATGCGGCGGACGACTGCGATTTTCTGATCGCGATCGGCGCACGCTTTGATGATCGCGTCGCCGGCGACCCACGCAAGTTCGCGCGCAATGCGCGCCGCATAGCACAGCTCGACGTCGATCAGGCCGAGATCAACAAGGTCAAAAGCACGCACTGGAGCCATGTCGGGTTACTGCCCGAGGCACTGCGGGCGTTGATCGCGTACGGCTCACGCATCGACTTCAAGGCCGATTTCACCCCCTGGCGGGCCGCACTCGGTCAACTCAGGCGCCAACATGCGATGAACTACAACCGCGACAGTGAACTGGTGCAGCCGCATTACGTGATCGAAGAGATCAACCGTCACACGCGCGGCGACGCCATCATCGCGACCGGCGTCGGCCAGCATCAGATGTGGGCGGCGCAGATGTTCGATTTCCGCGAACCCAGGTTGTGGCTGACCTCGGGTAGCATGGGCACGATGGGCTTTGGTCTGCCGGCGGCGATCGGCGCCCAGGTCGCCAATCCCGGGCGGCTGGTGATCGATTTCGACGGCGACGCCAGCATCCGCATGAACATCGGCGAGCTCGAGACCGTCACCACCTACGATCTGCCGATCAAGGTCGTGGTGCTGAACAATTTCGGCGACGGCATGGTCAAGCAGTGGCAGTGGCTGTTTTTTAAGGGCCGGCTGTCGGGCAGCGACAAGTCGCTGCACAAGAAGGATTTCGTGCGCGCGGCGACCGCCGACGGCTTTCAGTGGGCGCGGCGCCTCGACCGCAAGCAGGATGTGCCGGCGGTGGTTGCGGAGTTCCTGGGCTACACTGGCCCCGCGTTCCTGGAGGTCATCATCGATCCGGACGCCGGTGTCTATCCGATGGTCGGTCCGGGCCTGGGCTATGACGCGATGATCACCGGCGAGTACATCGCGGCGCGACGGCAGGATGCCCCGCCTGGCGACATCGACCCGTCGGGTATGTTCTAGCCAGTCGGCCGCAGCTAGAAACTCTGCTGCGTGCTGACCAGGAACTGCAGTGGACTGATGCTCGCCGGGCGGTCCAGTGGCACCGCCAGATCGATGTGGATCACGCTGCCGAACGACGAGCGCTGATTTCCGAGCCGCAGACCCACGCCCACATCCTTGAGCAGCCCGAGCTGCGGCGTGGGCACCAGCGTCGTGCCCCAGGTGCGGCCCATGTCGTAGAACGCCGCGGCACCCAGATTGACCAGACGAAACAGAAAATAATTCGTGTACAGCCGCTCCTCCACCGTGACTAGCGCGCGCTGATTGCCATTCTGATAACGCAGCGGATAGCCCCGCAGCCCGGTATCGCCGCCGAGCTGCAGCGTGTGATCGCCGTCGAGATCGTGACCGGCGTCGCCGGAGAAACGCACCAGCGTGCGCAAGTTATCGCTGGTAGTGAGGTAATAGCTGGAGGTCCAGGTGATGATCGCATCATGCAAGTCGCCGTCCTCGAAGCGCGACGCCAGGCGGCTGGCGAGAAACAATTCCTGCGCATCTCCAAATTGCCAGCCGTAGTTGATCTCGGTATCGGCAATCACGGAGTGGCGGTCGGAGCCGAAGGCCGGAGTCGCCAGACCGAGACCGACACTGGCATCGAGGCCGAAATGAACGTCCTCGGTGCGGGCGATCAGGTCGAGGTTGCGCATGGTGTCATAGTGGTTCTCGATCCATTGCATGCGCGCGAACGGGTACGATAAACTCCGGTCTTGCGGCAGAGGCGCCAGAGGCGTCTGGTTGGGCGCCGGGCCGAAGCGACTTTGATCGACCCGCCACCCGAGCAGCAGCCGCTCGGACCACAGATTGGTAATTCGTAGCGCATCGCCAATGTAAAAGTCGGCGGTACGATAATTATCGTCGTAGCCGTCGTAGGCCTGTGCCAGACGGTAGCGTGTGAAGACGCTGTGATTGTCACCGATGTCCGCTCCGCCGTCGTATCGGGCTTCGAGGGAGTAGAACGGTTTGCCGGCGCCCAGACCCCACACCGTGCCGTCCGAATTTCTCGAATACTGCGCGCCATCGTTCCAATGGCTGCCCCAGACGTTCGGATCGACCCAATCCAGATAGGTGCTGCTGCGATCGACGTTCTCGCCGTGGCCGATCTCGAGGGATTTGCCGTAACCGAGAATGTTCGCGTCGGAAATGTCGATGCGGGTGGTGTTGGTGCCGCCACTGCGGCCGTAACTGATTCCCGGCTGCAGCGTCCAGACGTCGTGGGTGATGACCACAATGTCCACGACTCTGTTGTGGTAGCGGATAGGGCGAATCACGGGTTCGCGAAGAAACGAGGAATTCAAGCGGATGTTGCGCGCGGTCTCGTCGAGCAGGCGGCGAGAATAGAGGTCGCCTCTGCGGAACAGCAGCTGCGCGGCGATCGCCGAAATCCGAGTGCCTTTGTGCAGATGATCGGCGGTGCGAAACAGCCAGTTGTTTTCCTCCGGGTTGCTGAGATCGAATATCTGGATGGTATCGATCTGGATCCCACCGATGCGTGCGCCTGCGGCTTCGAGCTCGGCGTCCGACGGCAGCGGCTCGTCTGTCTGCTGCTGTGTCGGCGCCGACCCATCGTTGGGACTCGACAGGGTGAGCTGCGCGGCCACGGGGCCGGAGGCGCCGCAGAGCAGAATGGCAAACAGTAGCAGGCGCATGCCAGGCATCAGCTCATCCGAACATCCGCCGCCGCATCGCGTCAACTGGACAACTCCTACTGAAAGTCGGGTTCTAGAGCCAAAAGGCACCGAACGGCTTGCATCCGCAATTGCGAG
Organism: Steroidobacteraceae bacterium; assembly: GCA_049518595.1. Classification (GTDB taxonomy): domain Bacteria; phylum Pseudomonadota; class Gammaproteobacteria; order Steroidobacterales; family Steroidobacteraceae; genus FEN-1191. Next base: position 83,444 of record JBEKRP010000003.1, read on the forward strand.
CGTTGCAAAGTAGCAAGTACTTTGCAGGCAAGCATCGGGATTTGCATGGCCACCAACTTTCATCCGGACGTACGCAACGTGATGCCGCCGCTCGAGTTTTCGCGGCGTGAGCTGGTGGTCACGGCGCTGGCATCAGGTTTCGCACTCGCCGTACGGCCGGTGAATGCAGAGACCGTTATCACCACCGACAGTGCCGGCCTGGTGGCCGGCGAAATCAAGATCCCGACGAAGGACGTTGAACTGCCGGGCTATCGCGCCATGCCCGCCAGGGGCAGCGGCTTTCCGACCGTGCTCGTGGTGCAGGAAGTCTTCGGCGTGCACGAGCACATCAAGGACCTGTGTCGACGGCTGGCGAAGCTGGGCTATTTCGCGATTACCGCCGAGCTGTACGCGCGACAGGGCGACGTTCACAACGTTACCGACATCAAGGCCCTGATGCCGATCGTGCAGCAGGTGCCGGACGCGCAGGTCATGGCCGATCTCGATGCCTGCGTCGCCTACGCCCGCGCTTCCGGCAAGGCGAACACCGGCAAACTCGCGATCACCGGTTTCTGCTGGGGTGGCCGCATCGTGTGGCTATACGCCGCGCACAATCCGGACCTGAAAGCGGGTGCTGCCTGGTATGGCCGGCTGGTCGGCGATCCGACCGAGCTGCAGCCGCGCAATCCGATCGATATCGTCGGCGAGCTCAAGGCGCCGGTGATCGCGTTCTACGGCGGCAAGGATCGCGGCATCACCTCGGAAAGCATCGAGCAGATGCGCGGCGCACTCGAGAACTCGAAGTTCAAGAATGAGCTGGTGGTGTTTCCGGATGCGGAACACGGCTTCAACGCCGACTACCGCTCAAGTTACAACCCTGAGGATGCGCAGGCGGCGTGGCAGCAGATGTTGGGCTGGTTCAAGCAGTTCGGCGCGGCCTAGGGGGCGCCCGCAGTCGCATCATGCAACCGACCAGGCGCCGGGCCTACAATGAACGCATGGCCTGCAGCGCGGAATTCTGTTGCGAGCATTAGGCCAGTACGAGCGTTTGTCGCAGCCGCTGCTGCGATGGCCGCGTTTTCTGCGCCGGTTGGCGCTGAGTGCTGCGATCGGCGTGGTGCTGATCGCGATCTCGCTGATGTTCGGCATGGCCGGCTACCATTGGCTCGTCGGGCTGATCTGGATCGATGCCTACGAGAATGCGGCCATGATCCTGTCAGGCATGGGGCCCATTGCCACACCGGCGACCTGGGCCGGCAAGTTCTTTGCCGGGACCTACGCCCTGTATTCAGGCTTTGCCGTCTTGGTCGCGACCGCGGTCGTGTTTGCGCCGGTCGTGCATCGGTTCCTGCACTATCTGCACGCCGACCCGGAACAGAAGCGCTAACAGCGGCACCTCGGTCTCGTTATGTTGAGGCCGCAGGGCGATTGCGGGTGGCCGTGGTCGCGACGCGGCCTATCGCGGCCTATCGCGGCTTGTGGCGGCTTGTGGCGGCTTGTGCGCGGTCGCCGGCGAGCAGTTGGCGGGGGGCCCCCCTTGGGGCGAGCGCTGGCGACCGCTTACACTGCCTGGGGTCGGCTGGCGGCGGGTCGCGCGGACCCGGGGCCCGGTCGGAGAGAACGCAGAAGTTGGGTAGTGTGTCGCATGGCGGGCCGGCGCGTTAAGGAATAATGGCCGCCCATAGCCATAGGGTGGCGGCCCGGAACGGCGCGCCGAGCGCCGCGCTTGGGTGGCGCCTGCCTCACACCAGGGGTGATTCACTGCATGAACAGAGTTCGAAGTGCCGTCCTTCCCGCTGCTTCCGAGCCGCGCGTGCGCCGCGCTTATTTCGACTGTCGTTACGGCCAACTGCATGTGCATTACGCCATTCCGGCCGGCGGCGGCTTTGAAGAGGCGACCGCGTTGCTGTGCATTGCCGGTGCCCCCGGCTCCGGACGATTCTTTCGCCCACTGCTCACGCCGTTGGGGCGCGACCGTTGCGTTTATGCGCCCGATTTGCCGGGCTGCGGCGAGTCGGATCCGGTGCCGTCGCACGCCAGTAGCGCGGATCTCGCGGCCGCGCTCGGTGACTTGCTCGACTCGATGCATTTGCGGCATATCGATCTGCTGGCGCACGAGAGCGGTGTCGCGATCGCGCTGGCGATAGCGCAGCAGCGCCCGAGCCAGATTGGGCGCGTCGTGCTGTCGCCGGATACGGAGCCGGTAAGAAGCGAGGCGCGATTGCTGCGGCAGCCATCGTTGGTAATCGACCTGCGGGCGGCGGAGGCGAGCGGGCACGATGGCGCTGCACTCGAGCGTCAGGCGACGCAGTTACGAACTTTTTTGGGTTTGGCTTAGGCTTGCAGGAGAAGTCGATGTCCGGCCCAAGTCCTTGCACACATACCCCGGTCCAGATGGCGGGCGCGGTACGTGGCCGCGCCGATGCGAGCTCAAGGTGATCTGATGGCTACGCGACACGAGACGCCAAGCACGGCCGATCTGGAAGTCACCGCAGAACTGCCCATTCTGCCGGGTGCTTCCAACGCCATTGGCGCCGATGACCCATTGGGCGCCACCGACTCGTGGATGGCTCCAGGGGCCGCGCGTGCGTCGACAACGGCTCGAGGCTCAGCCGCCGCGCGACCGGCGGACACCGCTCGGAGTGATGACGCCACGCACGAACTGCGCCTCGAGCAGAGCCTGCGCGACGCGGAAATCGGCGCACTGCGCTCCGATCTGGCTTCGGTTACCGAAAGTCGCGGCCAGCTCGAACAGAACCTTGGCAATCTGACAACGAACCTGCGTGAACTCGAGCAGCTGCTCAATCGCAAGAGCGAGCAGCTGTCGATGTTCGAACGTGAGGTCGGGCTGCGGGAGCGCCGCATCGCCGAGCTGGAGTCGCAGAACGCGACGGTCGGCGGCGACTACGCGGCCGCCGCCGCCGAGCGCGACACGCTGCGCGCCGAGCTCAAGGCCGCGCGCGAGGACGCGGCGGCCGCACATGCCGCGATCGAATCGCACGAAGCTTCGGCCAGCGCCGCGCTCAAGGAACGCCAGGCGCAAGCGCAGCGCCTGCGCACGCTCGAGAGCGATCTGGCGCAGGCTCGGGCGCACGCCGAGCGTTTCCGCGAAAACCTGCGGAGCCTCGAAGGCCGGCGCCAGCTCTTCGATTCGATGCTCGGAGACCGCGAATCGGTGATCAGTGAGCGCTCTCAGCGCCTCGCGGCGTTGGAGCGTGAGATCGCCGAACGCATCAAGCTGCACGCTGCGCGCGAGGAAAATCTGCTCGCGCAAATCGCGACCGAGAAGGAGCGGGTGGGGAAACTCGAGGCCGAAGCGATGGCGTTGCGCTCGGAGCAGCAACGGCAGCAGGCGGCCGCCGAGGCCGCGGCAAAGGCCGCGCTGGAGCGTCATCTCGCGCTCGAAGCACAGATTCGCGCGCAGGCTCAGGACATTGGCGATCTGCACGCGCAGCTCGATGCGGTGCGCGAATCGCTCGAACAGCGCAATGCGCTGATCAAGCGGCTGGAGACCGAGACCGCGAGCAGCGCGGCCGTGCTGGGCAACATTCAGCAGAATCTCGAACACCTAGGGGCTGCCGAGCCGACGCGCATGCTGGTGCGCACCCACGGGGAAACCGGCATCGTGCAGCTGCTGGGGCGGCGCACCACGATCGGGCGTACGCCCGACAATGACATCCGTATCGATGCGGAGTTCATCAGCCGCCACCACGCCGTGGTGCTGCTCTATGGCTCGAAGACCGTCATTGAAGATCTCAACAGCACCAACGGCACCTATGTCAATGCGGAACGGATCAACCGCCGCACGCTCAAGGAAGGCGACATCGTAACGCTGGGCAAGAGCGAGTTCCGTTTCGTGGTGAGGCCACCGCCGGAGCGATCACCCCAGGAACGTGCCGGCTGAGGTGGGCCGGCTGAGCCCTGCTCCTGTGCCGGGGGCGGCGAATAGCTTAAGCTTCGCCGCCTCAGGTCCAGGTTTCCTCATTCGATGACCGACGATTATCTGCAGCGCGTACTCAAGGCGCGCGTCTACGACGTCGCCATAGAGTCGCCGCTGGAGGTAGCACCCCGGCTGTCGCGTCGACTGGGCAACCGGATCCTGCTCAAGCGCGAAGATCTGCAGCCGGTGTTCTCCTTCAAGCTGCGCGGCGCCTATAACAAGATCGCGCATCTGTCGGCGGCGACCGCGGCGCGCGGCGTGATCTGCGCTTCGGCTGGCAATCATGGACAGGGTGTGGCGCTGGCGGCTCGCAAGCGCTCGGTGCCGGCGCTCATCGTGATGCCGCAGACCACGCCGACGATCAAAGTGCAGGCGGTCATGGACCTCGGCGGCGAAGTGGTGCTGCATGGCGACATCTACGACACCGCCTACGAGCATGCGCTGACATTGGCGCGCGAGCGCCATCTGGTGTTCGTGCATCCGTTCGACGATCCGGACGTGATCGCCGGCCAGGGCACGATCGGCATGGAGATCCTGCGTCAGACTGGGGGTGAACTCGACGCGATATTCGTGCCGATAGGCGGCGGCGGCCTGATCGCCGGCATCGCCGCCTATGTCAAGCAGCTCTATCCGCGCGTCAGGATCATCGGCGTGCAGCCGGAGGACGCCGCGGCGATGTACGAATCCATACAAGCCGGCAAGCGCGTGACGCTCGAGCGCGTCGGCATGTTTGCCGACGGCGTGGCTGTGCGCCGGGTCGGCGAGGAGACTTTCGAGCTGGCGTGCCGCTACGTAGATGAGATCGTGCTGGTCGATACCGACGAGATCTGTGGCGCGATCCAGGATATCTTCGAGGACACGCGCGCCATCTCCGAGCCGGCCGGAGCGCTCGCGGTGGCCGGAATCAAGCGCTATCTGGAGCGCGGCGGCGGCGGCGGCGGCGACCAGCGGCTGGTCGCCATCAACAGCGGTGCCAACATGAATTTCGATCGGCTGCGGCACGTGGCCGAGCGCGCCGATCTCGGCGCCGAACGCGAGGCGCTACTGGCGGTGGAGATCCCCGAGCGGCCAGGCAGCTTCCTGCAATTCTGCGAAACGCTCGGTCAGCGCAGCATCACCGAGTTCAATTATCGCTATCACGGCAGCGAGCGTGCCCACGTGTTCGTCGGCTTCGCGCTGGGTCACGGTCACGAAGAGGCCCACGCAGTGATTGCGCAGCTGCGCGGCGCCGGCTACCAGGTGATCGACATGAGCGGCAACGAAATGGCGAAGCTGCACGTGCGCTACATGATCGGCGGCCACGCGCCGCTCATCGAGGCGCGGCGCATCGAGGCGCCGGGCATTGACGCGGCCGTGGACGAACTGCTGTATCGCTTCGAGTTTCCGGAGCGCCCGGGGGCACTGCTGCGGTTCCTGAAGTCCATCGGGACCTCGTGGAACATCAGCCTGTTTCATTACAGGAACCACGGCTCAGACTACGGCCGCGTGCTGGCCGGCATACAGGTGCCGAAGGCGGAACGCGCGGATTTCCTGCAGCATCTGCTCGATCTGCACTACGCATACCTCGACGAGACCGCGAACCCGGCTTATCGAATGTTCCTGGGCAGCTGATCGGCGAGCCGGCGGCGTCGGCGAGCCGGCGTCACCGCCCCGCCCTTGAAGAGGGTGCCGCGGCCATTTACCCAGATACTGTATATATGTACAGTATGCCTCATGGCGGTCTATAAGGGGCGAGGCGCTCTCGGGAACCCGCAGCCGCGGTTCCTCAGCCGTGACATCGAGGCCGTGGACGATGGCTGGTATCGCGATGAGCTGCCGGACTCGATCGCGACGCAGGTCCGTCCAGAACCGGCGCGCTCGATCATCACGCGCAACGACTCGCCGGACATTCCGTTCGAGCAGTCGATCAATCCTTATCGCGGCTGCGAGCACGGCTGCATCTACTGCCTGTCGGGGGACACACCCATCCTGCTGGCGGACGGCACAACGCGGCCGCTCGCGGAGATTCGGACCGGCGACGCGATCTACGGTACGGTCCGTCAAGGCTGCTACCGACGGTACGTAAAGACACGGGTCCTCGCGCACTGGAGCGTCATCAAGCCTGCGCACCGAATCACGCTTGAGGACGGCACTGTGCTGGTGGCCGGCGCGGATCACCGCTTTCTGACCGAGCGTGGCTGGAAATTCGTGACGGGGACGCAAAGCGGCGCAGCCCGCAGGCCCCACCTCACCACCGGAAACAAGCTTATGGGCACCGGTGCATTTGCTGCAGCGCCGGAGAAAGACGCCGACTATCGGAGGGGATACTTGAGCGGCCTCATCCGCGGCGATGGGCTGCTCGGTGAGCATTCGCATTTCCGTCTCGGCCGCGGCCAGAGCCTTCAGTACCAATTCCCGTTGGCGTTATGCGATACGCAGGCACTGGAACGCGCCCAGGACTGGCTGCAACGCGCGAGTGTCGAGACGCAGCGCTTCGCGTTCACCGCCGTCTCGGCAAGCCGCCGGCCCATGCAAGCGATCCGTACCCACGCACGCCGGAAAGTGGAGCGGGTTCGCGAGCTGATCGCCTGGCCCTGCTGCCCCTCTCGGTCGTGGCGCGCCGGTTTTCTGGCCGGGATTTTCGATGCCGAGGGCAGCTATAGCGGCGGGATCGTGCGCATCCCCAATACGGACCCGGCAATCATTGGCTGGATCGGTGAGTCGCTGCGGACATTCGATTTCAAGTTCTGCGTTGAGCACGTGCCCCGCGACGCAGGAAACCCGATAGACTTCGTGCGCGTGCTCGGCGGATTGCGGGAGCACCTGCGACTCTTCCATACCGTCGATTCCGCAATCTCTCGTAAGCGCGATATCTCGGAGCAGTGCGTGAAGAGCGCGGCCCGGCTGGGAGTAGCTTCGATCGAGCCTCTAGGCTGCGCCATGCGGCTCTACGACATCACGACGGGAACCGAAGATTTCATCGCGAACGGGCTGGTCAGTCATAACTGCTATGCGCGGCCGAGCCACGCCTACATGGATCTATCGCCCGGCATCGACTTCGAGACCAAGATATTTTATAAGGCGGACGCCGCTCGCTTGTTGGAACAGGAGCTCGCTGCCCCCGGCTACGTGGTCAAGCCGATCACCATCGGCGCCAATACCGATCCGTATCAGCCGGTCGAGCGCGAGCTGCAGGTGACGCGCGGGCTGCTCGAGGTGCTCGAGCGTACGCGCCATCCGGTGAGCCTCATCACCAAGGGTACGCTGATCCTGCGCGACCTCGATCTGTTGCGCGCGCTCGCGCGCGAGCAGCTGGTACAGGTATTCGTCAGCATCACCAGCCTCGACGCGGAGCTCAAACGCACGCTGGAACCGCGCGCGGCCTCACCGCAGGCGCGGTTACGCGTGGTGCGGGAGCTGTCGGCGGCCGGCGTGCCCACGGGAGTACTGGTGGCACCGATCATTCCGGCGGTCAACGACTCGGAAATCGAAGGCATCGTTGCCGCGATCGCCGCTCATGGCGCCATGCGGGCCGGTTACGTGCTGCTGCGCCTGCCGCATGAGCTCAAGGCCTTGTTCCGGCAATGGCTGGACGAGCATCTGCCCCACCGCGCCGAACACGTGATGTCGCTGATCCGCGGCGCGCGCGAGGGTCGCGAGAACGACCCGCGCTTTGGCAGCCGGATGGTCGGCAGCGGCGCCTGGGCGCAGCTATTGCGGGACCGCTTTGCACTGGCCTGCAAGCGCCGAGGCCTGTCGATGGGCCGCATGCGCGAGCTGTCGGGCGAGCATTTCCGGGCGCCGGCGCGTGGCGGGCAGATATCGCTGCCGCTGTGAAGCGTGCCTGGAATTCCGGACGGCCCGACTTTAAGCTCGATGCATGGCTGAAAGCGCAGGGAGGATCTCGCTCGTTGCCGGCGGCAGCGGCCTGGTCGGCGGCCAGTTGCTGCGGCTGCTGTTGCAGGCGCCGCAGTACGCGCGGGTGCATGCGCTGTCGCGTCGCCCGCTGCCGTTCGATCATCCGCGGATGGCCAATCGCGTGGTGCGCTTCGAGGCCTCGCTACAGGCGCAGCTCAAAGGGCTGCAATGTCAGGATGCATTCTGCTGCCTCGGCACCACGATCCGCGACGCCGGCAGCCAGGCGGCGTTTCGCGCCATCGATCACGATCTGGTGCTCGAATTCGCCCAGCTCGCGCTCGCCTGCGGCGCGGAGCGCCTGGTGGTGGTGTCAGCGCTCGGCGCGAATGCGGCGTCGAAGAATTTTTATCTGCGAGTGAAGGGTGAAATGGAGAAGGCGGTGGAGGGCCTGCGCTTTCGCGCGCTCGACATCCTGCAACCCTCGCTGCTGCTCGGTGCTCGCCGCGACCTGCGCGTGCTCGAGCTGAGCGCGCAGGTGGCGATGCGGCTGGTGAATCCGCTGCTGCTGGGTCGCTGGTCGCGCTTTCGCGCGATTCCGGCCGCGACCGTGGCGGCGGCTATGTGCGGGGCCGCGTGCAGCGGCCGCCGCGGCACATACCGCTATACCTACGAGGGCATCCGCAGTGCGGCGGGCTCCAACTCCTGGAGGCGAACCGACGCGTCCGTGACGTAATTCACATTATTGCCGCTAAAGCGATGCGGGGAGTTTGCGCTAAGACACTGAATCGCCGTGGTCTGTGTCGTTAAATCCAATGTTACAGAGTCATTGCTGCCCCTTCCATCGCGAGCCAGCCACCTAACTTCATGAATGCTGTGGTACAGGGTAAGCCGCCATCGATGTGGCGGCGCATGGCGCCGGTCATCGCGCTTACGGCCCTGGTCGGGCTGGTGGCCGCGAGCTGGATCCGGATCCATGAAGTGGTCACCGACCGCAATGAAATTGTCACCGATCGGGTCAACGGCACCGCGCAGAGCTTTTCGCGCGAACTGCGCGGGCGCCTGGAGCTTGCCGATGCGCTGGTGCGCTACCTGACGGCGGCCGATGGCGGCACGGGCGGCGCGCTGCTGCGCGAACGCATGCTGACCGCCGATGCCTTCCACGGCGTCGTGCTGGTCCCCTTCAAGGAGTCCGCAGGCAATGACAGCGATCAGCCCGAGCCGATCGCCGGGATATCGTCGATCGGGCCCACCGACCGACTCAAGCTCAAAGCCGGCCAGAGTCTGCTGAAGGTCGTGATGCCCGAGGCGCCCCCTACCGGCATCTACCTGGTTCACCTGGTCAACTGCGCCAACTCGCCGCAGCTTGGATTCTTTGAATTCGATCCGGGCTGGCTCTGGCAGGGCGCCGATGAGTTGCCGAATCAGGAATCGATGGTGGTGTTCGATTCGGCCGAACACATTGTGTTCGAGGGCACGTCGCTGCCCCCGGAGATATTGCGGATGTTCGCTCGCACGCCAATCGACGGGCACGGTGAGGGGCGGCCGGGGCTGCGCGACTGGCAACAGGGCGGTGCCGCCTGGCGCGGTGGCATGGTCCGGCTCGATGTCCAATCCGCCCTGCTGAGTGGACCGCCGTGGAATGTCGTGGTCTATGGAAAACTCGCGCAGGCGCGCCCGGCTGCGCTGTCGTTCATCAATGATGCGTTGTCGCTGCTGCTGCTCGGGGCGGCCGCCGTTTATTTCGCCACCCGGTACCTGACCGGCCGCTGGCAGCCGGTACTGACTCGGCTCGATGCGGCGCTCGCGGCGCTGCGACAGGGACAGTTTCAGCGTGTCAGTCTGCAAGGCGCCGCCGACACGCCGCGCGCGGTGGCGCAGTCCTATAACCTCGCGATCACGGCGCTGGAAAGCAAATGGAGCGCACAGGAGCGACTGGCCGAGATCGATCGGCTGTTGCTCGAAGCCGCGGACCTGGAGCAATCGATCGAGCCGATCCTGCTGCGCGTGTGCGCACTGACGGACTCAGAGGTCGCCGCGGTGGCATTGCTCGATCGCGACGCGCCGGGCCATGCGCGCTCGTTCGTGGCGGGCGCGGACGGCGCCCTTAGTCCGGTCAGCCGCATCAATCTCGATCCAGAGATCACACTATCACTGCAGCAAGCGCCGCAGGGAATAGCGGTGCAGCCCCATCACCTGGACCGCTACCGCTTTCTCGAGCCCCTGCGTGAGCGCGGCGCCGAGATCTGCTATGTATGGCCGATCTTCGCCGGCAGCGAGGTCGCGGCAATGCTGTCGGTTGGCTACCGCGGCATGATGGAACCGTCGAAGGATCTGGTGCGCTACGGCCTGCAATGTACGTCGCGATTGCAGATCGCCCTGTCCAACCAGGACTGCGATGCACGGCTTTATCGCCAGGCGCATTTCGATTCGCTGACCTCGCTGCCGAATCGAGTGCTATTTCGGGACCGGCTATCGCAGGAGCTCGAGAGCGCGGCCCGGGGTTCGCCGTGCGGCGCGCTGTTGTACGTGGATCTCGATCATTTCAAGAGGGTCAACGATACCGTCGGCCATATCGCGGGCGATCAGCTGCTGACCATCGTGGCACAGCGTCTGCGCTCCTGTGTCAAGGACGGCGACACCGTGGCACGGCTCGGTGGCGATGAATTCACCGTCATCCTGTGTCAGGTGACGTCGGCCGAAGCGGTCAGCGAGATAGCACAGCGCATCATTGAATCGCTGCAGCGGCCGGTGAACATCGCCGGGCGCGATCATCAGGTGCGGGCGAGCATCGGTATCACGCGCTTCCCCGAGGATGGCAACACCATCGAGGAGCTGCTGCGCAACGCCGATCTGGCGATGTATCAGGCCAAGGACAGCGGCCGTTCACGCGCCGTGTTCTTCGACAGCAAGATGGCGCGCGCGTCGATGCAGCTGGCCGAGAGCGGACTGTTCCGCGCGGTGCGCCGCCGCGAATTCGCGCTGTACTACCAGCCGCAATACGCCTTGCAGGATGGCGAACTGGTCGGACTGGAAGCGTTGGTGCGCTGGCAGCACCCGCGGGAGGGTTTGCGCTTTCCGAAGGATTTTGTACCGGCGGCCGAGCAGAGCGGGCTGATCGTGGAGATCGGCACCTGGGTGCTCGAGAGCGCCTGTCGTCAACTGGCGATGTGGCGCGACGAAGGTATCGCGCCGGGCCGCCTGGCGCTCAACGTGTCGGTGCAACAGCTGCGTGCCGGGGACTTCGTGCAGCTCGTGAGTCAGACGCTCGAATGCATGGGGTTGCCGCCGCAGACCCTCGAACTCGAGGTCACCGAGACGGTATTTGCGGAAGAGGACGCACGGCTGGCCTTGCGCAATCTGGCGGCGCTTGGCGTACGGGTGGCGTTGGATGATTTCGGCACCGGCTACTCGTCGCTGAATCACCTGCGGCAGCATCCGGTGGATGCGATCAAGATCGATCGCTCATTCATGAGCGAAGTGCCCGACAACTACCAGGCGACGACGCTGCTGGCGACGATCATCGACATGGCACGCGCGCTCGGCAAGCAGGTCGTGGCCGAAGGCGTCGAGACACTGCCGCAGCTCGACTATCTGCGCCAGCGCGGCTGCGATGTGGCGCAGGGCTACGTGCTCGCCCGGCCGATGAATGTCGCCGACGTCACCGAGCGCCTCGCACAGCGCAGCGGCTCGACGGCATTGCTGCGGCGCGCTGTCGGATGACGCGCTGAGGCTTTATTTGACAAATTCCCGTCGAACTGTGCGGTTCGCGTCAGTACGCATAAATGCAAGCATTTCGACCTTGACGTGTCGCTAAAAAGTGTCAGACTGAACGCGTGACTTGAAGGGCAAACCTGTCGCAAGACAGGGACGCAAAGCCACCGGTCCCGAAGCATGGTAGGGATAGCGGGGTTGCCGCAGAGCCGATAATCGCGCCGCCAGGCCGACGTCGGGCTCGGTGTCAGCCGCGTTGCATGTCTTCGGGGTGCCGCCACCTGAATGGGTCTTGGGCATCGGGGAACAGCACATGCAACAGGCAACTCTCGCGGAGCAATCCACTGTCGATACGCACGGCACGTCACTGCCGGGCGCCGCTCCGCGCAACGCTTTCGTCATCAATCTCTGCTCGTCCACGTCGCCGGTCGCGCTCACGCCGCCGGATCACGCGGGGCTGAAGCGCTTTTCATTTTTTGTTTCCCGCCGACGCGAAGAGTCACGCGAGCGCTTTCGGTTGCACATGGGGTATTTCGATACGCAGGAAGAGGCCGAGAAGCTGCTCGACATCGTGCGTGAAATCTATCCGGGGGCCTGGGCCGGCCTCGCGCCCGGGCAGCGGCTGCGCGCCGCCGCCGCTCAAGGCGTCGCGGCCGCAGCGCCCACGATCGCTACTGAGGTGGCGCCGGCAGAGCTGGATCGACCGCTCGATTCGACGCCTGCGGCGGCGGCGCAACCGCTCACGCGAGCGCCCGAGATAGCCGCAGCAGCGGTCGCCGAGGATACCGTCGTCGGTGCCGCTGCGCTCGCGCCGGTGCCCCACGAAGGCCGTCGCATACCCGAATGCCAAAGTGTCAAAGCCGAGCATGAAGCCGCTACCCGGTCATTGCATGATGTCCGCGCGGCGATCGCTTCACTCGATGACACCAGCGCGCGCGCGCCGGTGCTGCGTGCGATGGCGGAGCTCAAGCCGGCGGCCAGCGCGCCGAGCGGCAATTCGACCGCGCGTGGGTCGGGCGCGCCGGTAGAAGGCGCGGTCGATATCAGCGATAGCGGCGTACTGGCGGTATTGGAACACGGCGCTGGCGCGGCGACGGCCACGCCGACGTCGCCCGCCGGACGCTCGCCGACGGCCGCTGCAACTGCCGCGACCACCACGGCGACTGCGACTGCTGCGACTGGCACGACGGTGGCGATGGCTATGCCGGCGGCGGAGCGGGCCGGCGCGTGGCAAGGCACGGGAGCCGAGGCGCAGCCGCGCAATGAGAACCCCTACTACGCGGTGCAATTGATGTGGTCAGTGCAGCCCATGGATATCGCTCAGGTGCCGCAGCTGGCGATATTCAGTGCCTATACGCTCTATGGTGCGGAAGGCAATCGTGACGGACGGCGGTGGTATGGTCTTCGCCTGGGCTTTTTCACCGATGCAGTCTCGGCCCGGCAGGTCGCGCATTATGTCCGCTCGGAGTTCTCGACCGTGTCGGTGGTGCCGGTGACGTCACGTGAGCGTGAGCGCGCCAAGCGCGCGGCCGGGCAGCCGATAGTGACTGCAAACCCGCCCGCGAAGGCCGCAGCGCCCGCTACGCCGCCGAAGGCCGACTTCGATTTCATTGAAGATAAGGAGCGCACTGGGTCGCCGGCCGCCAAGCCCGGCAGCGGCGCTCCTCGCCCAGGACGCGGTGCACCCGGCAAGCGCGCCAAGCTGCGGACGCAGGGTGCGGTTCATGGCCGCTCGAAGACCAAAACGATGACGCTCGAGGAAACGCTCGAGATCCTCGGCGCCGGAGAGCTGCAGATGGACGACGGGCGTGAACCGTTGATCAACAAATCGGGTGCGGCCCAGGTGAGGGCCAAACCGGTCAAGAACAAAGCTTCGCGACTCGGCCGCCTGTTCGAGCGCCTGTCGGAGCGAATGGGTTCCTAGGCAGTAACGCCCGCTCGACTAGGACTTGCCGCCGAAAAGCCTGGCGAGCTCCGCACGGGCGCGCTCCGCGGCACTGGTCTCCGGTGCGATATAGGCGCCTGGACGCGGGGCGAAGTAATCACAGAAATTGGCACGGGTCTTGTCGTTGACCTCTTCGGCGATCGGTTCGCGGCATTTCTTGGCGACGTGCTCGTCGTAATCGACGCACATGCGGCAGACGTGCAGCTCGGCGCGGCAGTGCGCGCATTCATCGCGGCGCGACAGCGGCAGGGTCAGCGCCGCCAGATCGGCGCCGCATTTCCAGCAGACGAGGTTGTGGGCCATGACTTGCGTACTCGCCGTGTCCGCGGCTCTTTAGGCCGCGCGCTCGCGCAGGAAGCGCGCCAGTGCCGCGCCAGTATGCGAGCGCGCCTGGCGCGCCGCAATTGCCGCCGGTGGGCCGGCCGCGACGACGCGGCCGCCGCCCGCCCCGGCCTCCGGTCCGAGGTCGATGATCCAGTCCGCTTCGGCCATGACGTCCAGATTGTGCTCGATGACGACCACCGAGTGACCGGCGTCGACCAGCCGGTGCAGCACCACGATCAGCTTTTCGACGTCCGCCATGTGCAATCCGACCGTCGGCTCATCGAGTACGTAGAGCGTACGTCCGTGGCGGGCCCGTAGCGATGGCGTGAGCCGCGCCAGTTCCGCGACCAGCTTGATTCGCTGTGCTTCGCCGCCCGAGAGCGTCGGGCTCGGCTGCCCGAGGGTCAGGTAACCCAAGCCTACGTCGGCGAGCAGCGTCAGCGGCCGCGCGATGCGCGGATGTGCGGCGAAAAACTCCGCCGCCTCCTCGACGTTCATCGCCAGCACTTCGCCCACCGAGCGGCCGCGCCATTGAATCTCGAGCGTCTCGCGGTCGAAGCGCTTGCCGCCGCAGCGCTCGCACAATACCTTGACGTCCGGCAGGAAGCTCATTTCTATGGTACGCGTGCCGGCGCCCTCACAGTCGGGGCAGCGACCGCCGCTGGTATTGAAGGAGAAACGGCTGGCGTCGTAGCCGCGTACGCGAGCTTCGCTGGTGCCCGCGAATACCCGACGAATGTCGTCCCAGAAGCCGACATAGGTCGCCGTGCAGGAACGCGGCGTGCGGCCGATTGGCGTCTGATCGACTTCGAGTACGCGGGCGATCCGGTCCGCACCGCGCAGCCCGCTGGCGCCGATCAACGGCGCACGTGACTTTGAGGTCACGAGTGCGCGCAGATTGGTGTAGAGCACATCGCGCGCCAGCGACGATTTGCCGGAACCGGATACGCCGGTCACGACTACCAGCCGGCCCAGCGGAATGCGCACGTCGATATTGCGCAGGTTGTGCAGATTCGCGGCCTCAATCTCGAGTGCGTCGCTGCCGCCGTTGGTGGATCGGCGTGGACTCGACGGATGCCGCAGCGGTCGGGCCAGATACCGCCCGGTGACCGACTCGGGATTGCGCTGCAGTGCCTGCGCGGTGCCGGCAGCTACCACGCGTCCACCGCGCACGCCGGCACCCGGACCTAAATCGATGATGTGATCGGCGCGGCGAATCGTGTCTTCGTCGTGCTCGACCACCACCAGGGTGTTGCCAGCAGCCGCAAGCTGATCAAGCGCATCGAGCAGCACCGCGTTGTCGCGCGGATGCAGACCGATCGTCGGCTCATCGAGTACGTAGCACACGCCCTGCAGATTCGAACCGAGCTGCGCCGCCAGACGAATGCGCTGCGCCTCACCGCCCGAGAGCGTGGGCGCCGCGCGATCGAGCGCCAGATAGCCCAAGCCCACGCGCTCGAGAAAGCCCAGGCGACTGCCGATCTCGGCCAGCGCATCGAGCGCAATCGCGCTCTCGCGCGCGCCGAGCCGCAGCTGCTCGAACAACGCACGCAGCTGCTTGATCGGCAGTGCGGTCAGCTCGGCGATCGAGCGTTCGCGAAAGCGCAAGTGCAGCGCGACCGGATTGAGTCGTGCGCCATGGCAGCTCTCGCACTGATGCGCGGCCGTGCCGTCGCCGGCATCAAGCGCGCTCGCCGACCACTGCGCTTCCTCGCCGGTCTGATCGGATCCGAAATTCTCCAGCCGCACACCGCTGCCGAAACAGCGCTCGCACCATCCCTGGCTGGAATTGAACGATAGCAGTCTCGGATCGGGCTCAGCGAAGCCGCGACCGCAGGACGGACAGGCGCGGCGGGCGGAGAAGATTTCGATCCTGCCCCCAGGCGTGAGCGCGTGCGCGACGCCCTTGCCCAGCTCGAGGGCGCTGTCCACCGCAGCGCGCAGCGCCGCTTCCTGGCGCGGTGTGCACAGCAGCTTGGCGATCGGCAGCTCGATGTTATGTTCCACGAAGCGCTTCAGACTCGGGAACGGTTCGGTCGGTACAAAATGCCCATCGACCCGCAACTCCGCCGCGCCACGCGCGGCCGCCCAGCGGGCGAGCTCACGATAATGACCCTTGCGATGCGCTATCAGCGGTGACAGCAGCTGGATCGACTGGCCGCGATGATTTCTTAGCAGTTGCGCGACGATCGACTCCGCGCTCTGCGGCGCGATCGCGACCTCGCAGTCCGGACAGTACTGCGTGCCCAGTCGCACGTAGATCAGCCGCAGGAAGTGATAGATCTCGGTCAGGGTCGCGACCGTGCTCTTGAGGCCGCCGCGGCTGGCGCGCTGCTCGATGGCCACGGTGGGCGGGATGCCGTAGATGGCATCGAGGTCCGGTCGCGCCGCGGGCTGCACGAACTGGCGGGCGTAGGCATTGAGGGATTCGAGATAACGACGCTGACCCTCGTTGAACAGGATGTCGAAGGCCAGGGTTGATTTGCCCGAGCCCGAGACACCGGTGATCACGGTGAAGCGGTCGCGTGGAATCTCGACGTCCACGTTCTTGAGGTTGTGCTCGCGCGCTCCACGCACGACTACGCTGCCATGATCGGATGTCCTGAGGGCGCGGGCGTAGCTGGCCACGGGCTCGGATACGGCCGCCGCCGCGGTCGTCGCCGCGGCGTATTGCGCGAGCGCGCGGCCGGTGTGCGAACGCGGCTCGCGCATCAGGCCGGCCGGTGTGGCCGCCGCCAGCAACTCACCGCCGCGTTCACCGCCCTCGGGCCCCAGGTCGATGACCCAGTCGGCAGCGCGGATAACGTCGAGATTATGCTCGATCACCAGCAGCGAATGGCCGGCCTTGAGCAGCAGTCCGAAAGCGTGCACCAACCGCGCGATGTCCTCGAAGTGCAGGCCCGTGGTCGGTTCATCGAAGATCAGCAGCTTGCCGCCCTCGCTGCCAACGTCGCCGCTATCGCGCGGTTTGGGCCGGCCAAGCGCCGCTGCCGCCAGATGTCCGGCGAGCTTGAGCCGCTGCGCCTCGCCGCCCGAGAGCGTCGGCACCGGTTGCCCGAGCCGCACGTAGTCCAGTCCGACATCCACCAGCGGCTGCAACCGCGCGCACACGGCCGGCCGGCCGGCGAAGAAGCCGAGCGCCTCGGCGGCGGTCATCTCGAGCGCCTCGGCGATATTGCTGCGGCGACCGTCCGCTCCCTGGATCCGGATCTGCAGCGTCTCGACGCGGAAGCGAGTGCCGTTGCAGTCGCCGCAGCGCAGGTAGACGTCGGACAGGAACTGCATCTCGACATGCTCGAAGCCTTTGCCGCCACAGGCGGGGCAGCGGCCGTTGCCGGAATTGAAGCTGAACGTGCCGGCGGTATATTTGCGCAGCTTCGCCTCCGGCTCGGCTGCAAAGCGCGCGCGGATCTCATCGAAAGCGCCCACATAGCTGGCGGGATTGGAGCGCGTGGTGCGGCCGATCGGAGTCTGATCGATCAGCACCGCCGCCTCGATCAGCTCGGCGCCCACGAGCCGGTCGAAGCGGCCGGGCGCTTCGGTGGGCTTGCCATGGGCCTTCTGCAGCGCCGGGTAGAGCACATCCTGCACCAGCGTCGATTTGCCGGAGCCCGAAACTCCGGTCAGACAAACCAATCGATGCAGCGGCAGCTCGACGTCGATGTGCCGGAGGTTGTGCTCGGCGGCGCCATAGAGGCGGATCGCACCAGCCGCCGCGGCGGCGCCGGGAGCGGCGTCACTCGCGCGCAGCGGCGGCAAGCTGCGACGGCCCGCGAGCCAGGCGCCGGTGGCCGAGCGCGGATGCGCCATGACCTCGGCCGGCGTGCCGTAGCAGACAATGCGGCCGCCATGCTCGCCGGCACCGGGCCCCAGATCGACGATGCGATCGGCCTCGATCATGATCTGCGGGTCGTGCTCGACGACCAGCAGCGTGTTGCCCGCATCGCGCAGCCGTTTCATGACGCCGATCACGCGCCGCATGTCACGCGGGTGCAGGCCGATCGACGGCTCATCGAGCACGAACAGCGTATTGACTAATGAAGTCCCAAGCGCGGTGGTCAGGTTGATGCGCTGGACCTCTCCGCCGGAGAGCGTGCGCGACTGGCGATCGAGTGTCAGGTAACCCAGACCGACGTCGCAGAGAAATTTCAGCCGCGTGCGCAGCTCGCCGAGCAGCAGATCCGCGGCCTGATCGAGCGGCTTGGGTAGCGACAGCTGCTCGAAAAACTCGCGGCAGCGCTCGATCGACAGCTGCATTACCTGATGGATCGCCAACCCCGGCAGTTCGGAACTGTCCGCCCCGACGATGGCCGTGTGCGGCTCGGTGCCCAGTCGCCACAGCAGCGCATCGGGTTTAAGACGCGCACCGTGGCAGCCAGGACACAGGGTGTAGCTGCGGTACTTCGACAGCAGCACTCGAATATGCATCTTGTAGGCTTTGGTCTCGAGCCAGTCGAAGAAGCGGCGCGCGCCGTACCAGACTTTCTTCTGCCACGGGCCTTCGCCCTCGATCACCCATTGACGGTCGTGATCGGAAAGATCTCGCCACGGCACGGTGACGGCGATACCGCGCCTCCCGGCGAAGCGCAGCAAGTCGTCCTGACATTCCTTGTACGAGGGTGTCTGCCAGGGACGCACCGCGCCCGCGGCGAGGGATTTGCCGCCGTCGGGAATGACCAGACCGTAATCGATACCGATCACGCGGCCGAAGCCACGGCAGGTGTCGCAGGCACCGATCGGGGAATTGAACGAGAACAGGCCCTGGGTCGCGTCCTGATAGTGCAGGTCGCATTCGGCACAGTGCAGATCGCTGGAGTAGCGCAGCACCGTGCGCTCCTGGCCTGCCGCATCGAGTACGTGGACGCTGGCGCGGCCGTGGCCCGAGCGCAGCGCGGCCTCGAGCGCCTCTACCAGACGGCTGCGGTCCTGCGCGTCAAGGCGTAAGCGATCCTGAATCACGGTCAACAGTCGCGGCTGTTGCTGGTGGATGCGCACATAGCCGAGCTTCTCGAGCTCGGCGCGCAGTTCGCCGAGCTTCATCTTCGGCGGCAACGGGACCGGAAAGCACACCAGCAGCAGCGCTTGCTCGAAGCTCGCAAGTACCGCGGGCAGCGCGTCGGCGATACTCTGCGCGCTGTCGCGCCGCACCAGCCGGCCGCACCGGCGGCAATGCAGGCGCGCGGCGCGTGAATAGAGCAGCTTCAGATGATCATTGATCTCGCTCATGGTGCCGACAGTCGAGCGCGACGTGCGCACCGGATTGACCTGATCGATCGCTATCGCCGGTGGAATGCGCTCGATGCGGTCCACCTGCGGCTTGTCCATACGGTCGAGGAACTGGCGCGCATAGGGCGAGAAAGTCTCGACATAACGGCGCTGACCTTCGGCATAGAGCGTGTCGAACACCAGCGAGGATTTGCCCGAGCCGGACACGCCCGTGACCACGATCAGTTGGTTCAACGGCAGGTCGAGGTCGAGATTACGGAGGTTATTCTGACGCGCGCCGCGCACGACAATCGCGTCATGCGCATTTCGGCCCATGATGCTGCAATTTTACCATGCCGGAGCTGCTACCACGGTCGCCGGCCGGGTATTGCCGCCGCAGCCGTCTATAATGCGCGGCCATGCGCGCCGCTCCAAATCTACGCCCCGCCGGCAGCGCTCCGTCCTTGAGCGGGGCGCCGCCGTGCGCACGGCAAGCGGCGCCGTTCCTGCCGATGTCGCGGGCCGAGATGCAGGCGCTCGGCTGGGAGCAGTGCGATGTCATCGTTGTGACCGGCGATGCCTACGTCGATCATCCGAGTTTCGGCATGGCGATCATCGGCCGCGTACTCGAGGCGCAGGGCCTGCGCGTGGGCATGATCGCGCAGCCCGACTGGCACAGCGCGGACGCCTTCCGCGCGCTCGGCGCGCCGCGGCTGTTCTTCGGCATCACCGCCGGCAACATGGACTCGCTGGTCAATCGCTATACCGCCGACCGGCGCGTGCGCAGCGATGATGCCTATACGCCCGGAGGCGTCGGCGGCAAACGGCCCGACCGCTCGGTGATCGTGTACACGCAGCGCGCGCGCGAGGCCTACCGCGACGTGCCGATCGTTATCGGCGGCATCGAGGCATCGCTGCGCCGCATCGCGCACTTCGACTATTGGTCGGAGAAAGTGCGGCGCTCGATCCTGCTGGATGCGAAGGCGGATCTGCTGGTCTATGGCAACGGCGAGCGCCAGATCGTCGAGATCGCGCGGCGGCTCGCCGCCGGCGAGCGCATCGAGGACATCCGCGATGTGCGCGGCACCTCATTCGTGCGCGGCGCGAGCACCGGGCAGTGGATCGAGATCGATTCGACGCATCTGGATGCGCCGGGACCGCTGGCACCGCCGGTCGATCCCTACGCGATGAGCCCGAAGCCGAGCGAGCCCGCGCCGCGCGCCGCCGCATCAGCCGCTGACGGCACGCAGGTCGTGCGCTTCGTGCGCCGCGTGCGCAATGCCGATCGCGAGCGCAGCGTCATCCGCATGCCCGCGTACGAGCAGGTCGCGGGCCAACCGGTACTGTACGCGCATGCCTCGCGCATTCTGCACATGGAGTCCAACCCGGGTAATGCCCGTGCGCTCGTGCAGGCGCACGGAAATCAAGACGTGTGGCTCAATCCGCCCCCGATCCCGTTGACCACCGAGGAAATGGACTGGATCTACGGTTTGCCGTTCCAGCGCCGGCCGCATCCGTTCTACGGCGACGCCAATATTCCCGCCTATAAGATGATCCGCTTCTCGGTCGCGATTCAGCGCGGCTGTTTTGGCGGCTGCACCTTCTGCTCGATCACCGAGCACGAGGGCCGCATCATCCAGAGTCGCTCGGAGCACTCGGTGCTGCGCGAGATCGAGGAGATCCGTGACCACGTGCCGGGATTTACCGGCGTGATCTCCGATCTCGGCGGCCCGACCGCCAACATGTACCGGCTGGCCTGCAAGAGCCGCGAGATCGAAACTGCATGTCGCCGGCCGTCCTGCGTCTATCCGGGCATCTGCCCGAATCTCAACACCGATCACCAGCCGCTGATCGAGCTGTATCGGAAGGCGCGCGCGCTGCCCGGCATCAAGAAAATCCTGATCGCATCAGGGGTACGCTACGACCTGGCGATCGAATCGCCCGAGTACGTGCGTGAACTTGCCCAGCACCATGTCGGCGGTTATCTGAAGATCGCTCCGGAGCATGTGCGCGAAGGACCGCTGTCGAGGATGATGAAGCCGGGAGTCGGTTCGTACTATAGATTCAAGCAGCTGTTCGACCGCTATTCGAAGGAGGCGGGCAAGGAGCAGTACCTGATTCCGTATTTCATCGCCGCGCATCCGGGCACGACCGACGAGGACATGCTCGAGCTCGCGCTGTGGCTCAAGCGCAATGGCTTTCGCGCCGATCAGGTGCAGGCGTTCCTGCCATCACCGATGGCCACCGCGACCGCGATGTACCACAGCGGCAAGAATCCGCTGAGACGCATCACGCGCGATAGCGAGGCAGTCTTCATTCCCAAGGGTCTGCGTGTGCGGCGGTTGCACAAGGCCTTTCTGCGCTACCACGATCCGAACAACTGGCCGCTGCTGCGGGAAGCGCTGCGGCGAATGAGGCGGGCCGATTTGATCGGCAGCGCTCGTCAGCAATTGGTGCCCGCCTATCAGCCCCCCGGTACCGGAGCGCAGCCCTCCGGCTCCAGGCCGGCCCCTGCCAAGGCCACGCGGCCCATCCGTACGCAGCACTGCGGCCTGCCACACGTCCCCGCGCGCGTGCCGGCGAGCCTGCCGGCTCGCAAGACACAGCGGGATGGACACTGAGCGATGCAGGCGCAGGCCAGGCGCTTCTGTCAGCTCGCGGCCGTGCTGCTCGCGCTTGCAACGCTCATCGGCGCCTTCGGCGCGCATGCGCTGAAAGGCCGCTTGAGCGCGGAGCGCTACGATGTGCTGCAGACGGCGGTGCACTATCAATTCTTCCACGCACTGGGACTGCTGGCTCTGGGATTGCTGCTCGATCGCCTGCCGCTGCGTACACTGCGTGCCGCCGGCTGGCTGCTGTTCGCCGGAGTGCTGCTGTTCTGCGGCAGCCTGTACCTGATTCTCGCCGGGGCACCGCGCATGATCGGAGTGCTGACGCCCGTCGGTGGACTGGCGCTCATAGCCGGGTGGTGTATCGCGGCGATTGCATTGGCCCGCGCCACGGCGGCTAGCGACAAGCCGTAGTAGTCAGCGCGATGGACGAGGCGCGATCTGGACAGGATTTGCCGGAACTGTGGCGGCGCTGGCTGCTGCCGGGGCTGTCGCTGCTGGTGTTCGCCGGCGTCGCCTTCGCGCTGCACCGCGAGCTCGCGCAGTTCCGCTTGTCGAGCGTGTTGGCGCACCTGCGCGCGATTCCCGCATCGGCGATCGGCGCCGCTACGCTGTGCACGGCTGCGAGCTACTGGCTGCTCGGCTTCTACGACGTGCTGGCGCTGCGCTATCTCGGCAAGCCGGTGCCGTACGGACTGGCGGTTTTCACCTCGTTCATCGCCTATGCCTTCGGTCATAACTTCGGCATCGCGGCCTTTACCGGCGGCGCGGTGCGCTACCGGCTCTATTCCTCGGCGGGCTTGAACGCGGCCGACGTGGCGACGGTCGCCGGCTTCTGCACCGTGACCACGGCGATCGGACTGGGTGCGCTCGCGGGCGTGTCATTCATCTTCGCGCCTCATCCGGGGATGCAGCCGCAGCACTTGAACCACCACATCGTACAGGCGCTGGGCGCGCTGCTGCTGGCGCTGATCGCCGCGTATGCGCTGTGGTCGCTGGTCGGGCCGCGCGAATTCGAGCTGCACGGCTGGGCGCTGCGTGCGCCAGCGCCGTCGGTGGCACTGCCGCAGATCGTGCTGGCGGTGGTCGATCTGGGGCTGTCGGCACTGGTGCTGTGGCTGCTGTTGCCCGCGGATAGCGGCGTCGGACTGCTGTTCTTTGCCGGCGCCTACTCGACCGCGATCACCGCCGGGGTCGTCAGCCACGTGCCCGGTGGCCTCGGCGTGTTCGAATCGCTGATGCTGCTGGCGCTGCCGAGCGTGCCGGCGGACCAGCTGTTGGGATCGCTGCTCGCCTGGCGCGCCGTTTATTACGTGTTGCCGCTGCTGGTGGCAGCCTTGCTGTTCGGCGGGCAGGAACTGCGGGCTCAGCGCCCGGCCCTGGCGCGCATCGAGCAGCTGGCAGCGGCCTACATCGCGCCAATCGTGCCGCAGGTCAGCGGCGCGCTGGTGTTCCTGGCCGGATTTCTGCTGCTGGTGTCAGGTGTGACGCCGACGATCGATCAGCGCCTGTCGGTGCTGCGTGACATCCTGCCACTCGCGGTGCTCGAGCTCTCGCATCTGGCCGGAAGCGTGATCGGCCTGGCACTGCTGATTCTTGCGCGCGCGCTGTTTCGGCGAGTCGCCACGGCCTATCAGCTCACCGTGTGGCTGCTCGCAGCCGGTATCGTCACCTCGCTGCTGCGAGGTCTGGAGATCGAGCAGGCACTGATGCTGGCACTGGTGCTGCTGGTGCTGTGGCTCGGCCGCAGCGCGTTCTACCGACCGGCGCAGATTCTGGCGCAGCGCTTCACGCCGGCGTGGATCGTGAGCCTCGCGATCGTGATCTCGACCGCGGTGTGGATCGGCTTTTTCGCATATCGGCACATCGACTACTCACACTCGCTGTGGTGGACATTCGCCTTCGAAGCCGACGCGCCGCGCATGCTGCGCGCCTCATTGGTGGTGGTGCTGCTGGCGGCGGCTTTTCTGGCGATGAATCTGCTGCGTCCGGCGCGACCCGAGCCTGGCGTCGCCTCGGTGGAGGATCTCGCGCGCGCGCGCGGCCTGATCGCGAGCTGCTCGCAGGCGATGGCCAACGCCGTGTTGAGCGGCGACAAGCGCTTGCTGTTCAGCACCGCCAACGACGCGTTCTTGATGTACCAGATCCACGGCCGCAGCTGGGTCGCGCTCGGTGATCCGATCGGCGCGCGCGAAAGCCAGGAAGAGCTGGTGTGGCGCTTTCGCGAGCTGTCCGATCATCACGCCGGCTGGACCGTGTTCTACCAGGTCAGCGGCGAGCGCCTGCCACTGTATGTCGATCTGGGACTCGCGGTGATGAAACTCGGTGAGGAGGCGCGGGTGCCGCTGGCGGACTTCTCGCTCGAGGGCAGCGCACGCGCGGAACTGCGCACGCAGCGACGGCGCGCCGAGCGTGATGGCGCCGCTTTTGAAGTGCTGCAACCGCAGCAGCTGCCGGCGTTGCTGCCGAAGCTGCAGGCGGTCTCGGATGCCTGGCTCGAGGATAAGGCGGTGGCGGAGAAGAGCTACTCGGTCGGTGCGTTTTCGCACGACTACATCAGCAACTTTCCGGTGGCCGTGGTGCGCTGTGGGCAGGATCTGGTGGCGTTTGCGAGCCTGTGGATCGCCGGTACCGGCGACGAGATCGCGGTCGATCTGATGCGCTTCGGCCCGGACGCGCCGCGCGGCGCGATGGATTTCATGTTCGTGGAATTGATGCTGTGGGGCCGCGCCCAAGGCTATCGCTGGCTCAATCTCGGCATGGCGCCCCTCGCCGGCCTCGAGCATCACCCGCTGGCGCCCGCCTGGCACCGGGTCGGTAATTTTGTATTCCGCTACGGCGAGCACTTCTACAATTTCGATGGGCTGCGCAGATATAAGGCAAAATTCAATCCGGTGTGGGAATCCAAGTACCTGGCCTCACCCGGGGGATTGGCGCTACCGCGCGTGCTGCTCGATATCTCGGTGCTGATCTCCGGCGGCGTCAAGGAGCTGTTTGCGAAATGAAGCGGCAGGCGCTGGTCCCGGGCGGCAACATCCGCTCGCCGTCGCGCTGCGCGCCGCTTTTGGCCGGCATCGCGACGCGGTGCTGCAGGCCCCCACCGGCGCCGGTAAGAGCACGCTGGTGCCGCTGGCACTGCTGCAGGAGGACTTCGTCGACGGCGGCAAGATTCTGATGCTCGAACCGCGCCGCCTGGCGGCGCGCGCGGTAGCCGGGCGCATGGCGTCGCTGCTCGGCGAGCGCATCGGCGACACGGTCGGCTATCGCATGCGGCTCGATACGCGTGTGTCGCGCGCCACCCGAATCGAAGTGGTCACCGAGGGCGTGCTGACGCGGCTGTTACAGGAAGACCCCGCGCTCGAGCAAGTCGCCTGCCTGATCTTCGACGAATACCACGAGCGCAGCCTTGCGGCCGACCTGGGTCTGGCGTTCGCGCTCGATGCCAGGCGCGAGCTGGGCGCGGCGTTTCGAGTGCTGATCATGTCGGCGACGCTCGACGGTGAGCGCGTGGCGATGCTGCTGGGCGACGCCGAGGTCGTGTCGGTGCCGGGGCGGGCGTTCCCGGTGGAGCTTCGATATCTGGGACGCGCGCTGCCGCTGCTGCCGCGTGCGGTGGGGTCATCCGGCGGTGCGTTTGCTGCCGCGGATTCGCTCGAGCGCGTCGTGACCTCGGGCGTGCGGCGCGCGCTTACCGAGTCGGCAGGCGATGTGCTGGTGTTCCTGCCTGGCGCCGGCGAGATCCGGCGCGTCGAAGCTTTGCTGCTCGAGGCGGGATTGCCGGCGGATGTACAGGTGCTGCCACTGTATGGTGACATGAGTGCGGCGGCGCAGGACGCGGTGCTCGCACCGGCCGCAACCGGCAGCCGCAAGGTGGTGCTGGCCACCAATATTGCCGAGACCAGTTTGACCATTCCCGGGGTGACCGCCGTCGTGGACTCCGGTCTGGTGCGTCGGTCGCATTTTGATCCTGCAACCGGCATGAGCCGGCTCGAAGTGGCGCGCATCTCGCGCGCCGCCAGTGAGCAGCGCGCCGGGCGCGCCGGCCGCGTGGCGCCGGGTATCTGCTACCGGCTGTGGAGTGAAGGCGCGCACGCGAGCCTGGCGCCAGCGACGATACCCGAGATTCTGGAAGCCGATCTGGCACCGCTGGCGCTCGAGCTGGCGCGTTGGGGCACCGACGATGCGGCGCGGCTGCAATGGCTCGATGCGCCGCCGGCGGCGACGCTGCAGCAGGCGCGCGAACTGCTGGCGCGGCTCGATGCCTTGAATGCGCACGGGCGCATGACGGCTGTCGGCCGTGACATGGCGCGTCTGCCGGTTCATCCGCGCCTGGCGCATATGCTGCTGGCCGCCCGCAGCCTTGACGCCGTGGAGCTCGCAGCGCAGCTCTCGGCGTTGCTGTCCGAGCGCGATGTGCTGCGCCGGGGCGTGGGCGGCGCGCCGCACGATCCGGACATCCGCTCGCGTCTGGAGTTGCTGCGAGGCGAATTGACAGGCGAGGACGCCAATCGAAATCTGCTCGAGCGCGTGCGGCGCGGTGCGCAATCGCTGGCGGCGGCGGCGCGCGCGCTGCCGGGCGCACCGCCCGTAAGCCGCAAGCCGGCACTGCCAATGGAACTGGCGGGCGCGCTGCTGGCGCTGGCCTTTCCGGATCGAATCGGGCAACACCGAGAGGGTAGCGACGGGCGCTACCTGCTCGCCAATGGTCGCGGCGCCGCGTTTTCCTGTCAGGTGTCGTTGGCACGCGAGGAGTTCATCGTCGCGGTGGAACTCGACGATCGCGAGCGTGAGGCGCGGATCGATCTGGCGGCGCCGTTGACGCGAGCGCTGCTCGAACAGTTGTTTGCGTCGCATATCGTGACCGAGGCGCGCTTTGGCTGGGAGCCGCGTGAAGGCGCGGTGCTGGCGCGGCGTGTGCGTCGCCTCGATGCGCTGCTGCTGGAAGACGCGCAGCGGCCGGTGGCCGACGATGAGCGCGCGGTCGCGGCGATGCTGGAGGGCGTCAGGCAGCTGGGCATCCAGGCTCTGCCCTGGGACGCGGAAAGCCGTGGGTTGCAGGCGCGCCTGGAGTTTGTGCGCGCGCTGCATCGCCACGATCTGAGCGACTGGCCGGCGAGCGATGATGCAGCGTTGACGGCGAGCCTCGAGCAGTGGCTCGTACCCCACCTCGCCGGGATCACGCGCCGCGAACATCTGGCGCGTGTGCCTCTGGCCGAGGCGCTGCGTGGCCGCCTCGGCGGCGGGCAACTGCGCGCGCTCGAGGCGCTCGCCCCGCGCGAGCTGGTGGTGCCGACCGGCTCGCACATCCGCATCGACTATGCTGACGCCAATGCGCCGTGCATTTCGGTACGGCTGCAGGAAGTCTTCGGACTGATCGAAACCCCGCGCATCGCCGACGGCGCGGTACCAGTGACGTTCAAGCTGCTATCGCCGGCCCAGCGCCCGGTGCAGATCACCCGCGATCTGGCGGGTTTCTGGCGCAGCAGCTACGTCGCGGTGCGTAAGGACATGCGCGGCCGCTACCCCAGGCACCATTGGCCGGACAACCCGCTGGAAACGCCGCCCACGCGCGGCGCCAAGCGCAAGCTCGGCAAGGGGCCTCGTAAGTGAGAGCGCGCTGGGTCGGCGAGCGCGCCGCCAGTGCATTCGTGAATTTTCATTAACGAATGGAGAGCGGATTCGCTGCTGTATTCTATAAAAGCACCTTGACGCGGGCGGCCCGGATATGGAGGCTTCGAAGATCATGGACGCACGCCGGATCTGCCTGAGTCTGTTGCTGGTGCTCGCCGGCTGCCAGAAATCGCAGCCGCCGCAGGCTCAGCACGCCACGCACGCGAATGAACCGCGAGATATCGCCTGGTTCGACGGCAGCCTCCAGGGCGCATTCATCGTCGCCAAACGCGAGAACCGTCCGGTATTGCTGTATTGGGGCGCCGAATGGTGTCCGTTCTGCCACACCCTGAAATCCAAGGTGTTTTCGCGACCCGACTTCATCGCCAAGAGCCATCTTTTTCTGCCGGTATATCTCGACGGCGATGACGAGGGCGCGCAGAAATGGGGCGAGCAATTTGCTATCCAGGGCTATCCTACATTGATCGTGCTCGACCCCGAGCGGCATGAAATCATCCGCCTCGGTGCCGGCCGTGACGTCGCCCAATATGCCGCGATACTCGATACGGCACTGGAAGACGTGCAGCCGATCGATCCCCTGTTGCAGGCTGCCGCGGGCGGCAAATCGCTCAGCGCCGATGAATGCCGGCGACTCGCCTATAACTCCTGGGAGCTGGACACGCTCGATGAGAATGACTATCGCGAGCGCTCCGATCAGCTTCAGGCCGCGATGGCGCAATGTCCGGCAAACCTGCAACTAGAGCGCGCCAGCCTGACGATCCACGCAGCGTATTACGCCGCCAACGCCGAAAGCGGCGCGCTCGATGCGCCGCAGGCCGCGCCCTCGGCGCGGCTGACGGCCCTGACCGACCAGGTATCGGGCATCCTCGCGCAGCCGGCGCTTGCGGTGTCGAGCGCCGACGCGCTGCAGATGCTCGATGACAGCTACTTCAAGGCAGTACGCCAGCGCGGTCCGAAGTTCGCGCAGGCGCTGCGCGACGGCTACTTGGGAACGATGGATGCGGCGGCGAACGACGAGCGCTACGTCGAGGCCGATCAGCTCGGGTTCATCGACGCCAAGCTGCGCGCGCTCAAGGCGCTCGGCGGCCCCAAGTCCAAGCTGCCGGCAGACGTCGTGGCGGCCGCGAATATGCGCATCGATGCCGCGCTCGACTCGGAGCAGAATCCGTACGTGCGCTCCGGGCTGGTCAATGCCTCGCTGAATATCCTCGAGGACAGCGGTAACTATCCGAAGGCCTATCAGATCGCCAAGGCCGAGATGGCCCGATCGAGCATGCCCTATTACTTCGAAGCCGACCTGGCCGAGGTCGCGGAAAAGATGGGTCAAATGGATGAGGCCGTGAGCCTGCTGGATCAGGCTTATCGCGAATCGCAGGGCGCGGCGACGCGATTTCAGTGGGGTCAGCTCTATGTCAGCGGCCTGTTGCGCATGACGCCCAAGGACAGCGCGCGCATACAGGATGCTGGATCAGCCGTGCTTGCGGAACTCGACGGCCCCGATCGCATCTACCGCCGGGCGCGTGTGCGGCTCGAGACGCTCGATCGCGAGCTGCGCGCGTGGAACGATGCGTCCAAAGGCCAGCACCACGATGTGTTGCAGGCGCTGCACGCACGCATGCAGGAGATCTGCGTGAAGATCCCGGACAAGGAGCCGGCGCGTGCGAGTTGCGATGCGTTTCTGAAATCGGTCTGAGCGCTGCCAGGGACCTAAGGACATGAAACCGGGGTCTGTCGGCGGTCGCTTGCAGTTATCGAATCATACAAAGCATTTTTGTAAATAAAAATGCTTTGTATGATTCGATAACAATCAGGTGATATCCGGCCGCGCGGGGTATCAGCACTTGGCCAGGGGCGTGGCCGAGCCGATGGGTTAAGATTGCGTGCTTGCGGCGGGCCTGTAGCACAGCGGTTAGTGCAGGGGACTCATAATCCCTTGGTCGTAGGTTCGAATCCTACCGGGCCCAGATTCCAGATCCGGGAAGACTTGTGACCAGGCGGGCGTTATCCGGGACGCCTGGTTCAGTCCTCGTCAGGATCTCTGTATTCCTTGGGCAAGTGATGTGCGATGCCCTTGTGGCAGTCGATACATGTCTGCCCTGAGGCCTTCGCCTGCATGTGCTTCTGGTAGACACTCTGCTTCTGCATATCGCTGCTCATGGCGTCGAAGTTGTGGCAGTTGCGGCATTCGCGCGAACCGGTGGCTTTCATTCGCGCCCACTCGAGGGTCGCCAGGCGCATCCGGTTGGCTTCGAACTTCTCCCTGGTGTCGATTCTGCCGGTGATCTTGCCCCACACTTCGAGGGACGCTTTGGACTTGCGGATCAGCTTGTGTGTCCAGTCATTGGGCACATGACAATCCGAGCAGATGGCGCGCACACCGGTGCGGTTGCTGAAGTGGATGGTCTTTTTGTACTCCGGATAGACGTTGTCGCGCATCTCATGGCATGAGATGCAGAACTCCAGTTTATTGGTGGCCTCCAAGCCAGTATTGAAGCCCCCCCAGAAGATAATGCCGAGCACAAAGAACAACGACGCAATGCCGATGAAGGAATACTTCACGCTTGGCTTTCGCAGGGCACGCCACCAGCGCCTGAGCCGTCCCGGGGCGGTGGCGGAACTCGCGGAGGGGGTCTCGTCGGGCATGCTCAATGGCTCCCGGGGCTGTTGAGGTGGGCGACGCCTGCAATGCTTATCGGAATCGGTAGCGGTAGGCGAGGTAAATGGCGCTGATCTCGTAGCTCGGCGATTGTTGATTGGTCGGCAGCATCGTAGCGGGCGTGAAGCCGTACTGATACGCGTTGTAGAGGTAGTCATCCGACGCCAGCCGCTGGAACGTGTAACCGACGATCAGTGTGCCGGCCTTGCTGAGCTGGTAGCTGCCGTTCACCCGCAAGCGCAGCGTGCTGTTCTTGATCGTCGGTAGCGAGCCGCAGGTCTGGTAGTAGATGGCACTGCAGGTATTGCCTTCCAGATCGGTACCCGCGAAGGGTGAGGTGTCATACTCGCTGTTCCCAAGGGAGTAGCTCAAATCGGCAGACAGATTGAGCTTGCCGGAAAAAAGTCCATCCTGGCGGGCACCGGCGCCTATGGTCGTATCGGATTCCTGGAGTCTGTTGGTCCAGGTCTCTCCAGCAGTCCCACTCAAAGCGGTGGCCGAGGCGGCGTTGCTGGTAACCTTATAGAGGTTAGTCAGATTCCGGGATGAATCCTGATAGGTCACGTACAGCGATACCGATCTGCGGTCGTTGAAGCTGTAGCTCGAATCGAAGTTCACGCTCGCCGCATCACTATCCTGCACGCCATACGTCAGGTCCGCATATCGGTCCTCGCGATAGCGACCGTTGAGGCTGAGGGATAGCTTGTCGCCCGGTTGCCAGTTTGCGCCTGCCTTGACCATCTGTTCGTGACGCGACGCCTCGAAGAACGACACGAAGCCGAGCACCTCATAGCCTTCGGCGCTGGCTCCGGAACCGGCCGGGTTGTCGACTGCCTGCATTGGGTTGTAGAACGTCGGGCTGATATCGGCCTTGCGCCACGAGTAGCTGTAGCCGGCATTGAGGTTCAAACCGCTGCTGACTCCGAGTCGGTAATTGACCGTGAGCTTGTCCTCCTTGGTATCGGGCACCTGGGCGCAGGTTGCCGCCGTGTATGCTGCCCAGCCTCCCGTCGCCGCTGCATTCAAACTGCCCTGCGCATCGTTCGCTGCAGCGTTGTTGCACCAGCGCCTGGTGTCATCGTATTCGTAACCCAGGCTCAGATGCTGGCGGCTGGAAATGCGGAAATCCCCGTTGACATCGGCCTGCGTCTTCTTGTTGCTCATCGGTGCGTTGACCGATGTCTCCGTCTGGATCGCCGCCTCGTTGATGGTATTGTACGTATAGGCGTTGGATGACGTCTCGTTGTTACGCTCATTGAATTTCACGCCTGCCGCGAGCAGCAAGCGCTTCCAGGAGTCATTCGTCAGCCTCAGATCCAGGTGCTCGATCTCGACCAGGCCGTGGAGCGAGTTCTCGGGCACTCCCAACGGATTTAGACCGATATTGCCGGTGCCGGGATACGCGTCATCCTGCTGGTTGCGTGCATAGGAGATGCCGCCGGCGATCTTGGTGTTTGCCGGCAGGGCATAGCCGCCCGTCAGGTTCAGCTGGTTGAACATGTTGCTCGGAAAGGTGCTGATCGAGTCGGTTGGAAAGGCAGAAACGGTCCCGGTGGCCACCGTCGCCGGCGCCTTGATGAACGGATTGTTCCACGACACGCCGCTGTAGCTATCCGAGAAGATCGATCCGTAATAGCCCAAGGTCGCGTACGACTTGGCTCCAACCCAATTCACCGCGAATTTGAAGGTATCGGTCGTGTAGTCGGTCGGGTTGGGCAATACCAGCGGCGTCTGACCGGCCCAGGTGTAAGTGGAGCCGGTGGGGCTGTTGACTTGATCGCCACCCACCCCAAGCAGCTTCGCTCCGTCCTGTCCCAGGTGATTGAAGTCGAACTTCACATCCCACTGCGGATCGAAGCGATAGCCGGCCGCGAACGACGTGTTCTTTCTGTCGCTATAAATATTGTCGGAATGAAAGTCGCTCTGCTGTTGTGCAGTCAGATCATTGGAGCCTGGGGCGGTCAAGAAGCCTGCTGGCTTGTAGGCGGTGTTGATGACGCCAAAGTTACTGGGCAAGTCAAAATTGTTGCCACCGACAGTGCCCTGGAAAGGTGTTTCGTAGCTGTTGGTAAATTCATGACGCAGCTCGTCATAGCCGAAGCCCAGATTCCACTTGCCCTGGTTGCTGACCGAGCCGTTGACCGAACCGGACGTCGTTCCAAGATCAGTGCCGCTCAAGTCGTAGCGCATGGTTCCCGAGCCCTGCCCATAGGCATCACCGCCCGCAAGGCTGAAGTCGCCGAGAAACGTGGCGCCCTTCTTGTACAGGCCGTTGTACTCGCCGAACTTGTCTGAGGCCTTCGAGTTATCTTCGCCCCCGACTTGAAGAAAATTCGTCGGCATAGTCAACGCCTTGACGTCGTCGTTGCCGGCGTCCTGCGCCAGCGTGATTGACGGCGCAGCAATGCTGGCCACCAAGGCGCCCCGCACAGCCAGTGATAGGAGATGCATGCAGAACTTACGGTCTCGCGCTTTCATTTTCAGCCTCCTTGCTCAGCGGTGCAGGAACGCGCCGGCAGGATCATTCGAACCGTGAACCATGGCATGGCAGTTCATGCACCCGCGCGCCGATGCTTGCGTACTCGGGAAAATCAACCCGGAGTCGGCAGCGTTCCTCGACGACAGGCCCCCCTGAAACCCGGCCCCATTGGGCCCGACCGGACTCTTGGAGTTGTGCGGGCCATCGTGACATTCCTGACACAGGAACGGCGGGCGCGACTTCAGCAGCGGCGTAATGTTGGACCCATGTGGTGTATGGCAGTTGGTGCAGTCTTCGACAGCGGGTTGATGCTCCCACAGGAACGGTCCGCGCTTATCGGCGTGGCACTGCCAGCAGGTCTCGTTGACGGTGTTCATCTTGAGCAATTTCGGCCCGGCCGCCCCGTGCGGGTTGTGGCAGTCGGTACACACCATCTTGCCGGCATCGATCGGGTGCGTCGATATCTTCAGGGTGTCGGCCCGCTGCTCCTTGTGGCAGGTGAAGCACACCTCGGGCTGCGTCCGCCTCGCAAGCAATGGATCGGCCGGCAGGTGAATCGTGTGGCAGTCGTTGCATGCCATGCCGTTGGCCTGGTGCTGGCCGCCATCCCAACGCGTGCGATTGGTGCCCTTGTGGCAGGTCAGGCACTGACCAGCGCGCGCTTTCGCATCGGTGACCGCATAGGTGCCCTTGTTGAAGACGACATCGGGCGGTGCACGGCCGTGGACGTTTGGATCGCCGTGCAGATGCTTTTCGCTTTCGCCGTGACATGACTGGCACGTCGGCGTGCGCAGGTCGCCTCTGACGCCGTGCTTGCTCTGATAGATCGAGAGAATGGGCTTCGTTTCACTCTCGTCATGGCAGCGCGTGCAGATCTGGTCCTTCTTGAGACCCTCCTGAGCGAGCGACACCGGAGCTGCAGCCGGAGCCGGAGGCGCGCCGGCCCCATCCAGATCAGGCAGATCATCTGCGACTGCCCAGGTCGTCGCGGCCGCTCCGACACCGAGCATGAGAACACATACAACGGAACAGATTCTCGTCGATCTCATGACGCATTCACTCCCACTCGAATGGTGGTCACGAAACGATTCCTTTAATACCTGACGCATCGGTAGCTACTGCGCCAGGATCCAGTCCACGAGATTCTTGATCTGCGCTATATCGTTGGGTGGATCGGTCTTGACGATCTTGTGATCCTCCTCGTGCCCGTCCGGGAATTTGGCCTTCTCGCCGGAGGTGATATGGTGGATCAGTTTTTCTTCGGCCTCGGGCTTGCCCTTGTACTTCGCTGCGACCTGCTGATACGCGGGACCGTCTTTATCCTTCGATATCGAATGGCACTTGAAGCAGTTATTGGCGCGGGCCAGCTCCCGGGCGGCCGACTCATCGACTGCGCCGGCAGCCGGGGAGAGCAACAGGGCAGCGACGCCAATCGCGGGAGCGATCAGGGCGATACGAGTGCTAGAGCTCAAGTTCGTCTCCTTGAGAGAGCGGTAGGCACGAATCCCTTTGACGGGGCGCTACTGGGCGCAGCGGATGGCGCACATTGGGGGAAATACTCATCAGAACCGGGCTCGCGATCGTCTTTATTCATCAGGTAACCAATGCGGTGTGGCCGGTGCCGCGCAAGCTAAGGCTCAAGGTTAGCGGAATTAATCCATTTCCGCCACGAATGTCTGATTGATGTGGGCGGACGCGTAGCGATCGATACCCATGAATAGCCCGCGGAGCATTGCGTAATTTTCTCAATTTTAATTCGCAGCGCCGCTGGCCGGACTGCTATCACTCGCCGTGAATCCGGCGCATGCAGTTGCAATGACTATAACCGGCCCGAATAGTAGACATCGTGCACGGAGCGACAGGCTATGGTACCAGTCACAATCAGGTGACGGCAGCGCGATCTCTCGTCAGTCGCATCTAGTCGTGTGATCCGGCGCCGACGGCAACCCACGCCAGATCAGCGTTGGAGACGGACTCGAGCTTGAAAGCCTTGGCAGCCGCCGTCATACGGGTGAGCGCCTGTCCGATCGGCATCGCCGGGCCCGACTCGCCCCGCTTCTGGACCTGGAAGCGAACGGGGTTGATGCGTGCCACCACGTAGTTACGCAGATACGGTGACTTGAAGCCACGAGTCTGCAGGCCCGCAACAATCTTCTTCACCTCCGTCTCGATTGCCTGAAGACGAGCCGCGTAGCCTTCGCGCTCGCGCAGGGCCGCCGGCAGTGGGCGCGTGCTGAAGCGGTCGACCTTCTTGAGCATGGGGCCGTAGGCACCACCGGCAAAGCGCGGCACCTGTTCATAGATGATGCCGAGCGTAAGCAGTTCGGCGGACTCGAACTGCTCGGCAAACTGAGATTCCCGGGCGCTGGGCTCCCTCCGCGCCAGGCTGCGTGCCATCCGGATGACTTCCAGGCTGCGATCCTTGAGGTTGTGCGCCTTTTCCGTGTTGAGAGCCAGAATTCTATAGGCGAGCGTCTCATCCGGGGATATGAGGACGGAGATCTGCTTGAGACCGAGCAGCTTGGCTGCCGCCAGTCGATGCCGTCCGTTAGGCGTCCAAAAAAGATCGTCGTCGCCGAGCACGACGATCAGCGGGTCGAGAAAGGCCCCCGCCTGATCGATTTTTTCCGCGAGGCGCTTCGTGTGCGTCGGCGACAAATCTCGCTGAAAGGGTGTCGGCTGGATGGCGCGGACCGGCAGGGTCGCGAGCACAAGCGGCCGGCCGCCGAGGGGATCCCGATAGGTGCCGATAACAGTCCCGCCCGCTTGCCGCAGGCGCCCAATCAGGACGCTGATCGCCTCATGGTCCGCCGCCAGCGCGATGTCCACGGCCTCCAGGCCGCGCGCGCGGGTCGAGGGATTGAGCCTGCGACGGGAATTGCTCGACCGGCCGGCGGTGCGCTTCCTGGGCGAGCGGGCTGGTGTGCGGGTTGCCATGGGTCTCAACGAACGTGGTCGCGGGCCGGTGACGACCGGCTGCTGTTCGAGATGCTCACGCTCGAAGGCGCGCAGGCAGGGCTCTCATGGTCAACGATTCTACGCAAGCGCGCGAACTATCAGAAGGGCTTTGCCCGGTTCGATCCGAAGAAGATGGCACGTTTCGATGCGGCTCGAAAAGCGGGGCTCCTTCTGGATCCAGGCATCGTTCGCAACCGCTTGAAGATCGATTCCACGGTCCCCAACGCGCGCTCCTTCCTCCAAGTGTGACGGGAATTCGGTTCGGTCGACCGCTAGC
>JBEKRP010000004.1:0-115634 GCA_049518595.1 Steroidobacteraceae bacterium
CGGCACGCGACATCGGGATCACGCAAAAGATCGGTGTCGCCCAGGTGCAGGTCGCCCCGATCGCGGTGCCGCTGCCGGA
Organism: Steroidobacteraceae bacterium; assembly: GCA_049518595.1. Classification (GTDB taxonomy): domain Bacteria; phylum Pseudomonadota; class Gammaproteobacteria; order Steroidobacterales; family Steroidobacteraceae; genus FEN-1191. The sequence continues at coordinate 80 of JBEKRP010000004.1, forward strand.
TGGCAGGATGAGACCTGGCGTTGCAGCCCAGGACGCGAAACCGTGATGGTCGGGGTGACAGGATTTGAACCTGCGACTCCTACGTCCCGAAAAAAGATATCCAACTTCCAGTAACATCCAGGGACGTCAAAAAACTCATAAAATATAATAACTTATGGACAGGCTAGGTCCAAGAGCAGAGAGTGATTTCCGGTCAAATCCGACCCAAAGTGGAACCGTAACTGGAACCGTAAACGGATGAAACTGGAACCGCTGAAGCGCCTGACGGATTTAAGCCTAAGAGCATTACTCAAGCGCAACCGAACTGGCGAGGAGCTCACTCCGGATGGGTCCGTGCCGGGCCTGTCGATTCGCCTCTTCCCGGGCGGCGCCGCGAACTGGACCTTTCTGGTTCGGGTTGCGGGGGACGGTGGGGTTAACCGCCACGGAAGGCGTCTCCTGGGGAACAAGATCCGCATCAGTCTCGGAAATTATCCTGAGGTGACATTGCAGGCAGCGCGCGCCCGCGCGAATCACATGGCCGATCAGGCAAAGCGGGGCGTCAACCCCAAGGACTTGCTGAAAGAGACCGCCACCGCGGGCAGTTCGACGGTCGCTGACATCTCGAAGGACTTTCTCAGGCAATACGTGTACTCCAAGGAACTCGATTCTGCTCGCAAGTACGAAATTGCATTTAGCACCCACATCAATCCGACGGTGGGCGACCGGCTAGCGGAACTTCTGACTCGCGAAGAGGTGCGTACCGTGATGTGAGCCGCGCGTATCAAGCGACATCGTGCCCCCGGCGAGCGCGGAGGCGGTATCGGCGGCGTCGAGGCCGCACGCACTGCGATGGGCGTGTTACGGCACATGTATTCGTGGGCAATGGATGAGGGCAAGCTTAAACGCAAAGACATTCCGGCGAGCAAGATCGATCGAAACCTTCCCAAGAAAAAGCAAGGCGATGTCGTTCTGTCTCTGAACGAGGCTCGTCTTGTCTGGGATGCCGCTGAAGCTACAGGCTACCCGTTCGGAACGCACGTGCAGCTGATGCTTCTTACCGGTTGTCGGCGCGACGAATGGGCGTCGGCGCGCCGGGCATGGATTGACATGAGCGAGGCATTGATGGTCATCCCGGCCGGCGAATACAAAACCGATCATGTGCACGTCGTACCGCTGGTGCCGCAGGCCCTTGAGATCTTAAAGCGGATCCCAAAACCGCAGAACGGCGACTTCCTGCTTTCAAGCACGGGTGGGAGTGTGCCCATCCAAGGGATTGCCAAGTATTACAACACGCGTCTTGCCGACGCGATCATCGCGCGTACTGGCGCGAGATTCTCCAAAGCATTTACATCACACGATCTTCGCCGTACGGTTGCGACGCGTCTGGCGGAGACACTGGGCGATCAAGGGGAGAAGCTTGTCAAGCGCGTTCTCGGGCACTCCGATGGTAGTGTGACTGCGATCTACAATCGGTATGCCTACGTGAGAGAGATGCGTCGTGTCCTAGAAGTCTGGGCGAACGATCTGATGGCGCGTCCGACGCTGCTGCAGAACTTCCCGGCACCGACGGGCATTTCTCAGGCTGCATAGCCGCCGCGACGCGAGATCTGGTATCTACGGGTAGCGGTCATGCGTGCTGCCCCATATCCCCGCCGGACTTGGCGCGGTCGCATGCCCTTCGAGCGATGCGGCGCGACTGCATCCCAGCCGGCGAATCTTCATCACTTCGCCTGGCGATCCGACTGTTCCGGTCTCTTCCATACGCCAATCGCCGCGTAATCAGCATTTCGCCATGGTCAGCATGGCGTCATCGCGAGCACCCATCGAATTGCTTAGTTTAGGAAGATTCGGACGGACTGATGGGATTTCGGCCCTCCCACCGCTGGCGTGCTGCTACCACCGCGACGCCAGTCCACCACAATGCTTAGCGAGTCCGACATTACCGTGGGCTGCGCGGAGCCGCTCGGGAGCAGCGCCTCGACGCGCTGACCGACGATTTGATCGTGTGCGAACCCGAAGAGCTCGGTAACGTGCTTGTTCGCGTAGCGGACTGTGCCCGAGTCGTCGACGATCAGCATGGCATCCGGCGCAGACTCCAGCGCAGCGCCGATCAGCAGCACTGACGCGCACGACCCAGCGCCGTCTGCCATCCTCCAGCACCGCTTCGGTACTGCTGCGTAGCGCGATCGTGCGGCGCATCAAGTGTTTCCGCCAAAGGGGGCCGGCCAAACGCTCGCCAACGGCCTTCCCGATGCATCGCCGGTCGGAGCGAGCTCGGCGACGGCAAGCCCGCCGCCGTGACGCAAGATGGCATTGGTAGTTCGAGGTTGCGCCCTCAATCCTTGACCTAGTTCCTGCGGACGTAGCTGGCGGCATTGCCCGATGGCGTCCGCCTGTCGCGCGACGTGAACGGACATATTCCGTGCCAAGAATTTATTTTGTCAAGGAAATGAATAGCTGGGGCAACTTTTCCGGCAGCGACTCTACGCGGTCAATGATGCTGTATTGTTTGCCAAAAATATCGGCGACATATTCATCTGCACCGGGATCAAGATTGATGCAGTAGCAGTAAATGCCCTGCTGATCCAGCTCCTTCACTGCCTGATGGGCGTCCTCGATCAATAAGCGCCCATCCTTGCTGTCGATGTCGGCCGGTTCGCCGTCGGTAACTATCAGCATCAACTTTTTGTCAGCCTGTTGTTTTTCGAGATAGTGTGCGGCGTGGCGCATCGCCGCACCCATGCGCGTCGAAAAACTGGCTTCCATCGCGGCCAACCGCGCCTTCACCTCGTCACCCCAGTGTTCGCTATACCCTTTGATGTGCAGAAAACGCACGTCGTGGCGCGTATTGGAATGAAACCCGGCAATGGCGAACGGATCGCCCAGTTTTTCGATCGCCCACGCCAGCAACGAGACGGCTTCCTGGCTCAGCTCCAGAACGGTCTGGTCGCAGCCGGCCGCTTTCTCGTTGAGCGACTCGGATAGGTCCAACAGTATCATCACCGCGATGTTCCGCCCGTCAGTGCGATGGCTCATGTTGATGCGCGGGTCGGGAGTCGCCCCGCTCTTGTAATCGATCAATGAGCGCAGCGCGATATCCAAATCCAGCTCGCTGCCCTCTTCCTGAAAGCGGATGCGCACCTTGTCTTGCGGCTTGAGCAAGTCGAGCATCTTCTTCAAACGCTTGGCCAGGGCGGCGTGCTTCGCCAAGAGCCTGTCGATGTCTGCCGCATTGCCGCCCGGATGCAGCGCCTCGTGCACGCTCACCCAGTCCGGACGGTAGCCGTGGGTGTGGTAATCCCATTCATGATAATGGCGCGGGGGCAGGCTGCTCAGCTCCTCGGTGGGCTCGGTCTTGCGCTGCTCCTCGAACGCGTTCTCCTCGTCGCCTTGCTCTATGAATTTCCATATCTGGCGATTGTCGTCGCGGTAATCAACCACGGTGTCCTTGAAGTGAGTCTTGGCGAGTTGATCGCTCTGTCGGCGCGTCTTGGCCACGAAAGAAACCGCGAGATCGGCCATCTCCGGGGTGCTCATGTTGCTTTCGCGCATCAGCGTGTGGAAGCGCTCGGCAAATTCGACGACGTGGGGATTGTGATAGGGATGCTTTTGGTCGAGCACGGCACGCGACAGCATCGTCAGGCGATGGCGTACGCCGGATTCAAGCTCGGGATCACAGGCGTCTTCAGCCGGGATCGGGTGCAGCGCCATGAAGATCCGACGCAAACCGGGATACTCGCGCATAGCAAGATATTCGACGCGGCTGTCCTCCAAGAACTCCGTTGCCATGCGCTGGAAGGGACTGAGATTGTCCGCAAAAATCGCGGTGGTCCAGCGGCGATGCGCGGCGATGTGAGCCAATGCGGCACGGTAGCGGTCGATGCCGGTTATGCCGTGCGCATCACTGTATACGTCGGGCAGGCGTATGCCGAGCTTGTCATAGTAGGGAATAGGCTGGCGCAGTTCATCGAACGCGCCGGAATAGGGAATCAATCGATCCTCGTCTTGCCACAAACCGCGCAAATACATATCCAGCTTGCGCTCGTTATTCACCAACAGGGTGCCGTTGCGCTCGCGCTGCAGCACGGCTTGACTGTCCGCCGACTGCAGTCTGAAAAAATCGACTTGCCGATCAGGATGGTCATGGTAATAACGCACCCCATAATCCACCCAGTTTTTCAATCCCTTCAGGGAAAGCTGCCCAAGCAGGGCCGGCGCTTGTTTGAAAAAATCAGGCAACCCGGGGCTCGGAAAGGTCTGATGGATTCCGTGTATTGACCCGGTGGTTCGCTCCATCAAGTCGAGCGTGATGGCAAGAAAGTCGCTCAGCTGTTCACTCGAAGTCAGCTTGCGCGATATGGCCGGCAACCATTGCAGGAACGGCGTGATCGCCCTGCCATTGGGAGACTTCCCCATACTGTGCACGAGATCCATCACGGCAGGCAACGTGGATTCACCCAGGGTCTTGGCAACTGCCGGCCATTCCTCGAGGAAGATCAGGATGGGCTCGGCACCGCGCCCCATCTTGCCGAGGAAGCGCGCACTCTCGATGTAGGCTGCCACTCCCTCCTTGGAAAGCGTCGCCAGGGCGTAGCTCAGACAATCGGCGAAAACCGGTTTGACGCGTGGGAAACGACAATCAAGCAGCGCCCAATAGATTTGAAGCTCAGCGGGTATTGCCACCGTTTCTATGATTTTTCCCCGGTCGCTTCAAGCAAATACGGCATCGATAGCGTGATCGAGCGTTTCGCGAATATCCGCATCATCGGTGATCGGGCGCACCAAAGCCATACGGCAAGCATCGCGAGCCGGCACCCCGCCTCTGATCAGTGTGGCCGCGTATACCAGGAGGCGCGTGGAAATACCTTCCTCTAGGCCATGCCCCTTCAGGTTGCGTGCCGCCGCGCCTATCTTCACCAGCTTGGCGGATATCGCCTGGTCCGTACCTGTCTCTTTGCTGAGAATCTCCGCCTCGATGCCGGCCTCGGGATAGTCGAAATCAAAGGCCGTGAAGCGCTGTTTGGTGGATTGTTTCAGTTCCTTCAGCAGACTCTGGTAGCCCGGATTATAGGAAATCACCAATTGAAAATCGGGATGTGCCTCGATCAACTCGCCCTTCTTGTCCAGCGGCAGGGTGCGCCTGTGGTCGGTCAGCGGATGGATCACCACCGTGGTGTCCTGGCGAGCCTCGACAATTTCATCGAGGTAGCAAATCGCCCCGATACGCGCCGCCGTCGTCAGCGGGCCGTCCAGCCAGCGCGTTCCCTGAGCATCCAGCAGGTAGCGCCCGACCAGATCGCTGGCAGTCATGTCCTCGTTGCATGCCACGGTAATCAGCGGCTTGTTCAGCTTCCAGGCCATGTGTTCGACAAAGCGCGATTTTCCGCAGCCGGTCGGGCCTTTTACCATCACCGGCAGGCGCGCGGCGTAAGCCGCCTCGTACAGCCAGACTTCGTTTCCCTGCGGTTGATAGTAGGGCTCTTTGCGTACTTTATATTGTTCTGTATTGGTCATCGCTCGCTCTGGACCATGAGTAGGGTTAGAAGGATAAACCACCTAATCGCACAGGGCACGCGGCACATGGCGGCTCGGACCGACTTTGCATTGGGATTGGCGCCGTGCGAACCCGCCCCCGACCGCGATGATTTGTCCGTCCGGGGCCCGCCATTGCCGGCGCATCGCTTACCAAAGTCAGTCCAGGATTTGATAGGGCGCACATGGCGGGCAACAAAAGGCTGAGGCGCGGCTAAGGGCCTAACTGGCAGAGACCTAAAGGTGTGCGTGAACCCCCCGGGATCGTCTATTGAACCGGATCTTCAAGTGCGAGGAAGTGAGGGAGGCGGCAATATCCGCCGCGAAACCATCGTCAAAGAGGTAAAGTTATTGACTCAACACTGAAATTGGATCAAAAAAATTGACGCAAATGCATTTTCCGTTGGGTATCTCAGCGATTCTTATCGATCTGGATGGAACGCTGGTGAATGCGGCGCCGGAATTGGCGGAAGCCGCGAATCACATGTTGCGCGACATGGGCCGTCCTGCCGTGTCACAGGACCTGCTGATGAGCTACATCGGAAACGGCATCTCGTGGCTGGTGAAGCGTGCGCTGACAGGCGACATGCATGCCGAGCCGGATACCGCCTTATACGACAAGGCGTTGCCCATCTTCGAAAAACACTACACCGAGCTTTTGCTGCGAAGCAAAGTGTTCGAGGGTCTGGTGCAAGGCCTCGATGCGCTCAAGGCGGCGGCCTTCAAGTTGGGTTGCATCACCAACAAGGTAGCGCGTTACACCGAGCCGCTGCTGAAGGGTATCGGCCTCGCACATTATTTCGAAACCGTGCTGTCCGGTGATTCGCTGCCGGAGAAAAAGCCGCATCTCATGCCCTTGTTGCATGCCGCCGAATTTTTTGGTGTGCCGGTAGAACAGGTGCTATTGATCGGCGATTCGCGCAACGATGCACTTGCTGCACGATCTGCCGGTTGCCCGGTATTCTGCGTTCCTTATGGTTATAACCACGGCGAGCCTGTGGAGCGTCTGGATGTGGACGCGGTGATCCCAAATCTTTTCGCAGCCCTTGAACTGATTGAACGAGTCTAGTACGCGCCCACTCGAGGACCTATTTCTGCTTTAGATCCAGCAGGCGGCCCGTCGCGATCGCAGAAATTGGCGAGCCTGAACTCGCGCATGACCGGGTTCTCGAGGAGATTCGAGATCCCTTCCCAGCTCGGGAGTTCCATATTTTCGGGACTGATTGGGGCGGCCTGCTCGGGCGGAGCGCGCCAGCGGGCGTCAGTCCCCGGGGAGCGCCCATTCCGCCTGGAAGAACCGGCGGGGGTGGAGCTGCGCCAGGAGCTGCGGGAGGTTGTTGCGCAGGTTACCTCCTGGATTTGGCGCCGCAGGGGGCTGACCTCCGGCTGGTCCGGGAGGCCCAGGAGCTGGCGGCGGCGAGCACCTGGCGAAGATCGCGCAGGCAATATCAAGGCCGAAAAAGATTAACCGCGGCGAGAGTGGCAATATCACCGGGATCGGGCATCACCACCTGCTGCGTGCCGTATGTAGATAGTGGTTTGTCCTACCTATACGCGGTCTTCTGCGGCGCGGAAAATATAAGAAAGGCGGGCGATTGCTCCAAGAACGGTGAGTTGGGGCGGGAGACATTATCCATGATGCTGACCTTCCTCGGGTAATTCTTATGGTCAACACGAAACATCGTGACTGTTGCTTATGGATACTTACGACTAATCTTGCGCACCATGGAGCTTGAGGCAGTTATCTTCGATGTCGATGGCACGCTGGCGGACACCGAACGCGACGGCCATCGGCCCGCGTTCAACGCTGCTTTTGCCGAAGTCGGACTTGATTGGCACTGGAACGACGTTCTATACGGCGAACTGCTTGCCATCACGGGCGGCAAGGAGCGCATTAGGGCTTTCGCCCAGTTGCATGACCCCGATTTTTTGGCGCGGCCCGGCGTGGAGGACGCGATTCGGGATATTCACGCCCGCAAGACACGTCATTATCTGGCGCAACTCGAAGGCGGCGGTATTCCCCTCAGGCCCGGAATCGCCCGGCTACTCGCCGAGGCTCGGCAAAGAGGGCTGCGCCTGGCGATCGCCACCACGACCACCGCGGACAACGTGATCGGGCTGCTCCGCGCCAATCTCGGCCCGAACGCCGATGGCTGGTTCGAGGTGATAGGAGCGGGCGACGTGGTGGCTAGCAAGAAGCCCGCTCCGGATATTTATCACTGGGTGCTCGAGCGTCTCGAGCTGGGCCCAGGGGCCTGCCTTGCTCTGGAGGATTCCGCCAACGGCCTGGCAGCGAGCCTTGGCGCCGGCATAGTCACCGTGGTCTTAGTGAACGAATATACCCGCAATCAAGCATTCTCCGGTGCCGTCGCGGTATTATTCGACCTCGGTGAGGCGGGAAGACCATGTCGCGTTCTGGCGGGCGACGCCGGCGAGCATGGTCTCGTCGACATCGATCTGCTGCGTCGCTGGCACCATCTAGGATCGATTCCAGCTTCTGGTGGCTGCAATTAAGAAACCGTGAAAGCTATTTATAGACCCGGCCGCGTAGCATTCGCCTGCAATTCCGAATCTGCCTAGCCGATACCCTAAGCAAAAGAAAGTCAGGAGACCTATATGGACCAATCAAACCGCTACGCCAATCTCAACTTGAAGGAAGCCGACCTTATCGCCGGAGGGCGTCACATCCTCGTCGCGTACACGATGAAGCCCAAGGCCGGCGCTGGCTATCTGGAAGGCGCCGCGCACTTTGCCGCCGAGTCTTCCACCGGCACGAACGTCGAGGTCTCGACGACGGACGATTTCACGAAGGGCGTGGACGCGCTCGTGTACTACATCGATGAAGCCGCCGAAGATATGCGAATCGCTTATCCACTGGAACTTTTCGACCGAAACGTTACTGATGGCCGCTTCATGCTGGTGTCCTTTTTGACCCTGGCCATCGGAAACAATCAGGGCATGGGCGACATCGAGTATGCCAAGATGATCGACTTCTACGTGCCCGAACGCGTCGTGCAAATGTTCGATGGTCCGGCCAAGGACATCTCCGACCTGTGGCGAATTCTCGGTCGGCCCATCAAGGATGGCGGCTATATCTCAGGCACCATCATCAAACCCAAGCTTGGGCTGCGTCCCGAGCCGTTCGCCCACGCTGCCTACCAATTCTGGCTGGGCGGCGACTTCATCAAGAACGACGAACCGCAGGGGAATCAAACGTTCTGCCCGCTCAAGAAAGTGCTGCCGCTCGTATACGACTCGTTGAAGCGCGCGCAGGATGAAACAGGACAAGCCAAACTGTTCTCGATGAACATCACCGCCGATGACCATTTTGAAATGTGCGCGCGCGCGGATTATGCGCTCGAAGTGTTTGGCCCCGACGCCGACAAGCTGGCGTTCCTGGTCGACGGCTACGTCGGTGGTCCCGGCATGGTGACCACTGCCCGTCGCCAGTACCCCGGTCAGTACCTGCACTATCATCGCGCCGGCCACGGCGCCGTCACATCGCCCAACTCCAAGCGCGGCTACACCGCGTTCGTGCTGGCCAAGATGTCCCGTTTGCAGGGCGCCTCGGGAATCCACGTGGGAACCATGGGCTATGGCAAGATGGAAGGCGAGGGCGACGATAAGATCATCGCCTACATGATCGAGCGCGACGAATGCCAAGGTCCTGTCTATTACCAGAAGTGGTACGGCATGAAACCGACGACGCCGATCATTTCGGGTGGGATGAATGCGCTGCGCCTACCCGGGTTCTTCGAGAATCTCGGCCATGGCAACGTCGTCAACACCGCCGGCGGAGGCGCCTACGGTCACATTGACAGCCCTGCCTCCGGTGCCATCTCCCTGCGGCAGTCCTACGAGTGCTGGAAGGCCGGCGCCGATCCCATCCAGTTTGCCAAGGAGCACAAGGAGTTCGCCCGCGCCTTCGAGTCCTTCCCGAAGGACGCCGACAAGCTATATCCCGGCTGGCGCGAGAAGTTGGGCGTGCACAGATAGGTCCTGGCGCCTCCCCGGACTAAGCCCTGCCTGGCAGGGCTTTTTTTGGACTTTCAAGTACTCCTGATTATCATATTATTGGGGAGCACAGTTAAATCAATGGTCGGGGTGACAGGATTTGAACCTGCGACTCCTACGTCCCGAACGTAGTGCTCTACCAGGCTGAGCTACACCCCGAATTGGCCTGCAACGTATCGGCTGTCAATGCTGGCGCGCGATGGCGAAGCGAACCAGCGCCGCCAGGGCTTCTCGATACGGCGTCTCGGGAAGCGCCGCCAGAGCGGCAAGCGCCTGATCAGCCTCGGTTTGCGCGAGCCGGGAAGTGTACTCAAGGCCCCCGGTCGATTCAATTGTCGCCATGATTTCTTCCAGCCGTTCGCGGCCGCCGCTGCGGATCACCTCGCGGATCAGCGCCGTGCGCTGCGGCTCGCATTGCTGGAGCGCATAGATGAGCGGCAGCGTCGGCTTGCCTTCGGCCAGGTCGTCGCCGAGGTTCTTGCCGCGCGTGGCGGGATCGGACCGATAGTCCAGCACATCGTCGATGAGTTGATAGGCGGTGCCGAAGTGACGGCCATAACTGGCCAGCGCGCGTTGCAGCGGCTCGGATGCGCCGCTTACCACCGCGGCAACCTCGGCGCCGGCCTGGAACAGCTGGGCAGTCTTTCGATGGATCACCTCGAGATAGCGCGCCTCGGTGGTGTCCGGATCGTGCGCGTTCATGAGCTGCAGCACTTCGCCCTCGGCGATCACGTTGGTCGCGTCGGCCATGATTTCGATGACGCGCTGCGACCGCGTCGCGGCCATGAGCTGAAAGGCACGCGAATAAACAAAATCTCCCACCAGCACGCTGGCCTGGTTGCCGTAGACCTCATTGGCAGTGTCGCGGCCGCGACGGCGCACCGACATGTCGACCACGTCGTCATGCAGCAAAGTCGCGGTGTGAATGAACTCGATGAACGCGGCCGCCTGGATGCACCCCATTCCGATAGGGTCGCAGGCGCGGCCCGCGAGCACGACCAGCAGCGGGCGCAGGCGTTTGCCGCCGCCGTCGATGATGTGTTCCGCGACCTGGTCCACCAGGGGTACGGCACTGCGAAAGCCGCTGCGGATGGCCTCGTCGACGGCATGCAGCTCGGGGCGAACCAGGGCGCGGATGCTCTCGAGCGCCTCGTGGCTGCCGAAATCACTACTCAACTCTTTGTTTCTCCAATAGAATGTGGCATTTGACCGGCTGGCGTCGCATCGTTAGAATGCGCGACCTTTTCGCACTTCCCACGTGTGCCAGCGGTGTTCTTAAACTTTGCGGCGCTCAACCAAAAGTGCGGCGACACACACGGAGTTTCGGACAATGTACGCGGTCATCGCCACGGGCGGCAAACAGTATAGGGTTGAGAAGGGCGGCGTACTGCGCATCGAGAAGCTGGCCGCAGAACTCGGGGCTACGATCGAATTCAATGATGTGCTGCTGATCGCCGACGGTGACAACGTGCGCCTGGGCGCGCCGCTGCTCAGCGGCGGCAAGGTGCTGGCCACGGTCGAGAAGCACGCCAAGGGCGATAAGGTCGTCATCGTGAAATTCCGCCGCCGCAAGCATCATCTACGGCAAAAGACGCACCGGCAGCACTACACGCAGGTGCGCGTCACGGACATCAGCGGCCTATAGAGGAAGCAGTCTCATGGCACACAAGAAAGCAGGCGGCAGCACGCGCAATGGCCGCGACTCCCACAGCAAGCGCCTGGGCGTCAAACGGTTCGGTGGCCAGGACGTGCTGGCTGGCAATATTCTGGTGCGTCAGCGTGGCACCAAAGTGCGTGCCGGCGAGAACGTCGGCATTGGCACCGATCACACGCTGTATGCCGAGGTCAGCGGGCGCGTGCAGTTCCGCGTCAAGGGAGCGGAGAAGCGCATGTATGTGAATGTGCTGACGCCGCCGGGCGAGTCCAGCTGAAGGCTTTGGCGTCGCCAGTCCGTTCAGGGCTGCGGTGCGCCTGACTTGGTAGGAAAAGACCCCGGCTCGGCCGGGGTTTTTGTTTTTGTGCGCGGAGAGCGGTGAATGAAATTCGTCGATGAAGCCACCGTCAGGGTGCAGGCCGGCAACGGCGGCCGCGGCAGCGCGAGCTTCCGGCGCGAAAAGTCCGTGCCCTTCGGCGGGCCGGACGGCGGTGACGGCGGCCACGGCGGCAGTGTCTGGCTGCGTGCGATGGAAGGCATCAATACGCTGGCCGATTTTCGCATCGAGCGGGTGTTCAAGGCGCAGTCCGGCGAGGGCGGTTCGGCCAATGGCTGCACCGGACGCAGCGGCGCAGACCTCTTCATACTGGTGCCGGCGGGCACCGTGGTCCGCGACGCCGAATCCGAAGAACCACTCGGAGATCTGGCCACCGCGGGCCAGGAGCTCAAAGTGGCGCAGGGCGGCAAGGGCGGATGGGGCAATACCCGCTTCAAGTCGAGCACCAACCGCGCGCCGCGACAGTTCGGTCCGGGACTGCCGGGCGAGAAGCGCACGCTGGCGCTCGAACTCAAGCTCATTGCCGACGTCGGTCTGCTCGGCTTGCCCAATGCCGGCAAGTCAACGCTGATTCGCGCGGTCTCGGCGGCGCGGCCCAGAGTGGCTGCCTATCCCTTTACCACCCTGTATCCGAACCTCGGCGTGGTCTACTGCGGTGAGCATCGCAGCTTCGTGATGGCCGACATCCCCGGGCTGATCGAGGGTGCCGCCGAGGGCGCCGGCCTGGGAATTCGCTTCCTGAAGCATCTACAGCGCACGCGGGTGCTGCTGCACCTGGTTGATTTGCAGCCCCCCGATCCCGACGCCGATCCGGTGCGCGATGCGCGCGCGATCGTCGGCGAGCTCAAAAAATTCAGCAAGGAGCTTGCGAGCAAACCGCGCTGGCTGGTCATCAATAAGCGTGATCTGCTGCCCGATGCGGAGGCGGAACAGCGCGCTGCCGACATTGCGCGGCGACTGCGCTACCGCGGGCCGCGCTTCCTGATCTCCGCGGCGACCGGTCGCGGCACGCGCGAGCTGGCCGATGCGTTGATGACGTTTCTGGAGCGGCAGGCGCTACCTAAAGCTGACTGAGGGCTGATCGGGCCGGCTGTTCGCCGTGCGGCTGCCTTCGGCGACAATGGGGCATGCGCAACTCCAAAGTCCGCGCGCGCATTGCAGCCGGCAAGCTGAAACTGCGCGTTCGGGATCTACGCAATCTGGGCGCCAGGTCCGAGCAGATGCTGGCTCAGATCGGCGTGCATAGCGCCCAGGAGCTGCGGCGGCGCGGCCCCGTGCGGGCATTCTCTGAGCTCAAACGCGCGGGGATCAGTTCGTCTCTCAATATGCTGTGGGCGCTGGCCGGCGCCCTGGAGCCCTGGCCGGAGGGCCAGCACTGGCGTGAGGTCGCGCGTGGCGATGCGCGCTTATCGCTGCTGCTGGCGCTCGAGGACTACGAGCGGCGCGTGGCTGGATTGCGCTGAGGGGGCCTGTCGGGCGGATCAGCCGGATCAGGTCGAGATGCTCTTGACGCGTGCCGCAAGGCGGCTCTTGTGCCGGTCGGCCTGGTTACGATGAATGATGTGCTTGTTGACCAGCGTGTCGATCATCGGCACTGCGGCGCGGTAGCTGCTCTGAGCTTCTTCCTTGCTGCCCTTGGCGACCGCGTCGTTGACCTTGCGGATCGCGGTGCGCATGCGCGAACGCAACGTGACGTTGTGCGTCCGGTGCTTCTCGGCCTGTCGCGCCGCCTTTTCCGCCGATTTCGTATTCGCCACGCTGAAGCTCCCGCCGTACTGCTCTGCCACCGCCCAATTGAGGGCCGCGTAGTGTGAGGAGGGCACAAAAGCTTGTCAATGCGCGCAGCGCCCGCAGCGGCGCGCCACGACGTCCAGGAACGGCATGGATCGGGCTATAATCAAATGTTTGCATGGCCATGGAGCCATGGCCGTGGAGCCGGCGGTCGGCGGCGCAATGGCGTTAAGGACTGCTTAGAGGATCATGGAGCTTATCCGCCGACTCGATTCGGTCAATTCGCGGGATTGCGTCGTCACGATCGGCAGCTTCGATGGCCTCCATCTGGGACATCGGGTGCTGATAGACCGGCTGCGCTCGCATGCGGCCAGGCTCGCACTGCCGGGGATGATGGTGAGCTTCGAGCCGCTGCCGCGAGAGTTCCTGCAGGCCGCGAACCCACCCGCTCGGCTGACAAATTTCCGCGAGCGCTGGCGTCTGCTCTCCTCCAGCGGTATCGAGCGGCTGTGTGTGCTCGGCTTCGGCGAGCGGCTGCGTGCGGTCTCGGGACTGCAGTTCATGGATCTGCTGCGCGCGGCGCGCGCGCGCGTGGTGGTGGTCGGACACGATTTCCGTTTCGGGCGCGGCGGCCAGGCGAGCGCCGCGTGGTGCGCGGAGAATGCCTCGCAGTTTGGCTTCAGCGTGGACCTGGTGGCGCCGGTAGCGATCGATGGCGAGCGCGTCAGCAGCGGCAGAGTGCGAGCCGCATTGGAGGCCGGCGAATTTGTTACGGCGCAGCGGCTGCTCGGACGACCCTATAGCATGCGCGGCCGTGTGCGTCATGGAGACAAGTTCGGGCGCACCATCGGCTTTCCGACGGTCAACCTGCCGGTGAAACGGCGGCGGGTGCCGCTGAAGGGCGTGTTTGCGGTGCGCGTGAGCGGCGCGGGCTTGGCGGCCCTGCCTGCCGTAGCGAGCCTCGGTACACGGCCGATGGTCAACGGCATGCAGATGCTGCTCGAGGCATATCTGTTCGATTTCGATGGCGATCTGTATGGTCAGGAACTGGAAGTGGAGTTCGTCGCGCATTTGCGCGATGAGCTGACTTTCCCGTCGATGGACGCGATGGTGCAGCAGATGGGACGCGACGCCACCGATGCGCGCCACATGCTCGGCGTATGAGTGCGCGCAGCGAGGGCCCGGTGGCGGATTTGGCTGAGAGTTACGGTGACCGAGTGGTTGACTACAAGACAACGATCAATCTGCCGCAGACCGACTTTCCAATGAAGGCGGATCTGGCGAAGCGCGAGCCGGCACAGCTGCAGCGATGGGCTGAGCTGCGTATCTACGAGCGCGTGCGCGAGGTGTCGCGAGGCCGTCCGTCGTTCGTGCTGCACGATGGGCCGCCGTATGCGAACGGCGTGATCCATCTGGGCCACGCGGTAAACAAGATTCTCAAGGACATTGTCGTCAAGTCGCGCACTCTTGATGGCCGCGATGCACCGTACATTCCGGGTTGGGATTGCCACGGCCTGCCGATTGAGCTGGCGGTGGAAAAGAAGCACGGCAAGCCGGGTCAGAAGCTGGATGCCGCGGGCTTTCGCGCCGCCTGCCGCGCCTTCGCGGCGGCGCAGGTCGAGACGCAGCGCGCCGATTTCAAGCGCCTGGGAGTGTTCGGCGACTGGGATTGGCCCTTCCTGACGATGGATCCGCGTTACGAGGCGCAGCAGATCCGCGCGCTGGGTAAGATCATCCACAACGGCCATCTGTACCGCGGCGCGAAGCCGGTGCATTGGTGCGTCGACTGCCGCTCGGCCCTGGCTGAAGCGGAGGTCGAGTACGAGGAGAAAACCTCGACCGCGATCGATGTCGCCTTCCGGGTGGCCGACGTCGCCGAGTTCGCACGCCGCAGCGGCATCGACGCGGCCCGGCTGGGAACCACGGTGTCGGTGGTGATCTGGACCACCACGCCCTGGACGCTGCCGGCGAATGAAGCGGTGGCGGTGAACGACGCGTTTCGCTACGTCGCTGTGGCGGTAAATCGCGCCGGCCAGCGACAGGTGTTGATATTGGCCGCTGCGCTCAAGGACGCATCTCTTGATCGATTTGGCCTCGAGCAGCAGGAGCTGCTGGGCGAGTTCAACGGCCGAGTGCTGGAAGGCGTGAAGCTCAAGCATCCGTGGCTGGCGCGACAGGTGCCGGTGATTCTCGGCGAACACGTCACACTCGATGCCGGCAGCGGTGCGGTGCATACGGCGCCCGCGCATGGCCAGGAAGACTATGCGATCGGTGCGCGCTACAACTTGCCGGTGCTCAACCCGGTGGGACCGGACGGCCGCTTTCTCGCCGATACGCCGCTGGTGGCGGGACTCAAGGTCGGCGAGGCCGATGGTGTGGTGGTGCAGCAGCTCGAGCACAACGGCGCCCTGCTGCATCAGGAGGCGCTGAGTCACAGCTATCCGCATTGCTGGCGCCACAAGACGCCGCTGATCTTCCGGGCGACGCCGCAGTGGTTCATCAGCATGGATCAGCGCGGCCTGCGCGAGCACACGCTGCGAGATATCAAGCAGGTGCATTGGACGCCGTCGTGGGGCGAGCAGCGCATGACCAACATGATCGAGACTCGCCCCGACTGGTGCATCTCGCGCCAGCGCATCTGGGGCGTGCCGCTCGCGCTGTTCGTGCACAAGGACACCGCGGCGCTGCATCCGCGCACCGAAGAACTGCTGCAGCTGGTGGCGGCGCGTGTCGAAGCCGCAGGTATCGACGCCTGGTTTGCGCTCGATCCGGCTGAGCTGCTCGGCGCCGAAGCGGCGCAGTACGACAAGCTCAGTGATGTCATGGACGTCTGGGCGGACTCGGGGCTGTCGTTCGAATGCTTAGCCGCGATGCGCAGCGATTTCCAGGCGCCGGTCGATCTGTATCTGGAGGGCTCGGACCAGCATCGCGGCTGGTTCCACAGTTCGCTGCTGATGTCGGAAGCGCTGTATGCGCGTGCGCCCTATCGCGCCGTGCTCACGCACGGCTTCACCGTCGATGACAAGGGCCGCAAGATGTCGAAGTCGCTCGGCAACGGCATCGAGCCCCAGGACATCATGCGCACGCTCGGTGCCGACATACTGCGGCTGTGGATCGCCGCCACCGACTACGCCAATGAGATGAGCCTATCGCAGGAGATTCTCAAGCGCATGAGCGATTCCTATCGCCGCATGCGTAACACGCTGCGCTTCCTGCTCGGCAACCTGCATGACTTCGAGCCGCAGCAAGCGGTGTCGGTCGCCGAACTGGTCGCGCTCGACCGCTGGGCAATCGCACGTGCGGCCGAGCTACACCAGGAAATCGTGACGGCCTATCGCGACTATGCGTTTCATCTGATCTATCAGAAAGTGCACAACTTCTGTGTGGTCGATCTGGGCGGCTTTTACCTCGACATCCTCAAGGATCGCCTGTACACGACCCCGGCGGGCAGCCGCGCGCGACGCTCGGCGCAGACCGCGATGTGGCACATCGCCGAGAGCATGGTGCGCTGGCTGGCGCCAATTCTGTCATTCACGGCCGAGGAACTGTGGCGGCATCTGCGCGGCGGCAGGGCCGAGTCGGTGTTCCTTAGCATCTGGCACAGTTTGCCCGAGCTTCCAGCCGACGCGATCGACTGGACAGCGTTGATTGCGTTGCGCGGGGATGTTGCGCGCGAGCTCGAACGCCTGCGCATCTCGGGTGAGATCGGCGCGCCGCTCGATGCCGAAGTGGATATCTGGTGCAGCCCAGAGCAATATCCGCGTCTGGCGGTGCTCGGAGGCGAGCTGCGTTTCCTGATGATCACATCCGAGGCGCGAGTCCATGAGCTCGCAGAGCCGGGCGCCGCAGCGGTGCCGGTCGAGGCCGTGCCGGGACCCGGGTTCGAGGGCGGCGGGGTATGGATCCAGGTGCGAGCTTCGACACAGGCCAAGTGCGTACGCTGCTGGCATCACCGCCCGGATGTCGGGCAGTCGCCCGAACACCCTGAGTTGTGTGGCCGCTGTGTCGGCAATCTGTCGCTGCCCGGCGAGACTCGGCGGTATTCCTGATGCGACGCAAGGACCCGCATGGGGTGACCACCATCGTGGCGGAAGCGCGCGGGGGCGGCCTGATCTATTTGTGGCTGAGCGCCGCGGTGATCGCCGTCGACCAACTCAGCAAGGCCGCGATCGAGACAGGCCTGGGGTTGTATCAGTCCATCGTCGTACTGCCGGTGCTCGAGATTACGCGGCTGCACAACACCGGCGCTGCCTTCAGCTTCCTGGCCGATGCCGCGGGTTGGCAGCGCTGGCTATTCACGGCACTGGCGATCATCGTCAGCGCTGCGCTGGTACTATGGCTGCGGCGCATCGATCGCGGCGCCCGCGCACTGGCCAGCGCCGTGGCGCTGATCCTCGGCGGCGCGGTCGGCAACGTCATCGACCGGCTGCGGCTGGGCCATGTGATTGATTTCATTCATGCCCACTGGGGTGAGCATTATTTTCCAGCGTTCAATGTTGCCGACTCCGCGATTACCATCGGCGCAGCGCTGCTGCTGCTCGATGCCTGGCTCGAAGCCCGGTAGGATGCGCCCATGCGCATTTTGCTAGCCAATCCCCGAGGTTTCTGCGCCGGCGTGGACCGGGCCATCGAGATCGTGGAGCGGGCGTTGCAGCTGTTCGGCGCGCCGATCTACGTGCGGCACGAAGTGGTGCACAACCATCATGTGGTCGAGCGCCTGCGCGGCCTCGGCGCCGTATTCGTCGAACAGCTCGAAGAAGTGCCGGACGGGGCCACCGTGGTGTTTTCGGCTCATGGCGTGTCCACCGCCGTGGAAAACGAAGCCGCGCGCCGCGCGCTGCAGGTGTTCGATGCCACCTGTCCGCTGGTCACCAAGGTGCATATGGAAGTGGCGCACTTTGCCCGCGAAGCCCGCGAAGTCATTCTGATCGGCCACGCCGGGCACCCGGAGATCGAAGGCACGATGGGGCGCTTCGATGCCAGTTTTGGCGGGCAGATCTTTCTGGTCGAGAGCATAGAAGACGTGGAACGCGTGGCGGTGCGCGATCCGGAGCGGCTGGCCTTCGTCACGCAAACCACCTTATCCGTGGACGACACCGCACTGATGGTGGCGGCGTTGCGCGCGCGCTTTCCCTTGTTGCAGGCGCCGCGCCGCGAAGACATCTGCTATGCCACGCAGAACCGCCAGGACGCGGTCAAAAAGCTGCTCGGGCTGTGCGATCTGTTGGTCGTGGTCGGCTCGCGCAGCAGCTCGAATTCGAATCGTCTGCGGGAACTGGCCGATCGCGCGAGCGTGCCCGGATATCTGGTGGATGGCGCTGACGATCTGCGGCGCGAATGGCTGGACGGCAAGAATGTGGTGGGCGTCACCGCTGGTGCCTCGGCACCGGAGGTGCGGGTACAGCAGGTGGTCGAACGCCTGCGCAGTTGGGGGGCAGAAACGCCCTCGGAGCTCGAGGGCTGCGAAGAGCAGGTGGTGTTCGGCCTGCCGAGGGCGCTGCGCGGCTGAAGCGGCGCGCGGCCGCCCGGCCGCAGTGGCCCACTGGCAGCGGTTTATGTCACCCAGGGTCGCTTCGACCGGGTGGCCGCGGTGGAATGCACGGGTTTTCCGGCTTCCGGAGCTATAATTTCCGCCTATGGGAATAGACGCAGCAGACGTCGAATCTAACTGGGCCAGAGCCGCCGCGAGACTATCGGCCGGCGGTATTCGCGTCACCGACCAGCGGCTGCGGATCGCCAGCATCCTGCTCTGGGCGCCCCAGCATCTGTCGGCGGAGCAGATCGCCGAGGCGCTGCGACGCGACGGCGCGCGCGTCTCCAAGGCCACCGTCTACAACACGCTGAACCTGTTCGCGGCCCGTGGTCTGATCCGCCAGCTCACGCTCGATGGCAGTTGCGCCTGGTTCGATTCCAACGTCGCCCCTCACTATCATTTTCAGGATGAGCACACCGGCGCCTTGAGCGACGTGGCGCTGCGTGAGGTGCAGTTCAGCCGGCTGCCAGCGCCGCCGCCCGGCATGGAAGTCGCGGGCATCGATCTCGTGATCCGTCTGCGCCGGCGCGGGTAGATCCATCACGCTGGTAGGCACGAAGCGCCTTGCGGACACCGACGCTTCACGGCTTTCGGTCTCCGTCATCGATGGAATCGCTGCAATCGAACGGTTTTCTACCGAGATTGACCGGCTGAACCTGGCATCAGCCCGGCCAAACCCTTTTCTGTCCTCAGCGTTCCTGATCTGCTATGCGTCGCACATCGACTATCACACACCAGATCAGCAGGAGCGCCTGTTCCTGATTCGAGATGGTGACGAGGTCATCGGCTGCGCGCCGATGCAACTGCGCCGCGGCCGGTTCCGGCTTTTAGCGCCGCTCGACACTGACAGACCGGGCATCCTGTCGCTTCCCGAGGACGAGCAGCGTGTTGCGACGGCCCTGGTCCGCCACCTCTGCGATAATGAAAAGCGCTGGGGGATGGCGGAGTTTTTCGGACAACAGCGCGGAAACGCGCTGCATCGGGCCAGCCATGCCGCCGCCGGTTCGAGCTTTCGGGCTCGCGACATCGAGCTGGAACCCTACAATGAGATACCTCTGGCCTACGAAAATCTCTGCGCTTACTTCCAAGCGCTCTCCCAAAAAATGCGCTCCAACATCGGTCGACAGACCCGGCGGCTGTTCGCCAACGGCGAAACCGAACTGGTCCTGGCAGAGGGTCCGCAGGCTGCGACCGCGTGGTTCGACGCCTATTGCGATTTGGATGACCGAAGCTGGAAACGCGGCACCGACGCGTCCATCCAGCGCCATCCGCGCCGAGTGCGTTTCTATCGAGAGATCGCCGCTGCCCGCGGGGGACTCGATCCCTCGTTCATCGGTGTCGTATTCGATGGAGTGCTGGTCGCGGGTCTTCTTGTGGGATCCAATGCAACGGCATCGCCACGCTTCCACCGGGCTTGGTGCCTGGAGATGGCCTACGATCAATCGCGAGCAGAACTAGGTCCGGGTCAGCTACTGCTGTTGCTGGCAGTGGGCGAAGCGATCAGAAGAGGCGACCAGCATCTCAACTTCATGCAGAATTTCGCTTACTACAAGCACCGCTGGAAAGCCGAACCCATCGAGGCCGTCAGCGTGCAACTCATACGTCGTGCCAGCCTGCACAACGTCCGTGCGTCGTTAGGCGAAGTGAAAAACCGCTGGCTGGCGAAACGCGGCAAGCTTTCCACCGAGCCGGGCCGTCATGACGACGCGACCCAAGCAGCGGCGAATCGTGCGACGGCCGCGACGCACGTACAAGAACGCGCGCGCAGCCTGGCTGCAACAGCGCTCGGCTTTGCCGGAACCGGAATGCGGCGACTCGATCGCGAGCAAGCGCGCGCGTATTTGCCATTTGATCTCGGGTGACACCAAACCAATGACATAATCTGCGCTCCCGCGCTTCTACGACTCAGGCGGATGGGTGATCGCGTGCCTATTTAACTTAAAGCGCGCCGCGGAATGGCGCCGTTGCGCTTGGAGTCACGTCAAGGCGTCAGTAGTCTGACGTCGATCACCGCAGGACTTCCTGGGTTCATCTTACAGTGTGCTGGTGAACGCAAATCTGCTCGACTGCCAGAAAGATGACGACCCCACCTTTGTGGCGCACCAGGGGCTGGACGGCCTGCAGCGGCTCGCTGCACGGTGGACGACGCTGGTGGAATCGCTGCCCGGCGCCCGGTTCATGCATTTTCCCGAATGGTATCGGGCCTATTTGTCCTCGCTCGCGCCCGACCCTGCGCGCGTCTGGTTCATTGCAGCCTACCGAGATCAAGAGCTCGTGGGAATTTTCCCACTTGAGTTTCAGTCCCACCGCGTCATCGGGTTGCGGCCTCGCGTAATCGGCACGATCGACGACGATCAGATGCAGTTGTCGGATTTCGTGTTCGCGCAGACCGCGGAAAATGCGCACCTTCTATACCAATTGACGCAATGGCTGCGTACCCAGCGCACCATACGCTGGGACGAACTGCGACTGCGAAAAGTACCCGAAGACTCTTCGATCGTGCATGCCTTCAGGGCCCGATTGCCGACAGCGACCGTAGCGCTGCGGCACGATGGTAGCAGCTACTTTCAGACCAGCGGGACTTACGACCAGGCCACGCGAGCGATGTCTGGTACGTTCAAACGTAATTTGCGGCGACTCGCTCGTAGGGCGGAACAAACGGCGCCGCTTCGATTTCAGTCGTATCGGCGACCGGAAGATCTGAGCAAGGCGTTCGACATCCTGCTCGACATCGAGGCGTCAGGATGGAAGGGCAATGCGGGAACGGCGTCGGCAATCTGCTGCCGGCCAGCGATGCTCGCGTTCTACCGCGCATTGGTGCGTGAATTCGGTGGTCGCAACGGGTGCGTCATCAATGTGTTGTGGCATGGTGAGCATGCCGTCGCCGGACAATTTTGTCTGCACATTGGTAGCACGTTCAGCATTCTTAAGATCGGCTTCAGTGACGCCCACTCGGATATTGCGCCCGGCAACTTGCTGCTCGAACGCACGATTCAGCACGCCTGCGAGGATGCCTGCATTGATATCGTCAGCCTGGTGAATCAACCGCCCTGGTCGAAAAGCTTCAAGCCCTTGACCACGGGGGTATGGACTTATTGCGCGCCGAATTGGAACGTGCAGGGGTGCCTCGTGCACCTTGGCCTGTTGGGCAAACGGGCGTGGGACGCAATCTATCGCCAGCGCTCATCAGGGCGCGGACCGACGTCGAAGGTTCAGTCTATGAGTACGGATGGAAACGGCGCCGAAACCCAGTTTGCAAACTAGCCTAACTCGCCGCTCGATCGACTCGGCATCGTGCTGCCCGCCGCCTCCATCATCAAATATGTAGTGCCGACTTTTGGTACAACACATTGATTTTCTTACCCGCCACGCTTGATTCTGCGCAATTATGAGGCTAGCTGGCGGAACACGCGCTATGAACCGGTTTTGTTCGCTACTTCGCTGAGGGCCGACTGGATGGCCTGCTCGGTGACAGGCTTCAGTAGTTCGGCCGGTCAGGCGTCAAGCCTACTGGCGTGGTCGGGCCCTGATGCTTAACATACGCGGCGTTCGCGCCGGAGTAGCTCAGTTGGTAGAGCAGCGCATTCGTAATGCGCGGGTCGGAGGTTCGAGTCCTCTCTCCGGCAGTCCCCCCGCTCTTCCGCAGACATCCATAGACGTCCATCTATCGCCAGAATATCTATATTTTATAGGCAGATAGCTGGTTAGTGGCTTCTAAGCTCGTCCATTGACAGCCATCCTTCGTTGGGGGTGAAAATGGGGGTAACAGCTTACCGAGTCAGGCAGTTACCCCCAAACTTCGACCGATGGTTACCCCCATGCTGACCGACATGGCCGCACGATCCGCTAAGCCAGGACTGAAGCCGTTTAAGCTGACCGACGGCGGCGGTCTGTATCTGTTGGTCAAGCCGAACGGGTCGCGCTGGTGGCGGTTCAAATACCGCATCGACGGCCGAGAGAAAGGGCTGTCCCTCGGTGTCTATCCTGAGGTCCCGCTCAGTCTTGCTCGGGAACGGCGCGAAGAGGCCCGACGACTGGTGGCATCCGGCGTCGATCCCAGCGACAAGCGGAAGGCCGAGAGAAATGCCCGCAGCGATACTCTCGAGGCGATTGCGCGTGAATGGCTAGCAATGCAGGCCAAGCCCGACAAGAAGAACAAACGAGCGGCGCTGGCGCCGGCAATATGGGCCAAGGCGCGATGGATGCTTGAGAAATTTGTTTTCCCCTACCTCGGCTCGAGGCCCATTTCGAAGATTACTGCCCCGGAGTTGCTGAAGGTTCTGAAGCGGATCGAAGCCCGAGGCACCCATGAGACCTGCCACCGCACCAAGCAGCGTTGCGGACAAATCTTTCGTTATGCGATCGCTACGGGTCGCGCCGAACGGGATGTCACCGCGGACCTTCGCGGTGCGCTCGCGCCGGTTGTCTCGCGTTACTTCGCAGCCATTACCGAGCCCGCGCGTATCGGTGACCTGCTACGGGCGATCGATGGGTACCGGGGTAGGGGTCAGTGCTCGACCGAGCTGGCCTTGCGCCTCGCACCGCTCGTTTTCGTGCGGCCCGGGGAGCTGCGGAAGGCGGAGTGGTCGGAGTTTGATCTCGAGCGCGCTGAATGGCGTGTCTCCGCGACGCGCATGAAGATGGGGGAAGAGCACGTCGTTCCGCTATCGCGTCAGGCCCTGGCTATTCTTAAGGAACTACATCCGTTGACCGGTGGCGGGCGGTATGTTTTTCCGTCACTGCGCACAACGGCGCGACCGATGAGCAATAACGCCATTAACGCGGCGCTTCGCCGCATGGGCTATAGCGGCGCGGAGATGACAGGGCATGGATTCCGCGCGCTCGCTTCGACCTGCCTCAATGAGCAGGGCTGGCACCCGGATTTGATTGAGCTGCAACTTGCACATGCCGAGCGTAATAAGGTACGTGCTGCCTACAATCGCGCTCAGCGACTGCCTGAGCGTCGCAAGATGTTGCAAGCTTGGGCCGATTACCTCGACGGACTGCGTTCCGATCAACGATCTACCTTGGCCGATCCAGCTGCGATCTAGCAAGGGGTTGCAGCGTTGCGACACGGATAAAGTAAGGATAAACGCGCATTGGCGGCGCAATAACCAGTCATACCCAGCTACAGGCGCCAAGCGCCTTGAGGGTTGGTTCGTGTCGGTGCGGATCACTATTTGCGCTACTCAAGGCAGTGAGTAAAAATACTCAACGTTGTGAGTAAAAAGAAGACCGACTACCAGCGCCTCCAAGCCACAGCCCTCGCCGAGCGGCTCGCCGCGCCGCGCCGGTTCCTGCAGGTCGTCGCCGGCCACGCCAGTTCGTAACTACACAGGAAGGCCGCAACGATGCGGCCATTGCGGCATTTCCCAGAACGCTACCCCGACATAGTCCGTCGGCAGGGCATGTTAGAGAACTCACCCGACAGTAATGCGCCGGCGGTTAGATAACTCAACAAAGGTGGTCAGAGCGCACAACAAAAGCCGACTAGACGAGGTCTGGCAACTGGAAGCATGCTCTCGGGGAAAGAGGGGCGGCACTGAACGGCTCACTGCGGCCAGTTGCAATCTGTGGCATCGCTCCGAAGCTGACATTCAATATTACAAAATCAGACATTCCAACGATAATGCATCCGGTGCAGCTGTAGCGGCCCTGTTCCTGTGAGTCGGTAGCTACAGCGCTACGATAAATTGCGGCCATCCTGGCAGAGAGATCACGATGCAAATTCTCGATGACGCCGCCCGACGCGCTATCGCCTATCTCGATTCATTGCAGAATCGCCCAGTAAGTCCGCGCCGCGACGCCATTGAGCGGCTGGACATCTTGGATACACCGGCGCCGCAAAAGCCGACCGCGTCAGGCGAAGTCTTAGCGCAGCTCGATGAATTTGTTTCGCCGGCGACGATGGCGATGGCCGGTCCGAGATTTTTTGGATTCGTAATCGGCGGATCGTTACCGGTGACGCTCGCCGCCAACTGGCTGGCTGCAGCGTGGGATCAAAATGCCGGCTATGATGCATCGACTCCCGGTGTTGCACGCTTGGAGGAAATCGCGCAGCGGTGGTTGCTTGAGTTGCTTGACTTGCCGAGGCAATGCGCTGTTGGATTTGTCACAGGCGCAACGGTTGCAAACTTCACGGCGCTCGCCGCCGCTCGGAACGCAGTGCTCAAACGCTGCGGGTGGTCGGTCGAAGCGGAGGGATTGTTTGGCGCACCGCCGATTCAAGTCGTCGTAGGCGAGGAATGTCATCCGACACTGCTAAAGTCGCTAGGCATGCTTGGTCTAGGGCGTTCGCGACTGACTCGTGTGCCGGTCGACTCCCAGGGGCGCATGCGCGCAGAAAAGTTACAGCTGTCTTCCTCACCGGCAATTGTCTGTCTGCAAGCTGGCAATGTGAACAGTGGCGCCTTCGATCCATTTGACGAACTATGCCCGATCGCGCGCGGCGCAGGAGCATGGATTCACATTGACGGCGCATTCGGACTTTGGGCAAAAGCTACACCTTCACTGTCGCATCTCACGCGCGGAATGGATCTCGCCGACTCGTGGGCCACCGACGCACATAAATGGCTGAACGTGCCGTACGACAGCGGCATTGCATTTGTGCGCGACGCGGATGCACTGCGTTCCTCTATGGCTATCACAGCGGAATATTTGCCGCCGCAAGGCGCGCGACGCAATCCGTGCGATTACACGCCCGAACTTTCTCGCCGCGCGCGCGGCGTGGAAATCTGGTCTGCGTTGCTCCATCTGGGTCGCGAAGGATTGGCTGCAATGATTGAGCGCAACTGCGCGCAAGCGCGAAGATTCGCCGAACGATTGACCGTCGCGGGCTACGCCGTGCTCAATGAAGTAGTACTGAATCAAGTGGTCGTTCGCTTCGGCGACGCCGAGCGCACCAAAAGAGTGATTGACGCCATTCAACAGGACGGCACTTGTTGGGCCGGAGTTACCGTATGGCGAGGTCATACTGCCATGCGCATCAGCGTCTGTTCGTGGGCCACAACCGAGGCCGATGTCGAGCGCAGCGTTGACGCCATAATTCGTTGCGCGCGCGAATGCAGTTAGGCGTCAGTCTGGATCAACCTCGAGCGCAAAGCGGCCGTTCGAGCGGCTGCTAACGGGGGAGTTGGAAATAGAGGCCCACCGGCAGCTTCACGGGTCAACGGCGGGCCTATCCGGTGGGACCGTCGCTGACCGGCCACTTTGCGACATTCAGCCGGCTGGAATGCATGCCTGAAAGCCGCCATTCGTGGACTATAGTTTCTCGATCTTTTCCTGGGCCTCCCCCGTGCCGTTGCCGGCGAACCTGCGCTAGCGAACACCGAGGGATTGGTAGCATCTGACGGTACGTGAAAGGCTGGCGTATCTCCAAAGAACCAGCGACCCACGAATGTTGCGGTCGCGCGTCGCGATTGCGACTGGCAGGAACGTCGCCACGCTCACCTCGGGCATCATCAGCTCGATGGCGAACATGACGCCACCGATTAGAGTATTGAAGGTGGATGCGATGCCTGCGCCCGCACCCGCAGCGATGAGTGCGATCCGTTGGCCCGAGGGCATGCGGACAATCTGCCCCAGCGCCGAGCCGAGCGCCGAACCGATCTGGATGATCGGTCCTTCCCACCCGACCGATGGACCGCTACCAATCGCGATGGCCGACGCTAGAGATTTGACCAGAGCCACAACTGGCGCGGTGATCGCGGGTGCTGCGGCAGCGCGCTCACTTTGCCTGCAGCGTCGAGGCTGATCATTGCCAGGCGTGGCCAGATTATGTCGCACGGTAACTGTGGCACAACCGTGGGCAGTACAGTACGCCGCTGGTTTTGACAAGATCGTTCCTGCAGGGTCACCTTGAGTTATGCGTACCCACCGTTGCATCGTCGTTACGCCCTATTACACCGAGGACCGGTTGACCCTGGAGCGTTGCATCCGCAGCGTGCGCAGTCAGTCCGTCGGCACCGAACATCTATTAGTCGCTGATGGCAATCCACAGGATTGGATCGACCATGAGGGTGTTCGTCATCTGCGGTTGGACCGTTCCCACGCAGATCATGGCAATACGCCACGCGGCATCGGTGCACTGCTCGCAGCGGCCGAAGGATTCGACGCGATCGCGCTACTGGATGCGGATAATTGGGTCGATTCCAATCACGTGGAGGTATGTCTGAACGCTGCCGCCAGGGCCGGCAGGAAATGCGACTTCGTCATCGCCCGCCGCCGCTTCCGTCGGCCGGATGGATCGGTCCTGCCCGTGCAGGACGAGCCCGTATCGGAACACGTCGACACGAACTGCTTCGTATTCCTGCCAGGCTCCTACCACCTGCTCAGCTTCTGGGCATTGATGCCAAAGCCGCTGTCCATGGCAGGAGATCGATTCTTCTGGGCTGGCGTGCGCGCACGCAGGCTGGTCGGCGCGCGCGTCATCGAGATCACGGTCAACTACCTGACCATGTGGGCCGGCGAGTACTTGAAGAATGGCGAGACTCCGCCTGACGGAGCCAAGACCATAGAGGACTTCGAGCCTATGCGCGCCTGGCTGCGCTCCCTCAACCGACAAGAGCGTGAAGTGGCTTCACGACTTGCCGGCGTGCGCCTCATTGTGCCGGCAAGGCGCCGATGGCTGCGGTGGCGTACTGAATGATCTGGAGTGCGGACCTGCGGGGCGTCGGCAGGGACGAAGAGTAAGGTCGCAGCGAACGAGGCGCTGCAGAAGCAAACTCGCTATGCGCCGAAACTTGACGCGGGCTTGCGCAGGTCGACGTGGCGCCGCTCGCCCGTCGAATCTTCGACCTATTTGTCCGAATGCCCATTCGCGGCATACCATTGCCGGCCTCGGTTCTCGTCCTACCCCAGCCGGCACTGCGAAAGTAGAAGTGCGCCCAGAGTTGGAGCCGACGGAGCGTTGACATGAGGAATTAGCATTGCCCCGAGTTCTTGCTATATGTCTTGATGGATACGATGAAGCCATCGGTAGACAACTGATGGCAGAAGGACAAATGCCGGCTCTGCGCGCAATGTCGGAACTCAGCGCGCGTTTCTGGCTTGATCATGGTCCGGCACTGCGTACCGGGTTGGCCGGGGAGCATATCGCGACCGGCCTTTCGCCCAGAGATGCGGGCCGGTGGGCGGCAGTACACTTCGACCCCGCCACGTACGCAGTTCGCCAGGAGGGCACCGCGCTCACGCCATTCACCGACGCGCTCGGTCGGCGCGCCGTGGTATTCGATCCGACGTATTTCGATCTCGCGCGCGCTCCCCGCACTCGCGGCATCGTGGCTTGGGGAGCGCACGATCCGGGCGTGCCCGGCATGTCAAATCCGCCGGCCTTGCTCAAAGAGGTGAGTGCAAGGTTCGGAGCATATCCGGCGAGCGAGTGGCTCTATGGAACGCCCTGGAACTCGTTGGCGGCCTCGAGACAGATGGGCGATCAGTTGAGCAAAGCGGTGCGAATGCGGGCCCGAATCGCGCGCTGGCTTTACCGCGAGCGCCTGCCCGATTGGGAGCTCGCGCTGCTCACGGTAAGCGAGGCACATTCGGCACTCGAGGGTCTTTGGCATGGGATCGATCCCAGCCACCCGTTACATCCTTGCCCCTCTGCCGTCGCGGCGGCTGAGGGCATCCGGGCGGTCTATGCAGCAATCGACGACTTGATCGCGGAACTTCGCGCAGCGTTTCCAGACGCTGCCACGGTGGTCTTCTCGATGCACGGCATGGGTCCGAATCGATCTGATGCCGCGAGCATGTTGTTGCTGGCTGAACTCCTGTATCGCCGGGCCTTCGGAAGCGCCTACTTCTATCGCAGGGCCGAGACCTCGGCCGCCCTCAACGGGCAGACGGCCATGACGGAATCGGAGTCGTGGGACAGCTGGATCGCCGCTGGCCTTCCGGCCGAGCCGCCTCCGCCACGCGAGCCGTTATGGCGCCGACTGCCACGACGAGTCATGCCGACTACGGCCAAGCGTATCAAACGCATGTTGGATCGGCTGACGGTCAGGTCCGGGCCGACGCTTCCGTTGTCGCTCGACTGGATGCCAGCCGCGCGCTATCAGCGATTCTGGCATCGGATGCCCGCCTTTGCGTTGCCCTCGTTCTACGACGGTCGGGTGAGAATCAACCTGCGTGGCCGGGAAGCAACCGGGATTGTCGACCCGGCCCAGTACCAGGTATTTCGCGATGACCTGGTTGCCACGCTCAAGCTATGCCGGGATCCCATCAGCGGTGAGGGCGTGGTGCACGAGATCGAGTACCCTGTAGCGTCTGACCCGATGCAGATGGGGCCCACCGAGTCCGACCTCGTCATACTATGGAGCGGTGCGCCGATGGGCCTGGTGCATCCGAAGCACGGCCAGATCGGGCCGATTCCGTACCGCCGCACCGGCGGCCACACCGGTGGCCCGGGATTCGCCTTCGTCCATGCCGCGGGCATCCAGCCGGGCGAGTACGGTACGCGCAGCGCTTATGACGTGGTGCCCACGTTTTTCGAATTGCTTGGGCTTCCGGCGCTCAAGGGTCTGTCGGGGGTGAGTCTGATGAGCGCTGTCGGAGAACCCAGTCGGAAGGCCTCATGAAGATTGCCACGGCACTCGGACGCGACTTCCAATTGGAATCACGAGCGCTTGAGCTGAAACCGCTAGGCCCCGATACGCCGCTTTGCGCTCGCGCATAGGTTGCCGGAGGGCCGTTAATTCCTGACTGGACCTCCTGGGCATTGCGTTTGACGTTTTGGTGCAACGGGCCGGTTCACCCCGTTCCTGTAATAGATCGCGTCCATCACCTCGGGTACGCCGTGGCCTTGGGCTCAGGCGCAAGATTGGTCACCAGGAAGGTCACACCGACGGCGCCGAGCACGGGAACTAGAATCACTAACGGGCCCATGAGCTTCCAACCCCCTGAGCCTAGCAGAGACAACCCCCGCAATTGCAGGACTAACCCTTGGGGCTCGCAAGCAGGCTGAAGCCACTGGCGAAGCGTGCGATCTGATTGGGTGCCAGATAGCAGACGCTCATGAGTGACGGAAAGGGGTCAGGAGCGGGCCTAACCGGGCTCACCGTCTCTCCCCTTGACTGTGCGGATGAGGCTTTCGGCGAATCGCTGACCTCGGATGTGATCGTCTACTCCTCGATAGGGACCATGAATCGGCGGGACGACACGTTAGCCGCGTTTGGGCGCGGATTTATCCGCTACAGCCGTGTAAGGTAACTGATTCGTCCCCTCGAATTTCCCTATCAGGTCGCCATGAGCGCCAGATTACTGATCATCGCACTGGATGCCACCGATCTGTGCCTGCTCCAGCGTCACATCGGCGCGGGGCGGCTTCCCGTGATTGCCGCGCTACGAACTCATGGACGCTTCAAGACGCTGTCGGCGAGCGCGTGCGCGACGGACGCCGCGCTGTGGGCATCTTTCCACTACGGTACCGAAATCGGCGAACACGGGCGCTACCATGACTATCTGAGACTCGAGGACGGGCGGTACGGATTGGCGGTTCAAAACGAGCAGCAACGCGACGCAATCTGGGATGAGCTGTCGCGTCGTGGCATGCGGGTCGCAGTATTCGATTTGCCGAAGAGCCGGGCTCCTGCACCAATCAACGGTCTCCACCTCACTGACTGGCTGGTTCATGGCCGCACGTTTCCCCGCCCGTTGAGTTACCCGGTCGAGTTGGCGGAAGAGGTGCTTAACCGCTTCGGCGAGGCGCCGCACAGTCGTTGTGATCGAATCTGTGAGGAACTGACCGATGCTCAAATTTCGCAGGTACTCGGTCATCTGCGGCAGTCGGTTTCCATGAAACGACTTGCCGCCTTGTTTTATCTCGCACGTGAGCCTTGGGACTGCTTCGCTGTCAGTTTCAAGGAGATCCATTGCTGCAGTCACGGTTTCTGGGATCTGATTGACCCTGGTCATCCAGCCCACGATCGCGCGAGAAGCTCGCGCCTCGGCGATCCCTCAGTCGAGATTTTCCAGGACATCGATCGCGCGGTCGGCGATCTTGTCACTGCCGCAGGCCCGAATTCCGAAGTGATCGTATTTTCCACGTCGGATTTTCAGGCGAATGGAACGGTACACCATCTGCTGCCTCAAATCGTCCTGCAACTGAACAAATATCTTTGGAACCACGGCGCCGCATCGCTACCGCCCAGATCGAACTGGGGCGTGAAAATGTTGCTGTACAATGAGAACGCCTGCGCGCTGCGTTTATCCTGTATATCGCGCGCATACGGCGCACCACCTGACGGCGGCCGCGCAGCTACGATTAAGGAGCTGGAGGAAATATTGCGAAGAATCTCCGATCCCGCCACGGGCGAGACAATATTTGAGGAGTTTCACCGTCCTTCGAGCGACTATGCGGGAATAAGATCCCACTCCCTTCCCGATATGTTGCTGGTTCCAAGGGCCGGCGTGTTTCCGCAAAAGGCGGTCTCCCCGGACCTCGGTCGTATCGTGGGTGAGGTGCCCGGCTGGAGGCCCGGCAACCATCGCGACGGCGGCTTCGTGATCGCGCGCGGTACCGCGGTCGAAGCAATGATTGGTGGAGTCGATTCGCTCGCACAACTAAGCCGGGCTGCAAGCAACGCGCTGCTGACCCGACCGCTATTGACATAAGTCGGGAGCAATCGATGAGCGTCAGGCTGAACCTTTTTCTCAAGGGTAATCTTGATGTGTGCGATACCCTATTCGGGCAGCGTCTAACAGGCAGTACGCGTTGGAATGGTATCAATCAGGTATTGCGGGCAGTCAACCGCGCCGTCACGGTGCGCGTACGACACGAGCCGAGTATCGGCTTCGCGGCGCACGCGGCTGCAAATGCGGCGGTGCCGCGCGAGCTATCCGATCGCGCCACGCTACTTGGACCGTTCACTCCCCCGGTGCAGTTCAGCGATGCGGCGTTCACGTGGCCGCACGCGGCGCTGGTGATGTCGGTGCAGGCGGATTTATGCGTACCGCTGCTTCGTCATCGCACGCTGGACTATCTGATGCACCCGTACGACCTGAGGTGCTGGCCGGCGGCCGATCTGGACTGGCTCAAGTCCCATTTCGTCCCCGAACCGGCACCGGGCGCCGAACGCAGCATGGAGGATCTTGCCCACGTGATTGATCGCTACCGCCGCACGAGCGAAGCGCCGATCCTCGTGTTCAATATGTCCAGCGTGGTGCCGGGTGAGACGATTCATAGCTACCAGGGCGCAGCCGATGCGACGTCCCAGCGGATCCGACGCTTCAATTGCGCGCTCGTGGACGCTTCTGCCGAATTGGGCTTTTCAATTGTCGACGTTGATAGGATCATTGCGGAACAGGGAGCCCGCCACCTCAAGTTTGACCCGATTCACTTCAATGCCGAAGGGTGTCGCCTGGTGTGCGAAGACGTGGTCAGGATTCTCGATGACTATGACGTGCTCCCCGAAAGGCAAGACGCGTGAAGGTCAGCGTCGTCATTCGCACTCATGACGAGGCGCCGCGTCTGCGTCTGACGCTGGCATCTCTCAAACGGCAGGAGCACCTGTCGGAAGTGGTCGTCGTCGACGACGGTTCGAGCGACACGACCGCGGATGTGATAAGTGAGGCGTCGTCGTTTCTTCCAATCACTCGACTGCGTCACAGCACAGCCCAAGGGCGCTCGGCGGCGTCCAATGCCGGCGCGCGCGCTGCGTCCGGAGACATCCTCATCATGCTCGACGGCGACATGCCAGTGGGTCCGGGTTTCGTCGCCGCGCACGCGACTGCTCACGACAGCGGCGACGTCATCGGTCGCGGAGCGTGCTTCAATTTACGCTGCACCCGATTCGTATACGACCCCGAACTGGTGATTCCTTTTCCTCATTGCGAGGAGCGGCTGCTACGCGTGAGCAATGCGGAACGGGAACGCATGAGGGTGACACGCGCGGATATCGAGGATAACTTCGCCTCGATTGAGCGGCGCGCGCAACCCGGCATCTATCCCGGGCTCGGTCCTTCCCGACTGGCCGAGATTGAAATGCATGCCCTGCGGGAGCACCCGGAGTGTGACGTGCTGTGGGCAGCGGCCACCGGCAGCAATCAGTCTGTGCGCCGCGAGTCTTTTCTTGCGGTCGGCGGATTTCACGAGCAAATGACCATCAACGAGCATAGGGAGCTTGCGCTGCGCCTGACGAGGCGCGGAAGCGGCATGCGTCCCGTCGAACAGGCTCGTTGTTACCATTTGACGCACCGGTCCGGATGGCGCAGTCCCTTTGAGGACACCCAGTGGGAAACGCTGTTCTGGGAACGACACCCGCTTCCGGAGGTCGCGCTGATGCCGGTGCTGTGGGCCAGCCTGTCCGATCATCCTTCGATACCCTCCGAGCACAAGATTCTGTCTCTACCAGCGCTGGCCGCCGCCGCCCATCGCGCGCGCAATGTCACCGCCCGATCTGCCGCTGAATTCCGTTCGTCCTTAGGGTTGCAAGGATCATTCGCATGACTGCCAGTGCCGGGAGCGCACGTCTTGCTGTCCGCTGCGCGCCCACAGAGCATGCGCTGTGGCAGGAAGTGACCTCTCGCCTGAATGAGGGATTGAGCGGCGCCCGTACGTTTCACTCCGTGTGGCGGGATGATCTTTGCCCGGCCGCCGATGACGGCTGCGATGTCCTATGTTTGTCGATGTTGCCCGATCTATCGCGACCTCGCAGCGACTGGCCGGCCATCGAGGCGCAGTGGCGCCTGGCTGCCGCGGCGCTGCGTGACCGTGAGCTTGAACGCGGCGCCACGGTGTTCATCGTCACTCTATTTCGCTACACGACCGGCGAGGACGACGCGCTGCTGCCCATGCTGCGCAGGCTCAACCTGCTGGCCGCGCGCCTGTCACAGGAGTTCGGGCTGTTCGTGATCGATATCGATCGGATATTTGCCCACGCGGGAGGCATGGAGCTGCGTGCCGATGCGCGGCTTGCCTCCGCTGAAGCACGGCGCTCGGCGGCCGACTTGATCGTGGACAGCCTACTGAGCGTTGGAATCGATCATGTTGCTGAGCCAGCGGCGATCCAGGCTGCGCGCAGTTGGCATGAAGCGCGCCGCGTGGTCGGATCAGCGGACCCTTCCACTGCAGCCAGTTCGGGACAAATGAAGCGCAGCTATGTGAGAGGTCGCACCCAGACATCTTTGACCCAGTCGCACGACGTTTACGGAGGGATACGCAGCGTACTGCGGGATCTTTGCGCTCCGCGAGTCGGTCTCAGGTGGCGGATGCCGCTGCTGTTCGCGCTGTGGCGGATGGCCTCCGGCCGAGTGATCGGCAGGATCGTTAGGCAACGCATGTGACCGCGAGCGACGACATCGACGCGCTGGCAGCGATGATACTCGCTCGCGAACTGGAGTCGGCGCTGTCGACGCGGGCGGATTGCGGGTTTCAATTGCTCTCCAGCGGCCAGGAGGCCGTGGCGGTGGGGGTGGCCGCTGCGCTGCTGGCGCAGGATCAGTTGTTGTGCAGCGGCCGCTCGATTGCGCCCGCACTGGCGCGAGGTCTGGACCCCGGGAGGGTCATGGCCGAGTTAATCGGGCGGGCATCGGGTCCTTGTTTAGGGCGTGGCGGACGCGGTCATTTATCGCAACCCTCCGCAGGCTTCTTCGGTGCACATGCCGTCGTCGCCGGGAACCTCAGCATCGCCGCCGGGGTCGCCTTGGCACTGCAGGCTCGCCGCGATCGAAGCATCGCCGTCTGCCTGTTCGGTGACGGGGCTTGCGGCGCAGGCGCGCTGCACGAAACCATGAATATTGCAGCGCTGTGGCAACTGCCACTGCTGCTGGTGTGTGACAACAATCTGTACTCCGTCTCCACACCGCGGGCAGCGGCCCTGGCCCCGCAGCGATTGTCGGATCTTGCGGCTCCCTTCGGTATCGAGGCCTGCACGGTCGATGGCATGGATGTGCGCGTGGTACGCGAAGCCGCGGTCGCATTGACCGACTATGTTCGTAACGGTGGCGGCCCTGCGTTCCTGGAATGTATTTCGCGCCGGTTTGCTTCGCATTCGACTTCGGCGCGAGAGACGCGGGGACAGCAGGAACTGGCCGCGGATCGAGAACTGGATCCAATCACACGGCTCGAGAATGCCTTGTTGTCGGAGGGCGCGTTGAGCGCGCAAACCGCGCAGGCGCTGCGCGAGCAGGTACGGGCCAGGGTGATGGCTGCCTGCGCCTTTGCCGAGGCATCCCCGTTGCCTGTGCCGGACCAGGCATTCGCTGATGTCGGCTGAGCCCGTGCTTACACGCCGGGTGTTCTTTCGCGAAGCGATCTGTCTCGCCGTTCGCGAGACGCTCGACGCCGAACCCAACGCCATCGTCATGGGCCAGGACGTGGGAGCGTTCGGGGGATCCTATAAAGAATTTTATGGGCTGTTCGAACGCTTTGGTCCCGCGCGGGTGCGCGATACGCCGGTCGCCGAGGCGGCGATGGTGGGACTGGGTGTCGGCGCGGCCGCCGCGGGCCTGCGCACTCTGGTGAGCATTACCTACATGGACTTCGTGCTGCTCGCTCTGGATCCACTGGTCAATTACGCTGCCAAGGCGCGATTCAAGACAGGCGGGCAGATTCGGGTTCCCATGGTGGTCAAATTGACGGCGGGCGCCAAGGGGCAGGGCGTTGCCCACTCTCAATCGCTGGAGTCGTGGCTCATGTCGGTGCCAGGGCTTCGTGTGGTGGCACCTTCCAACGTCGCGGACGCTTACGGCTTGATGCGATCCGCGCTTCAGGCCGATGGACCCGTGGCCTATGTCGATCACAAGCGACTGTTCCCGACGTCGGGCCCGCTGAATGCTTCGGGGCATGAGGTGCCCTTCGGCCTGGCGGCGGTCTCCCGTCCGGGCAGACATGCGACCATTGTGACTCACTCCTATATGGTCTGCGTGGCGCTGGCCGCCTGCGATCAGCTTGCGGTCAGTGGCATCGACTGCGAGGTGATCGACCTGCGCAGCCTCGCACCATTGGACCTGGCAACCGTCTGCGCATCGGTGTCAAAAACCGGTGCGCTTCTCACGCTTGAGGAGGGGCAGGTCGTGTGCGGCATCGGTGCCGAGATCGCCTATCAGGTGCAGGCTAGGCTGGGACCCGTCAGAGTGTCGCGACTGGGGGCAGTGCCTGCGCCTGTTTCGTCGAATCCAGTGCTGGAGGCCGCAAGTCTGCCGGATGCCGCGCGCGTCGCCGACGCGGTTCGTCGTCTACTCACGGAAGGATAACGATGCTTTATAGACTGCTTTTGCCGGGCCCAATTGTTGATCTGTCAGAAGTGCGCGTGCTGGAGTGGCATGGAGCGCCAGGAACACAGTTCAATCCCGGCGACCTCGTGGTCGAACTCGATACGCACAAGGCCGTCGTGGAGATGCGCGCGAGCTCGAAGACAGTATTGCGCAAGATTCTGATAGAAGCCGGGGAGTGGCAGCGAGTCGGCGAACCTCTGGCCATTGTCAGCGACAGCGCTGATGAGCCACTGCCTGAACGCGCCGAGGACCTCCCTCAGTCGAGCGCCACCTATGAAATGGTTTGAGCGCGCGCGGGAGCGAAAAATTCGCGCTGTTCGAGGATATGAAGGATTTCCCCGCGGACTTCGTCCTGCATAGGACCACTTTGATGCACGCCGTCTGGCAAGTGTGCCGCGGCACCCAGACCGGCCGCGATCGAATCCACATCAACGATCGCGATATCTGTCTCCTCGGCGAGATCATGCAGCATTAGATTGAGCTCCTTCGCTCGCACGCTGGGGAGTTCGTCGCCGAGCGCCTGGGAGAACGGAGCGTAAGTGAAGATGCTCTCGCCTCCGGAAGTAGACAACGCATTCATGATCAGGACATGTTTGACGCCCCGCTCGGCCAGTAGTTTGCGCAACTCTCTAAGATCAGTCTGAATGTCGTCTATCGTGCGCGACAGGGGCTCAAAACTGACGTTGAGCCAATTACGGATCGCCTGCCCGGTTGTATCCACTCGGAAGCGGTGCCAATAGGCCCGGTAGCCCAATTTTCTGTGGCGAAGAACGACCTTTGGCTCCGCATTCACTGAAAGCACCACCGCATTGATCGCGACGGGGGGCGATAGGCCCTGCCTGGTGAGCAAATCGTACCGCTCGCTCAACGGGCAGCGCGTCAGAGCGCTCAGTGCACTGCCGGCGTAATGCCAGTCGGCCGGACCAGGTGTGACGGGGCCACCGAGAACGGCCTGTGTCATGTCAGCGGCTAGCAGCGCGTTTGTCGCAACGTTGCGTCGCATGCGGTCCGCCAGGACCCCTGCCGCCGGAACCAGATTCTCGTCACCCACATGGATGACATGTAATGAGCCCGGACTTGCGGCCAGAAGTTCAGAGAAATCGTGTTGCTCGCCAAGAAAGATGCCGTTCTGTTCGCATGTGCCAAGGCTGACCAAGGTTCCATGGTCTGAACGCTCGCCGTGCCACGCCCGCCTGATTCTGCGCCAGCCGGTGAGTCGCCCGGATCGGTCTTCCGCCAGTTCAGTCATCCGCTCTCCGGCCGAGAAGATCAACTGCCACCGCGACCGATTGCCAGCTCCGGCGGTGATATCCAGCGACCCCGGGACGAAACGCTCGCTCCAATGCTGATATCGATCGAGTTGATCGAGCCAACCTCCGCGTGATGCGTCGGGCAACTGGTGCAGAGTGCCTGGCATCGGCGCCGCGAGTGTGAGCTGAAGATCTGTTTGTTCGCCAGGAAACGGAGCCGTTGAGCGGATCTTGCCGTCCGACGATCGAAGCCCGATGTTGCAAAACGCGATCGGCTCACCTGCGCGGCACACATGTCCGTCCGACACCAACCAACGCAGCCCCGAGCGATAGATCACAAAGTTATCGCACGTCAATGGTCCCAACGTAAGATCGAGCATCGTCACCAGGGCTGCCATTGCCGCGTGACACCGACGACGGTCGTGCGCAACGCCCTACGGTCGCAATTCTCCACGGCTTCGTCGGATGTCTTGCTGAATGTTGCTACCAGCGCGCCGACGGCAACCTTGTCGCCCGCCGCGATCGCGAGGTGCCGGAGCCACGCCGCCTCAGACGCGCAGAGTCGATAGTAGGAGACGGGAGGACAGTCATGCGGAAACTGATCGCTCAGATCTACCGTCAACTCCAGGATCGCTTGCCCGACCGCGATTTTCTTATCGGGGCGTACGAGTATCGAGTCGACGCGGGCATGGGCCATATGCGGATTGATCAACGGCAATGAGAGCTCAAGCAACATCAGCGTCCTTCGCGGCAAACATAGGGTTTTCATCGCTCCGCGTACAGATTTAAATTAACACTTTACTGAAACCGGTACCATGTGCCTCCTGTCATAATGACGCGAGCTTCCTGAATGATTCACGGCCTTCCTGCGGTCACGGGGATGCGCACCGCGACTATCGCAACAGCGCTGGAATATCTCGCGTGGGTGAGCAACCGCGTGGACACGGCCTGCAGGGCGTCGGGCGACCTGCTCGCGCAGATGCGTGTGGTGCTGGATCGATTCGTTCGCGCCGGACTGCCTTACGATACTGGACCGGACGGCTGCCCCAGATTCGATCTTGTCGAACTGCGAAACTTCGTCCTTGTCTCGGATCAGTGCTTCGATGATCCGTTCTGGCGCCAGTACGTCATGCCATTGGGAAAACGGATCATGTTCGAGGCATACGCCGATGGCGAAGCGGATAGATACGACGAAGATTCGTGCGCCCATGCGGCACGGGCGCTCTCGCCGCGGCGATTTCGTCTGCGACTGACCCGCACGTACGATCCGCGCTTTCTCAAGAAGACGCAGATCTGTCGCCTACGATTGCCAGTCCCTCTCGAGGACTCGGTGGTTACCGACCTGCGCGTGCAGCTGTCTGCGCCGAAAGACAATGACATCATCAGGTGCAGCCGGTCCGCCGGGCGGCTCGACGTGACGGTCGACCCACGTAAAGTGTCCGAGCTTTCCTGCGCCGTGACCTATGAATTCGTCTGTGACCCCGAGCGATGTTTTTCCGAAGGCGCAATCAACCTGCGTGAAGAAGCGCTCGCGCTCGGGCCAGCGGAAAATCTGATCCGGCTCACACCGGCGGTGCGTGAACTCGCAGAAAAACTCGTTGGGAGCGAGACCGATGCGCTGAGGATCGTCCGTCTTCTTTGGGACTATCTGCATGCGACGCTTAACATCGGAGCACTGCGTTATTCGCAACTCGATCCGGCCGATCCGCTGATGTCAGTATTGAATGTGGGTTGGGCAGATTGTCAGCTTGCGTCTGCAGTCCTGGTCGGACTCTGTCGGTCACGTGGGCTGGCCGCGCGAATCGTGGGGGGCTTCATGCTGCAGCATGCGCGGCCCGGGTATCATTACTGGGCGGAGATATGGATGGCTGGACGCGGCTGGGCCCCATTCGACACGCTTGGATTTGCGGTGACTCGGCCAGGGGATCGATCTGACTGGCGCGACATCTTCTTTGGTCGCGTCGATTATCGTGCTCGAGTGGAGTGTCTGCCGCATCTCTTTACCGGCCTGCCAGGATTCCAGCTCCCGCTCGCCTGGCATCAGAATGTTTCGCACATCGAGGGCGGCATCCGCACCTGCCTCGAAGATTCATATAGCGGTGAACCCGTCTTCTCGGACGACGTGAGTTGCGAGGTTTTGCAGTGGGATCAATCGGGCGCGGAGATTTGAAAAATGGCGCCATCAACGTTCGGGGCAACGAGGCTGACACCGTCGAGTGCCGATCCAAATGCGGCTAGCTGAGAGCGAATCTGGACTTCCTGACGCACAATGCGTCCACGCGAAACGCTCAGGCGATTGGAGAGCATCTGGTGATGCTCCATTTCATATGTATTTTGCCCGTGGCTGACATAGACATAGAGATGCGGTTTGTCGCGAAGAGTGGTGAGTGCGCCTGCCGCGATGAGCTGCCGTGCGACCGCCAGATCTTCGCCCCGGCGAGCGTCGTCGCCGAGCTCGGGATATGAAATGCCAGCATCCCTCTTGCATAGCAACGTACCGGGGTGACCGCGCGATTCGGTGGCATACCAATTGGTCCACCACAGTCGCTTCGTCATCGGGTA
Source organism: Steroidobacteraceae bacterium (assembly GCA_049518595.1). Classification (GTDB taxonomy): domain Bacteria; phylum Pseudomonadota; class Gammaproteobacteria; order Steroidobacterales; family Steroidobacteraceae; genus FEN-1191. The sequence continues at coordinate 39,886 of JBEKRP010000004.1, forward strand.
ATACTGGAACACATCCTGCAGAAACACGGCTTTCGCGTCCGTATTGGTCAGACTGGCCACCTGATCGGCGACTCGCTGTGAATGATGGAAGTCGTCGTCATCCCACTGGCACAGGAACGCGCCAGTAGATAAACGCATGCTCAGGTTGCGCAAAGCGCCCAGTGTCATGCCGTGCTCGACGATGGTGGTCCGCACGCCCGCTACGTCCATCGAATTCACCAGATCTCGGACGGGATGAGGCGCATCCGGGTCCTTGGCATCTGTGACGATCACCAGCTCAACGGACGCATAAGTCTGCTGCTTGAAACAGGTAATAGCAGTCGAGAGTCCCGGCAGGCGCTCGGGAGTTCCCTTGGTGACCATGAGACAACTGACCAGTGGCGAAGAAGTATTAATTTAGATAAATCCAAGCGTGCTGGGGCTGAAGCTCGATAAGTTTGGCAACACGCTCGCCAGAGCGGCCGCATCCGCGCCAAACCACGTCGCCGGAGTCGCGGCCAACTGATCCACAGCGATAGTTGGAATCCACCAGCCGAGGTTGCTCGCATCATCCGGTCCGGACAACTCTAACCTGGGCACCGGTTTTTGTGCGAAGACAGGCGCCGTCAGCGGCCGCGACAGGTCTATACAGGCCAGTATATTCAACAACTTAATGATACGTCACGGCGCCCAAAAGAGGCCAATCAGCAAATCGCAATGCGCGGGTCGTAGGTTCGGGTCCTATCTCGGCACCAATAAATTCAAAGATTTATCTATCGGTTGGTTCGTACTCTGACCAATCGCAACAGGGGTCGTTACTAAGTTGTTACAAGCCGCCCTGAGCATCAAGTGTTCGAGCCTTTCCGCGGCATCATCACGGCCCTGCCGGATTAGGTGGCCATAGACGCGCAGCGTGATGTCCGGGCTCGCATGACCGAGCATCCGCGCCACGCGCAGGATGTCCACTCGATGTCGTGCTCATGGATGTGCAGATACCAACTCTCGATGGTATCGAAGCCGCGCGGCGCGTCCGGGGCGAACTGCAATTTCAGACGCTGCCCATCGTAGCGCTGACGGCAGGCGCACTGGTTGGGGAGCAGCAGCGCGCGCTCGAGGCCGGTATGAATGATTTCATCAGCAAGCCGATTGATCCCCAGGCATTCATCCGCAAGGTGCGGCGGGTCGTGGAAGAGGCACGAGGCGAGCCCATACCGATGATCCTGCTCGACGAGGTACCTACCCGTCACGCCACCGACAGGCCGTTCATGAGTTTCATTGATGCCGGTCTCGTTCAGCAGATGTTCGGCGACGACTTGCCACTGTTCAAATCGCTGCTGACTCGCATCCTGCGCGACTATGCGGACCTTGCGCTGCCCATCTGTGTCTCGCCCGATGATCAGACTACCCGAAGCCAACTCATGGGGCGCGCGCACAAGCTAAAGGGCAGCGCGGGAATGATCGGCGCCATCACACTCATGCGGCTCGCGGGCGCGACCGAGAAAGCTCTACAGGAGTGTCGATCGGCCGACATCGTGGAGGGAATACTAGGACAACTGGCAGTGGCGCTCGTCACCTTGCGCGACGAGGCAGGGCTCCTGATGGAGACGCAACCGGCAAGGGTGCAGATACCGGCGCCGGCGTGGCGAAGCGACCGAACATCGGCACCGCAGATATCGAGGAGCTGCGCGCGCTGCTTGAAAGTCAGAACTTCGCGGCGATTGATAAATTCGGTGTGTTAGCCCCGTCGTTGAGTGAAATGGTGGGTGCAGAGTGCGCTTCGATCGTCTTCGTGATGCCATCGACAATCTGGATTTCCAGCTCGGCGCCGAGTTGTTGCGCCAGGCTGTGTTGCCTAAGAGTGCCGCTTCGGGCGGAGCGTAAAAGTTCATCACGGCCGGCATGATCGGGCGGAGCGAGTGGGGTTACGGAAGGTACTTATCCAGTCGCCCACCTCGTGGCCGATTAGTGAGGGTCACGACACGCTGGCGACGCGCGCGAAGGGCCAATATGGGTCGCGTCGTGACGGCATACGCCGTTATGGTGCGGTGCCGAGCAGACGACGGTCGTTAAGTAAGCGCACTCCAATGGTGGAAAGCTGAGGAGCACGTGTCCATGAATCGCATCTACCGGCCTGTTTTGGCTGAGCGAGCGTGCAAGTCTGATAGTGGCGCCGGCTGCCGATAAACATCGTGCGAAGGCCCGTGTTCTCCAATCGCCAAATTCCTGCCTTGCCGACTCTTTATAATTCCTGTCCGCAAGGAAGCGGGGAACAGTGAAAATTCGGCTGCAGATTGGGATCGCGCTCATGAGCGTGCTGAGCCCATTCGCTGCAGCCACGGCCGCGGCGAATTCGGGCTCCGGCGCCCGGCCATGGTCGCTCGATGGCCAGATGGCATTCGTGCGCATGGCCTCGCTCGAGACGTCGGCGGTCACGGCGATCGCCCAGGACACGCAGGGGTTTCTCTGGTTTGGTACCCAGTCGAACCTGCTGCGCTGGGACGGATACCAGCTACACACGTATGCCAGGAATCCGGATGCGGCAGGCTCCCTGCCGGACAACTTCATCCGCAGCCTGCTCGTCGACGACCGCGGTCAGCTTTGGGTGGGCACCAATTCGGGCGGACTAAGCCAATACGACCCGCAGACCGACGGATTTGTCAGTTTTCCGGTCGGTGCCAACGGTACCAGCGACGGCACCATATCGGTGCTCATCTCCGATCGCCGGGGTGGTCTGTGGATTGGTACCGGGCACGGCATCGACCACCTGGATGGCGCCACGGGGCGCATCGATCCACCGGATGCCAATCTGCCCCGAGACACGATCACGGCCTTGCTGCTCGACCACGCGGGCACGCTGTGGGCCGGAACACGCAAGGGGCTGCTGCGCCGCGCGCGCGTTGACAGCCACTTCCTGCCATACCCCCTGCCTGCGCCCGAAGGCCCTGCGCCTATCATCAGGGCCTTGCACGAGGACAAGGCCGGACGCATTTGGATAGGCATCGAGTTGAATGGTGCGTTGATCCTCGAGCCCGGCACCGACACGCTGCGCCGCCTGCTCGAGGCACCGGGATCCGGCAGGCCACTGATCGACAACATCTCGGCAATCTCTGAGGTTGACAAATCAGAGGTCTGGCTCGGGACAGCCGAAAGCGGGATCGTGCGCGTCGACACGACGAGCTGGAAGATAGTGCGCGAACAGCGTGACCTAACGCGTTCCAGGAGTCTGCCGAGCAACCAGATCGATTCGCTGTTTCTCGACCGCGGCGGCATGATGTGGGTGGGCACCCGTACAGCGCTGAGCAATGTCAATCCGCGCCAGCACCTGATCCAGACCTTCTACGGGGGCAGCGCTCCGGGCTTACTCATCCGGGCTGACGCTGTCAGCTCAATGCTGGCCCTGCCGGATGGCCGGGTCTGGCTGGCGCTGGTTGGCGGGGGCGTCGAAATCGTCGATCCGGTCGCCGGCCCTGTCGGGATGATCCGCTCCGCGCCGGATCATCCCGACAGGGCCCTTCCCAATGCCCAGGTGATTGCCATGGCGCGCTGGGAGGACGGGAGCATCTTCCTGGGCACGGCCGCTGGCCTGTACCGCGCCGGCCCTGACGGACGCTCACTCGAGCGCCTGCAGGTGCCCACGCAGAGCAAGATCCTCAATGTGCGTGCATTGCTGGTGGCCGACGGACACCTATGGCTCGGCGGCCTCGATGGCCTCTCCGAGCTCGACGTCCTGCCCGGGGGTGCGCTCGGTTTGCAGCGCCGATGGGACAAGGAACTCGGGGATCCGCGAGTGCGCACCGTGGTCAAGGGCCGGGACGCAGGCATCTGGATAGGCACGGCGAGCGGCGTTGCGCATGTGGAGCCCGCGACCGGCGAGGTGACGCACCTTACGAACGATCCCAGGAATCCAAGTCTGCTGCCTGGGGGATACGTAAGCTCAATGCTGATCGACCGCAAGGGCCAGCTCTGGGTGGCGACGTTCGGTCGTGGCATCCAGGTCGAGCAGTCGCACGATGCGGGCGGCCGTCCGATTTTCCGGCGACTCACGCAAAGCGACGGGTTGCCGCAAAACAGCGTCGACGCCCTGCTGCAGGACTTCGACGGCAACATCTGGGCCAGCACCGACGGCGGATTGGCGCGCATCGAGCTCGGCAGCCTTGCAATCCGCGCGTTTCGAACCGAACAGGGCGTGGGCATTGACGGATTCTTCACCGGTGATGCGGCTACTACGCCAGCCGGCGACCTCCTGTTCGGGGGTCTGAACGGCCTAATCGTCGTGCATCCCGAGCGCCTCACCGCGGCAGCTGAGGCGGCGCCCATAGTAGTCACGGATGTGCGCGTTGGCGGCCGAAACCTGGCGCCGTCACAGTCTCTCTTGAGCTCGGGGCTGACAGTCGGATTCCAGGACCGCAGCCTGGCGATCGAGTTTGCCGCCCTGGATTTCACCGATCCGGAACTGCAGCGCTACAGTTACCGCTTGCAGGGTTTTGACAAGGATTGGCTGGAGACGCCGACGTCGCGGCGCGTGGCTTCCTACACGAACCTGCCACCGGGCGACTACATTCTGCACCTGCGCAGCGCTGCGGCCGGCAGCGGATGGTCGACGCCGCTCGACGTTGCGGTGCATGTGCAACCGGCCTGGTACGAGTATGGCGTGGCGCGCGCGCTGGCGGCGATCATAGTGTTATTGCTGATCGTCGGTTTCGTGCAAATGCGCACGACGCTGTTGCGCCGTCGCCAGAGGGAACTCGAAAGCATCGTCGCGGAGCGCACTGCGCAATTGCAACGCAATCAGGAAAATCTGAAAAGCATGGCGTATCTCGACGTTCTCACGGGACTGCCGAATCGCCGTGCGTTCAACGACGATCTGCGCCGGTTTATTGCTGAATGCGAGCGTGGTCAGGGCGACTTTGCACTGCTGCTCATCGACCTGGACGGCTTTAAGGCTATCAATGACACCGTCGGGCACGGTGCCGGTGACGCAGTACTCGTGGAGGTCGCCGGGCGTCTGCGCACGCTGATCCGCGAGACCGATCTGGCGGCGCGGCTGGGCGGTGACGAGTTTTGCGTGATCCTTGCGCAACCACGCGACACGGCCGCTGTAGATTCGGCCTGCGCCCGAATTATCAAGAAGCTGAACGAACCCATGGTCTTGGCCGACCGTGTCGTCGTCATCGGCGCGAGCATCGGCGTTGCCAAGGTCCCCGGCGAGCGCACCACCACGCCCGACGAACTCCACAAGGCGGCCGATATGGCGCTGTATGAAGCCAAGCGGGCCGGCCGCAACACCTGGCGCTGGCACAACAGCTCGGTCGCGTCCACGGCGACGACCTCATCGTGGAAGCGATTAGCGACTAAACGAGCAAGTTGAGCAAAGGCATGGATCGCGCGAGCGACCTTCACACCAACCGAGTCCTTATGCCCTTTCGGGCACATGGGTGACCCATTGCATGTCGGGTAATCCCGGGACGTGGTCTCTGGGGTACAAATGGGAACATCGCTTGCGAGTCTGGAGAAATTGGCCCATATTTTTTTGAAGCTATTGGCAGCAGTTAAGGGCTCGCTGCAAACGACCGGAGTCAATAGCTGATCGATGGTGTCTCCCAACTGAGGCCCGAGGCTCCGCCGCACGACACCGCTTGCAGGGAGCTTCGGAAGACCAGGCGCTGGGATGGCCCACTCGTGATCTTCAGGCAATGCAGCCTGTGAGACGACCCTGGAAAATTACAATATGGGCATGCGAAAGCTCCCACGTCAGATCGCGAACTTTTGCCATGCGCAGGCCGGCAAGGACTGAATATAGGGCAGGGACGCGCAGATGACCTGGCAATTCTGCCACCAGCTTTTCGCATTGTTCAGCCGGCCGTGGAAACTCAGGCAGCGCTGCATGCAACCCGCACAGCAGCGCGGTCCACGCATTACTCTGCTCGATCGCCGATCGATATAGCGACTTGAACTTGCGAGTGTGACGCACCGCTCAATTAGGGAGTATGTCGCGCTGTCTTCGTGCGCTCTCGTACATACGCTGCGCGTGAAGCGTGTTGGACTCTTCGGCACAGGGAAATTAACGCGCGGAAGAGGCCTCTATGTCTCAACGAATACTTCTGATCCAGGACGATGTTGCGAATGCCAAGGCCATTTTAGAAGCGCTGAGTAACTCCAGCGATGAGCGTTTTAAAGTCGAATGGGTCCGACGTTGCTCCGAGGGCCTCGAACGACTTGTCGGCATCGCGGCGATATTGGTCGACCTCTTCCTGCCCGACAGCCGCGGAATAGAGACATTCGATCGCCTCTCTCGGGCGGCGCCCAAGATTCCAATCTTGGTCCTGATTAACCCGCAAGACGAACAGACCGCCAAGCTGGCGGTGCAGTGTGGAGCGCAGGATTATCTCCTTAAGGACCGTCTCGACGCCTACCTATTGCCCAAGGCCCTGGGGAGCATGATCGAGCGCGCCGCAATTGCCGAGGCGTTGTTCGAAGAAAAGGAGCGCGCAGAGGTCACGCTTAACTCGATCGGGGACGCGGTCGTAAGCACAGACGTTTCAGGTCAAGTCACCTATCTCAATGTAATCGCCGAGAGGCTGACAGGCTGGTCTAATGATGAGGCGGTAGGCCATCCGCTTGAGGACGTTTTCCGAATCGTCGATGCCACGACGCGCGAAACCGCGCCAAATCCCATGGTGCTGGCGATTCGGGAGAATAAAACTGTAGCCCTTGCTCCGAACTGCGTCCTGATTCGGCGCGACGGCGTAGAAGCCGCTATCGAAGATTCCGCCGCACCCATCCACGATCGTCGAGGAGCGGCGTCGGGCGCTGTCATGGTATTTCACGACGTCAGTGTGGCGCGCGCGATGACGCTCAAGATGTCTTATCTGGCACAACATGACAGCCTCACCGATTTACCCAATCGTGTGCTGTTGAATGACCGACTAAACGAAGCAATAGCCCTGTCCAGCCGTCACCGACGGAACCTGGCGGTGCTATTTCTGGATCTTGATCGCTTCAAGCACATCAACGATTCATTGGGCCACGTCGTGGGCGATCGTTTGCTGCAATCCGTGGGGCGGCGATTATTCACATGCGTGCGCAGCTCGGACACCATCAGTCGCCAAGGGGGCGATGAATTCGTGATCCTACTCTGGGAAGTGAGGCACGCGCAGGATGCAGCCATAACGGCGGAGAAAATGCTCCAGGCGCTGCGTGAGCCCCACCACATCGACGGGCATGTACTGCATGTCACTGGGAGCATCGGCATTGTCACCTATCCAGGTGACGGGACGGATGCAGAGACGTTGATGAAGAAGGCGGATTTTGCGATGTACTACGCCAAGGACACGGGGCGCGATAGATACCAATTCTTCAAATCGGAGATGAACGCACAAGCCGTCGAACGCCAGTGGCTTGAGGACAGCTTGCGCCACGCGATCGAGCGGCAGGAGTTGGTATTGCATTACCAGCCAAAGATTAACCTGGCGACCGGCGGAATCATCGGCGTCGAGGCGCTGATCCGGTGGCACCACCCGCAGCGCGGGCTTGTTCCCCCGGGCGAATTCATCGCGATCGCGGAGCAATGCGGTCTCATCGTACCGATCGGCCGGTGGGTGCTGCATGAAGCTTGCCGCCAAGCGCGCGCTTGGCAGGCTGCGGGTCTGCCGCCGATGAGCATCGCGATCAACATCTCCTCGGTGGAATTACGCGCCCCTGGTTTTGTATCAGGCGTACGCGCAACTCTTGAAGAGACGGGCCTGGATCCGCGCTGTCTGGAACTCGAACTGACCGAAACGGCTCTGTTGGAGGATTCGAGATCTGTTGCGGACGTGCTTAGGGAATTAAAAGATATCGGCGTGCTGCTTGCGCTGGACGACTTCGGCACCGGTTATTCGAGCTTGAGCCATCTGAGACGATTTCCGATCGACGCTGTAAAGATCGATCAGTCTTTCGTGCGCGACCTTACTACGGATGAGGATGATGCCGGTATCGTCGCTGCCGTGATCGGTCTGGGGAAAAGTCTACATATGCGGGTCGTCGCCGAAGGTGTGGAAACACGAGAACAACTTGAAATTCTGCAGGAGCAGGGGTGTCCGCAGGGTCAAGGGTATTATTTCAGCCGGCCTGTGCCGGCCGTGGAATTCGGCCAATTATGGACACGCGGTGTAGCTGAAATGGCCATCGCCTGATCATTCGCACTGCAGGAAGGCCGCAGAAACCCGCGGGAGATCTCTGATAGTGATGCGGCATTTGTCAAACGCCCTCATGCTGATTGCGGATCGCAACCCGGACGTATTGCGGGTGCTGCGCAGGATCGCAGATCAGCTCGGCCGTGGTCACATCGAGGCGGATTCGGCGCGAAAACCTCAACGACGTCTTGGCGGCGCCCCGCCGCACGATTGCTGCCATCATGGCCATTAGAGCCAAACTGTCCAATGCGACTGTGATGACTGAATCCAGGGAGTTGGTCGCCCAGAGCGAGGCTTTACTTCTAAGGCACACTGGCCTCGTGAGGCACATCGCTTAGCACCTGTTCCGACGGCGAAACTACGTCGATGTCGGCGAACTTATCGAAGCCGGTATGGTCGGATTACCTGAGGCCATGCGTGCGCGCGCGCGATACCGCTGGATCCTTCGAGTCCTTCGCGAGTATTCGCCTCCGTGAGGCGATGCTCGAATTTGTGCGGACGTCAGACTGGAGTGCCCGAACGCCCAAATCTTCTCGAGCAGTGCGCGCTCGTTATTCTTTGGACTGTTCACCTTTGAGCTGATCGGCCACGCGACTATCGAGTCGGCCGGATACGGCTGCAGCGCTGCGCGCGCGTCATCTGCTGAGCCCGCAAGCCACGCGCCGATATCCTCGCTGTGCAGGATCGCCGGCATGCGCTGCTTGGCGTTGTGAATCTCGGCAGGCGCACTGCGCATCAAGTATTTCATAAGGATTTTGATGTAAGCGCTAGTTCGACCTCGCGCCGGCACCACTCGCGGCTTTGCGACTAACCGGTAAATTGGGTGACGGGGTTTGCGCGGTTGGCAGTAGCAGATTCGAGAGGAGATTTACGGCTGGCGCGTCTGTCAGGCCAACGCACTTGCGCTGCATCGCGCATCAGCATCTGGGCGAACGTCTCGGCGGCCGCGGGCTGGCTGAAATAATACCCTTGACCCTGCGGACACCCCTGCTCCCGCAGGATTTCAAGCTGTTCGTGTGTTTCCACACCTTCGGCGACGACCCGCATATGCAGACTTTTTCCCATGCTGACGACGGCGCTGACGATACTGGCATCGTCAGCATCGGTCGTCAGATCGCTCACGAACGAGCGGTCAATTTTCAAGATGTCGATTGGAAGGCGCTTCAAATAGTTCAAGCTGGAATAACCGGTACCGAAGTCGTCCAGTGCGAGCTGCACACCCATGTCTTTGAGGAACCCCAGCACGACTTCGGTGGACTTCAAATCCTGCATCAGAATCGATTCGTTCAGCTCGAGTTCGAGACACTGCGGTGCCAGGCCCGTGTCCGTCAGGATCGCACGCAGGCCTGAAACCATATCTTTGGCCCGCAATTCCCGCGCGGAGATATTAATCGCGATGGATATAGCCGGCAGGCCTGCGTCCTGCCAGGCTTGGGCTTGACGACAGGCTTCATGCAGCACCCACCGCCCGATCGACACAATGAAGCCGCACTCTTCAGCAACCGGGATGAATTGTGCAGCAGGCACGAGTCCGCGCTCCGAGTGATGCCAGCGGATAAGCGCCTCGACGCCGACTATTCTGCCCGTCCTCAGGTTCATTTTTGGCTGGTAATGCAATACAAATTCGTGTCGATCTATGGCGTCACGGAGGCCGTATTCGAGGGCCTGTCGCTCAATCGCGCGCACGTTCAACTCGGGCTTGAAGAACTGATAGTTATCGCGTCCATTTTCCTTGGAGTGGTACATCGCCAGATCCGCGTGGCTCATTAACGCATCCGCCTCCGTTCCGTCATCTGGGTAGGTGACGATACCGATGCTCCCAGTGACATGAAGATTGTGCTCGCCGATGCGGTGCGGCGAGCGCAGCGTGAGGAGTATTTTGTCCGCAACGGCGGCTGCATCCTCGGCGTGCGCCACTTCCGTCAGCAGGATCACGAATTCATCACCGCCGTGCCGGCAGACCGTGTCCGAGCCGCGCACGCATGCCTGCAACCGCTGTGCTACCGATTGCAACAAACGGTCGCCTATGGCGTGTCCCAGGGAGTCGTTGATGGGTTTGAAGCCATCCATGTCCACGAATAGCACAGCCAGTTTTTGCCGGTGACGGTGAGCCAGAGCTATCGCCTGGGCTAGTCGGTCCTGAAACATCAATCTGTTGGGTAAGTCGGTGAGGCTGTCGTGTTGGGCCAGATACGACATCTTGAGCGTCATCGCGCGCGCCATAGTCACGTCGTGAAATACCATCACAGCGCCGGTCACCTGTCCGCGGCGGTTGTGGATGGGCGCGGCAGAATCTTCGATGGCGGCCTCAGATCCGTCGCACCGAATCAGCACGCAGTTCGCCGTGAGGCCCACGGTTTTATCTTGCCGCATCGCCAATGCCATCGGATTGAGCGCGGTGGCACGAGAGCTGGAATCGATAATTCGGAGCACTTCCTCGACCGGGCGACCGGCCGCCTCCTCCCGCGTCCAGCCCGTCATGCTTTCGGCGACCGCATTGAGATAGGTCACGCCGCCGGCGAGGTCGATGCTCATGACCGCGTCGCCGATGGAGTTGAGTGTGACTTGCGCGCGCTCCTTTTCGTCGAACAACGCCTCAGCGATCGCCGCGCGCTCGAGCATGCTGCGTAGCGTCTTCGGTAATAGGTAACTGTCCAGACGGTCCTTCAGGAGATAATCCTGGGCTCCATGCTGCACCGCCAGCTTGGCGATATCCTCATCCTGCGAGCTACTTAGGACCAGGATGGGAATTTGGGGTGCTGCGCGAAAGAGCTGATCGAAAGTCGCAACTCCGTGGCTGTCAGGCAACGAGAGGTCGAGCAGGACGGCGGCTATGCTGTCCGCTCTAAGTGTTCCTTCATGCCCATCTTCAATCAGACGCTCAAGACCCTCAGAGCAGCGTCTCACCCACTCGACATGGAAGGATCCATCGTTTGAGTTGATCAGGGCTTCCCGAATGGCCTTGGCATCTGAGGGATCGTCCTGGATAAGAAGAATGCTTTGAGCCATAGAACTCCCCTAGGCCTTTAGACTCCCAAGCTGCAGTCAACAGGAGTTCCGCATGCCGGTCTGTACGGGAACCAACATAGAGCGGGCGTCCCGTAATCGGGACGATATTTGCCTTAGGGCTCGCGGCTGATCACCGTCGAATGCTCCACGCCGGCAACAGCGTGCCGTCGGCGGTGATTAAAGTGCTTTCGCCACCTTATGTACGCTGACGCACGGAGGTTTGGGCGCTGGCCGGGGATACTCCCGGTCTTCCGATGGATCGCGGGCATGAGCCGGCGATCCACCTTCACCACGAGAAACTCAAATGAATGTTTCATGGCAACGACTTACCGACCGGCGACTGCGTATGGCAGTCGGCCTCACGAGTGTACTGCTCGCGGCCGCCTGTGCATCGACGCCACCGGCTCCCACAGCAAGCCTTGCGGCCGCGCGCTCCGCGATCAGCCACGCGGAGCAGGCCGATGCCGGTCGCTACGCTGGACCTGAACTGAGCGAGGCACGCGAGAAACTCGCGGCCGCCAATAGCGACGTGGAGCAGAAGATGATGCCTGCCGCGCAGCGCTTGGCGGAAGAGTCGCGCGTCAGCGCGCAGCTCGCCTTCGCCAAGACTGAGCAGGTAAAAGCCGTTGCGGTCAATGACGAGATGAAGCGCAGCAACAACACTTTGATGGAAGAGATGCAGCGCAAGTCGGGAGACCAGCAATGAACACATCAGCCCACAACGTCTCCATTCAAGGCAAGACGCTCATCGCGGCAGCCTTGGCCTCGCTGCTGCTGGCGGCCTGCGCGGCTACCCCGGTCAAGCCGGCCGGGGCTGAGGCCGCGCGCGCCAGACTGACCCAGCTGCAATCCAATCCGGATCTGGCGACGCGTGCTCCAGTCGCGATGAAGGACGCTGAGCTCGCCGTGCGCGTTGCCGAGCAACCGCAGACGGATGCGGAGATTGCCAATTACAACGTTTACATGGCGGATCGTAAGGTCGATATTGCCGTGGCGCAGGCCGAGACGGCGTTGGCCGAGGACCAGCGAGTGGGCCTTGCCCAGCAGCGCGACAAGGCCCGTCTGGATGCACGTACCCGCGAGGCGGACGTCGCGACGAGCAAGCTTGCGAGCGCCCGCGTCGAGATTGCGGATCAAAAGAGCCAAGCCGAGACGACCCGCCTGGCCGCCGCAGACGCTGCGCAACAGGCCGCGCTACAGTCCGCGCAACAGTCGGCGCAACAGTCCGCGGAGCTGCAGCGACAGGCCGCGCTGCAGTCCGCGGAGCTGCAGCGACAGCTCGATGAGCTGCACGCCAAGGCCACGGATCGCGGTATGGTGCTGACGCTCGGCGACGTGTTGTTTTCCAGCGGCAGGGCCGACTTGAAGGTCGGCGCGACCAACAATCTGAACAGACTGGTGGCCTTCCTCAACAACTACCCGGACCGTACCGTCGTGATCGAAGGCTATACCGACAATATCGGTGGCGATGATTACAACCTGGGTTTGTCGCAGCGTCGTGCCGACTCGGTGAAGTCCTATCTGACCGGACAGGGCATCGCTTCGATGCGGCTGACGTCGACGGGCAAAGGCCTGAGCAATCCGATCGCCGGCAACGACTCCGCGTCAGGACGGCAACAGAACCGTCGCGTCGAGGTGATCATCGACAATCCGCCGGCCGCGCTGCGTTAGCCGCCGCCGACCTAAGGGCTCGCTCGCGTACCGACTGCTCCATGGGAATGGGGCAGTCGGCCGGCCTAGATGGAGAAAATCATGCGCAAGAATTCGATTGAAGCGGGCTGGCAGCGCTTCCTTGACAGGCTGAAGGAGCTGTGGGGTAAGCTGCGTGGCGGCGATCTCCCACAGACGACGGTCAATACGGCACTCAGCCATGATCGCCGATAGACCATTGGGTGCCAACCGGCCTCGGCGTGCGCAATAGCGAGACCGATGCCGGCGCCGCCGCTGCGATTGAGGATTTAAGGCCGTCAATTCTGGATCGCATCCGGCGTGCAGCGAACGTTTCCGGCTGGGACTCCGCGGAGCTGATCCGCGCTGAACTGTTCAGCGCCGAGCGTCTCGAGCAGCACGCCGAGAGCCTTGCAGCCGCACAATCTGTCAGCAGCCGAACGCTCGGCGCTCGTGCGCTGGCGCCGCGCCTGCGCGACAACAGTCGGGTTCTGCTCGCGACTCATCGCGCCATCGCCAAGGCGATTGCCGAAGGCCGCGCCATCACTCCGGCCGCTGAGTGGCTGGTCGATAACTACTACATCGTCGAAGAGCAGATACGGCAGATCGGTGAGGATTTGCCGCCCGGCTATTATCGGCAGCTGCCCAAGCTCGCCGATGGTCCGCTGGCTGGCTATCCACGCGTGTTCGGAATCGCCTGGGCGTTCGTCGCCCATACCGACAGCCGCTTTGACGCGCCGCTGCTGTGCCGGTTCGTGCGCGCCTACCAGCGCGTGCAGCCGCTGGAGATCGGCGAGCTGTGGGCCGTCGCCATCACGCTGCGGATCGTGCTGGTGGAGAACCTGCGACGTGCGGCGGAGCGGATCGCGCACAGGCGAGCGGCTCGCCAGCAGGCCGACGGGCTGGCCGACCGGCTCCTCGGCCTCAATGTGCCCGCGGTCGAGCCGCTGTCGGCGGTCCTGCGGGATTGGGACCGCGTGCCCCTGTCGACCACCTTCGCGGTCCAGCTTCTGCACCGGCTGCGCGATCAGGACCCAAGAATCACGCCGGCCATCACCTGGTTGGAAGGGCGACTGTCAGCACTGGGCACGACGGCCGATGCGATCGTGCGCGATGAGCATCAGCGGCAGGCGGGATCCAATGTGACCGTGCGCAACGTGATTACGAGCATGCGCTCGATTTCCGCCATCGACTGGGCGGACATGTTCGAAAGCGTCAGCCTGGTCGACGCGGCTCTCAGAGCGGGCACCGACTTCGCGCAGATGGACTTCCCGACGCGTGACCGGTATCGCCGGGCAATCGAAGAGCTCGCGCGCGGTTCGAAACATAGCGAGCCCGAAATTGCGCAACGTGCGGTGTTGACCGCCAACCGCGGCACCTGTGCGCGCGAGCGCGACCCGGGCTATCCGCTGTTCGCGGGCGGCCGCGCGGCCTTCGAGGCCGCGCTCGGCTACCGGCCCCCGCTGCGCACCTGGATCGGCCGCATTGGCGTCTGGGCGGGCATTCGAGGCTATATCGCGGGCGTCACCGTGCTCGCCGCCGTCATCCTGGCATTGCCACTGCTGGCGCTGGCGCATGCCGAGAATCCCGACGGGTCCCTGCTGCTGCTCGCGATTCTCGGCATCGCGCCGGCGTTCGATGCGGCCATGGCGCTGGTGAACAACATCGTCACGAGCCGCTTTGGTGCCAAGATCCTGCCCGCGCTCGAACTGCGCGACGGCATACCAGAACAGCTGCGCACGCTGGTAGTCGTGCCGACGCTGCTGACGACGCCGGAGACGCTCACGGAACATCTCGAGCGCCTCGAGACCCATCATCTGGCGAGTCTCGACGGTGACCTCTGCTTCGCATTGCTGTCGGATTGGACCGATGCCGCCGAGGAGAGTCTCCCGGGTGACGCTGCGCTGCTGGATGCGGCGGTCGAAGGCATCGCGCGTCTGAACCGTCGCTACGGACCGACCGCGGCGGGCGAACGTTTCCTGCTGTTCCATCGCCGCCGCCTCTGGAATGCCATCGATGAGCAGTGGATGGGGTGGGAGCGCAAGCGCGGCAAGCTGCACGAATTGAATCGCCTGCTGCGCGGGGCGACCGATACCAGCTTTGTGGCGAGCGCCGGACGGCCGCCGAGCTTTCCCATCGGCGTGCGTTACATCATCACGCTCGATGCCGACACCAGGCTGCCGAGAGATGCCGTTCGCCGGCTCGTCGGGAAAATGGCGCACCCGCTCAATCACCCGCGATTCGATGCCGACCGCGGACGTGTGGTGGAGGGATACGCGGTATTGCAACCGCGAGTCGCACCGTCATTACCGGTGGGCCGCGAAGGCTCGGTGTTTCAGCGGCTGTTCTCAGGCGCGGGAGGCATCGACCCGTATTCCTCCGCGGTCTCCGACGTGTACCAGGACCTGTGCGGCGAGGGCTCCTACGTCGGCAAGGGCATCTATGACATTGATGCCTTCGACGCGGCACTGGCGGGCCGCATCCCCGAGAGCGCACTGCTCAGCCACGATCTATTGGAAGGGGTGCTGGCCCGGGCGGGTCTGGTCTCGGACGTCGAGGTCGTCGAGGAATATCCATCGCGCTACGACGTCGCCGCAGCGCGTGCGCATCGTTGGGCGCGAGGCGATTGGCAGTTGCTGCCGTGGCTGTTCGGTCGCGGCGACGCCCGAGAGGATCGCCAGCGCAGTGGCATTCCGCTGATCGGCCGGTGGAAGGTGCTCGACAATCTGCGCCGGACCCTGGTGGCCCCTGCCAGCGTGCTCGCTCTGATCGTCGGTTGGACCCTGCCGCTGCATTCCGCCGCGATCTGGACGGGGTTTATCGTCGCCACGCTGGCCATTCCGGCGCTGCCGCCGGTGCTGAGCGGGATCGTTCCAAGACGCAGCGGCATATCCAAGCGTGCGCATGTGCGCTCGCTGGTCGTGGACCTGCGTCGCGCACTGTCACAACTGGCTCTGCAGGCGGTGTTCCTCGCACATCAGGCATGGCTGATGTGTGATGCGATCATGCGGACGCTGTGTCGGCTGTACTTTACCCATCGGCGTCTGCTCGAATGGGTCACGGCAGCCCAGGCACAGATCAGCCCGCGACTCGGCTTACTCGGGTTCTATGGGCGGATGGCCGGCGCGGTCGCGATCGGCGTCGCCGTCATCGTGCTCGCCTGTACCGGCGCTGCGAGAGCCGCGGTGGCAGTGCCGTTCGCGCTGTTGTGGGTTCTCTCGCCCGTCATGGCGCGTTGGGTGAGCCGCTCGCCACGGGAGGCAAGTCGTCTATCCGTGAGCGCGGCGGATGCTCTCGCGTTGCGGCTGATCGCGCGGCGCGCGTGGCGCTATTTCGACACTTTCGTCACCGCCGCAGATCACCTGCTGCCCCCGGACAACTTCCAGGAGGATCCACGCCCGGTTCTCGCCCATCGCACCTCCCCGACCAATCTCGGCTTGTACCTGCTCTCGATCCTCAATGCGCAGGACTTCGGCTGGATCGGGGTCCTGGACATGGTCGAGCGCCTGGAGGGCACGCTTGCGCAGATGGAAGGGCTCGAGCATTTCAAAGGTCATCTCTACAACTGGTACGACACCCTGGACTTGCGTCCGCTCGACCCGAAGTACATTTCCTCGGTCGATAGCGGAAATCTGGCGGCCCACCTGATTGCTCTGGCCAACGGCTGCAGCCAGATGACCGTCCAGCAGGTCGCGGGTGCGGGGCTGTTTGCCGGGCTTGAAGACGCGCTCACGCTCGCCCGCCAATCCTTATCGGAGCTGGTGGACGATGGCGCCGCGCAAACGACCAGGCAGTCGCAACTAGAGCGCGCGCTCGAGGCCATCGCCGCGTCGCTGCGCGCAGTGCCGGCAACGCCGGTGCAGCTCGCCGCGAGCCTGGGGGCGCTTGCACCGCTCAGCGCCAGCACAGCCGCCGATGCCGCAGCTTTCGCACTGGAGCGGGCGGACGCCGCGAGCGCCGAAATGGCAGACTGGGCCGAGGCCCTGCACCGATCGATCGAGAGCCACCGGCGCGATCTGTCGGGGCACCGGGGAGGAAATCCCGGGACTGTTGAACAGCGCCTGCTCGCCATTGCGCACCAGTGCCGGAGCATGGCGCGCGCGATGCGCTTCGACTTTCTATTCGATCCGGAGCGCCAGCTGCTCTCTATCGGCTATCGTGTCGCTGAGGGCAGTCTCGACCCGAGTTGCTACGATTTGCTGGCTTCCGAAGCTCGCCTGGCGAGCTTCGTCGCCATCGCGAACGGCGACCTGCCCGCACGCCACTGGTTTCGGCTCGGACGTGCCGTGACGCCGATTCACTGCGGCGCCGCCCTCGTCTCCTGGTCGGGATCGATGTTCGAGTACCTGATGCCCTCACTGGTCATGCGCGCGCCGGCCGGAAGCCTGCTCGAGCAGACGAGCGAACTGATTGTGTGGCGCCAGCAAACCTACGGTCATGAGCTGCGGATACCGTGGGGCATTTCCGAGTCGGCCTATAACGCGCGTGATCTGGACCTCACGTATCAGTACTCGAGCTTCGGAGTGCCTGGCTTGGGTCTGAAACGTGGCCTGGGCGAGAGTATGGTGGTCGCGCCCTACGCAACCGCGCTCGCGGCGATGGTTGAACCAAGGGCGGCCGCACTCAATTTCGCTCGTCTGGCCAGCACGGGTGCCCTGGGCCGATACGGTTTCTATGAAGCGCTGGACTACACCCCGCGGCGCCTGCCCGCAGGCCGGACCGTTGCGATCGTACGCGCGTACATGGCGCACCATCAGGGTATGACGATCGTCGCCCTCGCCAACACGCTGCTGCACGGCGTGATGCGAGCCCGCTTCCATAGCGAACCGCGAGTGCAGGCAACCGAGCTGTTGCTGCAGGAACGAACCCCACGCGATGTGGCTGTGGCCTATGTAAGAGCCGAAGAGACCCGAACCGCCGCGACTCGCGACGAGCTGATCCCGATGACATCGCGCAGCTTTGATTCGCCGCACGATGCCACGCCGCGCACGCGGCTATTGTCCAATGGACGCTATGCCGTGATGCTCACAGGAGCGGGCTCGGGATACAGCCGCTGGCGGGACCTCGCCGTGACGCGCTGGCGGGAGGACGTTACCTGCGACGCCTGGGGCTCCTACATCTTTCTGCGCGATATGGACAGCGGCCACCTGTGGTCGGCGGGCTACCAACCGACCTGCATCGAGCCGAGCGATTATGAAGTCACGTTCAACGAGGATCACGTCCGGTTCGTGCGGCGAGATGGCGATATCACGACGACACTGGAGGTGTACGTTTCGGCCGAGAGCGATGCCGAGGTTCGTCGCGTTTCCATCTCCAATAGCGGCAGTCTGGTGCGGCAGATCGAGCTGACATCCTACGCTGAGCTCGTGCTGGCACCCCCCGAGGCCGACAGCGCACACCCGGCTTTTTCCAAGTTGTTCGTGCAAACCGAATTCGTCGCCGATCTCGGCGCCATTCTGGCGAGCCGGCGGCGACGCTCACCCTTGGAACCCGAAGTCTGGGCGGCCCATCTGGCGGTCGTCGAAGGCGAATCCGTCGGTGAGCTGCAGCTCGAGACCGACCGCGCGCGCTTTCTGGGACGTGCGCGCGAGCTTCGCGCCGCCGTCGCGGTCACCGAAGACCAGGCGCTTTCCGGCACCGTCGGCACCGTGCTCGATCCGATCTTCAGTCTGCGCCGCCGCGTGCAGCTTGCCCCAGGCGCGACGGCACGTATGGCCTTCTGGACACTGGTCGCGTCATCGCGCGGTGAGGTCCTCGATCTGGCCGACAAGCATCACGACGCGGCGGCCTTTCACCGGGCAACGACGCTGGCGTGGACGCAAGCACAGGTGCAGCTGCACCACCTCGGGGTGAGTGCCGATGAGGCAAACCTGTTCCAGCTGCTCGCTGGGTACATTCTCTACAGCGATCGGACCCTGCGGCCGTCGTCCGAGGCGCTGCGTCGCGCTAGCGGGGGACCAGCGGCGCTCTGGGCGCATGGCATCTCCGGTGATCTGCCGATCGTCGTGGTGCGCATCGATGATACCGACGACCTCGACTTCGTCCGCCAGCTGCTGCGCGCGTTCGAGTACTGGCGCTTGAAGCAGCTGACCGTCGATCTGGTGATCCTGAACGAAAGAGCGCCGTCCTACACGCAGGATCTGCAGGCAGCGCTGGAAGTGCTGATCCGTACCCGCCTGTCACGAGCTCGAATCCCTGGTGCGGCCGCGCAGGGCGACGTGTTCGTGCTGCGTGCCGACATCATTTCGAGCGATACCCGCGGGATGCTCCTGACCGCGGCGCGTGCGGTGCTGCTCAGCCGCCGCGGCAGCCTGATCGAGCAGCTCGAACAGCTCGACAAAACCACACTACGCCTTGCGGCACCGCTCGGCGGCGCGCGGGTGCGTGCGGCGCCCGAAGCGCCACCGGTCATGCCGTCGCTCGAATTCTTCAACGGCTTTGGCGGCTTCGCCGACGATGGCCGCGAGTACGTCACGATCCTGCGGGATGGACAATGCACGCCCGCGCCCTGGATCAACGTCATTGCCAATCCCGAATTCGGCTTCCAGGTGTCGGCCGAGGGCGCCGGCTACACCTGGGCGCGCAATAGTCGCGACCACCAGCTCACGCCCTGGTCGAACGACCCCTCCGGGGATCGGGCCGGAGAGGTCATCTATCTGCGCGACGAGGATTCGGGCGAGATCTGGGGGCCGACGGCATCCCCGATCCGTCACCCACGAGCCACCTATGTGGCTCGACATGGGCAGGGATACAGCCTGTTCGAGCACACCGAGCGCGGCATTGCGCTCGAGCTGCTGCAGTTCGTGCCGCTCGAGAGCCCGATCAAGGTGTCGCGACTTAAGATCCGAAACCTTTCCGCACGCACGCGGCAGCTGTCGGTGACGGCCTACGTGGAATGGGTGCTGGGCGCATCACGCAGCGCCTCGGCGCCCTTTATCTCGACCGAAATCGATGTGGTGTCCGGTGCCATGTTCGCACGCAATCTGTGGAGCGGCTCCGGCTCCCCGGTGGCGTTCGTGGACCTCGGCGGGCGGCAAACCTCCTGGACTGGCGATCGCCGCGAGTTCCTCGGTCGCAATGGCACGCTGGTGTGGCCAGCGGCAATGGCCGGGCCAGTCCCGCTGTCCCAGCGAGTGGGCGCGGGCCTCGATCCATGCGGCGCGCTCCGGGCTGCGTACGAACTCACCCCGGGCTCGATCCTCGAGATCGTATGGTTGCTCGGCGAGGCCGCCACAGCGCTCGAGGCGCAGACGCTGATCGCGCGCTGGCGCGCGGCCGATCTGCAGGCGAGTCTGCGCTCGGTGCAGGCACACTGGCACGGGGTGCTCGACGCGGTGGTCGTGAAAACGCCGGACCGGGCGCTCGACCTCATGCTCAACGGCTGGCTGCTCTATCAAACGCTTGCTTGCCGTGTATGGGCGCGCAGCGCGTTCTACCAGGCGAGCGGCGCCTATGGCTTTCGCGATCAGCTACAGGACACCATGGCGCTCGTCGTGGCGCAGCCGGCGCTCACGCGCGCGCATCTGCTGCGCGCCGCCGCCCGACAATTCGTCGAGGGCGACGTGCAGCATTGGTGGCTGCCCCAAAGCGGCCGCGGGGTTCGTTCCCGCGTCTCCGATGACGGTGCCTGGTTGTGCTACTGCGTGGCTCATTATCTTGAAGTGACCGGCGATCTGGCCATTCTCGACGAGAGCGTGCCACTTCTGGATGGCCCGGTGCTGCGCGAGGATGAATCCGAGCGCTTTTTTGAGCCGACGCTGGCTGACGCGAACGCTTCACTGTTCGAGCACTGCGCGCTGGCGCTCGAGCAAAGTCTCGTCGTCGGCTCACACGGCCTGCCCTTGATCGGCACGGGGGACTGGAACGACGGCATGAACCGCGTCGGCGCCGCGGGACGCGGCGAGAGCACCTGGCTCGGATGGTTCCTGCATACCGCGCTGACGAAGTTTGCGCCACTGGCGCAGGCGCGCGGCGAGGGCTCGCGCGCTGCCCGCTGGCGTGCGCACGCCGTCGCCTTGCAGCAGGCGCTGGAACGAGACGGGTGGGACGGCGACTGGTATCGACGCGGCTATTATGATGATGGAGCGCCATTGGGCTCGGCTGCGAGCAGCGAATGCCGCATCGATTCGATCGCCCAGTCGTGGGGCGTGCTCTCAGGCGCGGCAGATCCAGAGCGGGCGCGGCGCGCCATGGCCTCGGTGGATCTGAACCTGGTTCGTCGAGGCGCCGGCCTGGTTTTGCTGTTCACACCGCCATTCGATCACTCGGCGGCGGACCCCGGGTACATCAAGGGGTATCCGCCCGGGATTCGCGAGAACGGCGGTCAGTACACGCATGCCGCCGTCTGGTCGGTCATCGCGTTCGCAATGCAGGGCGATGCGGACAAGGCGGCTGAGCTTTATTCGATCCTGAACCCGATCAACCACGCTCGCACATACGCCGATGCCCTGCGCTATAAGGTCGAGCCGTACGTGGTGGCTGCCGACGTGTACTCCGAGCCGCCGCATGTCGGGCGCGGCGGCTGGACCTGGTACACCGGCTCGGCGGCATGGTTGTACCGTGCCGGGCTCGAATGGCTGCTCGGTTGCCGCGTGCGTGGCGCAAGCCTGCTGCTCGATCCGTGCGTGCCCGGGGACTGGCACGGATTCGAAATTAGCTTTCGCTACGGCGGCACACGCTATGAGATCGCGGTCGAGAACACTGCCGGCGTCAATCGACGGATCACCAGCCTGCAGCTCGATGGCCAGGCGCTGAGCCCACAGCCGGCGCTGGTACCGCTGGTGGATGATGGTGCGACGCACCGGGTACGCGCCGTCCTTCGCTGATTCGACTGTCACGGCGGGCCGCCGAGGCGTCGCCATCCCGGTCCGGTCCTGCCACAGCCGCAAGACTGATCGAAATTTCCGCTTTCACTTTGAGTGATTGGCCCTGGCGATGACACGGCCATGACAAATTGGGCGCCGGCAGCGCTAGCCTGCCGAGGGTGGAGTTACGCGAAATCAACGTCCTGCACTGGCGCGGTGCCCGTGTCGCTGGCGCCGCCGCGGCTCGAGCTTATTCGGGCCTGGACTGGTTTCCGATCGATACCTGCCAGCGGTGCGTGGCGGTAGTCAGCGGTGCCGAGGCCCTGGCGCTTGCGAGGCAGGAATTTCCCGCCGACGGCGCGCTCGAGAGCTTCCAGGGCGCAGACGCTTACGCCTTTCTGCTGCGTTTTGCCGCCGGTCTGGAGAGCAAGCTGGTCGCCGAGACGGAGATTTTCGGCCAGATCAAACAGGCCTGGCGGGAGTTTTCGGAGCGCGACTCGCCGCTGGCGCGGCAGCTCTCGCCCTGGGTGCAGCTGCTGTTTCAGGATGCCAAGGCCGTGCGCGCACAGTATCTAGCCAATCTGGGCAGCGCCTCTTACGGCTCGCAGACGCGCCGGTTATTGGGCGATGAGGCCAACGGCGGCCCGACACTCCTGATTGGCGCCGGTCAGCTGGCGCAATCGGTCGCGCCCTGGCTCACGGGCTCCGAATTGTGGATCTGGAACCGCACCACGGAACGCGCGCTCGAGCTTGCACGCGAGTTGGCCAAGCGCGATCCCGCGCGCCCGGTCCGCGTCATCGAGGGTGATCGCGAGGCGGAACTTGCGGCCTGGCGAGGCGCGCGCAATGTCATCGTCTGCATTCCGAGCGACGCCTCGAGCGACGCTGCGCGCGGCGCCGCCTGGCGCGAGCGCACCGACCGCCGTGGCCGGGTGATTCATCTGGGCCTGGGCGCGCATGGCGCCGCGCCATGGAATGAGCTGCCGGAGCTCGTCAGCCTCGGAGCTTTGTTCGACATGCTGCAGGCGCAGTCGGAGCTGCGGCGGCGTCAGTTCGAGCGCGCGCGCCGCGCCTGTCTGGAGAAAGCCCTGCTGCGCTCGCTCAGCGCGAACTCCTCGCACCCGCACAGCTGGGAAGACCTCGCCGCCTTCGATAGTCTTTGAGCCATGGCGCCGCGAGCATTGAAGCTCGGCACGCGCCGCTCCGCTCTCGCACGTGCGCAAAGCGCAGCGGTTGCGCGCCAACTCGAACGGCTACACCCGGGTCTCACGGTCGAGCTGGTCGGCATCGAAACCCGCGGCGACCGCATCCTCGATGCGCCGCTATCGACAGTCGAGGGCAAGGAATTCTTTACCGATGAACTCGACGCTGCGCTGCTCTCCGGCCAGGTCGATTTCACCGTGCATTCTTATAAGGATCTGAGCCTCGAGCGCTCCTCGCGCCTGCTGCTCGCCGCGGTGCCGCGGCGCGAGTTGCCGCACGACATCGCGGTGTTTGCCGCCGATGTGCCCGGGCGACTGGCGGCTGGCCAGGAGCTGCTCATCGGCAGCTCCTCGCCGCGTCGCGCAAGTTTTGTGCCCGAATTCCTGCAGCGCGTGCTGCCGCGGCGTGCCGCGGATCGGCGCTCGCTCGGGCGCGTGCGCCTGGTCGATCTGCGCGGCAATGTCGACTCGCGGCTGAGCCGCCTGCGCGAGCCGCGCGGCTCAACGCGGCATCTGGATGGAATCGTGCTCGCATTCGCCGGCCTCGCCCGGCTATGGGCCGATGCCGCAGGACTGGCGCTGCTGCGCGAGCTGCTCTCAGGGTTGCCGCGCATGGTGTTGCCGCTATCGGAGTGCCCCGCCGCGCCGGCGCAGGGCGCGCTGGCTGTCGAGTGCCGCCACGACGACGCCGAAACCGCGGCACGGCTTCATGCCATCGATCATTGGCCTACACGCGCCGCGGTCGGGGTCGAGCGCGCGCTGCTGGCGCAACGCGGCGGCGGCTGTCATCAGCGCTTCGGCGCGACACAGATCGAGCTGCCGGGCGTCGGCGCGCTGCTGTACCTGCGGGACGGCGGCGAGTCGGGCGCGCGGCTCGAGGTCGGTGCGCCGCAACCGCGATGGACGCCCGAGACACCGCTCAACCCGCCCCACGAGGCGATTAAAGCCTGGGACGGCAGCCGGGCCGAGCGCCCGGGCGTCGAACCGATCGAGGCTGGCGTCGCGCGCAGCGCTGAACGCCTCAGGAATGTCACGGCCCTGTTCGTCACCCATCGCCGGGCTCTGCCCGAGGGCGATTCCACACAAATCAACTCCGCCGCTCATGTCTGGGTCCCCGGCATCGATACCTGGCAAGCCCTGGCCGACCGCGGCGTGTGGGTGGAGGGCTGCGGCGAGGGCCTGGGCTTTGCCGCACTCGAGCCGATGCTGGCCGAGCCGCTGTTGCAGTTGCCACCGCGCGATCAGTGGACGGTGCTCACGCATGCCGAAGCTGCCGCCGGCTGGCCCGCCGGCGATGTGATCGCGACCTACCGCCATGGGGAACGCGCGGCGGCGGGCGACGCGGCCGGCGCTCCGCCGGCTGATGCGACGCACGTGTACTGGTTCAGCAGTGCGCAGTTTGAACGTTGGCGCGGCTTCGTCGGGCCCGGCGCGCAGCACGCCTGCGGTCCGGGCAAGACCTACGAACACTTGCGCCGCGCCGGGGTGCAAAATCTGCGCGTGTTCCCGCAACCGGCGCACTGGCGCCAATGGCTGGGCGTGTGAGTCGCAGCGCAGGACAGGGCGGCTTGAGCATCGCGCCGATGCGGCGCACGGCGCTGATCGCGAGCGCGACGCTGCTGTGGCTGGCGCTGCAGCTGATACTCGTGGTGTGGTGGGCGACGGTGATCGAGCGCCAGGCCCGGCGCATCGCCGCGCTCGAAGCCGTCAGCGGCGCGGGCCACGATCTCAGCGCCGCGCAGTGGTCGCGTACGCGGCTGATGCTGATCGGTGAGTCGAGCACCTTTCTGGCGTTGTTGCTGGCGATATCGCTGCTGCTGGCGTGGCTCTATTGGCGTGAACAGCGGCGGGCGCGCAGCATGCAGGCGTTCTTCGCCGCGGTGACCCACGAGCTGCGCACGCCGCTGACCAGCATACGGCTGCAGGCGGAAGTGATAGCAGAGGGCGACCAGCGCGCGGTGCTGGCGCGACGGCTGCTCGAGGATTCGCACCGCCTGGAATCACAGATCGAAAAGACGCTCGAGCTGGCGCGCATCGAGGGCGGCGGTTCTCTGTCCGAACAGGAGGTCCCGTTGCACCCTTGGCTCGACCATTCGATCCGGGACATCGCCGGCGCGCATGGCGAGCGGCTGGATTTACGCGCGTACCTCGACGCGAACTTGCCGCCGGTGCAGGCCGACGCCGCGGCGCTGCAGTTGATTCTGCGCAACCTGGTCGAGAATTCCGTGCGCCATTCCCGGGTAAGTCCCGTCAGTGTGCGAGTCACCGCCTCAAGGCAGGGGCGGTTCGTGGTGCTCGAATATCAGGATAATGGCCGGGGTGTTCCGGCCGGTACCGGCCGCCTCGGACGCTTATTTGGCCGCGGCGCCGCTTCCCCCGGCGCGGGCGTCGGACTGTATCTGGTGCGTCGGCTGATGCAGCGCATGCATGGTCGGGCGCGGTTCGATACCGCGCCGGGCGAGGGCTTTCGTTCCGAGCTGTGGTTCCGGGTCGGCACATGAGCACGGGCGCGCAATTACTGCTGGTAGAAGATGAGCGCAATGTCGCCGAGACGCTGATCGAGCGCCTGGGTGCGGAAGGGTTTCAGGTCACGCGTGCCGACTCGATCGCCAGCGCGCGACGGGCGATCGGCGCGGCGCAATTCGAGCTCGCCTTGCTCGATGTCGGATTGCCCGACGGTAATGGTTTCGAGCTCGCGCGCGTGGTGCGCGACCGCGCACCGGCCACGGCGATCATATTCCTGACCGCCCGTGCCGCTGCCGAGGACCGTATCCGCGGCCTCGAGCTCGGCGCCGACGACTACATCGGCAAGCCATTTCATTTCCGCGAACTGTTGCTGCGGATTCAGAAATGTCTGAAGCGTGCGCAGGAGCTGGCGCGTGTGCCGGGCGATATGCTCGGTCAGGTCCGGATCGGTCGCGCGCTGGTGGATTTCGAGCGCTTCGCGGCCACGGTCGACGGCGAGAACGTGGCGCTGACGCACAAGGAATGCGCCGTGCTGCGGCTGCTGGCCGAGCGAGTCGGCAAGGCCGTGAGTCGCGACGAGATTCTCGATCGCGCCTGGTCAACCGATGAGTTCCCGACCTCGCGCACGGTGGACAATTTCATCGTCCGCCTGCGCAAGCTGATCGAGGTCGACGCTGCGGATCCGCGCGTGATCCGCAGCATTCGCGGGGTAGGCTACTTGCTGACAGAGATAAATCGTGAATGAGTCGCCAAAGCACGGGCGTGGCCACCGGCCGACCGAGATCAACCGTGAGTAGATCATCGTGATTGAATCGTTGCTGCAGCAAGCACTCGCGCGCCGCAACCCCGGCCGTCCGCCGGTGTGGTTCATGCGCCAGGCCGGACGCTATCACCGCCATTATCAGCGGCTGCGGGCGCGGCACGATTTCATGGATCTGTGCAAACGGCCGGAGCTCGCGGTCGAGGTCACACTCGGGCCGATCGAGGACTTCGGCTTCGATGCGGCGATCCTGTTTTCCGATCTGCTCTTTCCGCTGGAGGCGATGGGCATGGGGCTGCGCTATGAGCCCGGGCCGAAGCTCGATTGGCATCTGCGCAGCACCGCCGATCTGGCGCGGCTGCAGGGGGGCGCGGCCCGCGCGGCGCACATGACGTTCCAGGCCGAGGCGATCGCGCGGCTGCGCGCCCGGCTGCCGGCCGATCGCTCGCTGATCGGCTTCGTCGGCGGGCCGTTCACGCTCTATGCCTATGCCGTTGCAGGGTCGCACGAGGGATTTGCGCGCGAGGGCATCGCCGGGCTCGACAATGGACTCTACAGCGGGTTCAACGAGCGCTTACGGGAGCTGCTGGCCGCCAACATGGCGCTGCAGGCCGAGGCCGGAGCGGATTGCGTGGCAATCTTTGACACAGCGGCTGGTACGCTTACGCCCGACCAGTTCGCGCGCCAGGCGGCGCCGGCGCTGGCGGCGGTGGTGCAGGAGTTTCGCGCCCGCTGCCCGGATACGCCGCTGATCTATTACTCGCGCGATACGGGACCTGCGCACTGGGCGGCGCTGCGCGACATCGATCTGCAGTGCCTCGGGATTGACTGGCGGCACGACCTGGTCGGGGCACTGCTTGGGCAGAGCGATCGCTGGGGCGTGCAGGGCAACATCGATCCGCAGTGGTTGCTGCTGCCGCCCAGGGAGCTGGAGGCGCGCCTGCGCGCGGTGTTCGCGGGTGTATTGGCGCTGCCGGCGGCAAAACGCGCGGCCTGGGTTTGCGGGCTGGGGCATGGAGTGCTGCAGCGCACCCCTGAAGACAATGTGCGGCTGGTGCTCGAAGTGCAGCGGGAGATGTTCGGATGAATGCAAGTCTGGCCGGCCCCCTGATGGCAAAGTACGATGTCGCCGGACCGCGGTACACCAGCTATCCGACCGTACCGTATTGGGAGGCGACGCCGAGCGCAGCGCAATGGATCGAGCGCATTGGCAACGCCTTAGGGCAGCCCGGTGACCACGGCGCGGCGCTCTACCTGCATATCCCATTCTGCCGCGCGCTGTGCACCTTCTGCGGCTGCAACACCCGCATCACCCGCAGTCACAGTATCGTCACGCCCTACATCCAATCGCTGCTCGCAGAGCTCGAGCTGTATCTGCGACAACTGGGAGTCTCGCGGCTGGAATTCGGTGAGTTGCACTTCGGCGGCGGGACGCCGACTTTCCTCACGCCCGAGGAGCTCGATTCGCTGCTGGCCGGTTTGTTCCAGCGCGTCAGCCCGCGGGCCGACGCGATCGCGTCGATCGAAGTCGATCCTCGCGTGACCACGGGCGCGCAGCTGGAAGTACTGGCTCGCTACGGCTTTCGTCGCGTCAGTCTCGGCGTGCAGGATTTCGATCCGCGCGTGCAGGCCATCGTCAATCGCGTGCAGAGCGAGGAGCAGGTGCGCGAAGTCACGCAAGCCGCGCGCGCGCTGGGCTATGACAGCGTCAATTTCGATCTGATCTACGGCTTGCCGCTGCAGACGCGCGCCAGCGTTGAGACGACCATGGACGCGGTCTGCCGCCTGCGGCCCGACCGCATTGCCCTGTATGGCTATGCCCACGTGCCGTGGATCAAGCCCGGGCAGAGGCGCTTTACCGAGATTGATCTGCCCGAAGGCGAAGAGAAACGAGCGTTGTACGAGCTGGGCCGTGAGCGGCTCGAACGCGAGGGCTATCGGGAGATCGGACTCGATCACTTTGCGCTGGAGACCGACGGCCTGTGGCAGGCGCTGCGCAGCGGCACATTGCACCGCAATTTCATGGGCTACACGACGGCCTTCACCCGGCCGATGATAGGTCTGGGCGTGTCCTCGATCGGCGATGCCGGCGATGCCTTCGCCCAGAACGAAAAGGACCTGCAGCGCTATCAGGAGCGGGTCGCACTCGGCGAGCTGCCGATCCAGCGCGGCCACCTGCTCGATGGCGAAGACCAGGTCCTGCGCCGGCACATTCTGCGGCTCATGACGCGGCTGGAGACGCAGTGGGATCAGCCGGCCGACTACACCGACTACCTGACCACGGCCGCGCGGCGGCTGATCGAGCCGGCAGCCGATGGACTGGTGGAGCTCGGTGCGTCGAGCTGTCGCGTCACCGAGAAAGGACGCGGGTACCTGCGCAACATCTGCATGGCCTTCGATGCCCGGCTGGCGCGTCGCATGCCCGACAAGGTGCTGTTCAGCCGCACGGTGTGATCGCAGGGCTTAGCCCTGTGCACTCAGAACGGCTTTATGACCGCCAGCAGGATAATCGGCACCACCAGCAGCAATGCCGCCTCATTGAACAGCCGCAGCGCGAACGAACTGGGCAGCGTCGCCGCCTGCTGCAGCCGCGCCAGCAGCACGCGGCAAGCCACGTGATAGGCCACGAGCCCGCCCACGAATACCAGCTTGAGCATCAGCCAGCGGCCGCTGTCGTGGAAACCCAACCACAGCCACAGCCCGGACAGCAGGGCAAAACCCCCCATGATCGTCATGAAGCCGAATAACCGCCGGGCCATCACGACCAGTCGACGCACGTCCTCACCCTGGGCGCGACCCTCGGCGTAGTGCACGAAGATACGCGGCAGATAGAACAGTCCCGCGAGCCAGGCGATTACGGCAATCAGATGCAGCGCTTTGATCCAGAGCATGAAATCGCACCTTAGCGCGACTCGGAGCGCCTAAGCTATCCCCGACATGACGCAACATTCCGAACCGGACGTCGCAGCGAGCGAGAGCGGCCGATCCGCGCTGTGGATCAGGGCGCTGTCGCAATTGCCGTTCGGCGTCCTGTATCGACTGACCGCAGTCATCATGTGGGTGCTGCGCCAGGTACTGCGTTTTCGCGTCGCCGTGGCGCGCGACAATCTGCGCCGCTGCTTTCCGGATCGCTCCGAGGGCGAAATCGACTCGCTGCTCAGCGACCACTATCGGCAGCTGGCACAGGTGGCGGCCGAATTCATCAAGATGGCGGACATGTCAGCCGATCAGTTGCGCGCCCATCTGCAGGTGCAGAACGTCGAGCGGGTCGATGCTGAGACCCGCGCCGGACGATCGGTGCTGCTGCTGGGCGCGCACCAGTGCAATTGGGAATGGACGCTGCAGGCTACGGTATTGTACCTGGGCGTGCAGGTCGAAGCGGCCTACAAGCCGCTGCACGCCGCCGGCTTCGACCGCGAACTGCGCAGACTGCGCTGCCGTTACGGCGCGCACCTCATCGCGGCCAAAAAGCTGGTCCGGGA
Source organism: Steroidobacteraceae bacterium (assembly GCA_049518595.1). Lineage (GTDB taxonomy): Bacteria > Pseudomonadota > Gammaproteobacteria > Steroidobacterales > Steroidobacteraceae > FEN-1191. The sequence goes on from JBEKRP010000004.1 coordinate 69,430, forward strand.
GGTTGTTCGCCGCCGCGGCCAGCTGCACGCGGTGGCGATGCACGCCGATCAGATGCCGGCCTCAAGCGGCCGGCGCCAATGGCTGACTTTTCTCGGCCGCGATACCGCCTTCTATCCGGGGCCGGGCGAAATCGCACGCATGACGGGTTATGCCGCGTTCTTCGTCCCGATGCGTCGCATAAGCCGCGGCCAGTACCAGCTCGATTTTGTACCGATCAGCGCTGCCGGCGAACGGCCCGATCCGGCAGTGTTTACCGCGCGCTACGCGAGTCTGGTCGAAGAGATGATCCGGGCGAATCCGGCCGACTGGACCTGGGTGCACCGACGCTGGAAAGCCTCGCGCCCGGCCGAGCTACCGGCCCAACAGGCAGCGCCAAGCTGAGGGATCACGCGGCGCCGTAGCTGTCACGCAGGCTTTCGGGGTAGCGGTCAGGCCCTAGGGCCGCTTCAGACCTGCGCCACGCGGCTACGTACGCCATCCCACCAGCGATGGAAGCTGTGACCCAGCTGATGCATGTCGGCGTCGAACTGATGTCCCGCCTGGCGCGCGTCATGCGCGACGCGGCGGCCGAATTGGGTCGAGCCCTGCTTAACGGCCTCGCCGAAGTGGCGGGCACTGCTACGCATGGTCGCGATCGTGGAGCGCGCTGGCGCCGAGTCCGGCTGCGCAGCCAGTACTGGTGCGGCCACGGCGAGTAACGCGATTGCTGCGGGAAGCCGAAGTCGTCTGCGACTCATTGGTGCATCTCGATGCGTTGTCTAACAGACATAATTCTAACATTTTCCACGTCCGCCCACCCTGTCGCTATTCAGAGACAGAATAGAATCTTCTTATAAATCAATTAATTACTTAGGGAGAATTCGTCGCGTCACGATGGTCTTGGGGGGCGGCGCGGTGCTGCCGCTGACGATTTTCCCCGCATGGCGCACAGTCGGGTTGAGCACCGTCGTGCGCTGCTTAAGCAGCGCCTGCCGTGTGGTCTTCGCCTTGCCGCTGGCCGCCGGCAGGACTGGCTGGATTGGCTTCAGTGGCTTGAGTGGCTGGACTGGCTGGACTGGCTGGAGCACTGTCGCAGGCGCGTTGGCCGCCATCGTCCGGCCCAGCGGTAATGCGAGCGGCACCGTCAGTACCAGCGTCAAGCCGATGCTGGCCCATACCATCTGCGACCGCGCGGCGGCGCGCAGCAGCGGCGGGCTCCGGGTCAGCTGGTGGCGGCGATCGGCAGGCATCAGACGGCATTATAGCTGCCGCGCGGCCGCGAGCTGCCGCGCGGCCGCGAGCTGCCCGTCGGCCAGCGCGGTCGGCGCCGGCGGTCGCGCGGGTGGCGCGGGTGGCGCGGGTGGCGCGGGTGGCGCTGGGTCAATACATGCCGCCGTTGATCGAAATGACCTGGCCCGTGATATAGCCGGTGCCGTCAGCGGCCAGGAAATCGATCAGGCTGGCCACTTCGGCGCCCGTGCCGGCGCGCTGCATCGGCACCAATCGCGCGATGGCGGCCGCGTCGAAGCTGCCTTCGGTCATATTGGTGGCAATAATCCCGGGCGCGATCGCGTTGACGGTGATGCCGCGGGTCGCGACCTCGAGCGCGAGCGAGCGGGTGGCCGAGATCAGCGCGCCTTTGGCCGCGGCATAGTTGACCTGACCGCGATTGCCGATCAGCGCGGCCACCGAGGAAATGTTGAGGATACGGCCCCAGCGGGTACGAAGCATGGGTAGCAGCAGCGGTTGTGTCACATGAAAGAACCCCTGCAGCGAGACATCGATAACCCGCTGCCACTGCAGCGCGGTCATGCCTGGAAACACCGCATCGTCATGAATGCCGGCGTTGTTCACCAGGATCTGAATCGGTCCCGCGGACAGCATTCCGGCAAGCGCCGTGTGCGTGGCGGCGGCGTCGGTGACGTCGAAGAACAGCGTCTCGGCGCTCAGGCCGGCGGCCTGGAGCTGGCGCACCTGGGCTTCGGCCCGATCGCGGGCGCGGTGGGCATGTACATACACGTGATGTCCCGACTGCGCCAGACGCTGGCAGATGGCGGCGCCGACACCACCGCTGCCACCGGTCACGAGCGCGCGTCGCGGTGTTGCCGTCATGGCCGGTCACCGGCCGGCGTGCCCGGCGCGGCGCTCAAGTTCACGCTGCCGACCGCACCGTGCAACACGCTCAGCCGGCCCTGTGCCAGCAGTCGCTCGCCATCGTGGAGCGCAAACGAATACAGCGCGCTGACCGCATCGCTATGCAGGCGCTGCGCGCTGACCAGCAGCTCATCCGACAAATCGTCGAGGCGAGCGACCGCGAGCTCGACCCGGCGCGCGCTCGTGAGCATGCCGAAGCCGCTGCCGGTCGCCGGCGGACACTGCAGCAGCGCGCCGTGGACGGCCACGGCCTGCGCTGCATATTCGATGGCGCAGGCGGCGCCGAGCCGGCCGTGAGCGCGCAGCGGGTTATCCACGGCACGATGGCTGAGGCTGCGACAGGCAATGCGCTGCAGGTCCCACGACACCACCTCTTCGAGCAGGCACATGCTGCCCTGGTGCGGGATATGGGCCGCGATCCAGGCGTGATCGAGCTTCAAGCGAGCACCTCGACCGCCAGGCGTGCGCTGTCCAGATAATCGAGCACGACGGTGCCGCCGCGCCGCTGCGCCAGGCGCTCGAGCAGCGGCAGACTGCGCGCGGCCGGGATCGAACGGCGCAGGGACTCGAGCTCGGCATTGGCCATGGTCGCGGCCGGGGCATCGCTCAAGCTGAGCTGCAGCCGCGGCAGCGCCGCTGCCGAGTCGGGCGCTGTCAGCAGCAGCGCGGTGCCAAAGGCGTCGGGTATGGGCCGCTTCGCGCGCAGTGGCTGCGGATAATCGGCATCGTAAGCCAGTAACAGCACGGCACGCGCGCCGCAGGCGAGCTGCGCGAGCGCCTCGAGCAGCCCGGCGGCAAAGCTGGCGTCGCCGGCGCACAGCGAGGTCGACGCCTGGGTGCAGCCGTGGGCGATGCTCCAATAACCCGAGGCCGCGTTGTGCACCGAATTGTGAAAGCGCGTCGGCGAGATCAGCCGGTCGCGGGTCGCCAGCGTGAGGCAGATCTCGTGGCAGTTGTCGCCGTCGCCACCCGAGGAAGTGAAAACCGTCGGCAGGGTACGAGCATCGGCGGCCGCTTGGGCCACCGCTTCGGCGCCCACGGCGAGCGCGATTTTGATTACGCGGCCGGCTCGACGCCGTTCCGCCGGCGGCAACACGCCCGGCAGCGGTAGCACGGTGCGCACCGCCACATAGGGCGTCTCGCCGTTGAGCACGGCGCGGGCACTGCTCCAGTCGGCGAGCCCCGGTCCGAGCATGCCGACGCCCTGGATGCAGCCTGTCAGGGTGCTCATCAGGGGCGCTACGCGGCGCGACCAAACAGCAGCGCACAGTTGGCGCCGCCAAAGCCGAATGAATTGCTGAGTACGCGGCGCAGCGGGCCGCGCTGATTGCCGGTCAGATAATTCAGCTCGAGCTGCGGATCGCGCTGTCGCCGATTCAGGCCGCCGGGCATCAGGCCGGACTTCAGGGCCAGCGCGCAGATGACCGCTTCGAGCGCACCCGCGGCGCCGAGTGCATGGCCGGTGGCGCCCTTGGTGGAGCTGCAGGGGGTGGCGTTGCCGAATAGCGCCGTGACCGCGCGGCTCTCGGCGCTGTCGTTGCTCGGCGTGCCGGTGCCGTGCAGATTGATGTAGTCGACATCGCCCGGCGCCAGCGCGGCCGCGGTCAGTGCGTCGCGCATGGCACTGCGCGCGCCGGCGCCGTCGGGACGCGGACTGGACATGTGATAGGCATCGCTCGACTCGCCCGCGCCGAGCAGCAATATCGCCTCGGGATCGACCGCGGCTGGTGCGCGCTCGAGCAGCGCGAACGCCGCGGCTTCGCCGATCGACAGGCCGTCGCGTGCGAGGTCGAAGGGACGGCAGGGTCCGGGCGAAGTCAGCTGCAACGAATGAAAACCGTACAGTGTCGTCAGACACAGCGAATCGACGCCACCGACGATCGCGGCGTCGATCTGATCGGCGGCAATCATGCGCTGTGCCGCGGCGAATACTTTGGCGCTCGACGAACAGGCGGTGCACACCGCCACGGCCGGGCCGGCAAGCTCGAACAGGCGGCCGACAAAATCGGCGACCGAAAACGCATTATGCGAGCCGGTATAGTCGAATTCCTCGGGCAGCGCCCCGGTGTCCGGATCGAGATGACGATAAGCGATCTCGGTCGTCAGGATGCCGGAGGTGCTGGTGCCTAGATAGACGCCGATGCGCCTGCGGCCCCAGCGCTCTATGGCCGAGCGCACCGCACTGTCGAAGCCGTCCTGGATCAGTCCGAGCTGCGCCAGACGGTTATTGCGGCAATCGAAGCGCTGCAGCCGCTGCGGCAACCGCACGGCGTCGATGCCCGCGACCTCACCGACGTAGGTGGGCAGCTCGACGGTGTCGAAATGGCACGGCGACAGACCGCTGCGTGCCTGTTCAAGCGCTTCCAGCGTCGCCGTGAGTCCGCGCCCTAAGCAGCTGGTGGCGGTGAAATGGGTCAAATGTAGTGGTGTCATCGAGCTTGTGCGCACAACAGCACGTTGGCAAATGGTGTCCCTTCACTCATCGATATGACCTGGCTGTCAAAGCCGCACTCGAGCAGCAGCGAGCGCCACTGCGCGAGGCTGCGGCAATGCAGCCGGATCCAGCCGTGGCCGCGTGCAAGCATAACCGCATGGTCCCACCATCGGCCGATTCGAAAGCGCAAGCCGCCGGCCGCATCGGCAACACGCAACAGCAGCAGTCCCTCCGGCGGCAGCGTGGCGTGCACGCGATCCAGCAGCGCTCGATGCGCATCGGCCTCGATATAATGCAGGACATCCAGGATGACTACCGCATCGGCGGCGCCGAATTCGGCGACACGGATATCGCCCTGAACGATCTCGGCCGCAGCGCCGAGTGCGCGCCGGGCGCGCTCCACGGTGTGCGGCATCAGTTCGATGCCGCGTACCGACAGTCCGGCAGGAGCCGCCGGCCAGGTCGCAGGCCACCGCCCGTCCTGGCCGCAGCGTTCCGCGGCGTGCAGCACGGCGGCCAGCAGGCCTAGCCCGCAGCCCAGGTCCAGTACCCGCCGCCGTCCCTGCAGCAGGCCGCGCTCGAGGATGGCGCGAAAGGCCGGGTCGCCGGCGAGTTTGCCGCCTGCGAACTCATAGGCAAAGCGGCCCACGATGCGATAAGGCGCGCGGGCCGCGTCCAGTAATTCGGCCGGCATCGCTACCGCCGTCATTGCAGCGCCTCGCGCAGGGTCACCGGCCGCAGCGAGCGCTGTGCGATCGCCTCGATCAGGGGCGGCAGCACTTCCAGCACCACCGGTGTTCCGCTACGGCTGCGGGCCGCGTGGCCGTCGTGCAGCAGCAGAATGTCGCCCGCGCGCAGATTGCGGGTCAGACGTGCGATCACCCTCGCCGTGTCGGTGCTGACGGTATCAAAGCCGCGTCGCGTCCAGCTTGTCAGCTGCAACCCCTGCCGCTGCAGCACCGGATCGAGCAACGGGTTGCGCAGACCGGCGGGCGCGCGGAAGAAGCGCGGCGGCGTGCCGCTGACCTGCGCCAGCACTTCCTGGGCTCGCGCGATTTCGCGGCGCAGTCGCCTCGGGCCGAGCAGCGAGAAATTGTGCTCATGCCGATAGCTGTGATTCTCGATCGCGTGACCGGCCTGGACGCAGTCGCGCACACACGCGGAAAAGCGCGCCGCACGCTCGCCGATACAGAAAAACGTTGCGCGCACGCGGTGTTCGGCCAGGATCGCCAGCACCCGCGGCGTCACCTCGGGATCGGGTCCGTCATCGATCGTGATCGCGACCTCGCCGCGGGCCGCGGCCGCGGCGGGCAGCCGCGTCCAGTTGGAGCCCAGGCCGCTGCTGCGGGGCCACAGACCCAATGCGGTGAGCTGCAGCTGATTGGCGATGACGGCGCCGAGTGTCCACGGCCACCAGTGCGGGCGCAGCGCCGTGAGCACAGCCGCGGCGCCATGGAGCACGGCCGACGCGCGCAGCAGTGGCGATGGCTGCCAGTGCCCTGCGGCAAGCGGCGCCGGCCGCTCGCGGCGATCACCGGGGATGCGATGCTCATCAGGTGTTGGCGGCAGTGACCTGCTCAAGGGCGGCTTCCGTCGGGCATGCCGCTGCGCTGCCCGAGCAGGTCGAGAAAATTGTGCCAGAGCCGGCGCCAGACCGGCCAGTCATGACCGCCGGGAATCACCCGGGTCGAGCTCGCCGGCAAAGCGCGGGCCAGCAACTGCTGTGTGTCGGCAAAGCGATCCTCGCTGCCAAAGCCGAGAAACACGCGCGGCGCCGCCACCGCCGTGGGGAGGCCCTGGACGAAGCGCCAGATGCGCCGATCATCGTCATCGTCGGCGAGCGCGGCGGGGTGCCAGCCCGCGAGGCTGTCGTGCGAGGCGACTTCGGCCGCCACAATGCGACTGCCCAGATACGGCGCCAGCAGGCACAGTCCGTCGAGCGCGCCCTGGCCTTCGGCGGCGAAGCGCAACGCCATGAAACCTCCAAGCGATATGCCACCGAGCCACAGCGCACCGCGGCCGCGCTCGCGGGCGGGCGCGATGACCTCGGCGTGCAGCCGCGCCAGCCAACTGCGGTCGCTCAGGTGCGCGAGCTCCGGGGCGGCCAGAATCAGCTCCGCCGCCAGTGCGCGATCGCGCAGCGCCTGATCAAAGCCGGCGTCAACAAATTCCTCGAGCTCATGATATGCCCCCGGCAGCAGCACGATGCGGGTGGCGTGCGCGCCGCGTGGTCCGCAATGGATGATCTGCGTGCGCATCAGGTCGGCGGCGAGGCCGCGGGCCCTGGCTCGCGGTTCGCCATCAATGCGCGCGGCGCCAGTAGCGCTGCGAACAGCAACGCCAGCAAGGTACCGGGGGCGACCGTGGCGCCCAGTGCGCTGAGCACCGGCACGCGTGCGAATGCGAGCACGCCGAAGCCGATGACTGTGCAGGCATTGGCGATCAGCAGCGAGGCGAGGGTCAGTGGCAGGCCTGCGCGGTCGCTATCGGCGGCGCGCCGGTCGAAGAACAAAGCGTAGTTGGAGCCGACCGCGATGATCAGCAGCATGCCGATCAGATGCATTATGGTCAGGCGGATCCCGGCCAGGGCGAAGCCGGCGCTGACGGCCAGCACCGCCAGCAGCAGCGGCGCAATCACGCGCGCCGCGCGAACGGCGCTGCGCAGAGCGACGAGGAGCAGCAGCACGATGGCGCCCAATCCGGCCAGCGACAGGTGTACGGCTTCGGTCAGATAGCTGCCGTACAGCGCGTCGAGTTCCTGCTTGATATTCATCACGAGTACCTGCCCTGGCGCGAGCGTAGCGACGGCCGCGCGTACGCGCGCGACGTCGATATCGGCCGCATCCGCCGCGCCGGGCGCGGCATGCAGCGGCAGCAGCGTGTGCCATAGGCCATCGCGGTGCCACAGCAGCGCGTCCGCGCCCAGCGCAAACGAGGTGCCATCGAGGTCGCTGCGGGTTATCGGCGCGGCCGTGCGCGCCGCCGCCGCCTGCTGCACGAACGGCTCCAACGCTGCTGGCCGCAGCGTCAAGCTGGCGGCTGCTGCCGTCAGGCGCGCACGCAAGGGCGCCTCCGCCGGCAGACTCGCGAGGCGCGCGGCCTGGGTGGCCTGACTTGGCAGAAAACGCGCGGCGCTGTCGTAGCCGGCGATGACGCCGTCGTTGATCAATGCATCGAGCCGGGCACTGACCGCTTCCGACAACTGCAATGCCGCTTGCTCGCTGCCGGCGTTGACGACGACGAGATTGCCGATATCCGGGGCGCCCAGATCGATGCGCATCTTCGCGTCCAGCGCCTGCGCTGCGGGCGACACCGGACTCAATGCCGACAGGTCGCGGTTCCACAGCCGATCGTGGTCATGGAAGAGTACCAGCGCGCACAGTAACGCCAGGCCGGCTGCGGCCGTGGCCGCAGCCGGCAGCCGCACTCGCGCGATGAGCCGCACGGCGGCTGAGCCGAGCGGCGTCAGGTCGGCGACGCGCAGCTGCAGGGGCAGCAGCTGCGGCAGCACGAAGCGCGTGACCGCGGCAGCGACGATCAGTCCGCTGATCGAATACAGTCCGAGCTGCGCCAGTCCCGGAAAGCTCGAGGGCAGCAGCGAGGCGAAGCCGCACACCGAAGTCAGCACGCCGAGGCCGATGGTCCTCCACAGGGAGCGCACGGCGGGATCGTCGGGGGCGGCGGAGCGGCCGAGCCTCGACTGAACGAAGAGGTAGATCGAGTAATCGACCGATTCGCCGATCAACGTGACCCCAAAGCCAAGAGTGATTCCATGCACGACGCCGAAGCCCAGGGCCACCGCCGCGACGCCCGCCAGCGCGCCCGATGCGACCGGCAACAATCCGAACAGCAGCATCGGCACGGAGCGGTAGACCAGCAGCAGCAGCGTCACGATCAGCGTGGTACTGAGCAGCGACAGCCGCAGCGCCTCATGCTCGATGGTCGCGCGCGCCTCGACCGAGAACACCGCGGGACCGCTCAGCAGCAGATGCAGCGGCGCCGCCGCCGCACCCCGCGTGGCGCCTGCCCGGCGCAGGCTCGCGGCGTAAGCGGCGCGGATCAGCGAGAGCGCTTGGACCTGCGCGTCGGTGTCGGAACCCACGGCACGTGTCTGCGCGATCAGCAGGGCCCGCCCACCGTCGCTCGAGCTCCACACGCCGTGCTCGCGGCGCGGCTGGGCGGCGCGCTCGAATTGATCGATGACCTGCAGCGTCTCGCCGGTCGGATCGCTGACAAACAGCGACTTGGCCAGCAGCCCGGCGGGCGAAGCCATGAGCTCGACGTTGTCGGCGATCGCCGCGCGCAGCCCGGCGATGCTGAAGCGCTCGGGTGTGACCGCCGCGCTGAGCTGATAGCGATGCTGAAATACGAATTCGCGATCCTTGTCCTGGCTCGCGGCCTCGCCATTGCTGAGGCTGACAAATTCGGGGCGGGTGCGCAGGTTCATGGCCAGGGCGCGCGAGACTTGCGCGCGCGTCGCGCCGTCGGCGCCTTCGATGCCCAGCAGGATCAGGCGTGACGCCAGACCGTCCTGCAGCTGCTGTACCAGCAACTGCTGTGTCGCCGACGGCGAGCGCGGCAGGAACGCGGACAGATCGGCGCTGTAGCGTGCGCGCATGACCACGAGCGCCGACAGCGCCAGCAGCAGCAGCCACAGTGACAGGCTCGATAAGCGCGCGCGTGTCATTCGCGCGGCGTGATGCGCATGACCGAGCGGTCGCCGTCGCTCTGCTGCACCTGCACCTCGCGCACGGCGTCGCCTTCTCCGTGCATGTCGATGCGCTTGAGCGTGGCGGCGAGCTGCGCATCGCGCGGTTCGAGCCGCAGTTGCCAATGCTCGAGCGTGCCGCTGAAATCGAGCTCGAACACGCGCTCGAGAGCGGCGCGGTCGCCGGCCAGAGTCGCACGGATGCTGTCGATCAGCGGCGCGAGCTGCGGATAGTCCGCGAGCCGCAGCACGCGCTGGCGTTGCCCGATCTGCATCGTCACGATGCCGCGATCGAGCACCACCGATTGCGGCCGCGGCCGCGTGGTGCGCTGTTCGAGATGATCGGGAGCGTCGTAGATCAGCACGCCCGAGGACTCGAGCGGCCGCTTGAGCATCGATAGATATTTCTTTTCGCTGAAATCGGCTTCGCCGTGTTGCCGTTGCGACATCAGCGTCATCAGGCTATCGAGCCCGGTGCCGGCGGCGCTGTCGGTTATCGGGGCGGCGGCGCCGGTACTCGAGGCTGCCAATCGCAGCCCAAGCGCCAACATGGCGACGCCGACAGCGGCAACGGCGGGCCGGGCGGGTGCGCGCGAGCGCTCGGCGCCCCCAGGCTCGCCCCGCAATGGCGGTGGTTTCATCCGCGCCGCGGCTGCGGCTGCGGCGCGAGTCGCGTCGAGGCACCCGCGGGGCTGCGCCAGAAGTCGAAGAAGTTGAACCAGTTATAGGGGTCGCTGCGACAGTACTGCTCGAGCAGCGCCGCATAGCGGGTGACCGCCGCTTCGATCGCGGCCTGGCGCTGGCCGGAGGGCGTCGCCGAGAAATCGGCCAACGGTTCGAACACTACGTGATAGCGATTGCCGCCGCGGTAGAGCCCGAGGATGAAGATTACGCGACGCCGCAGCATCGCGGCCGCGCGCATGGGCCCGGTCGGCAGATACGCGGTCGCACCGAGGAAGGTCACCGGCAGCACGCCTTCATCGCCGAAGCTGCGGTCGGCCAGCATGCCCACCAGCGCGCCCTGATCGAGGCGGGCGCGAATCTTCAGCATCGCGTCGATGTGGCCTACCGCGATGATCTCGGGGGGATGGCGGGGTGCGAGCGTGGCCAGCATGGCGTTGAGCTTGCGGGCGTTGTCTTCATACATGGTCATCGCCAATCCGAGTCCCGCCCGAGCTTCGCCGATCCAGCGCAGCACCTCGAAGCTGCCCATGTGCGCGCCCATCATAATGGCGCCGCCGCCGGCAGCGACGACCTCATTCATCAGCGGCTCGCCTTGCAATGAAACATCGAACAGGTGGTAGCGCTCGGCCAGCAGGTAGATGCGGTCGTGGATGGCGGTGGCGAAAGTCATGATCAGGCGAAAGCGGTCGCTCGCGCGCGGCTCGCGGCCCAGCGCCCGCCGCAGGTAATCGCGCATGCACAGCCGCTCCTTGGGGGCGAACACAAAGAAATAGGCGGCGATGAGGTACAGCAGCAGCCGTCCTGCCGGCCGACCTAAGCGCACCGATAGATAGGCCATGATGCGCAGTGCCGTCTGGCTGCCGCGCTCGGGACGACGACGCCATTCAGCCACCGCGTCGTCGCGCTGTGGCGCGAGCTGCGGGCTGGGATTGCTCACGGCGCCGACTCCGCAACCAGGCTTGCCGCCGGGCGGCGCTCGACGGTGCCGCTGGCTACCAGAGCATCGGCGGCGCGCAGCTCGAAGCGCGCCCGGCCGTCGGGCTGCAATTCGTACTCGAGCTGCAGCGGCTCGCCGGGACGCACGGCGCGGTGGTATTTGACCGTGCCGATATGCCAGAGCAATGCCGGGGCCGCGGCGGTAGCGCCAGGCCGCGCCGCCGCGCGATTGGCCTGTTCCGCGATCTCGATTGCATGCAGGGTCTCATCGAGCAGCACCACCCCCGGCACCACTGGAAAGCCCGGGAAATGACCGGCCAGCGCCGGATGATCGGGCGCTATGCACAGCTGCAGACTTTGCCGGTTCATGCAAATAAATGCGCCTGCTGCACCGCCGCCTGCGCCGTCAAGGCGCGCAGCGTGTGCAGCGGCAATTTGCCGGTGGCGTTGCGCGGCAGCTGCTCGACCAGCAGCAGCGGCCGCGGCAGGAATACCGGATCGATGCGTGCACGCAGGGCCTGGAGGATGTTCGCGGCATCGAGTCTCGGGGCCACGGCCAGCGCGGCGAGCCGGGTGACGCCGGCGAGCGAGGCTTGCGTGTCGTCGCGAACAAAAAACACGCCGTCCATGACGCCCGGAATCGCATTGAGCTGGTGGTTGAGGTAGGCGAGCGAGCTGCGCTTGCCGGCGATGTTGACCAGATCGGCCGTGCGCCCATGCAGCAGAAAGTGCTCGTCGCTGGTCGGCTCGAGCACATCGGCCAGTGCGGTCGGCCGCGCGATATGACCGCCCTGCGCCGAGCAGCGGCCTTCGCTGAGCGTGAGCCGCACGCCGGGCCATAGCCACCAATGATCCTCGAGCGCGGTGCGGCGGCTGGCCATCTGACCGGTCTCGGTCGAGCCATAGATCTCCAGCAATGCAGCGCCATAGCGGCTCTCGACCTCACGGGCCAGATTGACGGACAACATCGCTGTGGCCGAGACGATCAGCTCGAGCGCCGGCAGCGCCAGCTCGGCCGTGAGCAGCGCGCGTAGATGCACCGGAGTGGAAACCAACACGCGCGGTCGGGGCAAGGCGGTCAGAGCCGCGGCAATATCGGCCGGGAAGAACGGACGCTCGGCGCACAGCGCGCCGCCACTGTGCCATGGCAGCAGCACGGTGGATTCAAAGCCGTACATATGCTGCGCGGGCACGGTGCCGAGGATTGCGCAGCGGGCGAGATCGGTCATCGGCAGGCGCGTCGCTTCGGCGCGCACGCACTGCACCAGTCGGCCCCAGGTCTTGGCGTGCGGCACCGGCGTGCCGGAGGAGCCGGAGGTGAACACGTAAGCGGCCAGTTGCTCGGCGTCGATTTGCGGCACCGGGAATTGGCCGGGCTCAAGCGAACTGCCGGCGGCCGGTGCGGCCGATTCAATGTAGAGCAGGTGCGGCAGCTCGATCGGGCAGCGCGGGTCGTCGCTGAGACAGAACACGTCCGGCGCGAACGCGCGCAGGTGTCGGATAACCTCCGGGGTATGCGTCGACGGCAAGATGCTGCACTTGCCACTCACCAGGCTGGCCGCGAGCCCTACGGCGAAGCGATAACGGTCGCCGCAGAAATTGAGCACATGCGCGCCCGCGGGCAATCGCGCCGCCAGCGCGCGCACATCGTCGAGGAATTGAGCCGCGGTAATCGCCAGCCCGCGGCGATAGGCAATGACGGCAGCGGGCCGATCGTGCGCGATGAGAGGCAACGCGGACATACGCTGTCAGCGATGCCTCAGCAGCGCGGCGCCGTTTCAGTGCGGGTGGCGGTGGAGGCCGCGATCAGACGCCGTTGCAGCCAGTCGCGTGTCACTTGACTCTCTGCTCGGCCACGTATTGGGCGAAATGCCGCAATGAACGAAAGATGCGCGCATTCTCCTGATTGTCGGCACGCAACTGAACGCCGTACTGCTTCGAGACAATGAGTGCGATCTCGAGGATGTCGATGGAGTCGAGCCCGAGTCCCTCACCGTAGAGGGGGGCTTCGGGATCGATCTCATCCGGCTGCATCGGTAGATTAAGTCCCTTGACGATCAGCTGCGCGATCTCGCTCTCCAGCGCGAGCGCATCGATCTGCGGAGTCGTCTGTGTGGGCAACGCTCGTTCGGACATAATGGGGTGGTTATCTCCAGTCCGGAAAGGCCTTAAATGCCAAGGCCGGTGCACTGCTGGTCCAGCCGAATCGGCGCGCATTATATCGGGATTGCCATCGGCGCGAGCGAGTTTCAACCCCGCAGGCGCCGCCACGCCAGCAGCGGCAGGCGCAGCCAAAAGCCTGCAAAAAGGCGCATATGCATCCAGGTCAGCAGCGCATTGTCACGCCAGTAATTGAAGTGCGAGACGCCGCCTTCTTCCGGGCGGAAATACCGCACCGGCGCCCGGATATTGCGCGGCCGTAGCCCGCGCCAGCACAGGCGCACGGCGACCTCGGCGTCGAAGTCGAAGCGGCGCATCCACGGCTGGTAGCGCATGACCCGCAGCAGCGGCTCGACGGGATAGACCCGAAATCCGAACAGGGAGTCGTGGATGCCGGCCCATAGGGTCTCGACGTTGGCCCAGAAGTTCGAGAGCTTGCGGCCTTGCACCCGCAGCGCAGGGGCGCTGGCATCGAACTGTGGCTCACCCAGAATCAGTGCGGTGGGTTCCGCCAGCGACGCGGCCATGAAGCGGCCGATAAGGTCAGCCGGATGTTGGCCGTCGGAATCCATGGTAAGGATATGGGTATAGCCCGCGGCCTGGGCGGCGCGCGCGCCGTGAACGACGGCCGAGCCCTTGCCGCGATTGCGCGGCAGCGCCAGCACGCGCAGTCCCGGGTCGCGTTGCGCCATGGCTGCGAGGGCCGTCGCGCTGCCGTCGGTACTGCCATCGACCACCACCCAGACCGGATTCCACTGCGCGCGCGCCGCAGTCACGGTCTCGAATACCCTGGGTCCTGGGTTGTAGCTGGGGATCAGCACCAGGTGCGTGGCCGAGGGCGTAGTCAGTGGCACGTCGGCTCGCCGATCCGTGGTGACGCCGATGGCGCGCGTTTCAGTCATCGCTGTCGACCATCCTGGAAGAGGCGCTGATCATCCACACGATACCGAATCCGCCCGACCAATAGCTGCGTTGCTGCACCAGCGGACTGTCGAGAAAGACCGCTCGCTGCAGCCAATCATGGCGCAAATAGGCGCCGATCCAGTAGTTCGCGTAGCGTTTGCTGGCCGCAACCAGCAGCTGCGTGCCGCCGTAGCCGCCCGGCGGTTCATAGGTTGGCCGGGTCGGCGTCGCGTACTGCGGCGCCACCGCGTAAAAATACTCGTCATAGCGACGCTGGGCATACAGCGGCCCGGCGAGCAGACCCAGGTTCCAGCCGGCCGCGCGCCCGACGGCGCGGTAATCGAGGCTGAGATTCGGCGCGAACACCCAGCCGATCGAACGCGGCGGCGAGGCAACGGTGATGGCATTGCGGACGGGCGTGCGCAAATCAAGCCGCAGCCGCTCATCGACGCCGCGCCACAGATGCCACTGCAGCGAGGGGCCGAGTTCGAGCGTCGGATCGAGATTGGGCATGCCCGCGCGCGGGGCGCTGCTGCGGCTGAACACCGGCGCCGTGGCATTGAGGCTGATGTCGAATTCCAGATAGCGCTGATCGAGAAAGCGGCCATGCAGGCCGTCGCGGTCGGCGCGCAGGATATTGCCGCGATAGAGGAAGTAGGGCACCGGTACCGGATAGCCGTGCACGCTCGACGCGCCACGATAGTCGTTGAAGACCACGCCGCCTACACCTAAGCCCAATTCCCACAGCGGCTGGTCGCTGGCGTGCGCGTTGTCGGCGAGCAGCGCACCCAGCGTCAGCGCCGCAAGCGCGGTGCGCGGCGCGCGGCGAGCGCACCCCTGGCGGCGACGCCGGCTGCTCAGAGCGGCTCCGGCGTGCTGACCGCTTCGATCTCGACCAGCAGGTCGTGCCGGCAGATATCCGCCTTCAGGTATAGCACCTGTGCCGCAGCGCCGACTTCATGCCGCAGTTCCCGATCGATGCTCGGTTGGTGCTCGGCATGCCGCACATAGACTTTATAGCGTAGACGCTCGAGCTGGTAGCGCTCGCCGCCGAGGTGATCATTGGCAGCGCCGATCAGGGCGCGAATATTGCGCACGATCTCGCGCGTCTGCTCGCGCTGATCGCCGGCATGCGCGCTCGCGTGGCCGACAATGCTGGCGGTACCGGAAATGAACAAGGTCTGCGCCGCATCGCTCGCGATGCAGGCGCGGGCGAAAGTCGGGCTGCGCGGGCCGTACTGCGCCGGGTAATCCCAGGCGCTGCACTGGCGCGGATTCTCGAGCGCAATCGGCGCTCGTGCGCTGGCGATGCAGTAGATGGTCAGCGGGCTGGCCGGCCCCACGCCCACGGCGCTCGCGGCCGGCACGTTGCCGGCGATGGCGCGATTCAAGCCGATGAAAACGTCCTGGCGCGCGCTGTTGAAGTGCCAGTAGCGTTCGCCATCGTCGCTGGTGGCATTGATCTCGGATAGAAAGTTCCAGATCCGCAGCGGGTAAGGAAAGGCCAGCGTCTCGAGCGCGCCGAACATTTCGCGGTAGCCCGCGTCGGTCGCGCGATGCAGCGCAGTGGCTGCGCCACACGCTGGACCGTCGGCGAACTCTGCTTCATAAATGCTCAGGCTCGCGAACAGCAGTCGGCCGTTGTGGCGATAGCGGACTCGCCCGCGCTGACCGGAGTGCATCGGCCCGGCGAGACGCCAGACTTCCGCGACGCTGTTGGCACCGTCGGCACCGGCGAGCACCGGCGCGTTGACCTCGGTCAATGGCATCCCGGCGAGCGGCGCCGAGGGTGCGCCGCCATCGAAGCGGATCACTGCGAGCACATCCTGCCACCACGCCGCCGGGCGTTGGCGCATGTCGCTGAAGCGTACGTAATCGACTTGTAGGGCCGCAGCCACAGCCATCAATTGCTCGAGCATCGCCGCTTCAGACCGGCCGAATGTTGATGCTGTGACGCCGCGCGGCCCGCGCGCTGCGGCGTGGATGCAGCAGCGAGGACAACCGGTACGTCATTTTGAAGGCACGTACCGACTTCCAGATCGGCGTGCTGCCAAAGATGTCCCCGGCCAGCAGCGAGAGCAGCGCCTCCTTCATGCGCAGGAGATTACGCGGGGCCAGCAACATTTCGCGCATCGCCGGCGTGGTGACCCGATAGATGAACCACGAGAACTCGCGCGGACCCGAGCGCATCGACCGGTCGAACTCGCGCAGCGCCGCGCGGGCGCGCGCGGGTGCACGCAAGCAGGCATCGACGGCGTCGGCGCCGACGAAGGCGCTGTTCATCGCCAGCATCACTCCCGAGGAGAACACCGGGTCGATGAAGGCATAGGCATCGCCGAGTAGTAGATAGCCCTCGCCGTGGCTGCGCGTCGAGCTGTACGAGTAGTTGCCGGTGGCCTCGACCTCGGTGGTCAGTGTGGCGTTGGCAAGACGCTGCGCGAGCGGCGGACACAGCGCGATAGTCGCCAGAAAGAATTCATGGACCGGCACCGAGCGCGATTTGAGGTAGTAGGGCCAGACCACGGCGCCGACGCTGGTCGCGCCATCGTGCAGCGGAATGAACCAGAACCAGCCGTGATCGAACCAGTAAATAGAGATGTGGCCCGCGCGGTCGCCGGCGTAGCGCTCGGCGCCGCTGAAATGGCCGAAGATGGCCGCGCTGTTATGCTTGGGATTGCGGCGCTTGACACCAAAGTGGTTGGCCAGAAATGTGTCGCGACCCGACGCATCGATCAGATAGCGAGCCTGCCAGCGCCGCGTGCGGCCGTCCTGGTGCCGTGCCTCGATCCGAACAATGCCAACACCGGTGCTGCCGTGGTCGCGCTGGAACTCGACGGTGCGCACGCGACAGCCTTCGATGACCTGTGCGCCCGCGTGCACGGCGTTGCGAATCAGGATCTCATCGAATTGCGAACGCCGCACCTGGTACGCGTACGGCATTGATTTGTCCCAGGCCTCCGCGAAGCGGAAGTCCTGGTGCCGCCCGTCCCAGTGGGAGATGAATTCGGCGCCCCATTTCTGCATGCCGATGGCGCGCACCTGCTCGGCGATGCCGAGCTGCTCGAACAGCGGCAGGTTAGCGGGCAGCAGCGACTCGCCAATATGGAAGCGCGGGTGGCGGTCTTTCTCGACCAGGGTGACGTGGTGGCCACGGCGTGCGAGCAGGGTCGCAACGGTAGAACCCGCCGGACCCCCGCCGATCACCAGCACATCCGTTTGCTGCAACGCTGCGTCGCCGGTCGACGCTGCGGCATCGGGCGATCCGCGATCCATCATGGGGTCGGATTCTAACAGCCGGGAAATGTCGTGGTACATAATGGCCATCGGGCGCGGTCACGAGCGCGATCCGGCGGCCAGCTTCTGTTCGAGGAAGCGCGCCAGCGCGGCAATGCTCGGGTGATCGAAGATATCGGTGACATCGACCAGGCCCGGCCACAGGCGCTCGATGCGTTCGTGGATTGCGATCAACTTCAGCGAGCTGGTGCCGACGTCGAACAGACTCTCATCGACGTCGATGCTGCGGCCTTCGAGCTCCTGCTCGCAGATGCCGCGCAGGAGTTGCGTGATTTCACTGCCGTCGACGCGCGCTGCGGGTTCATGGGCGCGCAGCCGCTCCAGTTCGGCAAGTTCCCCAGTGAAGGCGCCGGCGAGATATTCCTGTTCGAGCAGATGCCGTTGAAACTTGCCGCTGGTGGTCTTGGGGATGCGCCGCACCGGCACCACGGCGCTGACCTCGACTCCCGCGTGCTCACCGATGCGGGCCGCGACCTGGCGCGCGAGCGGCACGAACCCGGCCATGTCAGCGCGATGGAGCACAAATACCAGCAACTCGTCGGCCTGGGCGCCGATCGGACGCACGCCCGCGACCACTACCTTGCCGAGCTCGAGGCCCGGCACCTCCTCGGCGATGCGCTCCAGGTCGTAGGGGTAGTAGTTCTGGCCATTGACGAACAGGATTTCCTTGTGGCGACCGGTGATATAGAGCTCGCCCTGATGGATCAATCCCAGGTCGCCGGTTCGCAGCCAGCCGTCGGCTGTAAAAGTTGCAGCGTTAACTGCCGGATCCTCGTAATAGCCGCCGGTGACATTGTCGCCGCGAATATGGATGTGGCCGACGCGCTGCGCGGGCATGGGCTGGTCGTCGTCACCGGCGATGCGCAGCTCGCAATAGGGGATCGCGCGCCCTACGCTCGCGAGCCTCACGGCCTCGCGCTCGTCGACCCCGATCGTTTGCGGTTCCGCGCCGACACCGAGCTGATGGCGGTTGAAGGCGGTCGCACGATAGAGCGCACCCGGCTCGGGAAAGCTCACGGCCAGCGAGGCTTCGGCGAGGCCGTAAACGGGAAACATGGCCTGGCGCGGCAGGCCTGTGGGCGCCAGCCGGCTCAGAAACTGCTCGCACAGCTCGACGCTGATCGGCTCGGCCCCATTGAAGATGAGCCGTACCCTCGACAGGTCGAGTTCGCCCGGAGCGCGTTCGCCCAGCACCTTGAGGTAGTGGCGGTAGCCGAAATTCGGCGAACACAGAATGGTGGCGCGTATGCGCGCGGCGAGCTGCAGCCACAGCAGCGGTCGGCGAACGAACAGATCGGTCGGCATCAGATGGGCATGGACGCGATTGGCGAGCATGATCAGATGAAAGCCGATCAGACCCATGTCGTGCGTCAGCGGCATCCATGACAGGCTGACGTCGTCCTGGTTGAAATGCGCGATCTCGGTGGCGCCGCGGGTATTCGCCAGCAGGTTCGCGTGCGTGAGCACTACGCCTTTGGGCTCGCTGGTCGAGCCGGAGGAGAACTGGATGAAGGCGACATCGGCCGGCCGCGCGCGGTAGAGCTTGCCGCTGCGGCCCAGCTCGTCGAGCTCGTCCACCAGAAACGCGCGCGCGCGCAGCGATTCAAGTGTGGCGAGGTCTTCATGGCCGGTGGCCAGGCTGCCCACGCGCTCGAGCAGCCGCTGCTCGGTGTAGATATAAGGAGCGTGCAGTTTGCGGGCGATGCGCAGCAGCTTGTGCCGATGCTCATCGCTGATGCCCGGGGCGACAGGCACGGCGATGATGCCGCCGAGCAGCGCCGCCCAGAAGGCGTCGATGAAAGGCTCATTGCTCGAGAGGAACAGGATCAGCTTGTCGCCGGGCCGGGCGCCGAGACGCTGCAGGCGATGGAGGATGGCGAGTGCGCGCTCATACAGCTCGCTGAGGGCCACCGAGCGCGTTTCGCGTTCGCCTTCGAGATAGGTCAGGCTGCGCGCGGCGCTGCGGTTGGCTTCCAGCAGCTCGATCAGCGTGGTCGCCGTATTCAGTGTGGTCGCATTCATGTGAGCGCGCGATTCTAGCCCAATGCGCGGTGCGCGCCGCCACGCGCGGCGCCATCGGACCGGCCGTCTTGTCGGCGAGGCATCGATCACGCAGAATCGCGCTCGTTATCGGTCCCGGCGATGCAGCGGGCCAGAGCATGAGCGAACGAAAGCCCGGCAGCGCATTCCGCAACACGATCTACCGACAGGTCACGGCATCCGGCCGGCGCATGGGGCCAATGCGCCGCTGGCTCTACCGCCTGGCCGCGCCCACCCTGCTGGGACTGGTGCGGCTGTGGTGGCGCAGTTGCCGCATCGTCGCCGTGGTCGGCGAAGAGCATCTGGATGCGGTGCTGGCGCGATGGCCGTCGTTTCTGCCCTGTTACTGGCATCAACACCAGTTGTTCTGTGCACGCTACCTGCTGTTGCAGCAGCGGCGGCGCCCATTGCGGCTGGGGTTTTTGATCAGCCCTTCCGTCGATGGCGAGCTCGGCGCCATGATCGTGCGGCGTGCGGGCGGCTACGTGGTCCGCGGTTCCTCCTCGCACACTGGAGCGCTCGCGCTCAAGGCGTATTTCGAGGCGCTGATGCGCGAGCAGGTATCGCCGATCATCACGCCCGATGGGCCGCGCGGCCCGCGCTTCAAGTTCAAGCCGGGCGCCATCCTGTTGGCGCAGATGTCGGGTCGGCCGATGCTGCCGTTGGCCTATGCGGCCTCGCGCGCTGTGCTGGTGAACTGGGATCGCTTCGTGTTGCCGCTGCCGTTCGCGCGTATCGCGATCGCGATCGGGGCGCCGCGGGAAGTGCCGCGTGCGCTCGATGCCGCGGCCCTGGCCGCGCTGCAACTCGAGATGCAGGAATCGCTGCAGGCGGCGTTTGCGGCGGCGCGGGCCGCGCTGGCGCTACCCCGGTGAGGCGCTTGGGAGGTTCCCCAGGCAGCGACAAGGCAGGAAACCAGGACGGAACACCACGACGGGCCGGCACGACGCGGCGCCCAGGCAGGCGATGGCGGGCGGGTCGCTCAGCCCCGCGGCCGACATATCGCGACTGGGTTTCGGCTCAATCCTAGACGTGTGTCAATAAATCAGCGGCTTAGCTTGTATTTCGCCAGTGCTGTGCGAGAATTTGGCACAAATGTCCAAGCCGCCGGGCACCATTACCGATTTATCGGCGCGCGACGTCTTTGCCCCGCAATCCTGGAGCGGCAAGACGGAACGAACCGCGCCCGGCATTGAACTCGCCTGCACCAAGATCGCAGTCGATCTGCAGAACCTGGATCGCGACACTGCCGACGACTGCATCCGCCGCAGCCTCGAGACTTTCCGCGATGTGGCCTCGGCCGACGCAGCCTTTGCCGTAATCCTCGACGCCGACGGCCAGCACATCGAGTCCGTACTCTGCGCCCGCGGTCAATTTGCGCAATGTCACCCGGAAGCCCTGCGTGGCACTCCGACCGAATCTTTGCCGTGGGTGAACTCCCGCTTCGAGCACCTGCGGCTGTCCGAATTCCGCGATACCGCCTCGCCGCGCAAGGAGCAGGCCGAAGATGCCGGCACGCTGGCGGAGCTTGCGATCGGCTCAGCGCTGTTGGTCTCATACCGCATCAAGGATCGGCCCGCTGGCTTGCTCGGTCTGGCTTATGGCCTGCCGCGCGGCGGCTTCGACGCCAATCTGCAGTTGCTGATGAAGCTGCTCGGTAGCAGTCTGGCGGCCGGTCTCGAGCGGCTGCGCCTGTCGCAGGAGCTGGGGCGAATCGAGGAGCGCAATGCACTCGCCGAGCTCGCAGCCAACGACGGCCTGTGGGATTTCAACGTCGAGGGCAACGACGTCTATTTCTCACCGCGTTGGCGCGCGATGCTCGGCTATGACGAAGCCGACCTGAAGGGCGGATTCGACTGGCGCAGCCTGGTGCATCCGGACGACATGTCGCGCGTGCAATCGGCGATCCGCGAGCACGTGGCCGCCAAGACGCCGATCTTCGAGAGCGTGCACCGCATGCGCCACCGCGACGGCGAATGGCGCTGGGTGATCAGCCGTGCGAAAGCGCAGCTCGATGCGCATGGCCGCTTGCTGCGTCTGGTCGGCGTCGAGCTCGACATCACCGAGCGCAAGCTGTACGAGGAGGCGCTGTTTCGCGAGAAGGAGAGCGCGCAGATCACGTTGCAATCGATCGGCGATGGGGTGATCACGACCGATGCCTCCTCGACCATCGATTACATCAACCCGGTAGCCGAGCAGCTCACGGGCTGGCGTCTCGAAGATGTCATGGGCCGGCCGGTCGAAGAGATCTTCCGCGCCTTCCACGAGGAGACCTGCGAACCGCTGGAGAATCCTCTCACCGTGTCGATCCGGCGCGCACGCCCGATCAAGTCGGTGCGTCCGATGCTGCTGATCCGCCGCGACGGCAACGAACTTTATGTCGAGAGTACCGCCTCACCGATCCGCGGGGCCAATGGTAAGGTCGGCGGCGGCGTGCTGGTGTTCCACGATGTCAGCGAGTCGCGCGAGCTCAATCGCCGGCTCAGCTACCACGCCAGTCATGACCTGCTGACCGGTCTGGTCAACCGGCGCGAATTCGAGAACCGGCTGGAGCGGGCTCTCAAGAGCGCCAAGGCGCGCGAGGCTTCGTACGCGCTGTGCTATCTCGATATTGATCAGTTCAAGATCGTCAATGACACCTGCGGTCACAGCGCCGGCGACGCGCTGCTCGGCCAGGTGGGCGCCTTGCTCAAGTCCAAGGTGCGCTGGCGCGACACGCTCTCGCGGCTGAGAGGCGATGAGTTCGGCATACTGCTCGAGAGCTGCACGCTCGATGAAGCCATGCACACGGCCGAGTCGCTGCGCGAGGCGGTACGCAACTTCCGCTTCAGTTGGGAAGAGCGCGTGTTTCGCCTTGGCGCCAGCATCGGCGTGGTGCCGATAACGGCCGACAATGAGGATGTAGCATCGATCCTGTCAGCCGCCGATAGCGCCTGCGCGGCCGCCAAGGAACAGGGGCGCAACCGCGTCCACAGTTTTGCCGAGAACGATATCGAGCTGATGCGCCGCCGGCGCGAGATGCAATGGGCGGCGCGCATCAACGCGGCGCTGGAAGAAGGCCGCTTCGAGCTGTTCCGGATGCCGATCCTGCCGCTGCAGGTGCCCGAGACAGGCGCGCACTATGAGCTACTGCTGCGCATGCGTGATGAAAACGGCCGTATCGTTGCGCCCGATAGTTTCATTGCTGCGGCCGAGCGTTACGGCATTACGCCGAGCATCGATCGCTGGGTGGTCGAAAACGCGCTGCGCTGGCTGGTATCGGAGGCGGATGAGCGCGCGCGGCTGGCCATGTGTTCGATCAATCTGTCGGGCCAGAGTCTCGGCGACGACAAGTTCCTGCCCTATGTCATCGATCAATTCCATCGCAGCGGCATCGATGCCTCGAAGATCTGCTTCGAGATCACCGAGACGGCGGCGGTCGCGAGCTTTTCCCAGGCCAATCGCTTCATCCAGGCGCTCAAGGAACTGGGCTGCAAGTTCGCGCTCGACGACTTTGGTACCGGACTGTCCTCGTTCGGCTATCTGAAGCATTTCCCGGTGGACTATCTGAAGATCGACGGCAGCTTCGTGCGTGAGATCCTGCACGACCCGATCGATCGCGAGATGGTCCGCTCGATCAACGAAATCGGCCATCTGACCGGCAAGCAGACCATCGCCGAGTTCGCCGAGAACGCCGAAATAATCCAGATGCTCAGGAACATCGGCGTGGACTTTGCGCAGGGGTATGGCGTCGCTCAGCCGACGCGATTGCTCAAGTCCGTCAGCAATAGCTAGCGCCCCGGCTCACGCGCCGGCGATCTGACCGGTGTACGGCGGCATCCGCCAGGAGATATCGGACTATCGGGTGCATTTTCATTAACGAAAATGCACCCGATAGTCCGATATCTCTTGAGAATGTCCCCTCGCGCACCGGTCAGCTCCGATCTGCGGGGCGTGCGAGGGGCGCTAGCTATTCCGGCAGCGCGTAGGGCAATGGCAGCGCGGTGTAGGCCACGCCCTGGCTTGGCAGCAGCTGGCTGGTCTCATCCGCTTCCTGTGCGGCGCCGGGCAGCGACGCCACCGCCAGAAACTCGCAGCTTCCATCCGCGTGCTGCGTCGCCTCGACCACGCGAAAGCTGCGCCCATCCTCGAGGCGGCCGACATCGCCGGCGGCCAGTCGCAGTGCCGAGCGGCTCCGGAAGCGCTGCAGGCGGCGCTTGATGCGGCCGCGGTAGTGTGCGCGCGCGATGACTTCCTGGCCGGTGTAGCAGCCTTTGGTGAACGAGATGGCGTCGATGCAGTCGAGATTGAGCATCTGCGCCACGAATTGCCCCGAGGTTGCGGCGTAGACCTGTGCCAGCCCGGCGGCGATGTCGAGACCGCGCCACTGATCGCGAGAGATCGCGGGGCCTGACGGCGGCGGCTCGAGCACGCTCTGCAGCAGCAGCACCCGGGGCTCATCGCGCGGGCCATAGGCGACCTGCCGTCCGGCCAGCGCCGAGGATGCATCGGGCGCTGCAAGGCCGCAGATGCGATACTGCGCGCTGTCGTCGCTGATCGTCACCTTGGCACGCAGTACGTAGCGCCGCAGCTGCGTAGTCACCGTCGACAGCAGCTCGAACGGCAGCACGGCGAGGATGTCACCATGATCCGCGGCTACGAGCCATAACAGCGCCAGCGTGCGTCCCTGGGGATTGTGCATTCCCGCGCGCAGCAGCGCGCCGGGCGGCAACTTCGAGACGTCGTTCGACAACTGGCCCTGGAGGAATTTCTCAACGTCGGCGCCGCTGAATCGCAGCGTACCGAAGTCGTCGAGCACACAGACGGCGCCGAGCTGGTTCATCGCATGAGCCGTATTTTGCCGCGGTCGTGCGGTAGTCGGTGATGTGCAATTCTGGCACACTTGCCGTCATGCCGGTTTCTACAGCAGCGCCTCCCGCGTCGGGTGAGCTTACAGCGGACGACGCAGCGTCGGGACAGCCTGCGCCTGAGCCGCTCGCGCCGCTCGCGCCGCTCGCGCCGCTCGCGCCGCCCACCACGCCGCCCACGCCGCCCACCATGGCCCTGACGCCGCGGCCGCCGGTGGAAATCGACGGGCCTCCGGGGCCGGAACCAACGCGCTTTGGAGACTGGGAAAAACTCGGACGCTGTATCGATTTTTGATGGGGAGCAGGCATGGCTGAGCGGCCGTTGTCACCGCATATCACGGTGTACCGATGGGCCTATACGATGACGCTGTCGATACTGCACCGAGTTACGGGTGTGGCGTCGGCCGTCACACTGCTCGGCTTCGTCCTCTGGCTTGTCAGCGCCAGCCTGGGTGCCGATGCCTATGCGGCAATTCTGCCGCTGCTGATTTCCGTGCCCTGCAAGGCACTGCTGGCGCTGGCTGTGGCGGCGCTGATCTATCACTTCTGCAACGGCCTGCGTCACCTCGCCTGGGATATGGGTTGGGGCTTTGAACGTGCCGACGCGCGTCGCAGCGCCGCGCTCGTCGTCGTCGCCACCGTCATCGCCGCCGCGGTGTGCTGCTATTTCATCTTTCGGCTCGGGGCAGGTGCCGCATGAGCCTGCGTACGCCGCTCGCGCGGGCTTTGCATCACGGCACGGCGCGAGATGGCGTCGGCCACTGGTTGATTCAGCGGGTCACCGCCGGCGCGCTCGCGCCACTGGCGATCTGGCTGGTGATCGCTCTGCTGTCACTGCCGGGTGCCGACTATCCGACGGTCATCACCTGGATCGCCGCGGGCTGGAACCCGGTGCTGCTCGCGCTCACGGTGCTGATCGCCGCCTGGCATGCGTGGCTGGGCGTGCAGGTTGTGATCGAGGATTACGTCCATGGTTTCCTGCCGAAGACGATCGCCTTGCTGTCGTCGGTGTTCGTGCACGTGCTGCTCGCGGCCAGCGGTGTCTATGCGGTGCTGCGCATTGCGCTGCGGAGTGCCGGATGAGCGTTTACGAGTTTGTGGATCACACCTATGACGTTGTGGTGGTCGGCGCCGGCGGCGCCGGCCTGCGCGCCACCTTGGGCCTGGCGGAGGCGGGTCTGTCGACCGCCTGCATCACCAAGGTATTCCCCACTCGCAGTCACACCGTGGCAGCGCAGGGCGGTATCAGCGCGGCGCTCGCGATCATGGGCGAAGACGACTGGCGCTGGCACATGTACGACACGGTCAAGGGCTCGGATTGGCTGGGCGACCAGGACGCGATCGAATTCATGTGCAAGGAAGCGCCGGCCGCGGTCATCGAGCTCGAACATTACGGGGTGCCATTTTCGCGCACCGACGATGGCCGCATCTATCAGCGACCCTTCGGCGGCATGACCACCCACTACGGCAAGGGTATCGCGCAGCGCACATGCGCCGCCGCCGATCGTACCGGCCACGCGATGCTGCACACCCTCTATCAGCAGTCGATCCGCCACCAGGCCGAGTTCTATATCGAATACTTCGCGATCGATCTGATCATGGAGCATGGCGAATGCCGCGGCGTGGTTGCGCTCGATCTGGCCGACGGCAAGCTGCATCGCTTCCGCTCGCAGATGACAATTCTGGCCACCGGCGGCTACGGTCGGACGTACTTCTCGTGTACCTCGGCTCACACCTGCACCGGCGACGGCGGCGGCATGGTGCTGCGCGCGGATCTGCCGCTCCAGGACATGGAATTCGTGCAGTTCCACCCGACCGGCATCTACGGCTCCGGCTGCCTGATCACTGAGGGCGCGCGCGGGGAGGGCGGCTATCTGACCAACGCCCTGGGCGAGCGCTTCATGGAGCGCTATGCACCTAATGCGAAGGACCTGGCATCCCGCGACGTGGTCAGCCGCGCGGAGACGATCGAGATGCGTGAAGGTCGCGGTGTCGGTGAACATAAGGATCATATTTATCTGCACCTGGAGCATCTGGGTGCGGCCGTGATCCAGGAGCGCTTGCCGGGTATTGCGGATACGGCCCGCATATTTGCCGGCGTCGATGTCACACGCGAGCCGATCCCCATCCTGCCCACGGCGCACTACAACATGGGCGGCATTCCCTGCACCATACAGGGCGAGGTCGTGACGCTGAAGAACGGCGATCCGAACGGCGTGGTGCAGGGCCTGATGGCGGTGGGCGAGGCCGCTTGCGTCTCGGTGCACGGCGCCAACCGCCTGGGCTCGAATTCATTGCTCGATCTGGTGGTGTTCGGCCGCGAGGCAGCGCGCCACTGTGCCGAGGTCATCAGGCCGGGCGCCACGCAGCGATCGCTGCCGAAGGACGGGGTCGATCGTATGCTGTCGCGCCTGGATCGGCTGCGCTATGCCAGCGGATCGCGTCCCACCGCGGCGATCCGCCTGGAAATGCAGAGAATCATGCAGGCGGATGCCGCGGTGTTTCGCACCGGCGAATCACTGCGGCAGGGCATCGACAAGCTGTCGCAGACCTTTGCCTCATTCAGCGACGTGGCGGTTTCCGACCGGGGCCTGATCTGGAACACGGATCTGATCGAGACCCTCGAGCTGCAGAACTTGTTGCTGCAGGCGGTGGCGACCATACATTCGGCAGCCAACCGCCAGGAGAGCCGGGGCGCGCACGCGCGCGAGGATTTTCCGCAGCGCGACGACGTCACCTGGTTGAAGCACAGCTTATGTTGGGTCGACAGCCAGGGCCGCGCGCGCCTCGACTACCGGCCGGTGCATCTGCATACGCTGACTGATGAAATCGAGGTGATCGCGCCGAAGGCGCGGACCTATTGAGCGGCGCAGACTTATCGCGGCTGCCGTAGACTCGCCAGAACCGGAAGGCACCATGGCTGAATTCAAGTTGCCCCCCAATTCGCGCATCGACGCCGGCGCCGGCAAGACCTATCGGGCGCCGGCCGGTGCCAGGAATGCGCGCCGCATCAGGATTTACCGCTTCGATCCAGCATCCGATGCGCGCCCGCGCATCGACAGCTACGAGATCGACATGGCGAGCTGCGGTCCGATGGTGCTCGATGCCCTGCTGAAGATCAAAAACGAGATCGATCCGACGCTGTCGCTGCGACGCTCGTGCCGCGAGGGCATCTGCGGATCATGCGCGATGAACATCAATGGCCTGAACACGCTCGCGTGCACCAGGGCCTGTGACGAGCTCGGTCGCGGCGACATCAGCATCTATCCGCTGCCGCATCTGCCGGTGGTGAAGGACCTGGTCACCGACCTCACCGACTTCTATGCCCAGTACGCAGCCGTAAAGCCCTGGCTGCAGACCTGCACGCCGACACCCCCGGACCGCGAGCGGCTGCAATCCAGGGAAGAGCAGCAGCGGATCGATCGACCCTCGGCCTGCATCCTCTGTGCCTGCTGTTCCACGGCCTGTCCGAGTTACTGGTGGAATTCAGAGCGCTATCTGGGACCTGCGGCTCTGCTCGCCGCCTATCGCTGGATCGTCGACAGCCGCGACGAGGCTACCGGCGAGCGGCTCGATGCGCTCGAAGATCCGTTCCGGCTGTACCGTTGTCATACGATCATGAACTGCACCGAGGCCTGCCCGAAGGATCTGAACCCGGCCAAGGCCATCGGTGCGATCAAGAAGATGCTCGTCGAGCGTCAGCACTGAGGAGCTTGCGTGTGAGGACCGAACCGGCGGCTGGGAACCGTCCCAGGATGGCCTGGCGCTGCCGCCGCGGCATGAAGGAGCTGGATCTGCTGCTGACCGGCTGGCTGGAAACGCAGTTCGAGCGGGCCAGCGATGTGCAGCGGGGTCAGTTCGAGGCCCTGCTCGCGCTGCCGGACCCGCAGCTCGCGCGCTACCTGCTGGGCGGGCAGCGCCCCGAACGGGCGGATTTGGCCGCCGTCGTTGACTCCATCCTGACCCGTACGCGATTTATGTCGAGCCCGGTCCAGGGCGGGAACCTTCCCTGAATCCTAGGCTCCAAGTCTCGTTGGTGCTCGCCGGCACCGCCGACCGGTCTTAGGTCCCCATGTCCGCCACTGCTGATAGACTGCCCCCGAAGAGCCTATGTTACCGTTTTGAGTCTATTCAGGTCGTTGACGGACGGCCTGGCAATGCGATGACAGGATTGCCAATGAGCGCCGATGCGAGTGACTTGAGCCTGGTGCGGCGGGTGCAGCGCGGCGAGCGTGGCGCCTACGATCTGCTGGTGCTCAAGTACCAACACAAGGTGGTCAAGCTGGTCATGCGCTATCTGCGCAACCCGGCGGATGCGGAGGATGTGGCTCAGGAGGCGTTCGTCAAGGCCTACCGGGCACTGCCGCAGTTCCGCGGTGACAGCGCCTTCTACACCTGGTTGTATCGCATCGCCATCAATACCGCCAAGAACGCCCTGGCCGCGCGCGACCGCAACCCCGTGAGTTACGAGCTCGACCTGCACAATACCGACGATTCATCGGATATGGTCAGCCGGCTGAAGGATCCGGAAACCCCCGAGGGGCTGGCGCTCACTGAAGAGATCCGCGATACGGTCAACCATTCGATCGAGGAGCTGCCCGAGGACTTGCGCACCGCCATCGTGCTGCGCGAGCTCGAGGGTATGAGCTATGAGGAAATCGCGGCATCGATGGATTGTCCGGTCGGCACGGTGCGCTCGAGGATTTTTCGCGCCCGCGAGGCGATCGATCGACGGCTGCGCGAGGTGTTTGACGGCGGGTTGGGTCGGACGGAGGAACTGGTGTGATCCAGGATGAAGTTGAGAGCCAGCTGTCGGCGATGTTCGACGGCGAGTTGCCGGCGACCGAGTGCGAGCTACTGTCGCGGCGTATCGATCGGGACGAGAATCTGCGCGGCCGTTGGTCGCGTTACGCGCTGATCGGGGCCGCCATGCGTTCGGAGCCGGTGGCGACGGCGCGCAGCGGCTTCGCCCGGCGCGTGAGCGCCGCCCTGCGCGGCGCCGAGGACAGTCCGCGCTTGAAGCGCGGTGGAAAAATGCTCTTGAGCGCAGCCTTGTCGGCGACGCTGGTCGTGGCGGTGGCCGGCTTGTCGATCTCCCTGCTGCGCGATGCGGCCGTGGATGCCGGCGCGGGCAGTCTCGCGCAGACGCGAGCCGGACGCGGCGAGGCGGGCGCGGCGGTGGCGGTCGGCGGCGAGCGCGATGGCGCCGTACCGGCGAATGCCGCGGCCCCGGGTCCGAGCGTCGCAGCGCTACGGCACGGCAGCAACGGCGAGCCCGTCAGTTATGTAACCCCCGTCAGCATGTCCAAGGTCAACACCGCTCTGCGCACTGAATTGGCTGATCTCATCGTCGCCCATAGCGAATATTCCACGCCGCTGATGCGGCGCAATATGTTGTCCGCGCTGGTCAGCAACGAGGATGGAGCGGACAACGCATCGCCCGGCGCGAGTGCCGGTGCGCCGGCGAACTTCCCGGCAGGTGCATTCGATGCGAGCACTGCGGCCTCATCTGCGAGCCGCTAAACGGCCCAGCGCAGTGGCAATGCTATGGGCCGCCGGCAGTTGCGCGGCGCTGTTGGCCAGTGCCGCTGCGGCCGCTGCCGATGACGATCCAAGCGACTGGCTGGCCCGTACCGATCAGGCGCTGGCGACGCGCAATTACGAGGGCGTATTCGTACACGAACATGCCGGTGAGACTGAAACGCTGCGCGTGATCCACCGCGTCGGCAGCGAGGGCGTGTCCGAGCGGCTGCTGTCGATGGACGGCTCGGGTCGGGAGTTCATCCGCAAGGGCAGCCAACTGACCTGTTACCTGCCCGATCAGCGCACCGTACTGGTTGAAAGGAGCAACGACGCCGGACTGCTGCTCGGCAGCCTGCCGCGCATCGACGCCACCTCGGCGGGTCTATACCAGATCACCGAACTGCAGAAGACGCGCGTCTCGGGTCGCGATGCCCGCGTGATCGCGGTGACACCGAAGGACCAGCTGCGATACGGTTATCGCGTCTGGATCGACGAAGCCACGGCCATGCCGCTCAAGACGCAGTTGCGCAACGGCCAGGGCCAGGTGCTCGAGCAGATCGTCTTCACCGACCTGCGGTTGCCCGCGCACATCGCCGACGGCGAGCTCGAGCCAGCGGTCGACGCCCATAATTACCGCTGGGTGCAACACCTTGCCGATCCGGTAGATTCGCGCGGCCTGTCCGTCTCCTGGGAGGCGAGCGTGCTGCCGCCAGGATTTCGCATGACGGTGAGCGCGAGGCAGGTATTGCACAGCGGCCCGGTCGAGCATCTGGTATTCAGTGATGGACTCGCCTCAGTATCGGTGTTCGTCGAGATCGGCCGCGAGCAGCGCGCCGAGCAGGTCGCCGACGATGCCGCGACCATAGGCTCATCCTCGGCGTACTCCACCGTAGTGCAGGGTTACCGTGTCACGGCGGTCGGCGAAGTGCCGCCGGATACGGTGCGCGCCATCGCGCAGTCGATCCGCACCGCCGGGCCGGCACCGAGCATGGCCGAATCTCTGTTAGGCATGGGTATTCCGCGCTCTCAGGCGCGTCACACCGATGGCAGCTCTTCGATCTTCGATGAGATGTCAGGCAACCAGAGCCCCGGCGCAAACCCCGAGAACCACGACGTGGGCAGCGGCCGCGCGGGCTTCGGCAACGCCAATGGCCTGGGCAGCTTTGGCGGCCCAGGCGCTCCGGGCGGCCCTGGCACCGCCGCCTTCGGTGGCGGTCCGGGTGCAGGTCCGGGTCGGCATTGAGCACGCCCGATCGCGAACCCGCGCACTCGCTGACGCTGCTGACCCGTGCCGAGTGCGGGCTATGTGACGCCATGCTCGATGAGCTCGAATCGCTGCGTGCGCGGCGTGCGCTGCCGCCGATCCGGCTGCTCGATGTCGACTCCGATCCGCAGCTGCAGCGGCGTTACGGCCTGAAGATTCCGGTCCTGCTGCTCGACGACGTCCCCGTGTGCAGTGTTCGGCTCGATCAGGCCGAGTTGCTGCGCGCGCTGCGGGACCGGCCCGGCACGGCTTGAGGCTATAATCCGCGCGCCCCCCAAGGGGCTTCCAAGCTTCTCGATGCACCGCATACGCAATTTCTCCATCATCGCGCACGTTGACCATGGAAAATCGACGCTCGCCGATCGCCTGATCCAGCTGTGCGGCGGCCTCGAGGCGCGCGAGATGCAGGCCCAGGTGCTCGACTCGATGGACCTCGAACGCGAGCGCGGCATCACCATCAAGGCGCAAAGCGTGACGCTGAATTATCAGGCGCGCGACGGCGAGGGCTATCAGCTCAACCTGATCGACACCCCCG
Organism: Steroidobacteraceae bacterium; assembly: GCA_049518595.1. Classification (GTDB taxonomy): domain Bacteria; phylum Pseudomonadota; class Gammaproteobacteria; order Steroidobacterales; family Steroidobacteraceae; genus FEN-1191. Next base: position 100,892 of record JBEKRP010000004.1, read on the forward strand.
GCCACGTCGACTTCTCCTATGAGGTCTCGCGCAGCCTGGCGGCCGGCGAGGGGGCTTTGCTGGTGGTCGATGCCTCCCAGGGCGTCGAGGCGCAAAGCGTCGCAAATTGCTATACGGCGATCGAGCAGGGCCTGGAAGTGCTGCCGGTGATCAACAAGATCGACCTGCCGTCGGCCGACCCCAAGCGCGTCATGGCCGAGATCGAAGAGATCATCGGCATCGAGGCCCAGGATGCCGTATGCGTCAGTGCCAAGACCGGCGAGGGCGTGCCGGAGCTGCTCGAGGCAATCATTCGCCGCATTCCGCCACCGCGCGGCGACCCCGACGGGCCGGTGCAGGCGCTGATCGTCGATTCCTGGTTCGACAACTATGTCGGTGTGGTATCGCTGGTGCGCGTGGTCAACGGCATCTTGCGGCGAGGCGACAAGATTCGCGTGATGTCTACCGGGCGTGCTCACAACATCGACAAGCTGGGCCGCTTTACCCCCAAGTCGCTCGCGCTCGAGACCTTGAGCGCCGGTGAGGTCGGTTTCGTGATCGCCGGTATCAGGGAGATCGACGGCGCGCCGGTCGGCGACACCATCACGCTCGATGCGCGCCCCTGCGCCGCGCCGTTGCCCGGGTTCAAACAGATACAGCCGCGCGTGTTCGCGGGTTTGTTCCCGATCAATGCCGAGGACTACGAGAGCTTCCGCGATGCGCTCGCCAAGCTCAAGCTCAACGACTCGGCGCTGCATTACGAGCCCGAAGCCTCCACCGCACTCGGTTTCGGCTTTCGCTGCGGCTTTCTCGGTTTGCTGCACATGGACATCGTGCAGGAGCGACTCGAGCGCGAATACGGGCTCGCTCTCGTGACCAGCGCGCCCACCGTGATCTACGAGGTCGCGCACACGGATGGCAGCGTCGAATACGTCGACAATCCGTCGAAACTTCCAATCCTGAACGTGATCGCCGAGATCCGCGAGCCCATGATCACGGCCAGCATTCTGGTACCGCCGGACTATGTCGGTGCCGTGCTCGGTCTGTGCAGCGAAAAGCGCGGCGTGCAGAAGAAAATGCTGTATCTGGCCGCACAGGTGTCGTTGCAATACGAGCTGCCGCTCGCCGAAGTGGTGCTCGACTTCTTCGACCGGCTCAAATCTGCGACCCGCGGCTATGCGTCGTTCGATTATGTTTTCAGCCATTTTCAGGCCGCGCCGCTGGCAAAGCTCGATATCCTGATCAACGGCGAGCCGGTCGATGCGCTGTCGATCATCGTGCATCGGGACCACGCCTACGCGCGCGGCCGCGAGTTGGTCGATAAGATGCAGGAGCTGATTCCGCGGCAGATGTTCGAGGTTGCGGTACAGGCCGCGATCGGCAGTCACGTCATCGCGCGCGCTACGGTAAAGGCGCTGCGCAAGAACGTGCTGGCAAAGTGCTACGGCGGTGATGTCTCGCGCAAGCGCAAGCTGCTCGAAAAACAGAAAGAGGGCAAAAAGCGCATGAAGCAGGTAGGGCAGGTCGAGATTCCGCAGGAGGCCTTTCTGGCAGTGCTGAAAGTCGGGCGCAAATGAACTACGCCTGGGCCCAACAGCCGCGCCTGTACGCACCAGTTGATGAGGAACAGGCATGCTGACGCAGATACTGACGGTCCTGGCAGCTCTGGCCATTCCCGCGGCACTCATCGCGATTGTCGATGACTGGTTCCTGCGGCCGCGGCGCCGCATCGCCGGCGGCGGCACGTCGGATGCGCCGCTGCTGGCGGTGAATTACCACCTGCTGCCGCTGCTGCTGTTGGCGGCGCTGTTGCGCCTGCTGTTGTCCGAGCGGCTGGATTTCAGCCTGGTGCTGGTCTCGGTCGTGGCGGTCGCCGGACTGGTCTGGCTGCTCGATCATCTGCTGTTCGAGCCGGCGCGGCGCCGGGCGGCGACGGCCGCCGGGCGCGATCCGGCAGCGCTGCCGGTTCCGGTCACGGTCGACTACGCGCGCAGTTTTTTCCCGGTTGCGGTGATCGTGCTGCTGGTGCGCTCCTTCATCTTCGAGCCATTTCGTATTCCTTCCGATTCGATGATGCCGACGCTGCTGGACGGCGACTTCATCATCGTGAACAAGTACGCCTATGGCCTGCGGCTGCCGGTGATCGATCAGAAGTTCGTGTCTATCGGTCAACCGCAGCGCGGCGACGTGGTAGTGTTCCACTACCCGCCCGACCCGGCGGTAAACTTCATCAAGCGAGTCGTCGGCCTGCCGGGCGATCACGTGCGCATCACCTCCGACCAGCTGATCATCAACGGCGTGCCGGTGCCGCTGCAGAGTGACGGCCGCTATGACGACGGCTGCTATCACAATATGCGGCTGTCGAGCGAAATACTCGGTACGCACCGCCACCAGACCCTCTCATGCCTGACCCCGGACGAAATCGTCGCAGCGCCGAGTTCCAGCTGTAACCGGCGACTCGAGCGCAACTACGAATGCATCGAGCCGAGCGTCCCCGGACTGCGCGATCGCAGCGACCGGGATGAAATGCAGGTTCCGCCGGGCGAGTACCTCATGATCGGCGACAATCGCGACAACAGTTACGATGGCCGCTATTGGGGTTTCGTCCCGGAGGACCATCTGGTCGGCAAAGCGACCAGAATCTGGTTCAATTGGGACCTGCAACGCTCGGGCGGCCCGATCTGGAGCCGGATCGGTCGGCGCATCGAGTGACGCTGTTCAGCGGCCTTGAGGCTTGAGCGGCGCCAGGGAAGCAGGGCTACGTCGAGTGCAACAGAGCCTATAGAAAGCCTAAAGGGAGTCTTACTCATGCGCCACACACAGCGCGGAATTACATTCATCGGCTGGCTGGTTTTGCTGGTGCCGGTTGCGATCATCGTCTACGCGGGCATCCGGCTGACCCCCATCTATCTCAACTACATGCGCGTCGCCAAGTCGCTGTCGGAGACGGTCAGTGAGGTCAAGGCTGCCGACTCGACCAACGCGCAGGCAATGCGTGTGTCGCTGGCGAAGCACTTCGATATCGAGGGCATTACGCATCCGACGGCCCAGGACGTGGATATCCACCGCGAAAATGAGCACTGGGTGGCGGTCATTGACTACGAGGACCTGGCGCCCCTGTTCGCCAATATCTCGCTGCTGGTGCAGTTTCACAAACAGGTCGAGGTCCACTGAGGCGTCGTCGCGTCCTGGCAGCGCCCGCTCCGCCTGCGTCCGCCATCCCCATGAATCGCTCCGAGCGCTTGCGCTGCTGGCTTCGCGAGGCGCTCGAGTACGAGCCGACCGATCTGGCGCTATTCGAAACCGCCCTGACGCATCGCAGCGCGGAGGGCCCCAACAACGAACGGCTGGAATTTCTCGGAGATGCGGTGCTCGGGGTGATTACCGCGCAATACCTGTTCGAGCGCTTCGCGGAGGCTGACGAAGGCAGCCTCAGCCGGTTGCGCGCGAGTATCGTGAGCGGTGACTCGCTGGCACAGCTGGCGGCCGGCCTGGCACTCGGCGAACTGCTGGCGCTGGGCCAGGGCGAGCTCAAGACCGGTGGTTTTCGCCGCGAATCGATTCTGGCCGACGCGCTCGAGGCGCTGTGCGGCGCCCTCTATCTCGACGGCGGCCTGGCGGCGGCACGTGCCGCGGTGCTGCGCATGCTTGCCCCGGCGCTGCAGTCGCTCAACCTGCCGGCCGAGCTGAAGGACCCGAAGACGCGGCTGCAGGAACTGTTGCAGGCGCGGGGACTGCCGCTGCCGCGCTACAGCGTCGAGAGCGTCGCCGGCGAATTGCATGCCCAGGTGTTTCGCGTAACCTGCGAAGTCGAGCCGATGGCGGCACGCGCGACCGCTGCCGGGTCGAGCCGGCGGCGGGCCGAGCAGGCCGCCGCCGCGCGCGTACTCGAGCAGATCCAGGCCGACCCATGACAGATTTTCGCAGCGGTTTTGTCGCTCTCGCCGGCCGTCCCAACGTCGGCAAGTCGACGCTGCTCAATGCTTTGGTCGGACACAAGCTCAGCATCGTCACGCCGCGGCCGCAGACGACACGCCACCGGCTGATCGGCCTGGCGCAGTTGGCCGACGCCCAGATCGCCTTCGTGGACACCCCAGGACTGCACCTGGGTCCACGGCGCGCGCTCAACCGTGCCATGAACCGGACGGCGGCCGCGGCCGTGGGTGATTCGGATCTGGTGCTGTTCGTGGTCGAAGCGCTCAAGTGGACCGACGAGGATGAGCTGGCGCTCGGTCGAATCCTTGCGACTGGACATGAGGTGGTGGCCGTGGTCAACAAGGTCGACCGCGTGCGGCCGCGGGAACGGCTGCTGCCCTATCTGGCGCAGCTGGCCGCGCGGCATGCATTTCGGGAGATCGTGCCGGTCTCGGCGACCAAGGGTGACAACCTCGACGATCTGCGCCGCGTGATCGTCGCCGCGCTACCGGTCGGTGAAGCGATGTTCCCGCTCGATCAGCTGACCGACCGCACCGAGGCCTTTCGCATCGCCGAGACCATACGCGAGAAGCTCACGCTGGAGCTGGTGGAGGAACTGCCGTACGGTGTCGCGGTGGAGATCGAGCAAATCGTGGTGGAGGAGGATGGACGCAAGGCCGTCTCGGCCGTCATCTGGGTCGACCGCGCCGGTCAGAAGCCGATCGTTATCGGCGCCGAAGGCGCCCGACTCAAGCGCATCGGGCGCTCGGCGCGCCTCGAACTCAACCGCCTGCTCGGCGAGCGCTTCCATCTGATCCTATGGGTCAAGGTACGCGAGGACTGGGCCGACGACGCCCGCGCCCTGCACCAGCTGGGTGTGGAATGAGCCGCTCCACCCATCGCGTACAGCTGGCGCGTGCTTATGTGCTGCATCAGCGGCCATTCCGCGACAGCAGCCTGATAGTCGAAGTGTTCGCGCGTGAGCACGGCCGCATGACGGTGTTTGCGCGTGCGGCGCGCGGTCCGCGCTCACGCTTTGCGTTGTTGCAGCCGTTTCGCGCACTGCTGCTGTCCTGGAGCGGGCGTGGTGAGGCGCCGCAGCTGACCGGCGCCGAGAATGCGGAAGGCCCGCCGGCGCTGCCGGCCGCGCGTCTGATGAGCGCCTTTTATCTCAATGAGCTGCTGCTCAAGCTGCTGACGCGCCACGATCCGTACCCGGAGCTGTTCGATCAATACGAGACGACGCTGGCACAACTGCGAGAGCAACCTTGCGCCGATGCATCGCTGCGGCAGTTCGAGACGCGGCTGCTCGAGTTCATCGGCTATGGGCTCAATCTCGCAGCCGAGGCGGATACCGGATACCCGGTTCGCGGCGATGCCTATTATCATTTTCAGCCCGGTGTCCACGGGGTCGTGATCGCCGAGCCCGGCAGCTCGGGCGCGATTGGCGGTGGCGTGCTGCAGCGGTTGGCATTGGGCAGCGGATTTGAGAGTGACGCCGAGCTGCGGCAGGCGCGCGCGCTGATGCGCGCGGCGCTCGATCACTGTCTGGAGGGGCGTGAGCTCAACACCCGTGCCGTGGCTCGATCGCTGCTCAACTATCCGCGCAGGGAGCGTACCGGCTGATGCACGCGGGAATTGCGCTCGGTGTCAACATCGATCACGTCGCGACCCTGCGCCAGCAGCGGCACACGCGCTATCCGGAACCCGTGCAGGCCGCGTTGCTGGCCGAGCTGGCCGGCGCGGACAACATCACGCTGCATTTGCGCGAGGATCGCCGCCATATCCAGGAACGCGACGTGCAGCTGCTCGCGGGCCTGCTCAGCACGCGCATGAATCTGGAAATGGCGGCGACGCCGGCGATGATCGATTTTGCCTGTAGCGTGCGACCGACCGATTGCTGCCTGGTGCCCGAGCGGCGCGCCGAGCTTACGACCGAAGGCGGTCTGGACGTCGCCGCCGCCGGCCAGGGGCTGCGGGAGGGCTGTGCCCGGCTCGGCGGCGCCGGCATACGCGTCGCGCTGTTCATCGATGCGCTAGACGCACAGATCGAGGCCGCCGCCGCGGCGCGAGTGCCGGTGATCGAGCTGCATACCGGCCACTATGCCGACAGCAGCGGCGCGGCACAGGCGCGCGAGCTCGAGCGCCTGCGCGATGCGGCGCGGCTCGCGGCCAGCCGCGGCCTGGAAGTTCACGCCGGTCACGGCCTGAACTACCACAATGTCACTCCGGTAGCGGCGATCGCGGAGATCGTCGAGCTCAACATCGGGCATGCGATCATTGCGCGGGCGCTATTCGATGGACTGGCCGCGGCCGTCAGCGACATGAAGGCGATGATGCTTGCGGCGCGCCCATGATCTTCGGCATCGGCATCGATGTGCTCGAAGCGCAGCGCATGCGCGACAGCTATGCGCGTTTCGGCGCGCGTCTGCTCGACCGCCTGCTGCTGCCGCAGGAGCGCCGGCAGTTCGATCTGACGCGCAGTCCGGAGCGTTTTCTGGCGATGCGTTTTGCCGCCAAGGAAGCCATCGCCAAAGCCATGGGAACCGGCTTCGCCCACGGCATCTGGATCCGCGACGTCGGCGTGGTGCAGAACGCCCGGGGCAAGCCCGAAGTGATTTACTCGCCGCGCGGCGAGCGTATGCGGCGTCGCCTCGGTGTCGGCGAGGGGCATATCACGCTCACCGACGAGGCGGGACTGATCGTTGCGGTCGCCGTGCTGTTGCGCGACGGCCAGGGTGGCCGTCGCCGCATCGTCAGCGCCGGGGCGAGAGCTGAAGGCTCTGCCGGCGCGCGCCGGCTCGGCAAGCGTTCGGCGCCGAGGCGCGGTCCACGCCGATGAATCGCCTGGTGTTCGACATCGAAACCGTGCCCGATGTGGAGCTGGGACGGCGGCTCTATGGCCTCGAAGGCCTGGACGATGCCGCGGTTGCCAAAGCCATGTTCGCACGGCAGCGGGCTGAGAGCGGCAATGAATTTTTGCCGCACATTCAGCACCGCGTGGTGGCGATCGCCTGTGCGTTGCGTACGCGCGAGCAGCTCACGCTCTGGAGTCTGGGCGATCTGCAATCGAGCGAAGCCGAGCTGCTGACCCGTTTCTTCGATGGCATCGAAAAATACTCCCCCGATCTGGTCTCGTGGAACGGCGGTGGCTTCGATCTGCCGGTGCTGCACTATCGTTCGCTGAAAGCGGGCGTGCAGGCGCCACGCTACTGGGAGACCGGCGAAGAGGACAGCGCGTTTCGCTACAACAACTATCTGAGCCGCTTCCATTGGCGTCACCTGGATCTCATGGATGTGCTGGCGGGGTTCCAGGCGCGCGCGCGCGCCGCCCTGGCCGACGTGGCCGCATTGCTTGGCTTTCCCGGCAAGCTCGGTTTCTCCGGCGATAAGGTCTGGGATGCCTATCTCGCAGGACAGCTGCCGGACGTGCGCCGCTATTGCGAAACCGATGTGCTAAACACCTTCCTGATCTACCTGCGTTTCCAGTTCCTGCGAGGCCGCATCGACCGTGCCGGCCTGGATGCCGAGCTCGAGCGCGTGCGAGCGCTGCTTCGCAGCTCGAATGAAGTGCATCACGCCGAGTTCCTCAAGGCCTGGGAGGCGCTGTCGTGAGCGGCGGCGAACCTGTACTTGCCGCCGCTGCGCTGCCGGCACGCACCATCCGCCTTCGCCGCCGGCGGCGCCACCGCCGGGACGACCAGGCGCAGCTCGTGGACATCGTGGTTGCCGGCGCCGATCGGGTGACGCCGCGCTGCGCGCATTTCGATATCTGCGGCGGCTGCGCGCTGCAGCAACTCGCGGGTGGCGCGCAACTGCGGCTCAAGGAACTGCGGCTGCAGGCAACGCTCGAGCGGCTGGCGCGCGCTGCGCCGGCGCGCTGGTTGCCCGCCATTCGCGGCCCGCCCTGGGGCTACCGGCGCCGCGCGCGACTCGGCGTCAGGTACGTCCAGCGCAAACAGCGTGCCCTGGTGGGCTTTCGCGAACGAGGCTCGAATCTGATCGCAAATCTCGAACGTTGCGAGGTACTGGCGCCACCGGTAGATGCGTTGATCGTGCCGCTGTCCGCGCTCATCACGCAGCTCTCGATCCGCGAGCGGCTGCCGCAGATCGAGGTCGCGGTCGCGGACAATGCCGTGGCGCTGGTATTGCGCGTGCTCGAGCCGCCGTCGGCGTCGGACCTGGCGAATCTGCGCGAGTTCGAGGCGCTGCACGGCGTGCGTTTGTATCTGCAGTCGGGCGGCATCGACAGCACCCATGCGCTCAGTGAGCCGGCGCAGCGCCTGTTCTATGCGCTGCCGGAGGCAGATCTGGAGATTGAGTTTCTGCCGACTGACTTCATTCAGGTCAATGCCAGTGTCAATCGCGCACTGGTGGCTGCCTCGGCGCGACTGTTGCAGCTGAACTCGGATTCGAGCCTGCTCGACCTGTACTGTGGACTCGGTAACTTCTCGCTCGCCCTGGCACGGCGCGCGCACCGCGTGGTCGGCGTCGAAGGCGATGCCGGCCTGGTTGCACGCGCGCGCGGCAATGCCCGCCGCAACGGCATCGCCAACGCGGAATTCTTCAGCGCCGATCTGACGGCCGATGCGAGTGCGGCCGCGTGGCTCGGGCGCGGCTATTCCCACGTGCTGCTCGATCCCCCAAGGGTCGGTGCGCGCGAGCTGCTGCCGCAGATAGCGCGCCTGGCCCCGGAGCGGGTGTTGTATGTCTCGTGCAACCCGGAGAGTCTCGCGCGCGACGTCGGGCTGCTGCTGCACGAGCATGGCTTCGAATTGCTCGCGGCCGGTGTGGTCGATATGTTTCCGCATACGGCGCATATGGAGTCGGTGGCGCTGCTCGCGCCGCGGCTTGGCATCTAGCCGCGGACGATGGAGTCGGGGATGGGCGTTGAGATTGAGCGCAAGTTTCGACTGATCGATGACAGCTGGCGTGACTGGGTGTGCCAGAAGACATTGCTGCGCCAGGGATATATCGCCAACACGCGACGAGCCTCGGTGCGTGTGCGTCTGGCCGGCGAGGCGGGTTGGCTGTCGGTCAAGGCCATGACGCCCGGACTGTCGCGCGCCGAATACGAGGCCGCCATCCCGGCGGTGGAGGCGAATGAAATGCTCGATCGACTGTGCGAGGGCCCGTTGATCGAGAAGTGGCGGCACATCGTCGTGTATCAGGGCAGTGAATGGGAAATCGACGAGTTTCTTGGCGAGAACGCGGGACTCGTGATCGCCGAGCTGGAGCTGGAATCGGAGGATACGGTGTTTGCCAGGCCGCCGTGGCTCGGCGTCGAAGTGACGCATGATGAGCGCTATTACAATTTCAGACTGTCGGAAAAGCCGTTTCGTCACTGGCCGGAAAACCTGCAGGCGGCCCGATGAGCCTGGGGCCGCTGATGCTCGACGTGGCGGGCACGGCACTGACCGCGGTCGACCGTGAAGTGCTGGCGCATCCGTTGGTCGGCAGCGTCATTCTCTTCACCCGCAACTACGTCGACCCGGCGCAACTGCAAGCCCTGGTTGCTGACATCCAGTCGGTGCGCAGTCCTGCTGTGCTGATCGCGGTCGACCATGAAGGCGGCCGCGTGCAGCGCTTTCGGCCAGGGTTTTCGGCGCTGCCGCCGCTGCGCCGCATTGGTCACGCGTTCGATGCCGATGCGCCACAGGGGCTCGCCATGGCGCGCGCGTTGGGCTGGCTCATGGCCGCCGAGCTGGCCGCCTGCGGTGTGGATTTTTCCTTCGCCCCCTGCGTGGACCTGGACTACGGACTGTCTGAGATCATCGGCGATCGCGCCTTTCACGCCCACGCCCAGGCCGTGGGGCAGCTGGCGATCGCGTATATGCATGGCATGCGCGATGCCGGCATGGCCGCTACGGCCAAGCACTTCCCGGGCCACGGCGCCGTGGTTGCCGACTCCCACGTGGCGCTGCCGGTCGACCGGCGTGAGCTGGTGGACATGGAACAGGACCTGCTGCCCTATCGTCGCCTGATCGCCAACGGGCTGCCCGCGGTGATGGTCGCCCACGTGCTGTATCCGGCGGTGGATTCGGTGCCGGCGAGTTTTTCGCCCCGCTGGATCGACGGCGTGTTGCGAACGGAACTGCAATTCGGTGGCCTGGTATTCGCCGACGACCTGACCATGGCTGGCGCCGCGGCGGTCGGTGATCTGGTGCAGCGCGCGGAGCGCGCGCTGGCCGCTGGCTGTGACGTGCTTCCGGTTTGCAATGACCGTCCGGGAGTGGAGCGATTGCTCGATCGCTTCAGAGTGGCGATCGAACCCGCCTCGCAGCTGCGCCTGGTGCGCATGCGCGGCCGCAGACAGTACCGTTTTGAGACCCTGGCCGCTTCCACCGCCTGGCAAAGCGCGCGAGAATGGTTGCTACGCAGCGGCTCGCCGCCACCGGAACTGAGCTTCAAACCCGAAGGCGCCGATGCGGGAGGCACATAAAAACAATGGACGAGTGGTCGGTCGAATTCCTGCGCGGGGTGCTGGACGCCGCTCCCGAAGGCATCGTCGTGTGCCGGTCCGGGCAGGCCGATCAGCCGCTGGTCTATGCCAATGCCGCCTTCCAGCGCCTGACAGGCTACGGCAGCGATGAATTGATGGGCCAGGACCTGCGCCGCCTGCAGGGTTCCGATCGCGACCAGGAAGGGCGTGCGCAGCTGCGCGAGGCCATCGCCCGTGGTCAGTCCTGCCGCGTACTGATGCGCAATTATCGCAAGGACGGCACGCAGTTCTGGAATGAGGTGGTGATTCAACCGATGAGCGGCAGCGATGGCACCGTGACGCATATCGTCGGCTTCCATCGTGACGTCGGTGAACCCGAGCGCGCGGACCCGCGCCGGGCCCCCGGCCTGCCGAGCTGGCTGCGCGAAGACCGGCTCTCCGGCCTGTACTCGCGCGCCTACTTTGAAGAGTTGCTGCAGCATGACTGGCAAATTGGCGTGCGCGAGGCGCGCCCACTGACGTTGCTGATATTCGACATCGACGAACTCGGCAGCTACAACGATACCTTCGGCCGCCCCGCGGGCGATGGCTGCATCCGCCGGGTCGCGGGGGTGATCGGCGCCTGTTTCAAACGCGGTGCCGACGTGGTCGCGCGTTGGGATGGCGGCCGCATCGTCGCCTTGGTACGCAACGCCGACGTCGGCGACGTCGCCGGCGTCGCCGGGGTGCCGGAGTTCGCCGACTCCGTGGCGCGCAAGGTTTTGCGCCAGCACATTCATCATCCGCGAGCGTTGCGCCAGAAGTTCGTGACCGTCAGTATCGGAGTCGCGAGCATCACGCCGAGCGCTGACCGATCCGTCGACCAGCTGATCCAGGCGGCGACGCGGGCTCTGCAGCGAGCCAAAGAAAGCAGCGAGGCGCGGGTCGCGGTCGCAGAGGGGCAGGAGATCAGCTGAGCGCCGCAGACCGGAGGACAGGCGCGCATGCAACACCAGGAGACACCCATGCCTGCGACTTCGGGTTCGATGGGCCGACGACGCCTGTTGCGGCTTATCCTGCTGGCCTCGCTGGGCCTGCAACTGGCGCATAAGGCGAGCGCCACCGACGATCAGGCGGCGCAAATTCTCGGTAATTGGCTGACCGAGCCGCGCGACGGCATCATCGAGATCAGCGTCGCGAGCGACGGTAGCTATCAGGGCAAGATTGTCGGCGGCAATGATCCGCAGCGCCTGGATCAACACAACCCGGATCCGGCCAGGCGATCGCTGACCCTGCTCGGGCAGACCATCCTTAAGGGTATGAAATACGATGGCGGGGGCGAGTGGTTCGGGGGCTCCATCTATGAGCCCGACAGCGGCCGAACCTACAAGTGCCGCCTGGCGCGGCTCGACAAGGACCGGCTGCAGGTGCGCGGCTTCATCGGTTTCTCGCTGTTGGGCCGCTCGCAGGTGTGGACGCGCTATTTGGGCAGTTCGATGACTTTGCCGATGGCGTCGCCGCAACGCTGACCCGCGCCGGGGCCATCATGACGATCGCGCATGTGTTGCGCGGGCCGCAGCAGCGCCAGGGGACTCGGCATGCTCTGCGTGTTCGGATTGTTCGTGATCAGCGCCTAGGCTGCGGGCGCGGCGCAGCCGCGTTCACGGGGTCGAGACAGCTTCGCCCTGCTTGATCGGCGTCACCACCGCGATGATCCCGAAAGCGGGATGATCGAAGTACTGTTTGTCGTTGTAGCGGACGCTGCGCATTTCCTTGATGGTGTAGGTGGCCCCTGCGCTCAGGTGCACATCGAAGCCCAGGTGCAGGTAGATCGGCGCGCGCTCCAGATAGACCATGCCGCTCAAACCCGCCGCATTGATGCCGACATCCGCGAGCGCAATGCCCGCATGGCTGCCCCAATTCGCCGCCGTCTGTATCCACGCCGCGTGGGCAATCGGTCGCCAGGCGCCACTGGCCCTCAAGGTCGCCTCGACCGAGCCCAGGCGGTAGTCGCTGGGAGCGAGCACCCGCAGCACCTGCGGAGTCGCACCACCGCGATTGGCACTGCTGCCGAAACCCCTCCCCGGCGGCGCCGCGTCCCAGTCCTCGGCGGCGTTGACGCTGGAAGCGCGAAACACGATCACCTCCACGCCGTACAACGTCGCGCCGCTCTGCTGCGCGGCAGTTCGCGCCGCCGGCCGCACTGCGGCCGGCGAATCGGCGGCGGCCGCTCCCCGCGGCGCGAGTGCCGCGAGTGCGAGCAGCGCGGCGAGCGCGCCGGTGAGCGTGGATACTCGCGCGTCGTCGGCGCGAATGTCTCCGGCAGCAGTGTTCGATTGCACAGCGAGTCTCATCGTGCCGCCTATCCTAGCAGGCGCTGCCGGGCCGCAGGCGCTGCCATGGCACCGGGCGGGCGCGAGGCATGGCGAGCGCTCACGGCGTCGCGCCGCCCAGCCGCTGGATCAGTTGGTACGCGTATTCGAAGCGCTGCTCGAGCTTGGGCAGTGCGCGCGTAATGCGCAATTTCAGCGGCCCCTCGAGGCGAAATTCACGCCCCTGCCGCGACACTAGTGCAATCACGCGCGCGGTGTCCACGCGATTGTGCTCCTCGAACTGCACGCTGCCGCCGGCCGGTCCGAGTTCGAGGCGGCGCAGTCCGAGTGAGCGTGCCGCAAGCCGCAGACTGGCCAGCCGCAGCAGGTGGTGCGCCGACCCAGGCAGGGCGCCGAAGCGGTCGATCAGCTCGGCGGTCATATCCTGCAGCGCGGTGGCATCGGCCGCGGCGATGCGCTGGTAAAGTGCGAGGCGCAGATGCACATCCGGCACGTACTCCTGCGGCAGCAGCGCCGGCACATGCAGCTCAATGTCGCTGGTGGACGCGAGCGGGCGATCGAGCGCGGGTTCGCGGCCCTCGCGCATCGCCTTCACCGCGTGCTCGAGCATCTCAAGGTACATGCTCAGGCCGACCTCGCTGAGCTCGCCGCTTTGCGCTTCGCCGAGAAATTCGCCGGCGCCGCGTATCTCCAGATCGTGCGTCGCGAGCACAAAACCGGCGCCGAGGTCCTCGAGCGACTCGATGGCCTCCAGGCGCTTGACCGCGTCGCCGGTGAGGCCCTTGCGCGACGGCACGATCAGATAAGCGTAGGCGCGATGGTGCGAGCGGCCGACGCGCCCGCGCAGCTGGTGCAGTTGCGCCATGCCGAGCCGGTCGGCGCGATTGATCAGAATGGTGTTGGCGCTCGGAACGTCGATGCCGCTCTCGATGATGGTCGTGCACACCAGCATGTCGAAGCGTCGATGGTAGAAATCCACCATCAGCTGCTCGAGCTCGCGCTCGCGCATCTGGCCGTGGCCGATGCGCAGGCTCGCCTCCGGCACCAGCGCCGCCAGCTCCGCGGCGACTTTCTCGATGCTCTGCACCTCGTTGTGCACGAAATACACCTGGCCGCCGCGGCGCAGTTCGCGCAGCACCGCTTCGCGCAGCGTCGCCCTATGCCATTCGGTGATGAAGGTCTTGATCGTCAGGCGTCCCGCGGGGGGTGTTGCGATCAGCGACAGTTCGCGCAGGCCGCCGAGCGCCATGTTGAGCGTGCGCGGTATCGGGGTCGCCGTCAGCGTCAGCACATGAACCTCGGCGCGCAGGGTCTTGAGCCGCTCCTTATCGCGCACGCCGAAGCGATGCTCTTCATCGACGATGATCAGCCCGAGATTGTGAAATCGCGCGTCGGCGTGCAGCAGCCGATGGGTCGCGATTACGATGTCGATCGTGCCGCGCTGCAGCCCTTCGAGTACCGCGGCGCTCTCAGCGCTGGAACGGAAACGCGACAGCGCCTCGATTCGCACCGGCCAGTCGGCGAAACGGTCGCGGAAGCTCTGCACGTGCTGCTGCGCCAGCAGCGTCGTCGGTACCAGCACGGCGACCTGGCGGCCGGACTGCACGGCGACGAAGGCGGCGCGCATCGCCACCTCAGTCTTGCCAAAACCGACGTCGCCGCAGACCACCCGGTCCATGGGCTTTGTGCCTTGCATGTCCTTGAGCACCTGGCGAACGGCCGCGGCCTGATCGGCGGTCTCCTCGAAAGGAAATCCGTTAGCGAAGGTCTGGTACTCGAGCTCGCCGGCATTCAACGGCGCCGCCTGATGCGCCGCGCGGCGCGCGTGCAGATCGAGCAGCTCAGCGGCGACGTCGCGTACCGCCTCGGCGGCGCGACGGCGCGCGCGCGCCCACTGGTCGGTGCCGAGCTTGTGCAGTGGCGCGCTCTCGGGGGCGCCGCCGGTGTAGCGATTCACCAGGTGCAGCGCGTGCACCGGCACGTAAACGCGATCGCCGTCGCGATATTCGAGCGCCAGGAATTCGCCGCTCTGATCCCCGATCTCCATGAGCTGCAGGCCGACATAGCGGCCCACACCGTAGGTCTCGTGCACCAC